>NZ_JAMMKR010000001.1:289135-757191 GCF_051703725.1 Salmonella sp. NW645 | reverse complement strand
CGGCGGGCGGTGATAGAGCGCAGTATCCGGCTGGCGCAGGAGAAATAATGCCCTGACGGCCCGGTGGCGTGGCGCCACCGGGCCTGGCTTGTTACTGCATTCCGCGTGTTTGTAAAAATAGAATGGTCGCCGCGACGCGCGAGCGCACGTTTAGCTTGCGAAGCAGATTACGAATGTGCACCTTAACCGTCTGCTCAGAAATATTCAGTACTGACGCAATCTGTTTGTTAGAAAGCCCCTGCGCCAGCTCATGCAAGACATCTAACTCTCGTTCGGTCAGGATACTAAAGGGATCTTCCTGCGCGCCAAACCGTTCGCGCTCACGCAGATATTCATTGACCCGATCGCTAAAGACTTTACCGCCGTTAGCGCCTTTGCGAATGGCCTCCAGCAGCACTTCCGGATCGCTATCTTTGAGCAGATAACCGTCGGCGCCGGCGTCGATCAGCGCGTAGATGTCGCTGGCGGAATCCGAGACGGTAAGAATAATAATTTGCGCCGTCACACCATCCCGGCGTAGCGCGTTCAGGGTATCTAACCCGCTCAGACCTTTCATATTCAGATCCAGCAGGATCAGATCGGGCTCAATGCGATTCGCCAGATCGATCGCACTCGCCCCGTCACCCGCTTCGGCAACGACATAAAAAGCCGGGTCCAGTTCCAGTAATTGACGAATACCTCGCCGCATAAGTGGATGGTCGTCCACAATAAGCACCTGAAAAGGTGTTACTTCAGGCATGCTATATCTCCTGAGTTTTATTAGAATGATTATTGTTTTCAGCGCGGAAATCGTCCAGATTTGCCACATTGTCAAGCGCGTAAATTTTACCCTAATTAGTGCATGGGTAAGTAGTAAAACCTGTGACAGGCGAGTAATTAGCTGAACGATAGAAAGGATAAAACAACCCGTTGTGAGAGAAAACAGAATACTCCCTGAGGTTGAATACTGGTCTGGACGCTTTTTTCGGACAATGTGACATAACAGAAGTATGGCATATGTAGCTGCGCCCTTGCACCCGTAAGCCCAGACTATCTTTACTGGCAGGAAATTCCTTATTAAAAGTCATAGTGTCTAAAGTTTGTCATTATTAACAAATTATTTTAATTGAATTTATTTATTGTTTTATTAATGTCAATGAAATACATCTGAGCAGAACGAATAAACCGCGACATCTGTTAAATTAAATATCAAGTCAATAGTAGAGATATTTTTATGCGATAAAGAGATTCTGACGATATTCTTATCATAAATGAAAATGTGGTCAGGAATGAGAGTCGTTCACTTATAACTTATCCTGGATGTGCCTGAACAACACTCGCGGCGTTTTGAGCACCCATTGGGGCGACTCAAGGGGAAAGCGTAGTGAGTATGTTTTGATTTCTGCACACAGCCCATGTCCAGCCTGTTTGCATCAAAAATGCTGGTTGGAGTAATTATGAAAATAATATTAATACTGGATGCTATATCAGCCGTTTCTGTGAGCGTAAGCGTGGCGTAGAAAATTTTAAATATATTAGTCGGTTAAAAATAGCTATTGACATTGAAATGGTGATGGAGTGTATATGAAGAGAATATTTATATATATATTATTACTTTGTGCATTCGCATGTTCTGCTAATGATAATGTTTTTTTTGGTAAGGGAAAAAAACATCAGATCTCTTTTGCTGGGGGAGAAAGTATAAGGAGAGGAGGGGTTGAGCACTTATATACGGCTTTTCTGACATACAGTGAACCCAGCGATTTTTTCTTTTTACAGGCAAGAAATAATCTGGAGTTAGGAGGATTTAAGGCTAAGGGGAACGATGATTGCAGTAAACATTCTGGCAGCGTTCCCTGCAATAAATATAACCAGGGCGTATTGGGTATCTCGAAGGATGTGGCGCTGGTTCATTTCGCTGGTATCTATACCGGTATTGGTCTGGGGGCTTATATAAAATCTAAGTCGCGAGATGATATGCGTGTCAATTCTGCATTTACCTTTGGGGAAAAAGCGTTTCTTGGTTGGAACTTTGGGGCTTTTTCTACAGAAGCTTATATTCGGCATTTCTCGAATGGATCACTCACGGATAAAAATTCAGGGCATAATTTTGTAGGTGCTTCAATTAGTTATAATTTCTAAAGTTGAATAACAATTAGCGAGTTGCTGGCTGAAGGAGTAATTAATCACAGTACGTTGTCTACAAAAACGTGTTGTGACTAGCCGATCGTTATCGGCCCTATGGCGACAGGGAGGCTAATTGTTAGTGACAAAGAAGTGGTAAGCCATTTACCTTACCAGAACGTTTTATTATTGCTGCAACAGATTGCTTACTCATTTACCTGCCACTGCGAACATTTCTTCCAGCATAGGGTGTAGATGCGCTTTTTCTGTTTTAGTACAAACATGGTTTACGTTATTTGCCTGCATTGACTTTACTGTGACCACTGCACAGGAAAGATGTCCGATCAGTTCATGCAAAATCAGTTCATGCAAAATAACGTCTCTGGCATCAGCTAACTTTTTAATTGCAGGCATAAAAAAACCAGCCCTGAGAGGCTGGTTTTTAAGGGGAATTTTGGTCGGCACGAGAGGATTTGAACCTCCGACCCCCGACACCCCATGACGGTGCGCTACCAGGCTGCGCTACGTGCCGACTTGTGGGTGCTAATACTACCTCTTTCCAACGCGAATGCAAGGGGAAACGGTGCTAACTGATTTATAATTAATCAGTTAGCGATAAAACGTTTCTCTTCTGTTAGCACTTGCAGCAGCAGACTGAGCTGCGGCTTCTGATCTTTGATCTTCTCGCCGTGTAAATTATAGGTCTGATAATGACCGTTATTATTGAGCACCAGGATCATTTGCGGCGTCGTGATTGCCAACGTACTGCCGTCTGCCGCCGTTACCCAGTTATGGCGACGTGGAACGGTAAAGATGTCCTGGCCCTGTGAATATTCGTTCGCTGGCGTGCTGACATGTAACAGGCGTTGCATCAACGTGGTCATTACATCGGTATGATCGGTAAGCGCATTAATACGCTGCGCAGGCGTCCCCGGCCAGTGGATCACCAGCGGTACTTGCAGATGACCTTGCGACCAGTCGAAGCGATTTTCTTCCGGCGTCAACGGTATGCCGCGTCCTGCGGTAATGATCACGACGGTATTGTCGAATTTACCGGCCTCTCGCAGCGCGTTCAGAACCCGATTGATTTGCGCATCCACGTCGCTGGCGGCGCTGGCGTAACGCTTAACAAAATTCTTCTGATTACTGTCATCAATGTTAGTACCGTTAAACGATACCCATGAGAACCAGCGGTTATCTTCCTGTGCGTAGCGCCCAAGCCAGTCTATCCACTGGCTGGCCGTTTGCGCATCAGACTGCGTCTGCGCTGTCGGCATCGAGAAATCGGACAGTAATGCCTGACGGTAAAGCGGGCTGGCGAAACCATCCGAAGAAAACAGTCCCAGTTGGTAGCCTTGCTGATTCAACGCGGTAATGAGCGCCGCAGGCGTTCTGGTGGATAACACGCCATCCATATAGCCTGGCGATATGCCATAGAACAGGCCGAAAATACCGTTATCAGTGGTATTCCCTGAACTCATATGACGGGTGAAGTCGATGTTTTGTTCGGCAAATTTAGCCAGCTCCGGCATCTGCTTCTCAAAGCGAGAATAGTTCAGGCCGTCTACGGTAATGAGCAGCACATTCTGACCGGTGCCCATATCGCGATAGTGCAAATTGCTGAGCGGGTACTGTACGGAGACCGCTTCCGGATTGCCTTGCTCTACCAGACGGCGCTGATATTCCTGCGCATCCAGCAGACCGTGTTTTTCAAGAAAACGTCGCGCCGTCATCGGATAAGAGAGCGGCAGGTTTGCCCGCTGCATGGTAATCGGCCGGTAAAAATTAGCGTCTGCCCAGATGTAGATAAGATGCGATGCGATAAAGGAGACGAAAAAGAATGCCGCAAGCGGCCTTGCGAAATGGCGGCGGCGCGTGAGACTGCGCAACTTTTGCCAACTCCATGTCGCAAATAGCATCTCAATCAATAAGATAACCGGCACGCTAATAAACATAAGCTGCCAGTCGCGCGCCGTTTCGTTCTGGTCAGGGTTGATGACCAGCTCCCAGACAATGGGATTAAGATGCAGGTGAAAACGGGTAAAGACTTCGCTGTCGATAAGCAACAACGTCATACCTGCGGTCGCCAGAATGGCTGATAAAAACCGCATCAGCCGCTGGGACATCACGATAAACGTGAGCGGAAAAAGAATAAGCAAATAGGTGGCGAACACCAGAAAGCTAAAGTGCCCGACAATGCTCAGGTAGGAGTATATGCGACCCGCAAGCGTTGTCGGCCAGTCGGCGACAAACAGGTAACGGCTGCCGAGCAACGTAGCCAACAGTATATTGAACAGAGCGAACCAGTGCCCCCAGCTAACCATCTGGGAGACTTTTTCACGGTAGCGCTGACGATGAGTTACCATACCTGTCGCTTGTTTCTCCGGAGTCGGCTTTTTAGTGCGCGTTGTCTTCGCTAATCGAAGACTGCAAGGCGCGGGCAAAAGAGTTCGCAATCGCCTGGCGTTGAGCCGGCGCAACGCTGGTGTTGATAAGGTTGGTGACCATATTTCCCAGCACCATCAGGGAAAGATCGGTCGGCGCCTTATGTTTTTCCAGTACACTGAGCAGTTCGCTCAGCAGTTGTTCAACATGTTCATCACTATAGCGGGAGAGTTGTGGCATAAATCAAAATCTGTTTGTTCATGAAAGGGCAACATATTACCGTAGCAACAGTTTTTTTTCTGCATTTTTATCCCCTAAATCATTCGCGTTACGGATAACGCCTGAAATGACAGGGCGATTGCTTGCGTCTTCCGGCAGGCGGTGGTTGAATACCGCCCGGTCTTAAAGGAGAGTTTATCATGAGTCTGGATATCAACCAGATTGCCCTGCACCAGCTTATCAAGCGCGATGAGCAAAATCTTGAGCTGGTCTTGCGCGATTCATTGCTGGAGCCGACAACCACCGTTGTCGAGATGGTGGCTGAACTGCATCGGGTCTATAGCGCCAAGAATAAGGCGTATGGCCTGTTTAGCGAAGAGAGTGAACTGGCGCAAGCGCTGCGGTTGCAACGTCAGGGGGAAGAAGATTTTCTTGCCTTTAGCCGGGCGGCGACCGGACGCCTGCGTGACGAACTGGCGAAATATCCCTTTGCGGACGGCGGCATTGTATTGTTCTGCCATTATCGTTACCTGGCGGTGGAGTATCTGCTGGTTACGGTACTGAACAACCTGAGCAGTATGCGGGTCAATGAAAATCTGGACATTAACCCGACGCATTATCTTGATATTAACCATGCGGATATCGTGGCGCGTATCGATCTTACCGAGTGGGAAACTAATCCGCAATCGACCCGCTATCTGACGTTTCTCAAAGGTCGGGTAGGGCGCAAGGTCGCTGACTTCTTTATGGATTTCCTCGGCGCCAGCGAAGGGTTGAACGCCAAAGCGCAGAATCGCGGCCTGTTGCAGGCAGTGGATGATTTCACCGCAGAAGCGCAGTTGGATAAAGCAGAACGTCAGAACGTGCGCCAGCAGGTGTACAGCTATTGCAACGAGCAGTTACAAGCCGGGGAAGAGATTGAGCTGGAATCGCTGTCTAAAGAGCTTTCCGGCGTCAGTGAAGTCAGCTTCAGCGAATTTACCGCCGAAAAAGGCTATGAGCTGGAAGAGAGCTTCCCGGCAGATCGCAGTACGCTACGCCAGTTAACCAAATATGCCGGCAGCGGCGGCGGGTTAACGATTAACTTTGATGCGATGCTGCTGGGCGAGCGGATTTTCTGGGACCCGGCGACCGATACCCTGACTATCAAAGGGACGCCGCCGAATTTGCGCGATCAGTTGCAGCGACGCACGTCGGGCGGGAAATAAAGTCGCTTGCCGGATGGGGGAGGAAACGCCTTATCCGGCAAGTGTGATTCATCTTTACCGCGAACTAAATTCCATAAAAAAACCCCGCCGGGGCGGGGTTTTTCTTCAACTTCCAGGCGATTACGCGCGAACGAAGTCGATGTGAGTCAGCTTCGGTTTGTAAGCGTGACGCTGTACAGCCTGAGCTTTAACTTTTACTTCTTTACCGTCAACAACGAGGGTCAGAACTTCGCTGTAGAATTCAGCTTTAGCTTGCATGTTCATCACCTGGTCGTGGTCCAGTTCGATAGCAATCGGGGCTTCAGAACCGCCGTAGATGATTGCCGGGAACTTGTTAGCGGCGCGCAGGCGGCGGCTCGCACCCTTACCCTGCTCTTTACGTACTTCTGCGTTGATAGTAAACATTTAAATCTCTCTTTAATAATTCCTGCTACAGGCGACCCAGCAACAGGTAAGTGATCTGCTTTGCGTATGCAAAGGCGGGCGGGATTCTATACTCAAATCGCCGTTACATCAATGAAAAGTACAATTAACCACGTAATTCGTGCGCCCGGCGGAAGCGGCCTTCATAGTCGAACACTTTTTCACGCACCTGCCAGTACTGGCCTTTCATCCGCGCGACCACAAAGTCGGGATGCCGCAACAGCGCCTGCTGCGCGACAATATCCGCCGCCGTGATCCAGCGTAAAGGAACGCCGGGCGTGCGGGTATGCGGGCGAATAAATAGCTGTTCGAAAGCGGTACGCTGGGCGGGCGTGTGCAAGCGGAAGCGCTCACTGACATCCGCGCCGTCCTCGTCATAGTAAGTGATTTTCAGCCATTCGCCTTTCTCATCCTGCCCATGCTGCATCGTCATTCCGCTACAGCGCAGGACTAACGCATCCTTGAGCCTGAGCGCCGCTTTTAACATATCGTCCGGGTCGACCAGAATGGCGTCACATTCCCGGCAGCGTCGGGCGGCAATATCGTTTTCGGCATTACACTGCGGGCAGTTTTTGAAGCGAAAGCGAAAATCGCACTGCTCGCGATGGCCGTCGTCATCGTCAAACCAGCCCTGGCAGCGACGGCCAAAGTGTTCAATCAGCGTGCCGTCGGCAGTGGTTTTCCCCCAGAAGGTGTTGGCAAAGCCGCAGGCCGGACAAAATACCTGGACAGGGACGTTATCGCTTTTTCCCTTCGGGCTACCGACCTCCGGGGCATACAGGTCGTGCGGGTTGCCAGCGTAATCAAGAATCAGGCAATCGGTCTTTCCCGACGCAAGGCGCAGACCACGCCCGACAATTTGTTGGTAAAGACTAACTGACTCGGTGGGACGTAGAATCGCGATGAGATCAACGTGTGGGGCGTCAAAGCCGGTGGTCAGCACCGAGACGTTAACCAGATAGCGAAAACGCTGCGCCTTGAAATTATCAATCAGCGCATCGCGCTCGGGCCCTGGCGTATCGCCGGTAATCAGCGCCGCGTCGTCCGCCGGAAGCAGACCGACAATCTCTTTCGCATGTTCGACCGTGGCGGCGAAAATCATCACGCCTTTGCGCGTTTGCGCAAATTCCATAATCTGGCTGATGATGTGCGGCGTAATCCGCTGCTGCTTTTTCAGCTCGCGGTTCAGGTCGGCTTCGCTGAACAGCCCATTGCTTTGGGCCTGCAGGCGGCTGAAATCGTATTGGACCACTGGCATATCAAGCCGCTCAGGCGGCGTCAGATAGCCGTGTTTAATCATATAGCGCAGCGGCAGTTCATAAATACAGTCGCGAAACAGAGCGTTGTCGTTGCCGCGCACCATACCGTGATAATGAAATTGATAAATCCAGCCTTTTCCGAGGCGAAAAGGCGTGGCGGTTAGCCCAAGCAGACGTAAGTGAGGATTAACTTTACTCAGGTGAGTGAGGATTTGCTGATACTGACTGTCTTCATCGTCACCGATGCGGTGGCATTCATCGACAATCAACAGCGAAAACTCCTCCTGGAAGGCGTCAAGATTACGCGCCACCGACTGTACGCTGCCGAACACGACTTTGCCCTGACTCTCTTTACGTTTGAGTCCGGCGGCGAAAATATCCGCTTCCAGCCCCAGCGCGCAATATTTGGCGTGGTTCTGCGCGACCAGCTCTTTCACATGCGCCAGCACCAGTACCCGTCCGCGGGCGACGCGCGCCAGTTCGGCGATCACCAGGCTTTTACCCGCGCCGGTCGGCAGAACAATCACGGCGGGCGTACGGTGGCGGCGAAAGTGGCTGAGCGTGGCGTCTACGGCTTCTTGCTGGTAGGGGCGGAGTGTAAAAATCATGGTCTCACTACGTTAAACGGTTCCGGGAATAGTATGCCATGAATCATTTCCCTTGAGGGATATAGTTAGCCCGCTATACTGAGCGGATAGCAATTCCCTTTTTTCGGGTAGAATGCCCGATTTCCGTATTATTACAGGCTAAATCACACACATGCGACTTGATAAATTTATCGCTCAGCAGCTTGGCGTCAGCCGCGCTATTGCCGGGCGTGAAATTCGTGGTAACCGCGTTACCGTCGATGGCGACATCATTAAAAATGCGGCCTTCAAACTGCTCCCGGAACATGCGGTTGCGTATGACGGCAATCCCTTAGCGCAGCAACACGGGCCACGCTATTTTATGCTTAACAAGCCGCAGGGATACGTTTGTTCAACCGATGATCCCGATCATCCAACGGTGCTGTATTTCCTGGATGAGCCGGTGGCGTATAAGCTGCATGCCGCAGGACGTCTGGATATTGATACTACCGGTCTGGTGTTAATGACAGATGACGGTCAATGGTCGCACCGCATTACGTCGCCGCGCCATCACTGTGAAAAAACCTATCTGGTGACCCTGGAGTCGCCGGTGGCCGACGATACGGCAGCGCAATTTGCGAAAGGCGTGCAGTTGCATAATGAAAAAGATCTCACTAAACCCGCTACGCTGGAGGTGATAACGCCTGTGCAGGTCCGTCTGACCATCAGCGAAGGCCGTTATCATCAGGTGAAGCGGATGTTTGCCGCAGTAGGCAATCGCGTTGTGGAACTGCACCGCGAACGGATTGGCGCCATTACGCTGGATGAGAATCTGGCTCCCGGCGAGTACCGCCCGTTGACTGAAGAAGAAATCGCCAGCGTCGGCTAACTATCTCGTTAAATTCAGGAGTTCGATGTGACCACCCGGCAGCACTCTTCCTTTGCCATTGTCTTTATTCTTGGCCTGTTGGCCATGTTAATGCCGCTGTCGATTGATATGTATCTTCCAGCGCTGCCGGTGATTTCTGCGCAATTCGGCGTGCCTGCCGGTAGCGCGCAGATGACGCTCAGCACCTATATTCTGGGGTTTGCGCTGGGTCAGCTTATCTATGGACCGATGGCGGATAGCCTCGGGCGTAAGCCGGTCATCCTGGGCGGGACGCTGGTATTTGCCGCGGCGGCGGTTGCCTGTGCGTTGGCGCAGACTATCGATCAACTGATCGTGATGCGTTTCTTTCACGGTTTGGCGGCCGCAGCGGCAAGCGTCGTCATCAATGCGCTGATGCGGGATATTTATCCAAAGGAAGAGTTTTCGCGCATGATGTCATTTGTCATGCTGGTCACTACGATAGCGCCATTAATGGCGCCCATTGTCGGCGGCTGGGTGTTGGTATGGTTAAGCTGGCACTATATCTTCTGGATACTGGCCATTGCGGCGATTCTGGCGTCAGTCATGATCTTTGCTCTGATTAAAGAGACGCTGCCCGTTGAGCGGCGTCAGCCTTTTCATATTCGTACCACAATAGGTAACTTTGCCGCGTTGTTTCGCCACAAACGCGTACTGAGCTATATGCTGGCGAGCGGGTTTAGTTTTGCCGGTATGTTCTCTTTTTTGAGCGCGGGGCCGTTTGTTTATATCGAAATTAATCATGTTCCGCCACAGGATTTCGGCTACTACTTCGCGTTGAACATCGTATTTCTGTTTGTGATGACGATTATCAACAGCCGTTTTGTCAGACGGGTAGGGGCGCTAAACATGTTTCGGGCCGGGCTATGGATTCAGTTTGCGATGGCGGTGTGGATGGTTTTCAGCGCGCTGATGGGCATTGGATTCTGGGCGCTGGTGGTCGGCGTTGCGGCGTTTGTCGGCTGTGTGTCGATGGTTTCGTCCAATGCGATGGCGGTCATTTTGGATGAGTTTCCGCATATGGCCGGAACGGCGTCTTCGTTGGCGGGCACTTTCCGCTTTGGTATTGGCGCTATCGTCGGCGCGTTGCTGTCGCTGGCTACCTTTACCAGTGCGTGGCCGATGATCTGGTCGATTGCGCTTTGCGCCGCCTGTTCCATTCTGTTTTATCTCTACGCCAGCCGTCCCAAAAAACGGTGACGGGCGCGGTGTCCCTCAATGGCGCCGAAAAATGCGCAGGCGGCGTTGGGGGGCGCTATCCGCTAGACGATGGCAAAGCCAAACGGCTTTCATAGTTGATGCATATCAATTACCAATTCATCATTTTCCTCATTTATGTTTATTTTATGTAAAATCAATTTATGTAAAAAGTCACATCATTGTAGTTAAAAAGGTTGAGTTAGATCGCAGAAACGGGTACATATAGCCCGCCGCTATCTCCGCGTCGGTAAAACTATTTTAACTCCCGCTTGCTGTAGAGCCACTGACGGAGAGTAGGGCGTTAGCAATCTGTTTAAGGACGGGTTGTCAATGATGTGTTAATATAAATGTAATTAAATTGTGAAGTAATTGTGCTTCCGGGGAAAGAAAGTGAATACATTACAGCTCTCAATTGTTCACCGTCTGCCGCAAAACTATCGCTGGTCGGCGGGTTTTGCGGGGTCAAAGGTTGAACCGATTCCGCAAAACGGGCAGAGCACCGAGAATAGTCTGGTGGCGCTTAAACTGTTGAGTCCGGCAGGCGATAGCGCGTGGTCAGTTATGCATAAGCTCAGCCAGGCGCTAAGCGATATTGAAGTTCCTTGCTCCGTGCTGGAGTGCGAAGGGGAACCGTGCCTGTTCGTTAATCGTCAGGATGAGTTTGCCGCCACCTGTCGGCTGAAAAATTTCGGCGTGGCGATAGCGGAACCTTTTTCTAACAATAATCCTTTTTAGGCGTCAGCTTAACGCGAGTAGCTGACGCGTATAGGCCTGTTGCGGTGCGGTAAACACGCGCTCGCATTGCCCCTGTTCAACCACCTCCCCCTGTCGCAGCACGATAACCTGATGGCACAGCGCGCGTACTACATGCAGATCGTGGCTAATGAAGATATAGGCCAGACGGTGCTTTTGCTGGAGCGATTTCAGGAGGGCAAGAATCTGCGCCTGAACGGTTTTATCCAGCGATGAGGTCGGTTCATCCAGAATAATAAGCGACGGTTTTAAAATCAGCGCCCTGGCGACGGCGATACGTTGACGCTGGCCGCCGGAAAACTCAGCGGGGTAACGATGCCGCGTTTCCGGGTCCAGGCCGACTTCCATCATGACCGCTTTTACCTGCTGTTCGCGCTGCGCGCCTGAAAGCGTAGGCTGGTGGACGCGCAGGCCTTCTTCGATAATTTGCAACACGTTTAAACGCGGGTTTAGCGATGAGTTTGGGTCCTGGAATACGACCTGGATACGGTGGCGAACAGGTAAAAGCTGGCGGCGGTTTAACGTATCCAGCGATTGACCGTCAAACACGATGCGGCCTTCGGAGCGGATAAGCCGTAACAGCGCCAGACCGGTGGTGCTTTTTCCCGATCCTGACTCGCCGACCAGACCCAGCGTTTCGCCTGGATGCAGGGTGAAACTGATATTGTTAACCACCACATTATGATCCACGACGCGCTTCAGAATGCCTTTGCGGATCGGGAAGGCGACGCGCAGCCTGTCCACCTCCAGCAACGGCATCTGCCCGGCGGGGAGCGGAACCGGATCGCCTGTGGGTTCGCTGTTGAGTAGTTTTTGCGTGTACGGATGGGTCGGCGCGGAGAGCAGCGTGTCGGCGCGTTGGTTCTCTACGCACTTGCCGTGTTGCATTACCGCCACCGAATCCGCCAGTTTTTTTACAATGCTGAGGTTATGGGTGATAAACAGCAATCCCATATTGAGCTCGCGCTGGAGTTCCCGCAGTAGAGATAAAATCTGCGCCTGTACGGAGACGTCGAGGGCGGTGGTCGGCTCATCGGCGATCAGTAATTCCGGCCGTGTTAACAGCGCCATGGCTATCATGACGCGCTGGCGTTCGCCGCCGGAAAGCTGATGCGGATAATCGCGCAGACGCTGGCTCGCCTGGCGGATACCGACCCGATCCAGACAACCGATCATCTCCGCCCTTGCCGCCTCCCGACGCATTCCCCGATGGAGCGACAGCACTTCATAGAGCTGTTTTTCCAGCGTATGCAGCGGGTTAAGTGAAACCATCGGTTCCTGAAAAATCATGGCGATTTTATTGCCGCGCACGCCGCGTAGCGTCTGCTCGCTGGCATGAAGCAATGATTCGCCGTGAAAGCGAATATCGCCGGAGAGGTAGACGGCGGGAGGGGTAGGCAAAAGACGCAGAATGGAAAGCGCCGTCACGCTTTTTCCTGACCCGGACTCGCCGACCAGCGCCAGCGTTTCCCCGGCGTTCACCTGTAACGAAATGGCGTTAACGACAGGACGTACGTGCTGTTGCTGACGGAAACCTACCGATAAATTTTCAATCGCAAGCAATGGAGATGTCATCTTATACCGCCTTAGCAGGATCAAAGGCGTCGCGTACCGCTTCGCCGATAAAAATCAGCAGCGATAGCAGAATGGCGACAGACAGAAAGGCGGTGATCCCCAGCCAGGGAGCCTGTAAGTTGTTTTTCCCCTGTAAAAGAAGTTCGCCGAGAGAAGGGGAGCCAAGCGGCAGACCAAATCCCAGAAAATCCAGCGACGTCAGGGTGGTGATGGAGCTACATAAAATAAACGGTAAAAATGTCAGGGTAGCGACCATCGCATTAGGCAACATATGGCGCAGGATAATGTCACGATCACTGACGCCAAGCGCCTGCGCGGCGCGGATATAGTCAAAATTGCGGGTCCGTAAAAACTCGGCGCGCACCACGCCCACCAGACTCATCCAGCCAAACAGTACGGTTATGGCCAGCAACCACCAGAAGTTAGGCTGCACTACGCTGGAAAGTAAAATAATCAGAAACAGGGTCGGCATTCCCGACCAGACTTCAATGAGGCGTTGCCCCCATAAATCGACTTTGCCGCCATAATAGCCCTGTAGCGCGCCCGCCAGTACGCCCATGACGCTGGAGCAAATCGTTAACATCAGACCGAATAAAATAGAAATGCGGGTGCCGTACAGGATGCGGGCGAAAACGTCGCCGCCATTCGCATCGGTGCCCAGCCAGTTTTTCGCCGAAGGCGGGGAGGGGAAAGGCTGCGTGGTGGCAAAATTAATGGTATTGGCGCCAAAGCGTACGGGGGCCCACAACACCCAGCCCCGATTCTCAAGCTGCCGTTGTAGCCAGGGGTCCTGATAATCTGCCGTTGTCGCCAGCGGGCCGCCGAAATCGCGCTCGCTGTAATTTTTTACCAGCGGAAAATACCACTGGCCTTCATAGCGCACCAGCAATGGCTTATCGTTAGCAATCAGTTCCGCGCATAAGCTCAGGCTGAACACGATCAGGAAAATCCATAGTGACCAGTAGCCCCGGCGATTATGGCGGAAACGCGCCCAGCGGGCCTGATTGACCGGGCTTAATCGCGGCATTATCGTCCCTCAAAATCAATGCGTGGATCGACCAGCGTATAGCTGATATCGCTCAGGATATTCAGTAATAAGCCAATCAGGGTAAAGATATAAAGCGTGCCGAACATCACCGGATAGTCGCGCGAAACGGTTGCTTCATAACCCAGCAGCCCCAGGCCGTTGAGCGAGAACATGACTTCAATTAGCAGCGAGCCGGTGAAAAACATACTGATAAAAGTGGCGGGAAACCCGGCGATCACCAGCAGCATGGCGTTACGAAAAACATGTTTCCAGAGAATGTTTTTTTCACTCACGCCTTTAGCGCGAGCGGTAACGACATACTGTTTACGCACCTCGTCGAGAAACGAATTTTTCGTCAGCATCGTCAGGGCGGCAAAACCGCCGATGACGGTCGCCAACACCGGCAGCGTAATATGCCACAAATAATCGGTGATTTTTTGGTACCACGGTAATGTGTCAAAGTTGGGGGAGACCAGGCCACGTAGCGGAAAGATATCGTAGTAGCTGCCGCCGGCAAAAAAGACGATTAATAAAATAGCGAACAGAAAGGCGGGGATCGCATAACCAATAATGATAAACGCGCTGCTCCACACATCAAAGCGACTGCCGTTATGGACGGCTTTGCGAATCCCCAGCGGGATAGACACCAGATAAATAATCAGCGTGCTCCATAATCCCAGGGTAATGGAGACGGGAAGACTATCTTTGATCAGCGTCAGTACGGATGCGCTGCGAAACAGACTGTCACCGAAGTCAAAAGAGAGATAGTCCCGTAGCATCTTGAAATAACGCTCATGCAGCGGTTTGTCGAAGCCATAGCGATGGGTGATCTCCGCGATCACCTCCGGATCGAGTCCGCGGCCGCCGCGATAATGGCTGTCGCTGATATTGCCGACGCCGGTTTGCGCATGACTGGCGCGAACGCCTTCGCCGCTGGCACCGGGCAACGCGCCGCCCTGACCAAATTCAATCGCGGCAATCGCTTGATCGACAGGGCCGCCGGGAGCGATCTGCACGATAAAAAAGTTAATGGTAATAATGGCCCATAGCGTGGGGATCACCAGTAACAGACGGCGGATAAGATAGGCGCCCATTGATTCTTACTACCTCCTGGCTGCCGGTAGTTTGGCGGCTTTGTTGACATCATACCACCAGGTATCTAACCCGATGGTATATACCGGGCGAATCGCCGGATGGGAGAATTTATCCCACCAGGCGAGCCTGTCTTGCGCCATATACCACATCGGCAGCATGTAATAGTTCCAGGTCAGCACGCGATCCAGCGCCCGTCCCAGCGGCACCAGTTTCGCTTTATCACCCTGCGCTGCGATAATTTGCGCGATCAGTTTATCCACCACCGGGCTTTGTACGCCGGGAGCGTTATAACTGGAGTTAATGTATTCCGACGCCCATGAGATTTGTAGATCGGAGCTGGGCCAGGGCATCGCCCGCCATAGCCTCGGCATCATGTCATAGTCGCGGCTACGCATCCGGTTGGTGAGTTGAGAATTATCAACCTGGCGGATAGTCATCGTAATGCCCAGACGCTGAAGATTATGCTGGAAGGGCAGAACCCACTGGCTATTACTGCTGGCAGGAAGGAGAAGTTCAAACGTCAGAGGCTTACCGGTGACGCTATTGACCCGTTGCTGTCCGTTGATCACCCATCCGGCCTGCGTCAACAAGGCGTCAGCTTTAAGAAGATTTTCGCGATCGTAGCCGTCGCCGTTAGAGACCGGCGGCTGATAGATCTGAGTGAAGACTTCAGGAGGAAGATCTTTTTTCATCGGCGCGAGTAATACCAGCTCATCGGCGTCAGGATAATTTCTGGCGGCGTACTCGGTATTCTGGAAGTAACTGTTGGTTCGGCTCCAGGCATTATAGAACAGCGCTTTATTCATCCACTCAAAATCGAAGGCCAGGGTGACGGCTTCACGTACCCGTCGGTCTTTAAATACCGGGCGCTGAATATTAAAGGCCAGCCAGCGTGTGTCCTGCGCCGACTCGTTTTTCTGTTCTTCTTTAATGATGTGATGATTATCGAAATTTTTACCGATGTAGCGCGTTGCCCAGTTTTTAGCGTCGTTTTCCAGCCGTAGATCAAATGCGCCCGCTTTAAACGCCTCGAAAGCGACATTGTCATCAAGGTAGTAATCGTAGCGGATAGTGTCGAGGTTAAAACGTCCACGATTGACCGGCAGATTAGCCGCCCAGTAGTTTTTGACGCGTGAATAGACAATGTACTGGCCCATTTTCCACTGAGTAATCCGGTATGGCCCGCTGGCTAAGGGCGGCGTTGAAAGCGGATCGCTGAGTTTGTGATTTTTCCAGAATTTTTCGGGCATGATCGGTAATGAAAACAGACTAAGCATGTCTTCTTTACCAGGCTTCGCCAGCTCAATTCGCACGGTTAAAGGCGCAATCGCCTTCACGGTAGTACCTTTATAGACCAGACGGAACTGCGGTACGCCTTCGGTCATAAACTTATGAAAGGTAAAGGCCACATCGCGGGCGGTAATGGGCGTGCCATCGTGAAAACGAGCGCGGGGATTAATCGAGATTTCCACCCAGGAATAGTCGGCGGCATAGCGGGCATGGTCGGCAATCAGCGGATAATAGCTTCCGGGTTCATCATCCGAGGTGGTAAAAAGCGTATCGTAAAGGGCTTCGGTACGTACGCCGGGATTGCCGCGCAGCGAATAGCGATTGAAATTATCGAACGTACCAATGGCGGAAAGCGACATCTGACCGCCTTTCGGCGCAGCAGGATTCACATAATCAAAGTGATCAAAGTTAAAAGCATACTTAGGTTCGCCGAGTACGGCGAAAGCGTAGCTTTCTTTGATTTCCTGGGCCTGGGCGCCAGCGCTAACCAGTGCGACAAGCAGAAGCATTACGCGCGCAATCATCTGAAGGCGGTTTCCTTATCGTATTGCCCGCTGCAAACCGGCAGGCGTTTCGCTGAATAATAAGTGACGTTGCGTCTGATGTGAATCTGTTAAAACCGTAAGGGGACTACCATTCAGGCACGGAAGGCGCCGACATCCACAGCACGAAATCTTTAAGGGGTAAAGGACGGCTAATCCAGTACCCCTGCAAGTAATTAACACCGTGATCGCGTAGCCAACGGGCCTGCTCCGGCGTTTCAACGCCCTCGGCCACCGTCAGCATATTCAAGCGTCTGGAGAGCGTCAGCACGGTATCCAGAACCGGCGACGTGACGGTTTCCGTGCCGATCGCCTGGATAAAGCCGCGATCGATTTTCAGATAATCTAAAGTAAATCGCTCCAGATAAATCAGGGCGCTATGGCCTGTACCGAAATCATCTATAGCGATTTCAAACCCGGCGGAATGCAGCCATTCGAACAGTTTGGCCGCTTCATACTGCTGAAGCATATCGCGTTCAGTGATTTCCAGCACGATATGAAAATGGTGCGCGGGCAGGGCGTCCCTGAGCCGGTGCATATCCTCTTTAAAACTGTCGCTGTGCAGATGTTCCGGCGCGATGTTAATGCCAAATTTGGCACCGACGGGCATCACCTTCTGTAGCGTGGGCGCGTCGCGGGCGATCAGCTCGAACAGATGCTGCGTTAACGGTACGATAAGTTGCTGCGCTTCGGCATAGTGGATAAAGGCATCCGGCGGAATCTCGCCTGCCGTAGGGTGACGCCAGCGCAGTAAGACTTCAAGCCCGGTGACGCTCAGCGTACGAGTATCGACGACGGGCTGATAAACCACATAAAACTGCTCGTGTTTGATCGCCGTTAAAATCTCTTTGCCCGGTCGCGTCCTGAGGGCATAGATAAAGTAACAGATAAACCCCGCTACGATGCCGCTAATGCAGCCCAGCATCAACGCATACCATAAATCATTGTAGGTCCAGCTATCGGCATAAAGCTGTATTTTAAGCGGCAGGCCGTTGATAGTTGTCTGTCGTGATGGCGTACCCGGCAGCTCCGCGACGGTCAGCAGACGCGAAGAAAAAGTCGACAGCGCGGTATTGCCGACAATCAGCGCGATGCCGTTAAAATCGTCCTGGCGCGTGGTATAGAGTAAGTAGGGCGTCAGGTTAATATTCAGCGATGTGAATACGCCGCTGTCATTTAATAATGGGTTCCGATACCAAATCACCATTGTCGGTTTGTTGGGCATCATTGGCGTGCCGGGCAGAATCGCCATAGCAACGTCTTTGCGGATATCTATATCCGGTACCAGTTGCTGAAGCGGCATATTCATGGCGCCAGTGGCGGAAGAGCAGAACACTTTTTTATCTTTAATCAATAAGAAGGCGCGGACATTAAGGCTAAAAGCGGCTCTTGAGGTAAGTTCTGCGCCAACCTGCTGACAGGTGTTGATCGTCAACGGCTGAAGAATATCGGTGGTGGCTTTCAAGTCGGCGAAATAGCTGGCCAGGTAATGTTGTACATCAGAAAGGAGCGTATTGTATTTAACATCCCGTTTATGCCACGACAGGAAAAATTGCAGGCTACCAATAAGTAATGCTGCTGCCATCCCCGTAATGATACAGGTAAGCAGGATTTTCCGACCGGAAGAGGAGTCGCGTGTAAGCATAATTCCTGGTGTGACCTGAAAAGGCGGATGCCGGTTAATCTGGTTGATTTATAAGACTATAGCCTGGATTACCCCGGATAGTCATGCTTTTCTGTGATGCGCAGGAAAGCGTATTGTCGCAGTAGCCGTTGGGGGAAACGACCTGAATGCCTGATGGCACTATGTTTATCAGGCCTACGTTCGTGTGTGGTAGGCTGGATAAGAGGCGACACGTCGCCATTCGGCAAAATGGGTTCAGAAGGGATAATAAGCAAAAGCACTGCCGAAGCAGTGCTTTTTATGTCGTCTCATCAGGTAAGCCAAGGGAGGTGCTGCCTGATGAAGATTAACTGCGGCTCAGAACTCGACGCGCTTCATTGTAGCGTTTTTTCCAGTACGGTTCGTTCATACTGGAGATAATGACGCCGCTACTGGTAGACGCATGGACAAACTGGTTATTGCCGATATAAATACCGACATGACGACCAGTGGAACCGGCGCGGAACAGAACCAGATCGCCCGTACGCAGGTTATTGCGTGAAACTGCTTTGCCCATTTCCTGCTGTTCATAGGTTGAACGCGGAAGCTCTAAACCAAACTGTTCACGGAAGGTGCGCTGTACAAAGCTGGAACAGTCGACGCCTTTCTTAGTGCTGCCGCCCAGGCGGTAACGCACGCCTTTCCAGTCAGCATACTGATCCATAATCCGCGACTTAACGTCGAGGTTACGCACCATATTTTCAAATTCATCCTGAGAGGCTTGCAGTGAAGAGCTATCGCTATTGCCCACAGCATGCGTCTCAGAATGCATATTCTTTGCGGTATTGGTGGTTGTGCTACAAGCAGAAAGCAGAACCGCAACTGCAATCGCAGGAATCCCGCGCAAAATATATCTCAAAATCGGTTGAGATTTGACCATGTTGTTTGTTTTCCCTTGAAGTCCTTAACGATAAATATCGTTATAAAAATGCCAAACGTGATGAGACTAATTACCTGCACAGCTTGAGACAATTCTTTGTGCACAAATCTGTGGCGGAACGCACAAATTTATTCGCAATGAGAATAATTATCTGGCGAGGCAAAACGAGTTTGAGATTACCCGATTGTTGCTGTCATTGCGAGCGATTTCGCGTGATTTTTTATAAGAATTTATGATACGAAAAGTGAACTATCAGCACGGGTCAAATTAAGCGCAGATCGTTTAAAAATCGTGCAACCTGTTCATTTTGCAGAGGAATAATATGACAGAAAAATGATGGGCTGGGGGAATATCATCATAAATTACCTTCAACGATGTAAAACTATCGCTGAAGGTAATGTTAATTACATGGGTTATTTGTTTAAAATTTGTTTATTTCCGCCCGGGAGATAATTCTCAAAAAGCGCTATCGCCCGGTCGCTGAGCGGGGTCATCAGCCACCAGGGGAGGCCAATCAAAATAACCGTGAGCGACCCGACCACAATATCGGTGAACCAGTGAGCGCCAATCATAACGCGCGGAAACGCGAAAACCACAAATATAATAAGGGCGATAATCCCCGCCGTTTTGCCGAAATAACGCAGCATAAAGGCGGAAAATATCAGCAGCATCATACCGTGATCGCCTGGGAAACTGTCTTTTGACGCGTCTTTTGTCGGGATGTGCAGCAACTCGCTGACGCGATAAATATGCTCAAAAGAGAGCGTTGGGCTGGCGCGCTTGACGGGGATCAGCGCCTGACCGAGTTGGTTAAGCACCACCGCTGTTAGCAGCATGACCAATCCGATTATCACAATGCGCCGCCGACCCGACGCGTCTTCTTTTAGCCAGAAACTGAGCATCAGTCCGCCCATCGCCAGCAGCGAACATCCATCAAACGCCCGATTATTGGTAATAGCGACCCACCAGAGGAACGCGTGGCTTTCCACCAGTTTCTGGTTAAAGAAGTGGAATATGCCGGAATCAATGGTGAACCAGAAACCGTGATTGACGGGGAGATACCATGACAAAAACAGCGCCAGACCGGCGGCATTAAGCAGAATTATCAAGGAATAGCGGGTTTTCATCGTCATTTCGCCATAGTTTTTAAACGGTGGCAACCTTACGCGTGCGTCGCTAAACGAAGCTTCAACAAGGCCGTCTGTAACGTATTCCAGTCGGTTTCTGTGCTTGAGATAAGTTCAACCCGGCTATCCGGCGGCGCGACACTCTGTGTTTCGATGTGCAGGTCATCGCCCTGGCGATTGATGCGTACCAGCCCCTCTTGTATGCGCATAACGCCTTTCACCCGGCCCACCGGCGCCAGACGAGCCCATTCGAGGAGGCCAATGGTGTCAAACACGGTATCGGCATCGAAAATCCAGCCGCAGGCCTGATGACCTTGTCCGCTATTGAGGCTGCGTCGCCAGCGCTGCTGGGCGGGCAGATTTAGCGCGGCGAGTCCTTTTTTACCGGCATGAGTGTGAGAGTGCGCGGCGCTGGCTGGCAGTTCCGCCAGATTTTGTCGCGGTAAATCCAGAAGCTTACCGTCTATCTGTCCATGTTCGGCATGAATCAGTTGGCGATCGCCGCCGTACTGTCGCCACCACTGTTGCAGGGCGGCATCGCTCTGCGCCGTGGCGCGATCGGTTTTATTGGCGATGATAATATCGGCTGAGGCGAGCTGATCGCGGAAATTTTCATTGGCGACGCTCTGTTGGTCCAGTAGCAGGCGAGGGTCAAGGATGCAGAGCGTAGCGCGTAAATCAATCCACGGCTCATAAACCGGCGCAGTTAATAAATCCAGAATCTGTTTTGGGTGCCCCAGTCCGGTTGGTTCAATCAGCAACCGGTCAGGTTTGCCCTGGCGTAGCAGCGTGTTGAGCCCCACCTGCATAGGCAATCCATTGACGCAGCACATGCAGCCGCCGGGGATCTCTTTTAGCAGTGCGCCGCTGTCGGCAAGCAGCGCGCCGTCAATACCCACTTCGCCAAATTCATTGACCAAGACGGCCCACTTTTCAGCCGGATCTTTATGGGCTAATAAATGAAGGATAGAGGTGGTTTTTCCGCTACCGAGAAATCCAGTAATAAGATTGGTTTTGGTCACGTCAGCTCCAGAATATTGATACAACATAACAACTTTAATAATCCTGGCGAATAAACGTGAAAAAGAGAAGCGCTGAGTTGACGAAGTCGTGCTTCTGCCATCTTAAGAGCAGAAAATGTTAAATTTTTAACGTTTCTCTTTCCTGGCGCAGAACAGTCAATAAAGAAAAGGGTCAGGCTGCGCCCCAGGGCGCAGCCGAAAAATGCGAAACTTAATCCGCGCGCCCCATATAACGGCGCTCTTCGATATGAATGCGGATTTTCTCACCTGCGCTCAGGTATTCGGGAACCTGAATCACCAGACCGGTGCTTAATGTCGCGGGTTTGTTACGTGCGCTGGCGGACGCTCCTTTAATACCCGGCGCGGTTTCGACGATTTCCAGATCCACGGTCTGCGGAAGCTCTAGCGCCAGCAGTTGGCCGTCCCAGGTCAGAACCTGCATATCCGGCATTCCGCCTTCAGGCATAAACAGCAACTCTTCTTCAATCTGATCTTTGGTGAAGGTATACGGCGTATAGTCTTCTTTATCCATGAACACATATTCGTTGCCATCGACATAAGAAAAGTCAACGCCGCGACGGCTCAGGGTGACGGTATCAACGATATCGTCGCCTTTGAAACGTTCTTCCACTTTCAGACCGGTGCGGACATCAGAAAAACGCATTTTATACAGTGTGGCGGCGCCACGGGCGGTAGGCGACTGAATGTCGATATCTTTCACAATCAGCAATTTGCCGTTGTAGTTCAGTACCATACCTTTTTTGATTTCGTTCGCTCTTGGCATCGAGGAGATCCTGTTGTAGAGATTATCTAAAATATCGCGTAAAACTACTCGCGCCGGGCCGTCCAGGCAAGTGGAATTGTCACTTTTGCTGGTGCAAAAAAGGTGATACTGTTCGCCCGCTTTCCGCCCCGCGTTCAACGAGAATAGGCGATGGCATGTCGCCTGGAGGGGGAAGTGTGCTGTGTTGTCCCTTCTGTTTCCAGCCTTGTCTTCGGAATGTCTGAGGGCAGGCCTGATCATGATGACGTCCACATTTTAAATCTGGATTTTTCTTTGGACAAATTCTGTTATCTTTCATTTGGTTATAAATAGAGGGGCTGAGCATGGACTGTCGTAGCGGTTGTGGCGCTTGCTGTATTGCGCCTTCAATTTCGTCGCCGATACCCGGAATGCCGAATGGCAAGCCGATGAATACCAGATGCGCGCAGCTTTCGGAAGATAACTTGTGCCTTATCTTTGGCTCGCCTTTACGCCCAAAAGTGTGCTCTGGTTTGCAACCGACAGGGGACATGTGTTTAACGACCCGGGAAGAGGCCATTATTTATTTGCTGGAACTCGAACAGAAAACTTTACCATGAGCTAAGCCGCTTTTGATAAATGCGTAGGGGCTTATGTTATATCCCGAAATAGTCTGAAAAAGCTGCGCATCAAATTACCTCCTTTTACCATTAAATAGCGTAATACATGCTTCCCTTATTTCGTGGCTTCTGAAGCGGTAGATGTCGCCGCTCAACCCCGTTGGTGACTGAGCGTGTACCGAATAAACCGTCACACAAAACAAAAACGATCAATTTTATTTATATGATAGTTTCTCTCTATTAAAAAGAGGGGTTTTGATCGATTTTAATTATTTATAACGATCGATATCGTGAATTTGATAGTTTATATCTATCATTGATGTATTTACCGATCGATATAACCAGTGTGAATGTGTTGTTATTTTCCTTTAAAATACTCGAATTCTTATGTGTGGGTTTTATCTTATGAAGAAATATACGTTCGCAGCCAGGGCGTTTATTTTTACGCTGGTGTTGCTTTTTGTTATTTCAATATTCGGGTTGACTATTAGCGTTTTAAAAGGGATGTGAAATGCGGGGAGAAAATAGTGAAATTGATTTAGTCGACGTTTCCTTATTCCTTATAAGAAAATGGCTAAGTATCATGATCGCTACCTTTATTTTTGTTGCCATTGGCTATGTTTTTGTGAGCGTGCAGCATGATACAAAGGTTGTGAGTATGACAATCAAACCTAATCTGGATACGCCTGCTACCTATGCGTTATGTGGCTATACTAATGATATTCAATGTAAAACAACGGTTATCCTTAACCAGTTTAGCCGTTTCTTGCCTGCGGAATATAAAAATAAAATAAGTTTTGACGCGAAAAATCAGCTTGTCTTTTTTAAGGCGCAGGGGAGGGAAGAAAGCGTCAATAATATTATTTCCACCCTGAAAAATAGTGTCGATAAAATGGCAGCATGGTATATCGATGATGGTGACATTAAACGTTATGGCGTGCATAAAAATATGTTAAAAACGGAAACATATGCAAAGCTATCATTGTTGTCGGAGGCGGTTAAAAATAATGCTAACATTGAAGTGATAGATGTTGCTGTTACACCAAAATATAAGATGCGGCTGGTGTTAGTCCTTTGCGGACTGATGGGCGTAATTTTCTCAATAACCGGTCTTTTATGTAGGAGGGCGCTTACAGAATATCGTATTGAGAAAAAGACAATGAATGACCGCGCATGAACATTGCGCAGAGATAAACTCTGCGCTGAAATGTGTCGAAGAGTAAAAGTATCAGGCTTGCAAGTTAAACATCTTTAATACGCGCCAGGCAGAACATGGTGGCGACAATCATGACTAACGCAAACCAGAAGACCGCATGATAATTCCAGATTTCTGCGGCGATTCCCGCCAACGAACCGGCAATGATCCAGCCGACGCGAATGGTATTGGTATACAGCGTGGTGGCTGAACCCGCCTGGCCTGGCATCAGATCCTGAAAATAGAGCATGCCAATCCCGCCAAGAATGCCGATGTAAATCGCGTTCAGCAACTGCAAGCCGAGCAACGTCGCCGGTGCGTGCGCCAGCAACATACCCGCATAAAAGCACAGTCCGGCGACAACGGCGATGCACATTAACAGGCGTTTTCCCAACCGTTTGGCGAAGTAACCTGCAATCAGCATTGTGGGAATCTCCAGCCCGGCGGCGGTGCCCATCATCACGCCTGCAAGTTTTTCCGGAAGATGCAGCTCATTGATGATAAACAGCGGCATATTAATGATATACAGGCTGTTAGTTCCCCACATTAACGTACAGATGACAAACAACAACAGCGTATCGCGGCGATTACGACGCGGTGCTTCCAGCGTACCGGTTGCCAGCGGCGCATCTTTGCGCATTGACGGTAAAAAGAACCACACCATGACGCCGCAGACGATAAAAGCTACCGCCGCGCTCAAATACATCACCGTAAAGCTAAAACCCATCGCCAGAGCATAGGCCAGCGGCGGCCCAATGACCCAGGCCAATGAGACCTGGGCGCGGAGGATTGAGCTGAACATCACCGCTTCACGACCTGTACGATCGGCATGTTCACGGGCCAGCGCAAACATCTGCGGGTTGGCGGTAGAGCCGAAGCTACTGAGAAAGACGCCGATGAACAGCAAAATAAAGTAGTTGCGGTTCCAGGCAAACAACACGCAGGCCAACATGCCCAGCACACAACAGAAAACGATCAGTTTTTTGCGATCGCCTTTTTTATCTGAGCGACCGGCCAGAAACTGGCTCACGATAATGCCGATAACCGCGCTGCCGGTAAAAAAGAATCCCACCATGCCGGGACGGGCGTGAACCTCATCCGTCAGAAAAATACTGAGCGTCGGCGTCTGTAACGCACCGGCAATACCGGTGAGAAAAGCGACGATCAAAAAGGCGGTAGACGTCAGGTCAAATGATTTAGGCGCAGCGGCGGCGGGACTGTTGTGCATGTTTCTATATCAGTGGTGTGAAGAGAGGCGGAGTTTACGCTGCCCGTCAGAAAATAAACAGGCGTCTGAATCAAAATCGACACGAAAAATCAAAATAGCATTCCAATTTGTTACCAGGGTGTGCTGACGCAAGCTGAAAGAAAAAAGCTGAAGCCTTTTATGCGTCAGCTATTGAGGGGCTGTTGGAGAAAAAATGTGCTTCACCTCAAAAAATTGCTACAAAACCGGTAACTTTTCTTGCGTGCTGAAGCAGAAAGATCCAGACTTCTTGAAACGTTTCAGCGCGATCTGGTTTTTTTTGATAACTCAGATTGGCGCTTTTTTTCTCATAGTGGCTGAATCGTTTCAATTCAGCAGGAGAGGAGACACATGTTCCAGTTATCGGTTCAGGACATTCATCCGGGCGAGCAGGCCGGAAATAAAGAAGAGGCCATTCGGCAAATCGCCGCCGCGTTAGCGCAGGCGGGGAATGTGGCGGGCGGCTATGTTGACGGTATGCTGGCGCGCGAACAGCAAACCTCGACCTTTCTTGGCAATGGTATTGCGATTCCCCATGGCACAACAGACACGCGCGATCAGGTGCTGAAAACCGGCGTCCAGGTCTTTCAATTCCCGCAGGGCGTTACCTGGGGAGAAGGCCAGGTCGCCTATGTGGCGATTGGTATTGCCGCCAGTTCGGACGAACACCTCGGCCTGCTGCGTCAGCTGACGCATGTGCTGAGCGATGACTCCGTGGCTGAACAGCTGAAATCCGCGACAACGGCAGAAGAGCTGCGCGCATTGCTGATGGGCGAGAAGCAAAGTGAACAATTAAAACTTGATAACGAGACGATGACGCTGGATGTCATCGCCAGCTCGCTGATCACATTGCAGGCGCTAAATGCGGCGCGTCTGAAAGAGGCGGGAGCGGTTGATGCGGCGTTCGTCGCAAAAACGATTAACGACAGTCCGATGAATTTGGGACAAGGTATCTGGCTGAACGACAGCGCGGAAGGCAATTTGCGCAGCGCTGTTGCGGTAAGCCGTGCGACCCAGGCGTTTGACGTAGAGGGTGAAAAAGCAGCCTTATTAGTCACTGTCGCGATGAACGATGAGCAGCCGATTGCCGTGCTAAAACGCCTCGGCGACCTGTTGCTGAACAATAAAGCCGATCGTCTGCTGAGCGCTGACGCCGCGACGCTGCTGGCGTTGCTGACCAGTGATGATGCGCTGACGGATGACGTACTGAGCGCGGAATTTGTAGTGCGTAATGAGCATGGTCTCCATGCCCGTCCGGGCACCATGCTGGTGAATACGATTAAACAATTTAACAGTGAAATTACCGTGACAAACCTTGATGGAACCGGCAAACCGGCAAACGGACGTAGTCTGATGAAAGTGGTGGCATTAGGCGTGAAGAAAGGCCATCGTCTGCGCTTTACCGCGCAGGGTGAAGATGCTGAACAGGCGCTGAAAGCGATTGGCGATGCGATCGCCGCCGGTCTCGGGGAGGGCGCATAATGAGCAGGCGTGTTGCCACCATTACCCTTAATCCGGCTTACGATCTGGTTGGGTTTTGCCCTGAAATCGAACGCGGCGAAGTGAACCTGGTGAAAACCACGGGTCTGCACGCGGCGGGCAAAGGCATTAACGTTGCCAAGGTGCTGAAAGACTTAGGCATCGACGTCACCGTCGGCGGTTTTCTCGGTAAAGATAACCAGGACGGTTTTCAGCAATTGTTCAGCGAACTGGGCATCGCTAACCGCTTTCAGGTGGTTCAGGGCCGGACCCGCATCAACGTGAAGCTGACGGAAAAAGATGGCGAAGTGACCGACTTCAACTTTTCCGGCTTTGACGTGACCCCCGCAGACTGGGAACGCTTTGTTAACGACTCCCTGAGCTGGCTGGGTCAGTTCGATATGGTCTGCGTCAGCGGTAGCTTACCGGCTGGCGTGAGCCCGGAAGCGTTCACCGACTGGATGACGCGTCTGCGCAGCCAGTGTCCATGCATTATCTTTGATAGTAGCCGTGAAGCGTTAGTCGCCGGTCTTAAAGCTGCGCCGTGGCTGGTGAAACCGAATCGCCGCGAACTGGAAATTTGGGCGGGTCGTAAGCTCCCGGAAATGAAAGATGTGATTGATGCGGCGCACGCGTTACGCGAACAGGGTATCGCCCATGTGGTGATTTCGCTGGGGGCGGAAGGCGCGCTGTGGGTTAACGCCTCAGGAGAATGGATCGCTAAACCACCGGCAGTTGACGTGGTAAGTACCGTCGGCGCAGGCGATTCCATGGTTGGCGGATTGATTTACGGCCTGCTGATGCGCGAGTCCAGCGAACATACGCTGCGTCTGGCGACGGCGGTTGCCGCGCTGGCGGTCAGCCAGAGCAATGTGGGTATTACCGATCGTCCTCAGTTGGCCGCAATGATGGCGCGTGTCGACTTACAACCGTTTAACTGACAGCAGGAGAGGCATAATGAAAACGCTGCTGATAATTGACGCTAATCTCGGCCAGGCTCGCGCTTACATGGCGAAAACCCTGCTTGGAGCGGCGGCGCATAAAGCAAATCTGGAAATTATCGACAATCCGAATGATGCTGAGCTGGCGATCGTGCTGGGCGAATCTCTGCCGAACGACAATGCTCTGAACGGCAAAAAGGTTTGGCTGGGGGATATTGGTCGCGCCGTCGCGCATCCGGAACTGTTTCTGAGTGAAGCCAAAAGCCATGCGACCCCTTACAGCGCTCCTGCTGCGGTTGCTCCTGCGGCGAGCGGCGGTCCGAAACGCGTGGTCGCGGTAACGGCCTGCCCGACCGGCGTCGCTCATACTTTTATGGCGGCTGAAGCCATTGAAACCGAAGCGAAAAAACGCGGCTGGTGGGTAAAAGTCGAAACGCGCGGCTCCGTGGGGGCCGGCAATGCCATCACCCCGGAAGAGGTGGCGGAAGCGGATTTAGTGATTGTGGCGGCGGATATCGAAGTGGATCTGGCGAAGTTTGCCGGTCTCCCGATGTACCGCACGTCGACCGGCCTGGCGCTGAAAAAGACGGCGCAGGAGCTGGATAAAGCCGTAGCGGAAGCAACGCCGTATCAACCGGCGGGTAAGGCATCGCAAGCGGCGACCGAAGGGAAGAAAGAGAGCGCTGGCGCATACCGGCATCTGTTGACGGGCGTTTCTTACATGCTGCCTATGGTGGTTGCCGGGGGACTGTGTATTGCGCTTTCCTTCGCTTTTGGTATTGAAGCCTTTAAGGTGCCGGACACGCTGGCGGCGGCGCTGATGCAGATTGGCGGCGGTTCGGCGTTTGCGCTGATGGTGCCGGTACTGGCGGGTTATATCGCTTTCTCCATCGCGGATCGCCCAGGCCTTACGCCAGGTCTGATTGGCGGTATGCTGGCGGTTAGCACCGGTTCCGGTTTTATCGGCGGGATCATTGCCGGCTTCCTTGCCGGGTATATGGCGAAGCTTATCAGTACCAAACTGAAACTTCCGCAAAGTATGGAAGCGCTGAAGCCAATCCTGATCATCCCGTTAATTTCCAGTCTGGTGGTGGGGCTGGCGATGATTTACCTGATCGGTAAACCGGTTGCCGGGATTCTGGAAGGGCTCACCCACTGGCTGCAAACCATGGGGACGGCAAACGCGGTGCTGTTGGGCGCGATTCTCGGCGGGATGATGTGTACCGACATGGGCGGCCCGGTGAACAAAGCGGCGTATGCGTTTGGCGTTGGTCTGCTGAGTACGCAAACTTACGCGCCGATGGCGGCGATCATGGCCGCAGGTATGGTACCGCCGTTAGCGCTGGGTCTGGCGACGATGGTGGCGCGTCGTAAGTTCGACAAAGCGCAGCAGGAAGGCGGTAAAGCGGCGTTGGTGCTGGGGCTGTGCTTTATCACTGAAGGTGCTATTCCGTTTGCGGCGCGCGACCCGATGCGTGTACTGCCGTGCTGTATCGTTGGCGGCGCGTTGACCGGGGCTATTTCTATGGCGGTAGGCGCAAAATTGATGGCGCCGCATGGCGGTCTGTTTGTTCTGCTTATCCCAGGCGCAATTACGCCGGTATTGGGATACCTGCTGGCAATTGTGGCCGGTACGCTGGTGGCAGGGCTGGCTTATGCCGTCCTGAAACGTCCGGAGACGGAAGTCGCGGCAAAAGCGGCGTAAGAGAAACACGCTAAAAAAGGCAGAGCGCGCTCTGCCTTTTTTATTGCCTGAAGAACATTGAGCGTCAGGCCACCGCTTCGGCAATTTGCTGGGCTTTTAACCACGCAATCTCTTCCGCCCAGATATCAGGATTGATGGTCTCCAGTATCAGCGGAATACCGTCAAAACGCGCATCCTGCATAATCCAACGAAACGCATCGTGGCCGATATTGCCTTCACCCAGACTGTGATGGCGGTCAACGCGGCTACCGAAGGCGCTTTTGGCGTCGTTCAGGTGCATTCCGCGCAAATACTGAAATCCGACAATTTTCCCGAATTCGGCGAACGTTTTTTCGCACGCCTCTGGCGTACGCAGATCGTATCCGGCGGCAAAGGCATGGCAGGTATCGATACAGACGCCAACGCGCGACTTATCTTCCACGCCGTCGATGATGGCGGCTAACTGTTCAAACTCAAACCCCAGATTACTGCCCTGACCGGCTGTATTTTCGATAACCGCCGTAACGCCCTCGGTCTGCGCGAGGGCAATATTGATGGATTCCGCGATCCGCGCCAGGCAATCCTCCTGTGCAATCTGCATCAGATGGCTACCGGGATGAAAATTAAGCAAGGTTAAGCCGAGTTGTTCACAGCGTTGCATTTCATCGAGAAAGGCATCACGTGATTTTTCCAGTGCTTCACTGACCGGATGGCCCAGATTAATCAGGTAACTATCGTGGGGAAGAATTTGCGCCGCCGAGAAATGATACTTTTCACAGGCGATTTTAAAGTCATCAATGACCTGGGGAGTAAGGGGGGCGGCACGCCACTGACGCTGGTTTTTTGTGAAAAGCGCAAAGGCCGTTGCGCCAATTTCAGCCGCGCGGGCAGGGGCGTTAGCCAGACCGCCAGCAGCGCTGACGTGCGCTCCGATGTATTTCATAAAAGACTCCTGTTAAACCCGCTAACGGTTCATTACGAACGCTATGATAACGGGTTAACAGGCGTGAAACGTAATAATTTATGCGATAAGGCTATGGATTAGGACGTTAATGGCGCCACCGCCAATAATCAGCCAGGCGAATAATGCCAGCGCCATCAGCAGCGGTTTCGCCCCCGCTTTTTTCAATGCGCTAACGTGAGTGGTCAGACCCAACGCCGCCATCGCCATCGCCAGCAGTACCGTGTCCAGCGTCACCAGCATATCCACCACGGCTTTCGGCAGCAGGTGGAAAGAGTTGAAGATCGCCACTACGATGAAGAAAATAGCAAACCACGGAATGGTAATTTTGCTTTTTTCCGCGCCGGTCGCCGGGGAAAGCTGTTTAACGCGTGCTGCCAGAATGATCAGGAACGGCGCCAGCATCATGACACGCAGCATCTTAGCGATAACTGCCGCATTTTCCGCATCCGGGCTAACGGCGTGACCCGCTGCGACCACTTGCGCGACTTCATGCATGGTTGAGCCGATATAGATGCCGTAAGTTTCCGGGCTGAACCAGTGCGCCAGCAGCGGATACATTGCCGGGTAAAGGAAAATAGCGATGGTGCCGAAAATAACGACAGTCGCGACGGCTACAGTAACCTTACTGGCTTCCGCTTTTACCACCGGTTCTGTCGCCAGTACCGCCGCCGCGCCGCAGATACTGCTACCGGCGCCAATCAGCCAACTGGTGTGCCTGTCCAGACCAAAGACTTTTTGGCCTAAGAAGCAGGCCAGCATGAACGTGCTGGAAAGCGTTAATACGTCAATCACAATACCGCTAATGCCCACATCGGCGATTTGTGAAAAGGTAAGGCGGAAGCCGTAAAGGATAATCCCTAAACGCAGCAGATGTTGTTTTGCAAACAGCACGCCGCCGTCGCATTGTTTCCATATTTGTGGATAGACGGTATTCCCGATAACCATACCCAGCAGGATAGCCAGGGTCAGGGCGCTGAACCCCGCGCCTGCAACGGCAGGGATAGCGCCGCCCCACAGGGCGACTCCTGTAATGACGGCGCTCAGAGCGAGCCCCGGTATAAAATGCCACATTGTACGACGATGATTCTGCAAGGTGAGTTCTGTCATAACCTTCTCCTGTATATGGACAATAAGGTTACGGTGATCTGGTTTAAAAATAAAATTGATTATATATTTATAATTAATCTTTATAAGTGGTAAGTGAAACGCTATCGGTGGGATACGACTATGCATATTACGCTACGACAACTTGAAGTGTTTGCTGAAGTACTGAAAAGCGGTTCAACAACCCAGGCGTCGGTCATGCTGTCATTATCGCAGTCCGCCGTTAGCGCCGCGCTCACCGATCTGGAAGGTCAGCTCGGCGTACAGTTGTTTGATCGGGTGGGGAAACGGCTGGTGGTCAACGAACATGGGCGCTTGTTATATCCGCGCGCGCTGGCATTGCTGGAGCAAGCGGTAGAAATTGAGCAGCTATTTCGTGAAGATAACGGCGCGATACGGGTTTATGCCAGTAGCACCATCGGCAATTACATTTTACCCGCCATGATTGCCCGCTATCGCCAGCATTATCCGGCCTTGCCGCTGGAACTCAGCGTGGGAAACAGCCAGGACGTGATTAACGCGGTGCTGGATTTTCGGGTTGATATCGGCCTGATTGAAGGACCATGTCACAGTACAGAGATTATCTCTGAGCCGTGGCTGGAAGATGAGCTGGTGGTCTTTGCCGCGCCGTCCTCGCCGCTGACGCAGGGGCCGGTGACGCTGGAACAGCTTGCGGCATCCCCATGGATTTTACGCGAGCGCGGTTCCGGTACGCGGGAAATTGTCGATTATTTGCTGTTGTCGCACTTGCCGCGCTTTCATATGGCGATGGAGTTGGGGAATTCAGAAGCGATCAAACATGCGGTGCGTCACGGACTGGGGATAAGCTGTTTATCGCGCCGGGTGATTGCTGAACAACTCCAGGCGGGAACCCTGGGCGAAGTCGCGGTGCCGTTACCGCGCCTGGTGCGCACGTTGTGGCGTGTTCATCATCGGCAGAAACATCTTTCTAACGCGTTGCAGCGTTTTTTGAGTTACTGTGAATAAAGGTGAAGAGGAGGGCTGCCCGGGCGGCATCGCCATTTTTAGTATCCGCTTACGTATACGTTATTCTCTGCTTTACTTATAATCCGTGGCCGGTCATGAAGGTCTCTTATAACCGCGCATTTGTGTCGGAAGGATAGTATTTCGTCTGTTACAATCGCGCCTCATTTTTTGGATGGATAGCATTTTCACATGGGTTCCAAAACTAAAACCACAGAAGCGCCTGCGCTACGTCGCGAATTAAAGGCGCGTCACCTGACGATGATTGCCATTGGCGGCTCCATCGGGACAGGTCTTTTCGTTGCATCTGGTGCGACAATTTCTCAGGCGGGGCCAGGCGGCGCGCTGTTTTCTTATATTCTGATTGGTTTGATGGTCTACTTCCTGATGACCAGTCTTGGCGAGCTGGCGGCCTATATGCCGGTATCTGGCTCGTTTGCGACATATGGTCAGAACTATGTGGAAGAAGGCTTTGGTTTCGCGCTGGGCTGGAACTACTGGTACAACTGGGCGGTGACTATCGCTGTTGACCTGGTTGCCGCACAATTGGTGATGGGCTGGTGGTTCCCGGATACGCCGGGCTGGATCTGGAGCGCGCTATTCCTCTGCGTCATTTTCTTGCTGAACTACATTTCCGTACGCGGTTTTGGCGAGGCGGAGTACTGGTTCTCGTTAATTAAAGTCGCGACCGTTATTATCTTCATCATCGTTGGCGTAGCGATGATTATCGGCATCTTTAAAGGTGTCGAGCCGGTCGGCTGGAGCAACTGGACGACGGGCGATGCGCCTTTTGCTGGCGGTTTTGCGGCAATGATTGGCGTCGCGATGATCGTGGGCTTCTCTTTCCAGGGAACTGAGCTGATTGGTATTGCCGCCGGGGAATCTGAAAACCCGGAGAAGAATATTCCGCGCGCGGTGCGTCAGGTGTTCTGGCGTATTCTGCTGTTTTATGTTTTCGCGATTTTGATTATCAGCCTGATCATTCCTTATACCGATCCAAACCTGCTGCGTAACGACGTCAAAGACATTAGCGTCAGTCCGTTTACCTTAGTGTTCCAGCATGCGGGCTTGTTGTCTGCGGCGGCGATAATGAATGCGGTTATCCTGACGGCGGTACTGTCTGCGGGCAACTCCGGAATGTATGCCTCGACCCGTATGCTCTACACCCTGGCCTGTGACGGTAAGGCCCCGCGTATTTTTGCGAAATTGTCCCGCGGCGGCGTACCGCGCAATGCGCTTTATGCCACCACCGTGATTGCCGGTCTTTGCTTTTTGACCTCAATGTTCGGCAACCAGACGGTCTATCTGTGGCTGTTGAACACCTCCGGTATGACGGGCTTCATCGCCTGGCTGGGGATTGCCATTAGCCATTATCGCTTCCGTCGCGGTTACGTGATACAAGGGTATGATGTGAATGATTTGCCGTACCGTTCCGGGTTCTTCCCGCTGGGGCCGATTTTCGCCTTTGTACTGTGCCTGATTATTACGTTGGGGCAGAACTATGAAGCGTTCCTGAAAGATACCATCGACTGGGGCGGCGTCGCGGCGACCTATATCGGTATTCCGCTGTTCCTGCTTATCTGGTTCGGCTACAAGCTGATAAAAGGCACGCATTTCGTGCGCTATAGCGAAATGCACTTCCCGGAACGCGTTAAAAAGTAACGCGGTATTCTCGTCATGGCCGGATAAGGCTTTATACCGCTATCCGGCACTGACTGCCTGAACCTGACCCTTCTAACCCTCTCATTCGAGAGGGTTTTTTGTTTTTTCTTCATGATTGGTTCAAATGACATAATTATTAACAATTAAATTGATAATTATTATCGTTTGCTTTATCGTTACGCTCGAAATCAGAAAGGATGAAGATTCGGGCGCGACCGTCACTCATGAGCCCGACTCGCCTGCATAAAAAGAGTTCGCCGTGATAACTGTTATCGCAGGCGAAACGTAATGCGTTGTGAGCGATAACCGATTTTTTTGTCGTATTTACCTCATGGAGAAATGGAATGTTTAGGTTTAACCCTTTCGTTCGGGTAGGGCTTTGTATGTCCGCAGTTACGTTGGCCTGGCCGGTTGCCGCGGCAACGGATGATGGTGAAACCATGGTCGTTACCGCGTCCGCTATTGAACAAAATCTGAAAGATGCGCCAGCAAGTATCAGCGTCATTACCCAGCAAGATTTACAGCGCAGGCCCGTGCAAAACCTGAAAGATGTCCTGAAAGAGGTGCCGGGCGTACAGCTCACTAACGAAGGGGATAACCGTAAAGGCGTGAGTATTCGTGGTCTGGACAGCAGTTATACACTGATCCTGATCGACGGTAAGCGCGTTAACTCCCGTAACGCGGTCTTCCGCCATAATGATTTTGATCTGAACTGGATACCGGTTGACGCTATCGAACGCATTGAAGTGGTGCGTGGCCCCATGTCCTCGCTGTATGGCTCCGATGCGCTGGGCGGCGTGGTCAACATTATCACCAAAAAAATTGGTCAGAAATGGCACGGCAGCGTCACGGTTGATTCCACTATTCAGGAACATCGCGACCGTGGCGATACCTATAACGGCCAGTTCTTTACCAGCGGTCCGCTGATCGACGGCGTGCTGGGAATGAAAGCCTACGGTAGCCTGGCGAAACGCGAAAAAGACGAGCAGCAGAGTTCCGCCACCACCGCTACGGGTGAAACTCCGCGCATTGAAGGATTTACCAGCCGGGATGGAAACGTCGAGTTTGCCTGGACACCAAACGAAAATCATGACGTTACCGCAGGCTACGGTTTTGATCGCCAGGACCGGGACTCCGACTCGCTGGATAAAAACCGTCTGGAACGGCAAAACTACGCGTTGAGCCATAACGGACGTTGGGATCTCGGTAACAGCGAGCTCAAGTTCTACGGCGAAAAAGTGGAAAACAAAAACCCCGGCAACAGTAGCCCTATCACGTCAGAAAGCAATTCGATTGACGGGAAATACGTTCTGCCGTTAGCGTCTGTCAACCAGTTCCTCACCTTCGGCGGCGAATGGCGTCACGATAAACTGAGCGATGCGGTCAACCTGACCGGCGGTTCCAGTACTAAAACCTCCGCCAGCCAGTATGCTCTGTTCCTTGAAGATGAGTGGCGCATCTTCGAACCGCTGGCGCTGACCACCGGTATTCGTATGGATGACCATGAAACCTATGGCGATCACTGGAGCCCGCGTGCTTATCTGGTCTATAACGCAACGGATACCCTGACGGTGAAAGGTGGGTGGGCCACGGCCTTTAAAGCGCCGTCGCTATTGCAATTAAGTCCGGACTGGGCGACCAACTCCTGCCGTGGAGGATGCCGCATTATCGGTAGCCCGGATCTGAAACCTGAAACCAGTGAAAGCTGGGAGCTCGGCCTTTATTACCGTGGCGAAGAAGGCATACTGGAGGGCGTGGAAGCGAGCGTTACCACGTTCCGTAACGATGTGGACAATCGCATCAGCATTAGCCGTACCGCTGACGTTAACGCCGCGCCCGGCTATTCCAACTTTGTCGGTTTCGAAACCAACAGTCGGGGACAGCGCGTTCCGGTCTTCCGTTATTACAACGTGAATAAAGCGCGTATTCAGGGTGTGGAAACCGAGTTGAAAGTTCCGTTTAACGAGGCGTGGAAACTGTCGTTGAATTACACCTATAACGACGGACGCGACGTCAGTAATGGCGGGAACAAGCCGCTTTCCGATCTGCCGTTCCACACCGCGAACGGTACGCTGGACTGGAAACCGGTGCAGCTCGAAGACTGGTCATTCTACGTATCAGGGAATTATACCGGGCGTAAGCGGGCCGACAGCGCAACGGCGAAAACGCCGGGCGGATACGTGGTCTGGGATACCGGCGCGGCATGGCAGGCGACGAAAAACGTTAAACTGCGTGCGGGCGTTCTGAACGTGGGCGATAAAGATCTCAAACGCGACGACTACGGTTATACCGAAGACGGACGTCGTTACTTTATGGCGGTGGATTACCGTTTCTGACAGAGACTGGCGACAGCCGCGTTTTGCCGCTGTCGCCAGAATTTATAACCGATGCAGCCTGGAGAGCAACGCCAGCGACAGAGTCGTTAACAGAATGGCGATTAACGCATAGATATAAACGCCCGACCACGCCCAGCTATTTTTCACCATAATTACCGGCACACCGGCCATTGCCGCGCCGACATAGCTGAACAATCCCCGAAAGCCGGTAATCGATCCCGCCGCATCCTTATGGGTCACATCCAGACAGCCGACGGCAAAAAGCATATGCGGTCCGTATAAGGCGAAGCCCATGATGGTGAACAGAATCGCGGTGAGGGTGTAAGAGGTATCCTGAACCAGCGGCACCAGCACGATGCATATGCACAGCGCTAACGCGAAGATTAATCCGGTCATCCAGCGGTTACTTTTGAACATAAAGTCAGACAAGTAGCCTGCCAGCAACCCACCTGCCAGTCCGCCCGCCTCAAACCAGGAAATAATCGAGTTCGCTTTTATCAGACTCCAGCCGTGAACCTGCGAATAGTAAATCTGCGGCCAGTCGTTAAGAATAGTGCGCGCAATATAAACTGACATATCACCGATAATAATGATCCATACCAGTGGATTGGTCAGGATATATTTCACAAAAATCTGCCAGAAGCTCAGGTTGACCGGGCTGGCCTTGACCTGGGCCAGTTCCGTCGGGTCGTTACGCCACTGCCCTACGTTGGGCAAACCTAACGTACCGGGACGATCTTTAATGGTAAATAGCGCCACTATCCCCATCAGCAGCGAAATGGCGCCGGGAACATAAAACCCCATTTTCCAGCTACCGCTAAAGGCGATAGCAAAACTGGTCAGCAGCGGCGCGAGGCTGCCGCCGATATTGTGCGCCGCTTCAACGATAGCCCACCAGCGTCCCCGTTCGTTTTTCGAAAACCACGAGGCCATAATTTTCGCCATCGGCGGAAAGCTGGTGCCCTGTAATATCGCGTTGAGGCTGTACAGTACGTAGAATGCCGCCACGCTATCGGAAAAGCCGAACAGAATATTTACAATCCCCACGCCAATCAGCACCGGGCCGGTCATGGCTTTCGGGTTAATTTTATCGACCAGCATCCCGCCGACAAACTTCATCGCGCCATAAAGAATGTAAAAAATAGAAGACATAATGGCGAAGTCTTCTGCGGTCAGCGACGTTTGCGTCAGCATGGCCGGCATCGCGGCGGAGAAGTTTTTACGGGTAAGATAAAAGACGGCATAAGAGATAAAGACCGAGGCGATAATCTCAAAACGAAATTTTTTATAGGTCTGGTCTATCTTTTTTTTCTCTTTTACAATCGGCTTATCGGGCTGGCTGAAAATAAATGTTTTTATACTCATTTTAAAATTCCCTTCCGGCGAGGTGAGTCGCGTTATAATTCATCTTCAATAAGAAAAAGAAGCAATTCGAAACCGTGATAATTAATCTGATGGTGGATTTTTTCCCGTACAACCGGCTTCGCTCTCCAGGCAATACCGGTGCCAGCATGTTTTAACATCGGCAGATCGTTGGCGCCATCGCCGCAGGCAATAATGTTCTCTGTGGCAATATTTAACCGGGCAGCCAGGTCAACCAGAGTCTGTTTTTTGTTTGCGGCATTCATAATCGGTAAGGTAATGTTATCCGTCAGAACGTTATCGCGTATTTCAACCGTATTCGAAAAGGCATAATCCAGTTGATACCGTTCTTTTAGACGCTGGGTGAATATATCCAGTCCCCCGGAGATAATCGCGGTTTTAAATCCTTTGGCCTTGATGACTGGCAGAATAGTTAACAGGCCTGGCGAAAGGGTCATGCGATCGCATACGGCGTTCAGCACTGCTTTCGGTGTGCCTTTCAACATTCCGATACGTCGGGTAAAACTGGCGTTAAAATCAAGCTTGCCCTCCATCGCCTGTTGGGTAATGGCGGTGATTTGCGTCGACATGCCAAGCGCGCGGGCAATTTCATCCACGCCTTCTTCCGCAATAAATGTCGAGTCCATATCAAACGCGATAATACCGTTAGCAGGCAGTGGCTGCGGCTTAATAAAAAAATCAAACTGCCATTGTAATGAGAGTTCGCGTAAATAGCGATAAAATTCAGGCGTCAGACATTCCGTTGGCAGCGTAAGCTTTAAATAAGCGGTATTGATAAGCGCGGCATAACGTTTATCAAATAATAGCGGAAATGGCATGGTGACGGCATCAAATAACGTTTCCTGTAATTTTTTCTGAAACGTATCGATATCCTGTGTAGTAATAAAATAAATAATGCTCATATGATAACTCCCTTAATTTACGGGTATTATAATGACTCTTTTGCGGCGTGGAATCTTGTGCTATCACAGATATCACAGCCAGAAAAGGGCTAAAAAAGCGTTGTTTTTGATACCAGGTAAAGTTCAGACACAAAAGGTATCACTTTTGATATGTCAACTGTGCGAGGATGTTATTTATTACTGAACGCGAATGACACTGAAAGGATTGATATAACGATGGAGAGTTGCCTTGATATATTCAAAATAGTAATAGGTCCATCCAGCTCACGTACCGTAGGGCCGATGCGCGCCGCCTGTCACTTTATTTCATTGCTCAGAGAACAAGAGACGTTGCCGCTAATTCGGGAAATAGAAATCGAGCTGTATGGCGCGTTATCGTTAAGCCGCAAGTGCCACAATGTGGATACCGCCCTTTATCTTGGGCTGCTGGGCTACCAGCCGGAGAATGTCGATCTCCGCTCGCATATGGCGGTGATTAAGCGTGCGGAAAATGAAAACAAAATCGAGCTCCCGCTCTCCGACGCGGGCGGAATCACGATAAAAGTCAAGATTATCGCCAATCACCAGGCGCATCCAGGTCATCCTTATGCCATGACGTTTCGCGCCAGAGATGATTATTTCACTGTGTATGAAGAGACCTGGTTTTCGACCGGCGCCGGACAGGTTCGCAAACATGGCGAGCCGCTGACGTCATCGCTTCCTTTGCGTACAATGTCGCCCTTTGAATTTAGTCATGCCGCGCAGTTGCTGGCGCTGTGTCGGCGTAACGGCCTGTCTGTGGCGGCGCTGATGATGAAAAATGAGCTGTGCCGCCACTCGCCACAGACGTTGCAGAATTATCTGGCGCAAATATGGGACGTGATGCAGCAGGCGGTTTATCGCGGCCTGCATACTGAGGGGGTATTACCCGGTCCCTATCAGGTACCGCGGCGCGCCTGTGCGTTACATAAGACGTTACAGGCTAACCGTTCCGCCAGCGATTTTTTAACCGCGCTGAACTGGGTCAATGCCTTCGCGATTGCGGTAAGCGAAGAAAATGCCAGCGGCGGACAGATTGTTACCGCGCCAACTAATGGCGCGTGCGGCATCATTCCGGCAGCGCTCTGCTGGTATGATAAATTTGTCACGCCGCTGGAGCCCGGTGCTCTGACCCGTTTCTTCCTGACCGCCGCCGCTATCGCGATGTTGTTTAAACAAAACGCCTCTATTCTGGGATCTGAAGTTGGCTGTCAGGGGGAAATCGGCGTGGCATGCTCAATGGCGGCGGCGGGCCTGGCTGAACTGATGGGCGCATCCGTGGAGCAAACGCTGAGCGCCGCTGAAATTGCCATGGAACATCATCTGGGATTGACCTGCGATCCGCTGGGCGGACAGGTACAAATTCCCTGCATAGAGAGAAATGCCATCTCTGCCGTGAAAGCGATAAACGCGGCGACGATGGCGATGAGTCGCGTAAGCGAACCCTGTATTTCGCTCGATGAGATCATTGCTGCGATGTACGAGACCGGTAAAGATATGAGCGCTAAATACCGTGAAACGTATCATGGTTCGCTGGGGAAAATTCAGCCGCGCAAGAGAGGGTAACAGCGTGAAATACAATACGATGAATAACGACGAGATTATCCTGTCGTTGTGCGCTCGCTTAAAGGAGACGCGTCTGTCTCTTTCGATGACCCAGCAGCAGCTTGCCGATCGCGCGCACGTTGGCATCGCCACCATCAAGCGTATCGAGAAGGGGGGAGGGCTCAATCTTGATACGTTAATTTCTCTCCTGCGGGCGCTGGATAAGTTGCATAATCTTGATGCGGTGCTGTTTGAATCCGAGCTGCGTAATTTTCACGAAAGTTATGAAGGCGGAGAGGGGAGCGGCCGCCTTCAGGTACGCCAGCAGGCCGCGGATTTAAATAATAAATCTTCCGCGCCGCAGTCGGAGGAGGTGAATTACAGCGCGGCGCTGGAAAATTCATTATGTTGGTGACGTCTCACGCTCGCCCCGTAAATACCGGGCATGAAAGCGCAGATGGTCCTCGATGAAGGACGCAATAAAATAATAGCTATGATCGTAACCGGGCTGGATTCGTAGCGTCATCGGCCAGGCGGTTTGCCGCGCGGCTTCCGCCAGTACGGCTGGCTGAAGTTGATCGGCGAGGAATTGATCGCTGTCGCCCTGATCGATGAGCACAGGAATGGCGTCCTGCGGCTGGCTGGCCAGCATTAATTCGCAGCTATCCCACTCACTCCAGGCTGATTCATCTTCGCCGAGATAAGCGGTAAGCGCTTTGATTCCCCACGGCACGCGGCTGGGGTTGACGATAGGCGCAAAAGCAGAGACGCTGGTGTATTTACCCGGATTTTTCAGCGCCATGATTAACGCGCCGTGGCCGCCCATCGAGTGCCCGCTGATGGCGCAACGGTCGCTGACGTTAAACTGTGTCTGGATGAGCGCCGGAAGCTCATCGCGCAGGTAATCGTACATGCGATAATGGCTGGCCCAGGGCGGCTGTGTGGCATTGAGATAAAACCCGGCGCCGTGGCCTAAATCGTATCCGCTATCGTTGGCGACCTGTTCACCGCGTGGACTGGTATCCGGCATCACCAATACAATGCCCAGTTCTGCTGCGATACGCTGCGCGCCTGCTTTGGTGGTAAAGTTCTCATCATTGCAGGTCAACCCGGACAACCAGTACAGTACCGGAGGCGGTTCATTATCCTGAGTCGGCGGAAGAAAAATGCTGAATGTCATGGCGCAGTTTAGCGTGGCGGCATGATGACGCCAGCGCTGCTGCCAGCCGCCAAAACATCGGTGCTCTTCGAGCATTTCCATGCGGGGGCTCCTTTTATAGTGAACCTGATAAGGTATGCAGATTCTTCATAATACAGATTATTCACCGCGTTGTGAGTAACTTTCACTTCCGTAATACATAAACATGCTTCATCATTTAAATAACGTTGCGTTAATAAATATGACCTTTGTCCTGCCAGCATTCTCGCACCGGAAAAGATGTCATGAAAGGCAGCGACAATTTCAACAATTATGGGCGTGAATACTGGATTATGTGCGCTACCTCACGCACAATAATCACACTGTCACAATATTGACAAACTTTGCCCCATGCAGGGCAGAGGCGCCACACCTGCAGGAGAACACGATTAATGCCATCACTCAGTAAAGAAGCGGCCCTGGTTCATGACGCGCTGGTTGCCCGGGGGCTGGAAACGCCGCTGCGCCCGCCTATGGATGAACTGGATAATGAAACGCGAAAAAGCCTTATCGCAGGGCATATGACTGAGATTATGCAGTTGCTGAATCTAGATTTGAGCGATGACAGTCTGATGGAAACGCCGCATCGTATCGCTAAGATGTACGTTGACGAGATTTTCGCCGGCCTCGACTACGCCAATTTCCCGAAAATTACCCTCATTGAAAATAAAATGAAGGTGGATGAAATGGTCACCGTCCGCGATATCACGCTGACCAGCACCTGTGAACATCACTTCGTGACCATTGATGGCAAAGCGACCGTCGCGTATATCCCCAAAGATTCCGTGATCGGCCTGTCGAAAATTAACCGTATCGTGCAATTCTTCGCCCAGCGTCCGCAGGTTCAGGAACGTTTGACCCAACAAATTCTGACGGCGCTGCAAACCTTGCTCGGCACCAATAATGTAGCGGTATCGATTGATGCGGTGCATTACTGCGTGAAAGCGCGCGGTATTCGTGACGCAACCAGCGCCACGACGACGACATCGCTGGGCGGATTGTTTAAGTCCAGCCAGAATACGCGCCAGGAGTTTCTGCGTGCCGTTCGCCATCATCCATGATTAAGGCGGAGACGATGGAGCGTAATGTCACGCTGGATTTTGTACGTGGCGTCGCCATCCTCGGTATCCTGCTTCTTAACATTAGCGCCTTTGGATTGCCGAAGGCGGCTTATCTCAATCCCGCCTGGTACGGCGCGATCGTTCCCGAAGACGCCTGGTCCTGGGCGATTCTCGATATTGTGGCGCAGGCTAAATTTCTTACGCTGTTTGCGTTGTTGTTTGGCGCGGGGCTACAAATGCTGCTTCCGCGTGGTAAACAGTGGATTCAGTCGCGCTTAACGCTATTGGTACTGTTAGGTTTTATCCATGCGTTATTCTTTTGGGACGGCGACATTCTGCTGGCCTACGGTCTGGTCGGGTTAATTTGCTGGCGACTGGTACGCGACGCGCCTTCGGTAAAAAGCCTGTTTAATACCGGCATACTCCTTTATCTGGTCGGGATTGGCGTGCTACTGCTGCTGGGTGTGGTATCGAGTAGCGAAACCAGCCGCGCCTGGACGCCGGATGCGTCGGCAATATTGTATGAAAAATACTGGAAGCTGAACGGCGGCATGGAGGCTATCAGCAACCGGGCAGAGATGCTGTCGAATAGTTTACTGGCGCTCGGCGCGCAGTATGGCTGGCAACTGGCGGGTATGATGCTGCTGGGCGCCGCGCTAATGCGTAGCGGCTGGCTGAAAGGTCAGTACAGTCTGCGGCACTATCGCCGTACCGGGATTCTGCTGGTGGCGTTAGGGCTAATGATCAACCTGCCTGCGGTCATCTTACAATGGCGGCTGGACTGGGCGTACCGCTGGTGCGCCTTCTTATTGCAGGCGCCGCGCGAACTGAGCGCGCCGTTGCAAACGCTGGGCTATGCCGCGCTGATGTTTGGCTTCTGGCCGCAGCTTAGCCGATGCAGACTGACGCTTGCCATTGCCTGCGTAGGGCGAATGGCGCTGACCAATTATCTGCTGCAGACGATCATCTGTACCACGCTGTTTTATCAGTTTGGCTTATTTATGGAATTCAATCGACTGGAACTCTTGTTCTTTGTCGTTCCGGTATGGGCAATAAACCTTCTCTTTTCCGTCATCTGGCTACGTTTCTGGCGACAGGGACCGGTCGAGTGGTTATGGCGTCAACTCACGTTGCGCGCGTCAGGATCGTTCAGATAACGATCTGGATCACATTCATTAACAAAATGGCTGTAACCGTTTCCATCCCTGTGATGTTTCTCACGCAGCCCTGGGCAGGGTGCTGACAAAATAGCCGCCTGCTAACGGGGCATTTGTGAGCATTTTTGAACTCAAACAGGGCAGTGAATATGATCACCATTCGTGATGTAGCGCGCCAGGCTGGCGTGTCTGTAGCGACCGTTTCCCGCGTACTGAATAACAGCGCGTTGGTCAGTCCCGACACCCGTGACGCCGTTATGCAGGCCGTCACTCTGCTGGGATATCGGCCAAATGCGAATGCGCAAGCGCTGGCCACCCAGGTGAGCGATACTATCGGCGTCGTGGTCATGGATGTTTCCGATGCCTTTTTCGGCGCTCTGGTGAAAGCCGTAGATCTGGTCGCGCAGCAGCACCAGAAATATGTTCTCATTGGCAACAGTTATCATGAGGCGGAAAAAGAACGTCATGCGATTGAAGTCTTGATCCGTCAGCGTTGTAACTCATTGATTGTTCACTCAAAAGCCTTAACCGATCGCGAGCTGAGCGACTTTATGGATCAGATCCCTGGTATGGTGCTGATTAACCGTATCGTGCCGGGTTATGCGCACCGTTGTGTCTGTCTCGACAATGTGAGCGGCGCCAGAATGGCGACCCGAATGTTGCTGAATAATGGACATCAACGCATCGGCTACCTGGCCTCCAGCCACCGTATTGAAGATGACGCGATGCGCAGAGAAGGGTGGTTACACGCGCTGCAAGAGCAGGGGGTTGCTGCGTCGGAGAGCTGGATTGGCACCGGCACGCCGGATATGCAGGGCGGCGAGTCGGCAATGGTTGAGTTGCTGGGACGCAATCTGCAACTGACGGCGGTATTTGCCTATAACGATAATATGGCGGCGGGCGCGCTGACGGCGTTAAAAGATAACGGCATCGCCATTCCCTTGCATCTGTCTGTCATCGGTTTCGATGATATCCCTATTGCTCGTTATACCGATCCTCAGTTGACTACCGTGCGCTATCCTATTGCTTCTATGGCGAAAATCGCGACCGAGCTGGCGTTACAGGGGGCCGCAGGCACCCTGGATATCACGGCGACGCACTGCTTCATGCCGACGTTGGTACGGCGCCATTCGGTGGCGTGGCGACAGAATGCGGTACTGATCACTAACTGATTACGCACCGCATGTAACCGTTTTCAATCTGTGAGTAAATTCACAGTTTATTAACATTGTGATAGCTATGATGACAACGTTTGTCGCACTGTAACTAATGTGTAACAGTTAGTTGTCAGTTTTGCTGGGGTATTTCGCTTATAAAAACCGTTATCACAATATCCCGCGACTACCGGACAAAAATAAAGAGTTGAATAAGAGCCTATCCCATTAGGGCTATTTTACTTGCCATTTTGGACCTGGGCAGTGCTCGCCAAAACGCGTTAGCGTTTTGAACGCCGCTAGCGGCGGCCCGAAGGGCGAGCGTAGCGAGTCAAACCTCACGTACTACGTGTACGCTCCGGTTTTTGCGCGCTGTCCGTGTCCAAACTGGCTGCGCCAATAACGCCTGGTGGGATAGGCTCTAAATACGCTTCGGCGTTCAGTAACACGCGTTAACGTGCTGAACAGCCGGGCATTTTTTTACGCTATACCCTACATAATAAAACCGGAGCTACCATGAATAAGAAGGTACTGACCCTTTCTGCCGTGATGGCAAGTCTGTTATTCGGCGCGCACGCGCACGCGGCTGATACTCGTATTGGCGTGACGATTTATAAATATGACGATAACTTTATGTCCGTGGTGCGTAAGGCTATTGAAAAAGATGGCAAATCCGCGCCGGATGTTCAGCTACTGATGAATGACTCGCAAAACGATCAGTCCAAACAGAATGATCAAATTGACGTTTTATTGGCGAAAGGGGTTAAAGCTCTGGCGATTAACCTGGTCGACCCGGCAGCCGCCGGTACGGTGATTGAGAAAGCGCGCGGGCAAAATGTGCCGGTGGTGTTCTTTAACAAAGAGCCTTCCCGCAAAGCGCTGGACAGCTATGACAAGGCGTATTATGTCGGGACTGACTCTAAAGAATCCGGTGTGATTCAGGGCGACTTGATTGCCAAACACTGGCAGGCGAATCAGGGTTGGGATCTGAATAAAGACGGTAAAATTCAGTATGTTCTGCTGAAAGGCGAGCCGGGGCACCCGGATGCGGAAGCCCGTACGACGTATGTGGTGAAAGAGTTAAATGCTAAAGGTATTCAGACCGAGCAACTGGCGTTAGACACCGCCATGTGGGATACCGCGCAGGCAAAAGATAAGATGGATGCCTGGCTGTCTGGCCCGAACGCTAACAAGATTGAAGTGGTTATCGCGAATAACGATGCGATGGCGATGGGCGCGGTAGAGGCGCTGAAAGCGCATAATAAATCGTCGATTCCGGTCTTTGGCGTCGATGCGTTACCGGAAGCTCTGGCGCTGGTGAAATCGGGCGCGATGGCCGGTACGGTACTGAATGACGCCAACAATCAGGCGAAAGCGACATTCGATCTGGCGAAAAACCTCGCCGAAGGCAAGGGCGCGGCTGACGGCACCAGCTGGAAGATTGAGAACAAAATCGTGCGCGTGCCTTATGTCGGCGTGGACAAAGACAATCTGAGCGAATTTACCCAAAAATAACTTTTCCGTCTGTGGGCGCAATTTTGTTGCGCCCTGAAACCGTGGAAGGGTGACGTGCCGCAGACCGGATAACGTATTTCTTTTGCCATCCGGCGCGGATAGTCATAATTAAAAAGGCCGACAGGGTATCATTATGGGCAGCACGATCTCTCCGTCGTCGGGTGAATATTTGTTGGAAATGCGTGGCATTAACAAATCATTTCCCGGCGTGAAAGCGCTTGATAATGTCAACTTAAACGTTCGTCCGTACTCTATTCATGCATTAATGGGCGAAAACGGCGCAGGCAAATCAACATTATTAAAATGTCTTTTCGGTATTTACCAAAAAGATTCCGGCAGCATTGTATTTCAGGGAAAAGAAGTGGACTTCCATTCGGCGAAAGAAGCGCTGGAGAATGGGATTTCGATGGTACATCAGGAGTTAAATCTGGTATTGCAACGTTCGGTCATGGATAACATGTGGTTGGGACGTTATCCCACCAAAGGTATGTTTGTCGACCAGGATAAAATGTACCAGGATACCAAAGCGATATTTGATGAACTGGATATCGATATTGACCCACGCGCGCGCGTAGGAACGTTATCCGTTTCGCAAATGCAGATGATCGAAATTGCGAAGGCGTTTTCCTATAACGCTAAGATCGTTATTATGGATGAACCGACCTCATCGTTAACTGAGAAAGAGGTTAATCATCTGTTCACCATTATTCGCAAGCTGAAAGAACGCGGCTGCGGAATTGTTTATATCTCGCATAAAATGGAAGAAATTTTTCAATTGTGCGATGAAATTACTATTTTGCGCGACGGTCAGTGGATTGCCACCCAGCCGCTGGAAGGGCTGGATATGGATAAGATCATTGCGATGATGGTCGGGCGTTCCTTGAACCAGCGCTTTCCGGATAAAGAAAATAAGCCGGGCGACGTGATTCTGGAGGTACGTAACCTGACCTCGCTGCGCCAGCCTTCCATTCGCGATGTCTCCTTTGATTTGCACAAGGGCGAAATTCTGGGCATTGCCGGTCTGGTTGGGGCAAAGCGTACCGATATCGTCGAAACGCTGTTTGGCATTCGTGAGAAGTCGTCCGGGACAATCACTTTACATGGCAAGAAAATTAATAATCACACTGCGAACGAAGCGATTAACCACGGTTTTGCGCTGGTGACGGAAGAGCGTCGTTCCACCGGAATTTATGCCTATCTGGATATCGGATTTAACTCATTAATTTCGAATATCCGTAATTATAAAAATAAAGTGGGGTTATTGGATAATTCCCGGATGAAAAGCGACACCCAATGGGTCATTGACTCCATGCGGGTAAAAACGCCGGGGCATCGCACGCAAATTGGTTCGCTTTCCGGCGGCAATCAGCAAAAGGTGATCATTGGTCGTTGGCTATTAACGCAGCCGGAAATATTAATGCTGGATGAACCGACCCGTGGCATTGATGTCGGCGCAAAGTTTGAAATTTATCAGCTTATTGCGGAACTGGCGAAAAAAGGCAAGGGGATCATCATTATCTCTTCTGAAATGCCGGAGCTGTTAGGGATTACCGATCGTATCCTGGTGATGAGTAACGGTCTCGTTTCCGGCATTGTCGATACTAAAACAACAACGCAAAATGAAATTTTGCGTCTTGCTTCTTTGCACCTTTAAGATCAGGGGCTCCTTATGAGTGCGTTAAACAAGAAAAGCTTTTTGACCTGGCTGAAAGAAGGCGGAATTTACGTCGTTCTTTTAGTGTTGCTGGCGATTATTATTTTCCAGGACCCGACTTTTTTAAGTTTGCTGAATTTAAGTAATATTCTGACGCAATCTTCGGTACGTATTATTATCGCGCTGGGCGTGGCGGGACTCATCGTCACCCAGGGGACAGACCTGTCGGCGGGGCGTCAGGTAGGGCTGGCGGCGGTCGTGGCGGCAACATTACTGCAATCAATGGAAAACGCCAATAAAGTGTTTCCGGAAATGGCGACCATGCCGATTGCGCTGGTCATCCTGATTGTCTGCGCGATTGGCGCGGTGATTGGCCTGGTGAACGGCATCATTATTGCTTACCTGAATGTGACGCCGTTTATTACCACGCTTGGCACGATGATTATCGTTTATGGGATCAACTCCCTTTACTATGACTTTGTTGGCGCTTCGCCCATTTCCGGCTTTGACAGCGGCTTTTCCACCTTTGCGCAGGGCTTTGTGGCGATGGGCAGTTTCCGGCTCTCCTACATCACTTTTTACGCCCTGATTGCGGTAGCGTTTGTCTGGGTGCTGTGGAATAAGACCCGTTTTGGTAAAAACATTTTTGCTATTGGCGGCAACCCGGAAGCGGCAAAAGTTTCTGGAGTAAACGTGGCGCTGAACCTGCTGATGATTTATGCGCTCTCCGGCGTGTTTTATGCCTTCGGCGGCTTACTGGAAGCAGGGCGTATTGGTTCTGCCACCAACAACCTCGGCTTTATGTATGAACTGGATGCGATTGCCGCGTGCGTTGTCGGGGGCGTATCGTTTAGCGGCGGAGTGGGTACGGTCTTCGGCGTGGTGACCGGCGTCATTATCTTTACCGTCATCAACTACGGTCTGACCTATATCGGGGTAAACCCGTACTGGCAGTACATTATCAAAGGCGGCATTATCATTTTCGCCGTGGCGCTGGACTCGCTGAAATACGCGCGTAAGAAGTAGTTATCCAGACCTATTGCCTTGCTTATCAGATAACCCGGCGCAGCGAAACTGCGCGCCGGGCTTCATACCGCGAGCTACAGCGTTAACGCGTGCTCTTTTTCGCCTTTTTTAAATTTGACCTCGCCTAAATCAATACAGGCGACCGGGCAGACATGACCGCACAGCAGACAACCGACGCATTTTTCCGTATTGCAATGCGGCGTGCGGCTGTGTTCATCCCACTCCATCGCCTGATGACCGCCGTCATAGCAGGAGATATAGCAACGTCCGCAGCCGACGCATTTCTCCTGATTAATCCGCGGATAGACGATATAGCTGCGATCCAGGTCTTCCGCCGGGATAATATTGCCATTCGCCAGCCCGATCATCTCCTGTAATGAGGCAAATCCCTGATCGGCCAGATAGTGGCTGAGGCCGCTCGCCATATCTTCTACAATGCGGTAACCGTATTGCATAATGCCTGTCGTCACCTGTAGGGTCGCCGCGCCCAGCAGCAGAAATTCGGCAGCGTCTTCCCAGGTTTCAATGCCGCCGATACCGCTAATCGGGAAATCGCGCAGTTCAGGGTGCATTCGCAACTGCTGGATAAAACGCAGCGCAATGGGTTTCACCGCTTTTCCTGAATAACCGGAGATACTGGATTTACCGTTAACCACCGGCATCCCGATTTTGCGGTTCAGGTCGATGTTAGTAATGGATTTCACGGTGTTGATGGTGGCGATACCGTCGGCTCCGCCGCGTTTGGCGGCCAGCGCGACTTCGCACATATCGCCAATATTCGGCGTCATTTTCGCCAGCATTGGCAAAGATGAACCGCGTTTTACGGCGCGGCAGTATTTTTCAACCAGCTCCGGGCTTTGCCCTACATCGCTTCCCATGGCGTGCGAGGTCATCTGCGGGCAAGAGAAGTTACACTCAATCATATCCGCGCCGGCTTCTTCAACCAGACGCGCCAGTTCCTGCCACTGCTGCTCATTTTCCCCCATGATGGAAGCAATCAGCACCTTATCCGGATAATCCTGTTTTAGCCGTCGAATGGCGGCCAGATTCTCTTCCAGCGGATGTTCAGCAATTTGCTCCATGTTTTTGAAACCAATAAAACCGGTATCTTCTTTCGTCAGGTGATCAAAACGTGGAGAGACTTCGTTGGCAATAAAAAAACCAATGGTTTTAAAAACGATCCCGCCCCAGCCGGTATCATAGGCTTTGGCGCACATTTCATAACAGTTGCCTACCGGAGAAGAAGAAAGGCAAAACGGATTGGGAAACTTAACGCCGCAAAAGGTAACAGACAAATCTTTTGTTAACATGAGCAGGCCTCCTCTAAATAATGATGAATAGCCTGAGCGGCTTCTTTTCCGGTTTTTACCGCATAAACGACGGTCTTATCGCCTTTAACAATATCGCCAGCGGCAAAGATCGCCGGGTCGTCGGTTTGATAATTGTGCGTGTCGATAATATTATGCTGCGCTTTTATCTCCGCAAAGGCATCCAGTCGCGCGTGCTGCCCCACGGCCAAAATAATATTTTCCGCTTCCAGCGTCAGTTCTCCTGAATGGCGTACATGGTGGAAGGTCACTTTATTTCCGCTGACGGCGACAGGCGTAAAACCATCAATAATCGATACGCCTAATGCCTGCGTGCTGGTAAATTCTTTTTCGCTGGCGGGGAATTCGGCTAATTCTTCCCGCGCCACGCAGGTGACGGAAGGGCAGCCGAGAATTTTTAACGTACTGGCGACATCCATCGCTACGTCGCCGCCGCCAATAATTAATGCGCTACGCGGAACGCTAATATCGCCGTCGGCCTGACGGGCGCGCTGTAAAAAATCAACGGCAATCTCTACGTGACTGGCTTGCTCAAATAACGGTAAATCAGAACCACAGGACATCCCGACGGTCATCAGCACGGCGCGATATTCGGCTTTGAGTTGCGCAAGCGATAGCGACCCGCCCACCTCACAATTACATTTAATATTGACGCCCATTTCTACAATGCGGGCAATTTCCTGATCGAGTACGCTTTGCGGCAGACGAAATGCCGGGATGCCGTGACGCAGCCATCCGCCGGGCTGCGGCTGTTTTTCGTAAATGGTGACGTCATAGCCTAAATGCGTTAGCGTCACGCTTGCCTGCAAACCTGCCGGACCCGCGCCAATAATCGCGACTTTCCCGCGTGTTTTACTCCCGGGCTGATAAATCTGCATGGCAGTCTGCTGTTCAAAATCGGTAATAAAACGTTGCAGGCGTGCAATATCAATAGGTTTATCTATTCCGGAACGTGTACATCCGCGCTGGCACAATTTTTCCGTCGGACAGACTCTGGCGCAGACGGCGCCAAGCGCGTTATTTTCCCGGATAGTTTCCGCTGCGCCTTTAAAATTGCGAAAGTAAATAGAACGAATAAATTTCCCCGGATCGGTTTGCGCCGGGCAAGCCTGACTACAGGGCGCATCGTGACATAATAAACAACGGGAAGCCTCTTTTATTGCCAGTAATGGCGTAAAACCAGGCGTGAGTTCATCCAGATAATTTTGTTGCGGCATATAATCTTCCTTAATGCTTGAATAAATTAAGGCGAAACGCAAATAACGCGTTTTAATGATCCAAAATCTACCGCCAGCCTAAGCATTGAAAGAAGGGTATTCTGTGAAAGAATTCACAAAAAAATGAAACCAGAATGCAAAACAGCATTTGTTCCTTATATCATAATAATAACTATTCTCAATTTTAAAGGAGTAATAAATAGATTAACGATAAAAAAGAAGATAAATAATCATTCCAGTAAATAAAAAACCGCAACCGGTATAAAGAAAAAGATAAGACCAATATTGTACGGGATCGGCATGGCGATAAACATAAACCGGTTTTCGCGCATTTTTGACAACTTTATCTACCGCGCCGGTTCGCCAGCCTTTCCAGGCCTCACGGAAGCAAAAAAGCGGGAGTAGCAGAAAGGCTAATATGACAAATATCGTCTGTACATCCATGATCATTTCCCTTTTTTCTTTTCCAGTTCAAGCAATTGTTCCGGCGTAACGGCCGGATACCCCTGGGCGTCATTCGGCACCTGATGCTGCGTGGGAATAGGTACCAGCGGGCCTAAAAAACGCGGTTCGCGTTTAAAAATATAGAGATCCGCCAGCGCGCTAAAGCGGGCGCCAAATTCGCGCAGGCGCACTGTCAGCATATTTTTGGGCGAAGGTACCGCGTAACACTGCGCCTGAATGCCCATATGCAACGCAATAAACAAGGCGCGTTCGCAGTGGAAGCGCTGAGTGATGATAATAAAGTCGTTGGTATCAAACACTTTGCGGGTACGCACAATGGAGTCAAGCGTACGGAAGCCAGCGTAATCAAGCACAATGTCCGCAGGATCGACGCCCGCCGCGATAAGGTCTTTGCGCATGGTCATCGGTTCGTTATAGCTTTGCAGGGCATTGTCGCCGCTGAGCAGCAGGTAATTGACTTTACCGCTATTGTAAGCGTTTAACGCGCCCTGGATACGATAACGATAGTACTGATTAATGACACCCTTGCGATAGTATTTGGCTGTCCCTAACACGACGCCAACCTGGCGGTAGGGGAGATCCTGTAGCTCGTCATAGATATAGGGCGCTGTTTTCCAGCTCATCCACCGATCGAGGCCAAGCACCGTCAACAGCAGCAAGCCTACCAGGACCAACAGGCTGTAAAACACGCGCTTTAACATGCAGGAAACTCGATACCAGGATGAAAGTACGATCAGGCTACTGTACCCGAAGACGTAGCGCAAGAAACCGCCGTCTGATTGCGGAGATTTTCAGCATGATTTCCCTTGTATCGGGTCGCGGGAGAGGAGAGTCAGGCCGGATAAGACGCCAGGGCGTCGCTATCCGGCACATTTGCTTAGCCGAGAAGCACGCGGTCAATATTATGGCAACCTAACGCTTTCAGCGTTGCGGCGGTGGCATCCCATTGAATTAATGCCGCATCGCCTTTTTCCGCCAGAATCGCGCGCTGAATATCCGCATAGTCATAGCCATTGAGACTCAGCAGGTTTAGCGCGCCTTGCAGTGGGGGAAGCGTAGGGTTAAAGGCGGCGTTTTCCGCATAGCTGCCGGTGAAAATACGGCCATCTTTACATTCCAGCGCCACGCCGCTCGGTGAGTGGCTATAAGGCATATGGCTCTTATTGGCTGCCGTAATCGCCGCTTGCGTTAGCGTATCGCCCGTTAACGTAAAGCCATGATCCTGCTCGTCCATCAGCAGCGTTTTGATCTCCAGATCTTTTGGCCCGAAAGCGTCAGGCAGATAATCGCGTAACGTATGCGGCGCGCGGCCCGGCAGATGAATGCGCAGATCCAGACCGCTGTTCAGCTCGTTCATAAACTGGCGACAGTGGCCGCAAGGCGTGTAGTTAACGGTGACGGCGGCGAGCCCTTTTTCGCCGCGTAGCCAGGCATGGCTAATCGCGCTTTGTTCAGCATGCACAGTTTGTTGCATGGTGGCGCCCAGGAACTCCATATTCGCGCCGAAATACCAGTTGCCGCTAACGCCGCGCGCAATCGCGCCGACGTTAAAATGGGACAAATCGGTACGGGCGCAGGCCGCCGCCAGAGGTAACAGTGCGAAAGCCAGCGCGTCTTCGTCCAGTCCCGCCGTATTTTTAAGCGTCGAGACCTGCTCTGCGGTTAGCATGGCGGGAAAATGGTGGTCCGCCAGGATAGGGGCCAGCGCTGATTGCAAATTATCCGCAAGCTGGGCAAAAGCAGTTTGAAAACGTGGATGCATGGCGTTGCCTCATAACAATGTAATGGAACCGTAGTTTACGGGCCTGCTATGTCTTAATATGTGATCTAAATCTCATTGCTTATGCAACTTGTGAAACTTAAATGAAAAATGCGCGACGTATCGCAAATTTTAACCCGGTCTTTTGTCCCGTCGTTAGCGCATTACCGCCAGAATGAGCGGAAACAAAAAGGGCGCTACCAGCGAGGTAATAATGCCGCAGATCACCAGCGCCAGGGAGCTAAACGCGCCTTCCTGGTAATCCAGCTCGGCGCAGCGCGCAGTACCGAGCGCATGTGAGGCGGTCCCCATTGCCAGCCCGCGTGCGGCCTTAGTACGGATGTGCATCGCGTTTAACAGCGTGTGGCCAAACACCGCGCCCAGAATACCGACAAAAATTACGCATACCGCGCTGATCGCGGGGATGCCGCCGATGCTGCCGCCCACCGCCATCGCGATAGGCGTAGTCACGGATTTAGGCAGTACCGATGCCGCGATTTCAGGCGTTGCGCCCATCAGCAAGGCAACGGATGTTCCGGTAATCATCGCTACCAGACTGCCGACAAAACAGATGCTAATAATGGATTTCCAACGCGCGCGAATCTGGTGCAACTGTTCATAAAGGGGATAGGCCAGCGCCACCACCGCCGGTTGCAGCAGATCGTTAAGCACTTCGCTGCCTTTGAAGTAATGCTCGTAGGGAATACCGGTCAGCAACAGAAAAGGAATAATGACTACCATTGCCACCAGCAGCGGATTCAACAACGGCATTTTAAAATGCGCCGCCAGTCTGCGGGCGGCGAAAAATACCGCCAGCGTCAGCGGTAACGACCACCAGATATATGTCATCATTTTTTCGTTCCCTTCTGCCCAACCACTTTACGTTCACCGTGTATCAGATGTGAACTCCAGCTTACGACCACAAAAACGACCAGCGTACTGATAGCGCAAGAGACCACCACCGGGCCGAATTGCGCGCGCAGTAAATCAAAATATTGCATGACCCCAACGCCAATCGGCACAAACAGCAACGCCATATAACGAATCAGCACATAACAGCCGGGGTTAACCCACTTTGCCGGCAGAATTTGCAGCGCCAGCAACACAAACAGAATTAACATCCCGATAATGCTGCCGGGAATAGTGATAGGAAGCAGTGATGCAAGAAAAATGCCTGCGTACAAACAGGCATAAATCAATACAAAAGCGCGTATATATTGCCAGATAATATTCAGTGACTTACTCATGTTTAAAGCCCTTGATGAGATGGATTCATCATACAATTAAACGTTAAAACGTGCTACCGATCACATCATGAATTCTTAGCATAGTGGGTATAGACAGCAGGAACATCGGGCAATGCCCCTGGTCGGCGGCGCTAAACCTGGGCTAAAAAATACAAAAAGCGACTCAGGGCCAAAGACGGCGTCTCATTCTTACGCCAGAACATCCCTACGCTGCCTTTTTGCTCAATTTTTGGCAAGTTTAAAATCGCCAGTTGCCCCTGGCTGGCATAGCGTTGCGCCAGCCGTAAAGAAAGAATAGAGATCATATCGCTGCTTTGCAGCAAATTGGTGCTGACGTTCATTGACGCTGACTCAATGGTGTTTTCCGGGAGCATGACGCCGTTATCGACGAGGGCGTTATCAATACTGATGCGAATAGGGGTGCCGGTTGGCCAGACTATCCACCGCCAGTGCGCCAGATCGCTCCAGGAGATCTGCGCTCGCGCGGCCAGCGGATGGTGCGGACGCGCCACAAAGCAGACCGGTTCGGTATAAAGTACCTGATAATTAAGCGGCAGTTGCAGGGCGCGGCCGCCGACACGCCCTACCACCACATCCACCTGACCGGCAAGCAAATCGTGCAGCAGCGGCGTCATTACCTTCTCTTCAATATTCAGATGCAGCGTCGGCATTTCGTTAAGCAGGCTCAGAATCGCCTGTGATACGCAGTCAGTCGCCACGGGCGAACAGCCGATCTTCAGGCTGCCAACCAGGCCGCCCTGCTTGAAACGGGCGATTTCATACTGTGAACGCTCCAGATCGTTAATTAGGCGCTGGGCGTGCTGGAGCAGTAATTTACCGCCTTCTGAGGGGCGTAGCCCTTTACTGTGGCGCTCAAAAAGCGTGATGCCTATCTCATCTTCGAGTTGAGATAACCACTTCGATAGCGCCGGCTGGGAGATATTCATCATCCGGGCGACGTGCGTCAGGTTGCCCTGTTCGCCCAGCGCAACCAGCGTTTGCAGGTGATGTAATTTCAATTTCTGCGCCCAGTTCGCCATTCGCTATAACCTCCAGGTTATGTCTCTGCCTGAAAAGCCATTGTACATTTTATCGCTCACTCTACAAACTCGTAACATAGCAAACATAAAAACAACATCTATCTCCCTGCACTGAGGCATTAGCTATGACTCAACGACGTGATCTACAAGCCCTTATTGATGCCGCGCCCGTCGGCAAAATGCAGTGGCGCGTTATCATCTGCTGTTTTCTGGTGGTTATGCTCGACGGTTTCGACACCGCCGCGATTGGCTTCATCGCCCCGGATATTCGTACTCACTGGCAGCTAAGCGCCAGCGAACTTGCACCGCTGTTTGGCGCAGGGCTGCTGGGGCTTACGGCCGGCGCGCTGCTATGCGGGCCGCTGGCGGATCGCTTTGGCCGCAAGCGGGTCATTGAGCTTTGCGTGGCGCTATTCGGCGCATTGAGCCTGCTTTCCGCTTTCTCGCCGGATATAGAAACCCTGGTGTTGCTGCGCTTCTTAACCGGTCTGGGACTGGGTGGAGCGATGCCGAATACCATCACCATGACGTCGGAATACCTTCCCGCTCGTCGACGCGGAGCGCTGGTCACGCTGATGTTCTGCGGTTTTACCCTGGGGTCGGCGATGGGTGGGATTGTGAGCGCGCAACTGGTGCCGCTGATTGGCTGGCACGGAATTCTGGCGCTAGGCGGCATCTTGCCTTTGATGCTGTTTTTCGGCCTGCTGTTCGCGCTGCCGGAATCTCCCCGCTGGCAGGTACGTCGCCAACTACCGCAAGCCGTTGTCGCCCGGACGGTCAGCGCCATTACAGGCGAGCGCTATCACGATACGCACTTCTTTCTGCATGAGACGGCAGCCGTCGCCAAAGGCAGTATTCGCCAGCTTTTTGCCGGGCGACAGCTTGTCATTACCCTGATGTTATGGGTGGTGTTCTTTATGAGCCTGCTCATTATCTATCTGCTTTCCAGCTGGATGCCGACGTTACTTAACCATCGCGGTATTGATCTGCAACAGGCGTCGTGGGTGACTGCCGCATTCCAGGTTGGCGGCACGCTTGGCGCGCTGTTACTCGGCGTGTTGATGGACCGGCTTAACCCGTTCCGGGTACTGGCGGTGAGCTATGCGCTGGGCGCGGTTTGCATTGTCATGATAGGCCTGAGCGAAAACGGCCTTTGGCTGATGGCGCTGGCGATTTTTGGTACTGGCATCGGTATTAGCGGTTCCCAGGTAGGGCTGAATGCTCTGACGGCGACGCTGTACCCCACCCAAAGCCGGGCGACGGGCGTGAGCTGGTCGAACGCCATTGGACGCTGCGGGGCGATTGTCGGTTCGCTCTCCGGCGGCATGATGATGGCCCTCAATTTCTCTTTCGATACGTTGTTTTTTGTCATTGCTATTCCGGCGGCTATCAGCGCGGTAATGCTTACCCTGCTGACGGTGGTTGTCCGCCTTTCGATTTCTGTACCTGACGACCTGCCGCGTGCCAGCGTCGTAAACGAATAAGGAGAATCTCCATGTCTGAAATAAATCAGAACGTAAAAGATAGCCGTCAGCAGTATTACCAGCATATTTCCGGGCAGAATCTGACGCCGCTGTGGGAATCGTTACATCACCTGGTACCGCAGACGCCAAACGCCAACTGCGCGCCGGCCTACTGGAATTATCAGGAAATTCGTCCGCTACTGATGGAAAGCGGCAATGTCATTGGCGCGAAAGAGGCGATCCGCCGGGTGCTGGTGCTGGAAAATCCGGCATTGCGCGGTCAGTCGTCGATCACGGCGACCTTATATGCTGGTTTACAGCTGATCCTGCCCGGCGAAGTCGCGCCGAGTCATCGCCATAACCAGTCGGCGCTGCGTTTTATCGTCGAAGGTAAAGGCGCATTTACCGCGGTGGACGGCGAGCGCACGCCAATGCATACCGGCGATTTTATCCTGACGCCGCAGTGGCGCTGGCACGATCATGGTAATCCGGGGTCAGAGCCGGTGGTATGGCTGGATGGTCTGGATCTGCCGTTAGTCAACCTCCTGGGCTGTGGGTTTGCGGAAGACTATCCCGAAGATCAGCAGCCGGTAACGCGAAAAGAGGGCGATTATCTGCCGCGCTATGCAGCGAATATGCTGCCGCTGCGCCACCAGCGCGGGAATTCGTCGCCGATTTTCAACTACCGTTACGACCGCAGTCGCGAGGCGCTGCACGATCTGACCCGTATGGGCGATCCGGATGAGTGGGAAGGTTACAAGCTGCGTTACGTTAATCCCGTCACCGGCGGTTATCCGATGCCGTCGATGGGCGCGTTCCTGCAACTGCTGCCAAAAGGCTTTGCCTCGCGTGTGGCGCGGAGCACCGACAGCACTATCTACCACGTCGTTGAAGGGGCAGGGCAGGTCACTATCGGCAACGAAACTTTTCATTTTTCCGCAAAAGACATTTTTGTGGCGCCGACCTGGCATGAGGTGTCGTTTCGCAGCAGCGAAGACACGGTGTTATTCAGCTTTTCGGACAAGCCGGTTCAGGAAGCCCTGGGGCTGTTCCGCGAAGCACGTTATTAATTAGGGAGAGAGAACATGACCAAATATGTATTCCAGCCGCAGGCCCCGGTGACAGTACCAGTGGCGGGCAGTGATGAGCAGTTTCCGGTACGTCGCGTTTACTGCGTGGGTCGCAACTATGCCGCCCATGCCCGTGAAATGGGCTTTGATCCCGATCGCGAACCGCCGTTCTTCTTTTGTAAACCAGCGGACGCTGTCGTCCCGGTAGTGGCGGGGGATACCCTGGAACTGCCGTATCCGGCGCAGACCGATAACTACCATTATGAAATTGAGCTGGTGGTGGCGATTGGTAAAAAGGGGAGCGATATCCCGCTGGAAAAAGCCCATGAATATGTCTGGGGATACGCCACCGGTCTGGACATGACGCGTCGCGATCGTCAGATGGAAATGCGTCAGATGGGACGCCCGTGGGAAATTGGCAAAGCGTTCGATCTCTCCGCGCCCATTGCGCCATTACACAAAGCCGCTGAAACGCATAATGTGGATAACGCCCCTATTTGGCTACAGGTTAACGGCGAAGACCATCAGCGCAGCGATATTCGTCATCTGATTTGGTCGGTGAATGAAACCATCAGCTATTTGTCCGGCTTCTTTGAATTGCAGCCAGGCGATTTGATTTTCACCGGTACGCCAGAGGGGGTGGGCGCAGTGGTGAAAGGGGATGTCATCACCGGGAACGTAGAAGGTCTGACGCCGATTGCTGTGAAAATTGTCTGAGGTGAACGATGAAGCTGTACAGTTTCTTTAATAGTTCGGCGTCTTATCGTGTACGTATTGCGCTGGCGTTAAAGGGGATTGATTATCAGACGGTGGGCGTCAATATTCGTATCGGCCAGCAGAATGCGCTGGCCTACCGACGGATGAATCCGGTAGGCCTGGTGCCGACGCTGGTCACTGATGACGGCGAATCGTTGGGGCAATCACTGGCCATCGTCGACTGGCTGGACCGACATTTTCCGCAAACGCCGCTGCTGCCGACGAGCGACCCGGCGCGCAGCCAGGCGCTGGAAATTGTCTACGCTATCGCCTGCGATATACACCCAATCAATAACATGCGCGTGTTGCGCTACCTGACCGATGAGCTGAAGGTTAGCGAAGAGGATAAAAAACGCTGGTACGCCCACTGGATACAGCAAGGGTTAAGCGCGGTAGAGCAGCTATTGCGTAAAAGTCAGTCCGGACGATTCTGCGTGGGCGACGCGCCAGGCCTTGCGGACTGCTGCCTGATTCCGCAGTGGGCGAATGCGCTCAGGATGGGCTGCGATTTATCAGGCTATCCGCGCTGTAAAGCCGTTTATGACGCCTGCGTACAGCTACCGGCGTTTATTGCCGCCGCGCCGGAAAATCAACAAGATAAAATCCCGGCCTGAAAAGGAGAATGACCATGACTCACGTGACAAGCGCAATTATTGTAGGTGGCGGAATCGGCGGCGCGGCGACCGCGCTGTCGCTGGCGCGCCAGGGAATAAAAGTCATGCTGTTGGAAAAAGCGCACGAAATTGGCGAGATTGGCGCGGGTATTCAGCTTGGGCCGAACGCTTTTTCGGCGCTGGATAGTCTCGGTGTGGGCGATGTTGCCCGCCAGCGTGCGGTGTTTACCGATCACATTACCATGATGGATGCCGTGAATGCCGAAGAAGTGGTATGCATTGAAACCGGACAGGCGTTCCGCGACCATTTTGGCGGGCCGTATGCGGTAATTCACCGGGTAGATATTCATGCAACGGTATGGGAAGCGGTGCTGACGCACCCTGGCGTGGAGTATCGTACCTCGACCCATATTGTCGATATCCGCCAGACGCCGGATGACGTTACGGTGTTTGATGAGCAGGGAAATAGCTGGACGGCGGATATTCTCGTGGGCTGCGACGGCGTTAAATCGGTCGTGCGGCAAAGTTTACTCGGCGATGCGCCGCGCGTAACGGGGCATGTAGTTTATCGGGCGGTGATTGATTGCGACGATATGCCGGACGATTTACGTATTAACGCACCGGTGCTGTGGGCAGGCCCGCATTGTCACCTGGTCCATTATCCGCTGCGCGGAGGCCAACAGTACAATCTGGTGGTGACATTCCACAGCCGCCAGCAAGAAGAGTGGGGCGTGAAAGACGGCAGTAAAGAAGAGGTGCTCTCTTATTTTGCCGGTATTCATCCCCGCCCGCGCCAGATGCTGGATAAGCCGACCTCCTGGCGCCGCTGGTCGACCGCCGATCGCGAGCCGGTCGCGAAATGGGGAACCGAGCGTATCACTCTGGTGGGCGACGCCGCGCATCCGGTGGCGCAATATATGGCCCAGGGGGCCTGTATGGCGCTGGAAGACGCCGTCACGCTGGGCAAAGCGCTGGAACGCTGCGACGGCGACGCGCAGCAGGCATTTGCGCTGTATGAGTCGGTGCGTATTCCCCGCACGGCGCGTATCGTCTGGTCTACCCGCGAGATGGGGCGTCTCTATCACGCCGCCGGGGTGGAGCGTCAGGTACGTAATCTGTTGTGGAAAGGAAAATCGCAGGAGGCGTTTTATCGCGGTATCGAATGGCTGTACGGCTGGAAAGAAGATAACTGTCTTGAGCCGCGTTGAGCGCTTTACGTGACGTAGCGTGGCGTTTGCGCCGCCACCCGGCAAAAAGTTTTGCTCATCGCAGAGAGGCGTTATGATAGCGCCTCTTTTTTTGCTGTGGATACCGATATGCGTGTTTTACTGGCGCCGATGGAAGGCGTGCTCGACGCGTTAGTGCGCGAGCTGCTGACCGAAGTGAATGATTACGATCTCTGCATCACCGAATTTGTGCGCGTGGTGGATCAGCTGCTGCCGGTAAAAGTGTTTCATCGCATCTGCCCGGAGTTGCATCATGCCAGCCGCACGCCGTCCGGCACGCCGGTGCGTATTCAGCTTCTGGGCCAGCATCCGCAGTGGCTGGCGGAAAACGCCGCGCGGGCGACGGCGTTGGGATCGTATGGCGTGGACCTGAACTGCGGCTGTCCGTCAAAAGTGGTGAACGGCAGCGGCGGCGGCGCGACATTGCTCAAAGATCCCGAACTCATCTATCAGGGCGCGAAAGCGATGCGGGCCGCGGTACCGTCGCATCTTCCGGTGACGGTAAAAGTGCGTCTCGGCTGGGATAGCGGCGATAGAAAATTTGAAATCGCCGATGCGGTGCAGCAGGCCGGCGCCAGTGAACTGGTGGTGCATGGCCGTACCAAAGCGCAGGGCTACCGCGCCGAGCATATCGACTGGCAGGCGATCGGTGAAATACGCCAGCGTCTGACTATTCCGGTTATCGCGAATGGCGAAATCTGGGACTGGCAGAGCGCGCAGGCATGTATGGCGGCCAGCGGCTGCGATGCGGTGATGATTGGCCGTGGGGCGTTAAATATTCCTAACCTGAGCCGGGTGGTGAAGTATAACGAGCCGCGTATGCCGTGGCCGGAAGTGGTTGCATTATTACAAAAATATACCCGACTGGAAAAGCAGGGCGATACCGGTTTATACCATGTCGCGCGTATTAAACAGTGGTTGGGATATTTACGTAAGGAATATATTGAGGCGACGGAACTCTTTCAGTCGATTCGGGCGTTAAACCGTTCGTCCGAGATTGCGCGGGCGATTCAGGCTATTAAAATCTAATCTCTACAGCGTCCAGAACGTGTGCCGGACAGATACTATCGCTGCCCGGCGCAGGAATCAGAAAATCATCTTAAACACGCCCGTTACCACCAACAGCCCAATCAGAAAAATAATTAAGATTGCCCATAGAAGAATTTTCATTGTTTGTCCCTTTATTGGTAAATACAAACAAAGTATAGGAAAGTATTAAGCCATCTGCTGCTTTGTTGGGCACGGCGACGTTTAACTCATGAAGGCTGCTGGCGCGTATTGCAGCAAAATCGTTCATTTATTAACGGGTTAATGGGACTTTACATTGAATCATTACATCAAAAAATGTATCAGATGAAATTATTTGCTAATCATATAAATTTCAAAATATGTCTTTTGTTGTCTGATGATGTATTGCCACGCGTAACTAAAAAATAGATCGTCGTAAGACGTACTCTCTGCGCACCTTTTTTTATCAGAACACCTCCATGAATCGTAATTCTTTCCTTGCCGCGACAGCGAGCTTACCGCTTTTTATTTTGCTGGCGGGCTGCGCCCCTATGCACGATACCCGCCAGTCGCTGACCCAGCAGACGCCCTCTTCTCATGTTGATTCCAGCCTGCCGGCGGCATTGAAAAACGGTTGGCCGGATAGCCAGTGGTGGAAGGCGTATCACGATGCGCAGCTTGACGCGCTGATTGATAATGCCATACAGCATTCGCCGGATATGCAGGTGGCTGAACAGCGTATTCAACTGGCGGAAGCGCAGGCGAAAGCGGTTGAGGCGCAGGACGGCCCGCAGCTCGACTTTTCTGCCGACATTGAGCGCCAGCGAATGTCCGCGGAAGGGCTGATGGGGCCATTCGCGATTACCGACCCCGCGGCGGGAACGACCGGGCCGTGGTATACCAACGGTACATTCGGCCTGACGGCGGGCTGGGATCTGGATTTATGGGGGAAAAACCGCGCTGAAGTTACCGCGCGGATCGGGGCGGTCAAAGCGCGCGAAGCGGAGCAGGAGCAGACCCGACAATTGCTGGCAAGCGGCGTGGCGCGACTCTACTGGGAGTGGCAGACGCAGGCGGCGCTGAAAAATGTGCTGATGCAAATCGAGCATGAGCAGCAAAACGTGGTGACGGTAAACCGGGAGCTGTATCAACACGGCATTACTTCTTCTGTTGAAGGGGTCGAGACCGATATCGACGCCAGCAAAACCCAGCAGCAGCTGAATGACGTTAACGGTAAAATGAAGGTTATTGAAGCGCGGCTCAGCGCGTTAACCAATACGCAATCGGCGGCGCTCAAGCTGCGTCAGGTGAGTCTCCCCGCCGTTGAAAGCCAGTTACCGTCGCAACTGGGGTATTCGTTGCTGGCGCGCCGGGCGGATCTACAGGCCGCGCACTGGTACATTGAATCCTCGTTGAGCAGCATTGACGCCGCGAAGGCCGCGTTTTATCCCGATATCAATCTGATGGCTTTTTTACAGCAGGATGCGTTACATCTTAGCGATCTGTTCCGCCATTCCGCACAGCAATATGGCATTACCGGCGGGCTGACGCTGCCGATTTTCGACAGCGGCAGGCTGAATGCCAACCTCGATATCGCCAAAGCGCAAAGCAACCTTTCTATCGCCAATTACAACAAAGCGGTGGTAGATGCGGTTAATGATGTGGCGCGCGCCGCCAGTCAGGTAGAGACGCTGGCGCAGAAAAATCAGCATCAGCAGCAGATTGAGCATGACGCGCAGCGTGTGGTCGGTCTGGCGCAAGCGCGCTTTAATGCCGGCATTATTGCGGGTTCCCGCGTGAGCGAGGCCAAAATCCCGGCACTGCGCGAGCAGTGTAACGGCTTGCTGTTGCAGGGCCAGTGGCTGGATGCCTCCATTCAGCTTACCAGCGCGCTGGGCGGCGGTTATCATTCCTGATTTTTCCGGATGATTCAGACAGGGTTCCTATACTTAGGCTGTGTATGAATCATCCGGAGAGGAATATGACCAAAGTTGCAATTGTAACGGCATCAGATTCGGGAATTGGCAAAGCGTGTGCGTTGTTATTAGCACAAAACGGTTTTGATATTGGTATCACCTGGCATTCCGATGAACGCGGCGCGCAGGAGACGGCGAAAAAAGCGGCGCAGTTTGGTGTGCGGGCAGAGACCATTCATCTTGACCTGAGCCAGTTACCCGAGGGCGCGCAGGCCATTGAACATCTTATTCAGCGCCTGGGGCGCGTTGACGTGCTGGTCAATAATGCCGGGGCGATGACCAAATCCGCGTTTATTGATATGCCGTTTACGCAGTGGCGGCAAATTTTTACTGTGGATGTCGACGGCGCGTTTCTCTGCGCGCAGATCGCCGCCCGGCATATGATTAAACAAGGAGAGGGAGGGCGCATTATCAACATCACCTCCGTCCATGAGCATACGCCGCTTCCGCAAGCCAGCGCCTATACCGCGGCGAAACATGCGCTGGGCGGATTGACTAAATCCATGGCGCTGGAACTGATTGAGCATCATATTTTGGTCAACGCCGTCGCGCCAGGCGCTATCGCCACGCCGATGAATGATATGGATGACAGCGATATTGAGCCGGGATCGGAACCCTCGATCCCTATCGCCCGACCGGGTTCTACGCATGAAATAGCCAGCCTCGTCGCCTGGCTGTGTTCGGAAGGAGCAAGCTATACCACCGGTCAGTCGCTGATTGTCGACGGCGGGTTTATGCTGGCGAATCCGCAATTCAACGCAAAATAAACGCCGGGGCCGGATGGCGGCGTTATGCCATCCGGATACCATCGGGTTTAACGGGCCTCCGCTTTGCCGCGTCTTTTCAGCCACCAGCGCACGCCCACCACCAGGACGATGGCCAGAATCAGCCAGACCCCGTGCCTGAGATGCTGATCGAGGTCGTGCAGCCATGGCGCGATCACCTCGCCGCCAAGATATCCCAGCGTGGTAAACAGCAGCGCCCAGATCAGCGCGCCTACAATATTCAGCGGCAGAAAAATTTTAGGCGGCAGGCGGCTGGCACCAATCAGCAGCGGGCCAACCACCCGGAAGCCGTACATAAAACGCGTGCCGATCACAAACAGATACGGATGGCGTTGGATCATTTTCTGCGCGCGACGAATCTTCGTATGATAACGCGGGAAACGACGCAGGATCTTCCCGCCATAGCATCGTCCTAACAGGTAAAGTAGCTGATCGCCCATCATCCCTCCCAGCGCGACGGCCGCCGCCACCAGCGGAAACTTGAGCAATCCCTGATGCGCCGCGACGCCCCCCAACAGGGTAACGGTTTCACCTTCGGCCATACTGCCGATAACCAGCGCCGCATAGCCATAATGCGTAATAAGCGTGTTGATATCCATGCGTAAACCACCTCCGGCATTAAGCATACACCCTGGCAAGAGGCGTGCGTGGCAAAGCCGACGTTTTGCCGGAGACTATTTTGCTATTGCTCATAAAATAACCACAAACTGAATTATACTTGAACATACTGGCATCTAAGGCAGCAGAAGGGGGCAGTATGAACCATGTATGGGGGCTTTTTTCCCATCCCGATCGGGAAATGCAGGTGATCAAAAGCGAAAACGAAACCGTTTCGCATCACTATACGCACCATGTTTTGCTGATGGCGGCGATTCCCGTCGTCTGCGCCTTTATCGGCACGACGCAAATCGGCTGGAATTTTGGCGACGGCAACGTGTTACAACTCTCGCTGTTTACCGCTTTTGCGCTGGCGGTCTTGTTCTACGGCGTGATGCTGGCGGGCGTCGCGGTGATGGGACGCGTCATCTGGTGGATGGCGCGAAACTATCCGCAACGGCCATCGCTTGCGCGCTGTATGGTTTTTGCCGGCTATGTCGCGACGCCGCTGTTTTTAAGTGGTCTGGTGGCGCTCTATCCCCTGGTATGGCTATGCGCTTTGGTCGGCGCTGTCGCGCTCTTTTACACCGGCTATTTGCTGTATTTGGGTATTCCGACTTTCCTTAACATTAATAGAGAGGAAGGATTAAGCTTCTCCAGTTCGACGCTCGCTATCGGCGTGCTGGTCCTGGAGGTGCTACTGGCGATCACCGTGATCCTGTGGGGATACGGCTACCGCCTGTTCTGATGCGAAAAAGGGCTGGCGCAAAAGCCAGCAATGCAGCATTTGCTGACGATTCTTCTGTAGCGGCAACGCTGGCGTGCCGCTATGATGCCACTGCTAGCTTGAGTATAATCTTAGCTCAGGCGGTGTGCGTTACGACGCGCGTGAATCATTATCAGAAATCTCATCATGCTGAAATTCCGAGCTTCATTCCTGAGCCTTGCTCTGATGTTGGCCGTACCTTTTGCCCCGCAGGCCGTGGCGAAAACGGCAGCGACAACCGCGGCGTCTCAACCTGAGATTGCCTCCGGTAGCGCAATGATTGTTGATCTCAACACCAATAAAGTGATCTATTCGAACCACCCGGATCTGGTGCGTCCGATTGCCTCGATAACCAAATTAATGACGGCGATGGTCGTGCTCGACGCGCGATTGCCGCTGGATGAAATACTGAAGGTCGATATCAGCCAGACGCCGGAAATGAAAGGGGTTTACTCCCGCGTGCGCCTGAACAGCGAAATTAGCCGCAAAAATATGTTGCTGCTGGCGTTGATGTCATCCGAAAACCGTGCGGCGGCAAGCCTGGCGCACTATTATCCCGGCGGTTATAACGCGTTTATTAAAGCGATGAATGCGAAGGCGAAAGCGCTGGGCATGACGCATACCCGCTTCGTTGAGCCGACGGGGCTGTCGATTCATAACGTCTCGACCGCGCGGGATTTAACAAAACTGCTGATTGCCACGAAGCAATACCCGCTGATTGGCCAGCTAAGCACCACGCGCGAAGATATGGCGACATTCTCGCATCCGGCGTATACGCTGCCGTTTCGCAATACCAACCATTTGGTCTACCGTGATAACTGGAATATCCAGTTAACGAAAACCGGTTTTACCAATGCGGCGGGGCATTGTCTGGTGATGCGTACCGTGATCAATAACAAACCGGTCGCGCTGGTGGTCATGGACGCGTTCGGCAAATATACCCACTTTGCGGACGCCAGTCGCCTGCGTACATGGATTGAAACCGGTAAAGTCATGCCCGTTCCGGCTGCCGCGCTGAGCTATAAAAAGCAAAAAGCCGCGCAAATGGCGGCAGCCAGCGCCAGCGCCGGGGCGCAAACCGCACAGAACGATTAAATCGCCGTAGGCCCGGCAGGCATCGCGCCGCCGGGCATTCACGGTAAACCGCACCGTGTTAATGCGTTTCGTCGGGCGTATTTTCCTGCCAGAATTTCCGCTTACTCGTTTTGCCGATACCGGGGTTCATACTGTTGGTCGGGTCATTTTGCCGATAAAAACGCGTCAGCGTTTCCGGCGCTTTATACAGATGTCCAACGTTGTGCTCCGCCGGGTATTGCGCCCCGCGCGCCTGCAACAGCTCCAGCATTTGCGCTTTCAGCGCATGGACGTCGACGCCTTTCTTCACGATATAGTCCTGATGAAAAACGTGGCACATAAAGTGACCGTAATAGAGTTTATGTACCAGTTGGCTGTCGATTTCCGGCGGCAGATGCTCGAACCAGTCGGTATCGTTGCGGCGCAGAGCGATATCCAGCGCCAGGATATCTTCCACTTCATCAGCGTGTACGGCCTGATAACGAATCGCCGCGCCAGCAGCGGCGAAGCGGTGCAGGAAGGCTTTGCTGCCTTCTTCCGGCGTACAGGTGAAGAAACCGCCCTCAGCGGATTTAAAAAATTCATTCAGCCAGCGTTGCGCTTCTGCGACGCCGTCTCCCGCCATTTTTAACAGCAGATGATGCTCATATTTATCGCGCCAGTTTTTCATTCGCGGCGGCAGATGGCTGGGAAACAGGTGGCCGAATTTCTGCATCGCGCGGTCGGTGAAATGCGGTCGGAAAAATTTTACTTTTTCCAGCATCGCATCGGTTCGGCCTTTTAGCGTGAAAAAGAATGGCATCTTGTCGGTGCCGAGTTTATCGATCATCAGAAAGGTATCTTTACCGTACTGCTCCGCAATATCGTAGATATCGCGATGCATATATTCTCCCGCCACTGGCAGATTGTCGAAGTTCGCCAGAATATGCCGACGGATTTCAGTCAGTACCGCGGGCTGATTGGTGCCGATATAAAAAACCTGCTGATTTTTTTCCGCTGCAAAGGTATCAAGGCGAACGGCAAAAACCGCCAGTTTTCCGGCGCAGCCGGAAGATTCAAACAAACGGTCCGGGTCGGCGTTATAGCGGGCGGGCGTATCGGCGTTGATATCTCGTACCCGCGTCACGTAGTCGTGATCGTGCGCATGACGACCATCGTGACGCACATCCTCATCTTTAATCCGTTCGTCATCCAGCTTGCTCAGGATCTGCTCCGGCGTATGCCCAAGATCGATACCCAGATGATTGACCAGTTGCAGTTTGCCTTGCTCGTCAATACGGGCAAAGAGCGACATCTCGGTATAGGCCGGGCCGCGCTGCACCAGCGAGCCGCCGGAGTTATTACAGATGCCGCCGATGACCGACGCGCCGATACACGACGAACCAATCACCGAGTGCGGTTCACGGCCCAGCGGTTTAAGCGCTTTTTCCAGCGCATAGAGCGTCGTACCGGGCCAAGCCAGAACCTGTTGGCCGTTATCCAGTAAGTGCAGCTTATCCAGCCGCTGGGTGCTGATAATCACAATATCGCGATCGTAGTCGTTGCCGTTCGGCGTGGAGCCTTCCGTCAGACCGGTGTTGGCGGCCTGCATCAGAATAATTTTGTCAGCGTTAACGCAGGCGTTGAGCACACGCCACAGTTCCAGTAATGAACCCGGGAAAACAACGGCCAGCGCGTCGCCCTGACCGGAACGGAAACCCTTGCGATAGCGGGCGGTTTTGGCGGGGTCTGTCAGCAGGTGAGAATGGCCTACCAGGCGGGCCAGCTCATTCAGGAACGTTTTATTATCAGTCATTGTTATGGAAGACATTCTCCACTCCTTGTGGTGGGACAAAATATCAGCGTTAAGCATAGCGCTTTGTATGACAATACGCTTTCTCATTCAAATTGTCTCTGTGTTGGTAGTATTCATTTGCCGCCTTGATACCATTTGCTGGCGGTTGCGTATTCGACTGTGCGGAAAATTAGGAGAATAACCTTCGCTTTCTTCTCCTCTCGCGTTTAGGCTTATGGCAAACTGCGGTTTTTATTCTGTTTTTACCGCCTCGTCGGGATAAAGATAAAGAGAGACTCAACATGAAATGGTTATGTTCAGTAGGTGTTGCTGTGAGTCTGGCGATGCAGCCAGCATTGGCGGAAAACCTGTTTGGCAATCACCCGCTGACGCCCGAAGCGCGCGACGCGTTCGTCACGGATTTACTCAAGAAAATGACTGTCGATGAAAAAATTGGTCAGTTACGTCTGATTAGCGTCGGCCCTGATAACCCGAAAGAAGCGATCCGCGAGATGATCAAAGACGGGCAGGTAGGGGCGATTTTCAATACCGTCACCCGCCAGGATATCCGTCAAATGCAGGATCAGGTGATGGCATTGAGCCGCCTGAAAATTCCTCTCTTTTTTGCCTATGACGTGGTACACGGCCAGCGAACCGTCTTCCCAATAAGCCTCGGTCTGGCTTCTTCTTTTAATCTGGATGCGGTAAGAACCGTAGGACGCGTATCGGCGTATGAAGCGGCGGACGACGGTCTGAATATGACCTGGGCACCGATGGTGGATGTCTCCCGCGATCCGCGTTGGGGACGCGCCTCCGAAGGCTTTGGCGAAGATACATATTTAACCTCCATCATGGGCGAAACCATGGTGAAAGCGATGCAGGGCAAAAGTCCGGCGGATCGCTATTCGGTGATGACCAGCGTGAAACATTTTGCCGCCTATGGCGCCGTTGAAGGCGGTAAAGAATACAACACCGTGGATATGAGTTCCCAGCGTCTGTTTAATGACTACATGCCGCCGTACAAAGCGGGGCTGGATGCGGGGAGCGGTGCGGTGATGGTGGCGCTGAACTCGCTGAACGGTACGCCTGCGACGTCAGATTCCTGGCTATTGAAAGATGTCCTGCGCGATGAGTGGGGCTTTAAGGGAATTACCGTTTCCGACCACGGCGCTATTAAAGAACTGATTAAACACGGTACCGCGGCCGACCCGGAAGATGCGGTGCGCGTGGCGCTAAAGGCAGGGGTGGATATGAGCATGGCGGATGAGTATTACAGCAAATATCTGCCGGGCCTGATTAAGTCGGGCAAAGTGACGATGGCGGAACTGGACGACGCGACGCGCCATGTGCTCAACGTAAAATATGACATGGGATTGTTTAACGACCCCTATAGCCATCTGGGGCCGAAAGAGAGCGACCCGGTGGACACCAATGCCGAAAGCCGCCTGCATCGTAAAGAGGCGCGGGAAGTGGCGCGGGAAAGTGTGGTACTGCTGAAAAACCGGCTGGAAACGCTGCCGTTGAAAAAATCGGGCACCATTGCTGTTGTTGGGCCGCTGGCCGACAGTCAACGTGATGTAATGGGGAGTTGGTCTGCTGCTGGGGTCGCGAATCAGTCGGTGACGGTGCTGGCGGGTATTCAAAATGCCGTCGGCGACGGGGCGAAGATCCTCTATGCCAAAGGGGCGAATATCACTAACGATAAAGACATCGTCGATTTCTTAAACCTGTATGAAGAGGCGGTGAAAATCGATCCGCGTTCACCGCAGGCGATGATTGATGAGGCGGTGCAGGCGGCGAAACAGGCCGATGTGGTGGTCGCGGTGGTAGGCGAGTCGCAGGGGATGGCGCATGAAGCCTCCAGCCGTACCAATATCACCATTCCGCAGAGTCAGCGCGACTTAATCACCGCTCTGAAAGCCACCGGTAAGCCGCTCGTACTGGTATTAATGAACGGCAGACCGCTGGCGCTGGTAAAAGAAGATCAACAGGCCGATGCGATTCTGGAGACCTGGTTTGCCGGGACGGAAGGCGGTAACGCCATTGCCGATGTGCTGTTTGGCGATTACAACCCGTCAGGGAAACTGCCGATATCTTTCCCGCGTTCGGTGGGACAAATTCCGGTCTATTACAGCCATCTCAATACGGGACGCCCGTATAATCCTGAAAAGCCAAACAAATATACCTCACGCTATTTTGACGAAGCGAATGGCCCGCTCTATCCGTTTGGTTACGGTCTGAGCTACACCACATTTACGGTGTCTGACGTCACGCTCTCCTCACCGACAATGCAACGCGACGGCAAAGTCACGGCCAGCGTAGAGGTCACGAACACAGGTAAACGCGAAGGGGCAACGGTCATCCAGATGTACTTACAGGATGTCACGGCGTCAATGAGCCGCCCGGTGAAGCAATTAAAAGGCTTTGAAAAAATCACCCTCAAACCCGGCGAACGTAAAACCGTGAGTTTCCCGATTGATATCGAGGCGTTGAAGTTCTGGAATCAGCAGATGAAATATGACGCGGAACCCGGCAAGTTCAACGTCTTTATCGGCGTGGATTCCGCTCGCGTTAAACAAGGATCGTTCGAACTACTGTAAGCCTGCCGTCAACAGGGCGCGATAGCTGCGCCCTGTCTGGCAATGACTTTTCCTGTCCCCCCTTTTATTACCAGTCACGTCACTTACACTGGCGGAAAATCCCAGGTTAAACGCAGACTTTTCAACTATGCTTTTTTCTCAAGTCTCTGAAAAAGGCCGTAAAAGGATGAGGAAAGCATCATGACGATCTCAAAGCTATGGGTAAGTTCGCTGGCGTTGCTGGCGACGGTGAGTTTACCTCTACAGGCGGCATCGCCCGTGACGGTCGGGTCAAAGATTGATACCGAAGGCGCGCTGCTCGGCAACATGATTTTGCAGGTACTGGAAAGCCACGGCGTTAAAACGGTCAATAAAATTCAGCTCGGGACCACGCCAGTCGTTCGTGGCGCGATTACCGCCGGAGAGCTGGATATCTATCCGGAATACACCGGTAACGGGGCGTTCTTTTTTAAAGATGAAAACGATCCGGCATGGAAGAATGCAAAGCAAGGCTTTGAGAAAGTCAAAAAACTGGATGCGGAGCAGAATAAGCTGGTCTGGTTGACGCCTGCGCCGGCAAATAACACCTGGACCATCGCGGTACGCCAGGACATCGCGGAAAAAAATAAACTCTCCTCGCTTGCCGATCTCAGCCGTTATCTGAAAGAGGGCGGCACTTTTAAACTGGCGGCGTCTGCGGAATTTATCGAACGGGCGGATGCGCTGCCGGCATTTGAAAAAGCCTATGATTTTACCTTGAATCAGAACCAGCTCTTGTCGCTGGCGGGCGGCGATACGGCGGTCACGATCAAAGCCGCCGCGCAACAAACATCCGGCGTTAACGCCGCGATGGCGTATGGCACCGACGGCCCGGTCGCCGCGCTGGGTCTGCAAACCCTGAGCGACCCGAAAGGCGTCCAGCCTATCTATGCCCCCGCGCCGGTAGTACGTGAATCGGTGTTACAGGCCTATCCGCAGATAGCTGACTGGCTACAGCCCGTTTTCGCCAGCCTTGATGAGAAAACGCTGCAACAGTTGAACGCCAGAATCGCCGTAGAAGGGCTGGATGCGAAAAAAGTCGCCGCAGATTACCTCCGACAAAAAGGGTGGGTGAAGTAATCTGTGAGTGACGCTGCCAAAAAAATCACGGTTAATCGTGTGCTGTTGCTGTTGGTTGTTCTGACTCTGCTTGCTGTCGCGCTGCCTTTCATTAATTACGCCCCGAATCGTCTGGTGAGCGGCGAGGGGCGACAGTTATGGGAGATCTGGCCGGCGACCATCTGGATGCTGACTGGCGCGGGATGCGCGCTGTTTACGCTGTGCTTTATACCCGGTAAACGCGGTAGCGTACTGACGCTGATGATGGCGCAGACGCTTTTTATTGTCATGCTGTGGGGAGTCGGCAGGGCGGCGACCCAGTTGGCGCAGGAGGGCAGTCCGCTGGCGCGTACCAGTCTGGGAAGTGGATTGTGGCTGGGCCTCGGTCTGATGCTGCTGGCCTGTAGCGATGCGATCCGCCGTATTACCACTGGGCCGCTGTGGCGCTGGTTGCTGCACGCGCAAATTGTCATTGTCCCGCTGGCGCTGCTGTTTTCAGGCACGTTCGACAACCTCTCGCTTCTAAAAGAGTATACCAATCGGCAGGAAGTTTTCGATGCCGCGCTGGTGCAACATTTGATGTTACTGGCGGGCACGGTGCTGCCGGCGCTGGCGATCGGACTACCGTTGGGCGTCTGGTGTTATTTTTCCGCCTCACGCCAGGGGCCGGTGTTTACCGTACTGAATGTGATCCAGACTATCCCTTCCGTCGCGCTGTTTGGCCTGCTGATTGCGCCGTTGGCCGGGCTGGTGAAACAGTTTCCGTGGCTTGCCGCATTCGGCGTCGCGGGAACCGGCATGACGCCTGCGCTGATAGCGCTGGTGCTCTATGCGTTATTGCCGCTGGTGCGCGGCGTGGTCGCCGGGCTCAATCAGGTGCCGCGCGATGTGCTGGAGAGCGCAAGAGCAATGGGAATGAGTAGCGGCCAGCGCTTCAGGCATGTGCAACTGCCGCTGGCGCTGCCGGTCTTTTTACGTAGCCTGCGGGTAGTAATGGTCCAGACAGTGGGAATGGCCGTTGTCGCCGCGCTGATTGGCGCGGGAGGTTTCGGCGCGCTGGTGTTTCAGGGGCTATTGAGCAGCGCCATTGATTTAGTCCTGTTGGGCGTCATTCCGGTGATTGCGCTGGCGGTAGTGATCGACGCGCTGTTTGATTTATGGATCGCGTTTTTGAAGGGAGCAAACGATGATTGAATTTAACCATGTCAGTAAAACCTTCGGCGATCAACAGGCTGTTAGCGACCTCAATTTGCACTTTAGCGAAGGCAGCTTTTCGGTGTTAATTGGCACCTCCGGTTCGGGAAAATCGACCACGCTGAAGATGATTAACCGGCTGGTAGAGCATGATAGCGGAACGATCCGTTTTGCCGGGGAAGAGATCCGCAGCCTGCCGGTGCTTGAACTGCGCCGTCGCATGGGCTATGCCATTCAGTCTATCGGTCTTTTTCCCCACTGGACGGTGGCGCAAAATATCGCCACCGTACCGCAACTACAAAAGTGGTCGCGTGCGCGGATTAACGATCGTATTGACGAACTGATGGCATTATTGGGTCTGGAAAGCGCGCTGCGCGATCGCTATCCGCATCAGCTTTCCGGCGGGCAACAGCAGCGGGTCGGCGTTGCGCGGGCGCTGGCTGCCGATCCGCAGGTATTGCTGATGGACGAGCCTTTCGGCGCGCTTGATCCGGTAACGCGCGGCGCATTGCAGCAGGAGATGACCCGCATTCATCAGCTACTGGGACGCACCATCGTACTGGTGACGCACGACATCGACGAGGCGCTACGCCTCGCCGACCATCTGGTGCTGATGGACGGGGGCCACGTTATCCAACAGGGATCGCCGCTTTCTATGCTGACCTCGCCGGAAAATGATTTCGTGCAGGCGTTTTTTGGCCGCAGCGAGCTGGGCGTAAGGCTGCTTTCGTTACGTAGCGTAGGCGATTATGTACGCCGGCATGAACAGCTCAGCGGCGACGCGCTGGTGGAAGAGATGACGTTACGCGATGCGCTATCGATGTTTGTCGCCCGCCGGTGCGACGTCCTGCCGGTGGCGAATCAGCAGGGCGAGCCCTGCGGTACGCTCCATTTCCGCGATCTGCTTTCGGAGACGTCCCCCCGTGAAACGACTGTGTGATCCGCTTCTCTGGCTTATTGTTCTGTTCTTGCTTCTGCTGTTTGGATTGCCTTATAGCCAGCCGTTCTTCGCCGCGCTGTTTCCCGATTTACCGCGCCCGGTCTACCAACAGGAGAGTTTTGCCGCCCTCGCGCTCGCCCATTTCTGGTTGGTGGGCATCTCAAGTTTGTTTGCCGTCGTGGTGGGCGTCGGCGCAGGGATTGCGGTCACGCGAGAAAGTGGGAAGGAGTTTCGTCCCCTGGTGGAGACTATCGCTGCCGTCGGGCAGACCTTTCCGCCGGTCGCGGTACTGGCGATCGCGGTACCCGTCATGGGTTTTGGTCAGCAACCGGCCATTATCGCCTTGATCCTGTATGGGGTGTTGCCCATCCTGCAGGCGACCCTGGCCGGGCTGGGAGCGGTGCCTGCCAGCGTGATGAGCGTTGCCAGCGGTATGGGAATGAGCCGTCGCCAACAGTTGTATCAGGTTGAGCTGCCGCTGGCCGCGCCGGTGATTCTGGCGGGCATCCGAACCTCGGTGATTATCAATATTGGTACGGCGACCATCGCTTCAACGGTGGGGGCCAGTACGTTAGGCACGCCGATCATTATCGGGCTTAGCGGCTTTAATACGGCCTATGTTATCCAGGGGGCGCTGCTGGTGGCGCTGGCGGCGATCATTATCGATCGCCTGTTTGAAAGGCTGACGCGCGCGCTTACCCGGCACGCAAAATAAAACTGTAACCTGCCAGCATCACGCCGCCGATACCGCCAATAGCCATCAGCAGGAAAAGGGCGATCACCCCGATTTTCGCTACGCGCATTATGTACTCCTTATGTTAATAAAAGGAGTATACATTAAAGCGAATTTGTTAGCTGCTGTTTAAACGCCAAGGGGATGAATGTCGCATCCCTGGGCGCGCCAGGCCAAAAGTTGCTGCTGCTGCGCCAGCGTCTGGTTTTCTCCGCACCATACCAGTAACGTCTTGCCGTCAAACAGTTCCGGGCGGAACTGGCTAAGCGAGTGCGCCAGCACGTCGATTCGCCATCCCTGTTGGCTGGCGACCCAACCTTCCAGCCACAGGCGGGTGGTATCATGGATATTCCAGCCGATCACCAACGCATCTTTTCCCTGTTTCTTACGCGCAGACGCCAGGCAGAGCGCAATATAGTTGATCAGGATACCGTCAAGAATGCCGAGCAGCGCCTGAAGGGCGGGTTGTTGGCACTGTAATCGTCGCCGCAGCGGGACGAACAGGTTCGTGGTCAATGTCTGGGCTGGATAATCCTGACCGCGTTCTTTGACCCATAACCGTAAACTGTGCAGATTACTGCTTTGCAGGTAGTGCAGCAGGATCTCCTGCTGTTCGCGCCAGCCGTTAGGTTGTTCGCTACTGTCGCTACTGAGCAGCACTTTGACTTTGCTGACCTGGACGCCGTTATCTATCCAGCGCTTGATTTCGCGGATTCTGTCGATATCGGCATCGTTAAACAGACGATGACCGCCATCCGTTCGCTGTGGTTTTAAAAGTCCATAACGTCTCTGCCACGCGCGCAACGTGACAGGATTGATATCACAAAGCAAAGCCACTTCACCAATTGTGTAAAGCGCCATCGTTTCACCCTTGCTCGCGAGGTCCCGGTTTAACTTTAGACGCTCTTTTAGGAACCAGGAAGTTTTGCCTGTTTTTTATGCATTAAAACGCGAAGTAGCGGGTTGCGGCGCGGCGTTTAAGTGATCGTATTCACGAATTCATATTTTTATGCAACAGTTCAAAGAAAGTTAATCGTACTCAATGTATGTTACGCGCTTTTAATTGAAGTGTGGTTTGCGGGTATGTACGAGTTTAATCTGGTGTTGCTGCTGCTTCAGCAGATGTGCGTGTTTCTGGTCATTGCGTGGCTAATGAGTAAAACGCGCCTGTTCATCCCGCTTATGCAGGTCACGGTTCGTCTGCCGCACAAGCTTCTGTGTTACGTCACGTTTTCTATCTTCTGCATTATGGGCACTTATTTTGGGCTGCATATCGAAGATTCGATTGCCAATACCCGCGCGATTGGCGCGGTGATGGGTGGCCTACTCGGCGGGCCGGTCGTCGGCGGGCTGGTCGGTCTGACCGGTGGGTTACATCGGTATTCTATGGGCGGCATGACGGCGCTGAGCTGTATGATTTCCACCATCGTCGAAGGGCTGCTGGGCGGGTTGGTACACAGCGTTCTCATACGTCGCGGACGCCCGGACAAAGTGTTTAGCCCGCTGACGGCGGGAGCAATTACGTGTGTTGCTGAACTGGTGCAGATGCTGATTATTTTATTGATAGCCAGGCCGTTTGACGATGCCCTGCATCTGGTCAGTAATATTGCCGCGCCGATGATGGTGACGAATACCGTTGGCGCCGCGCTGTTTATGCGTATTTTGCTCGATAAGCGCGCCATGTTTGAAAAATATACCTCGGCATTTTCTGCTACCGCGCTGAAGGTCGCCGCGTCAACGGAGGGGATTCTGCGTCAGGGATTTAACGAAGTGAACAGTATGAAGGTGGCGCAGGTGTTATATCAGGAGCTGGATATCGGCGCCGTCGCCATCACCGATCGCGAAAAACTGCTGGCTTTTACTGGTATTGGCGACGATCACCATCTACCGGGCAAACCCATTTCATCAGGTTATACGCTGAAAGCAATTGAAACCGGAGAGGTGGTTTATGCCGATGGCAACGAAGTGCCGTATCGCTGTTCGCTACACCCGCAGTGTAAACTCGGCTCGACGCTGGTGATCCCGCTGCGTGGCGAAAATCAGCGAGTCATGGGCACCATTAAATTGTACGAAGCGAAAAACCGGCTGTTCAGCTCAATTAACCGTACCCTGGGAGAGGGTATTGCGCAGCTTTTATCCGCGCAGATCCTGGCCGGGCAGTATGAACGGCAGAAGGCGTTGCTGACGCAGTCAGAGATCAAGCTGTTGCACGCGCAGGTGAATCCGCATTTTCTGTTTAACGCGCTCAATACCATTAAAGCGGTGATTCGCCACGACAGCGAACAGGCCAGCCAACTGGTGCAGTACTTGTCGACCTTTTTTCGCAAAAATTTAAAACGCCCGTCGGAAATCGTCACGCTGGCGGATGAAATTGAACACGTGAACGCTTATCTGCAAATTGAAAAAGCGCGCTTTCAGTCGCGTCTGCAGGTACAGCTTGATGTTCCATCGACGCTTTCACGTCAGAAATTGCCTGCGTTTACGTTACAGCCGATTGTTGAGAACGCCATTAAACATGGCACGTCGCAACTGCTTGATACCGGCAACGTCGCTATTCGCGCCCGGCGCGAAGGGCAGCATTTGATGTTAGATATTGAAGATAATGCGGGACTGTATCAGCCTTCCGCCGGCAGTAGCGGGTTGGGGATGAGTCTGGTGGATAAACGTCTGCGCGAACACTTTGGCGATGATTATGGTATTAGCGTGGCCTGCGAGCCGGACTGTTTTACCCGAATTACATTACGACTTCCACTGGAGGAGGACGCATGATTAAAGTGCTGATTGTGGATGATGAGCCGTTAGCGCGGGAAAATCTGCGGATTTTGCTCCAGGGGCAGGATGACATTGAGATTGTGGGAGAGTGCGCGAACGCGGTAGAAGCGATTGGCGCGGTACATAAGCTGCGACCTGATGTGCTGTTTCTGGATATTCAGATGCCGCGTATCAGTGGACTGGAGATGGTAGGAATGCTTGACCCGGAACACCGCCCGTATATCGTTTTTTTAACCGCGTTTGACGAATACGCCATCAAAGCCTTTGAAGAACACGCTTTTGATTATCTGCTCAAGCCGATAGAGGAGAAACGGCTGGAAAAAACGTTACATCGTCTGCGTCAGGAGCGCAGTAAACAGGATGTTTCGTTGCTGCCGGAAAACCAGCAGGCGCTTAAATTCATTCCCTGTACCGGACACAGCCGGATCTATTTGTTGCAAATGGATGATGTCGCCTTTGTCAGTAGCCGTATGAGCGGCGTTTATGTGACCAGCAGTGAAGGTAAAGAGGGGTTTACCGAGCTGACGCTGCGCACGCTGGAAAGCCGGACGCCGCTACTGCGTTGTCATCGTCAGTTTCTGGTGAATATGGCCCATTTGCAGGAAATTCGGCTGGAGGATAATGGGCAGGCAGAGCTGATTTTACGCAACGGCCTGACGGTGCCGGTAAGCCGTCGCTATCTGAAAAGTTTAAAAGAGGCGATTGGCCTGTAAAAGACTGTTAGAATATCGTTTTGCCATAGAAACGACCGAAGGCCTCATGCTGAGTAACGATATTCTGCGTAGCGTGCGCTACATTTTAAAAGCTAATAATACCGATCTGGCGCGTATCCTGGCGCTGGGTAACGTTGATGCTACGCCGGAGCAGATAGCAATCTGGTTGCGCAAAGAAGAGGAAGAGGGGTTTCAGCGTTGCCCGGATATCGTGTTGTCCTCATTTCTCAATGGCCTCATTTATGAAAAACGCGGCAAAGATGAGGCGGCGCCTGCATTGACGGCGGAACGTCGTATCAACAACAATATTGTGCTGAAAAAGCTGCGTATTGCCTTTTCGCTAAAAACAGATGATATCCTGGCGATACTTACCGATCAGTTGTTTCGTGTCTCGATGCCAGAGATCACCGCGATGATGCGCGCGCCGGATCATAAGAACTTCCGCGAATGCGGCGATCAGTTTATGCGTTATTTTCTGCGCGGTCTGGCGGCTCGTGAACACGCGGCGAAGTAATTTTGCGGTATTGTTCCCGGCAGCGTCCTGTCTGACCGGGAAAACGCATTATTATACTAATTGATTCTATGATACCCGCTCTCTTCCAACAGCTTCTGCGAGCGAATCATTGACAGATAGTGCGCGGAACAGTTGTCAATTGATGATCCTGGCAATTTACAGAGGTCGCTCATTTTTGCCTGGGTAAAATCAATATTCACATATTCCGTAGCATAGCTATCATAATAGTCGATTCGCTCAGTCAAACCCGGTATACCCTGATAAGAGTCGCTGACTTGACTTAGCATTTTTTGTGCTTCTTCTTTATTATTGGCTTTCAGGATCTTATAAAGTATTTTATTTTCAGATGCTTGACGTAAAACGATATCCCCTTTGTAGTAATAGGTTAACTTGATTTCAATACCGTTGAGATTACCTACATAGCGTTGTGTTTCCTCTGACTCTTTGTTAGCGGCTATCTTTTTGATAAACGCTGTCATGTTATTTTGCTTTCCCTGGAGAGTATCGTTTTTCTGATCGCAGCCAGTTATGCTAACCGATAGAGAGAGCGCGAATAGTGGCAGCGCCATAAGGCGTAGAATCCGCATAACAATTCCTTGTCGTTAAGTATTGGTGTAGCCAGGAATTCAGGGATTATAGGCTTTGGCGAGGGGACTTACAGCGAGGCTGTCTTTTTTCGGAATTCATAAAGAAAAGACGCTGCCGAAGCAGCGCCCTGAGCGACTTTATCAGTCGATGCAATACATTATGCCTGCCAGTTATTTCGCTTCTTTAAAACCAGCGGCTTCCAGCAGCGTCTGGGTTTGTTTCATGCTGATACCTTTGCTGGTATCGCCGGACACCATTGTCCCAGAGATTCCCTGTAACGCTTTAAAGTCCACTTTTTCCATATCCACAGAGACGTTTTCCTGGGCATAGGTATCTTCATAGGTTAATTTTTCTTCCACTCCGGCGATATTTTTATATTTCGCGCTCAGCGGATCGAGAATTTTGGCGGCATCTTCTTTCGTTTTAGCGCCTACAGTGGCATAGCTGATTTTACTTTCAGACGTCTGCTTAATGATTTTGTCACCTTTATAGGTGTAGGTAATTGAAATTTCTGTCCCCGCCAGGTTTGCGTTAAAGGTCTTTGATTCTTCTTTATCGCCACAGCCAGCAAGAGAGAACACCAGTACGGAAGCCAAAGCCGCGGACAATAACTTGCCAGAAATTTTCATCTAAAACTCCATTTTATATAATGATTGGGTTTTTAAAATAATTTCAATGAATTAATTTAACCCAGTAATAGCAATGTATCAGGGAGGGATAGAATATGACTTTTAGCCGTTATTTAGCAGTCCGGATATGGAGTCTTAGCGCTATTGCTTATTAAGGAAAAAGTTAAAACGCGCGGAGGGGGCGATATGCCAGTCAGGATTAAGCGGTTAAAAAAGCCGGAGCATGCTCCGGCTTGTTGCTTATTTCACCTGCTGGCCAGGCTTCGCGCCCTCATCAGGGCTTAACAGGAAGATATCTTTCCCGCCAGGGCCTGCGGCCATCACCATTCCCTCGGAAACGCCAAAGCGCATTTTGCGCGGCGCGAGGTTGGCGACCATTACCGTCTGGCGGCCAATCAGCGCCTGCGGGTCCGGGTAGGCGGAACGAATGCCGGAGAAGACGTTACGCTTCTCGCCGCCCAGATCCAGCGTCAGACGCAGCAATTTGTCAGAGCCTTCCACAAACTCGGCGTTTTCAATCAATGCTACGCGCAGGTCAATTTTGGCGAAATCGTCAAAGGTGATGGTTTCCTGAATCGGGAAGTCGGCTAACGGGCCGGTAACCGGCGCAGCTGCGGCTTTCACCTCTTCTTTAGACGCTTCAACCAGCGCTTCAACTTGCTTCATGTCGATGCGATTGTAGAGCGCCTTAAAGGTGTTGACCTTGTGACCGAGCAGCGGCTGTTCGATGGCATCCCAGTTCAGTTCGCTGTTCAGGAAGGCTTCAACGCGTTCAGAAAGCGTCGGCAGTACCGGTTTCAGATACGTCATCAGCACGCGGAACAGGTTGATGCCCATCGAGCAAATGGCCTGCAGGTCAGCGTCGCGGCCTTCCTGTTTAGCCACCACCCACGGCGCTTGCTCGTCAACATAACGGTTAGCGACGTCGGCCAGCGCCATAATCTCACGGATAGCTTTGCCGAATTCACGGCTTTCCCATGCTTCGCCAATCACCGCAGCGGCGTCAGTAAAGGTTTTATACAATTGCGGATCGGCCAGTTCAGCCGCCAGCACGCCGTCGAAACGCTTATTGATAAAACCGGCGTTACGCGAGGCCAGATTGACTACTTTATTGACGATATCGGCATTGACGCGCTGGACAAAGTCTTCCAGGTTCAGGTCGATGTCATCAATGCGTGAAGAAAGCTTCGCGGTGTAGTAGTAGCGCAGGCTGTCGGCGTCAAAGTGTTTCAGCCAGGTGCTGGCCTTAATAAAGGTGCCGCGCGACTTAGACATCTTCGCGCCGTTCACCGTCACGTAACCGTGAACGAACAGGTTGGTCGGCTTACGGAAGTGGCTGCCTTCCAGCATGGCAGGCCAGAACAGGCTGTGGAAATAGACGATGTCTTTGCCGATGAAGTGGTACAGCTCGGCGTCGGAGTCTTTTTTCCAGTACTCATCAAAACTGGTCGTGTCACCGCGCTTATCACACAGATTTTTGAAGGAGCCCATATAGCCAATCGGCGCGTCCAGCCAGACGTAGAAATATTTGCCCGGTGCGTTCGGGATTTCGAAACCAAAATACGGCGCGTCGCGGGAAATGTCCCACTGCTGCAGGCCGGATTCAAACCACTCCTGCATTTTATTCGCCACCTGCTCCTGCAGCGCGCCGCTGCGGGTCCACGCCTGCAGCATTTCGCTGAATGACGGTAGGTCAAAGAAAAAGTGCTCGGAGTCACGCATTACCGGCGTCGCGCCGGACACCACGGATTTCGGCTCTATAAGTTCGGTCGGGCTGTAAGTTGCGCCGCAGACTTCACAGTTATCGCCGTACTGGTCCGCGGATTTACATTTCGGGCAGGTGCCTTTCACAAATCGGTCCGGCAGGAACATGCCTTTTTCCGGATCGTAGAGTTGAGAAATAGTGCGGTTCTTAATAAAACCGTTCTCTTTCAGGCGCGTATAAATCAACTCGGACAGCTCGCGATTCTCGTCGCTGTGCGTTGAGTGGTAGTTGTCGTATCTAATATTAAAACCGGCGAAATCGGTCTGGTGCTCCTGGCTCATTTCACCGATCATTTGCTCCGGCGTAATACCAAGCTGCTGCGCTTTCAGCATGATCGGCGTGCCATGAGCGTCATCGGCACAGATGAAGTTAACCTCATGGCCGCGCATTCGCTGGTAACGGACCCAGACATCAGCCTGGATGTGCTCCAGCATATGGCCGAGGTGGATAGAGCCGTTGGCGTACGGCAGCGCGCACGTTACCAGAATTTTCTTCGCGACTTGAGTCATAGTGGGTATTACTTCTTCTGTTGTAAAAAAGGGCTTTGATAGTACCAAAATGGTAATTACTGCGCCAAGCGATAAGGGCATTTATCCGTAAATGAATAATTGTTACCGCTGGAGTAAACTACAAAGTTACAATCGTACTTTTCAGAACTACAAAAGGAGTCGGGATGAACGAACAATCCCAGGCCAAATCACCAGATACCCTGCGAGCGATGGTCGCCGGGACGCTGGCGAATTTTCAGCACCCAACCCTGAAGCATAACCTCACCACGCTTAAGGCGTTGCACCACGTCGCCTGGATGGATGATACGCTGCACGTTGAGGTGGTCATGCCGTTCGTCTGGAACAGCGCGTTTGAGGTCTTAAAAGAGCAATGCAGCGCCGATCTGTTACGTATTACAGGCGCAAAAGCGATCGACTGGAAACTGTCGTACAACATTGCGACGCTGAAACGCGTCAAAAATCAGCCTGGCATTAATGGCGTGAAAAACATCATTGCCGTGAGCTCCGGTAAAGGCGGGGTGGGTAAATCGTCCACGGCGGTAAACCTGGCGCTGGCGTTAGCGGCTGAAGGCGCAAAGGTCGGGGTTCTCGATGCCGATATTTACGGCCCGTCGATCCCAACCATGCTTGGCGCAGAAGATCAGCGCCCGACATCGCCAGACGGTACGCATATGGCGCCGATTATGTCTCACGGCCTGGCGACCAACTCGATCGGTTATCTGGTGACTGACGATAACGCGATGGTATGGCGCGGCCCAATGGCCAGTAAGGCGCTGATGCAGATGTTGCAGGAGACGCTGTGGCCGGATCTGGATTATCTGGTACTGGATATGCCGCCGGGAACCGGGGATATTCAGCTAACGCTGGCGCAGAACATTCCTGTAACCGGCGCGGTGGTGGTGACTACGCCGCAGGATATCGCGCTAATCGACGCCAAAAAAGGTATCGTGATGTTCGAGAAGGTGGAAGTGCCGGTGCTCGGCATTGTGGAAAATATGAGTATGCATATTTGTAGCAATTGCGGCCATCACGAACCGATCTTCGGCACGGGCGGCGCGCAGAAGCTGGCGGAAAAATACCATACTCAGCTTCTGGGTCAGATGCCGCTGCATATTAGTCTGCGCGAAGATCTCGATCGCGGTACGCCGACGGTGGTTAGCCGTCCGGAGAGCGAATTTACCGCGATCTATCGCGAACTGGCCGATCGCGTTGCGGCACAGCTTTACTGGCAGGGTGAAGTGATTCCGGGAGAAATCGCCTTCCGCGCGGTGTAATTTCTGGCGTTAAATATTATTCACCGTATCAATGACATATTGATGCGGTGAATATATTGAATGGAAAAGCTGCGTAATATTGTTTATCCTGCCTGTATAATCCATGTCTTTTTCTGAATAATTCGCCTCAATGCATCATTTGAATTGATCAAACCTATCTCATTAATCTACCATTCCAATTGGTTTTAGCAGGGACGTTAATACATAATTCAACGGAAAAATGGCTTGTACGCTGTTTTCCACTTAAAACAGGAATAATGAACGCAATGAAGAAAAGTTTATTCTTGGGATTTATAACTCTGGCTTATGGAATGAGTTTACAGGCTTTGGCTTCTGATACGGCAACCTTAACCATTACCGGGAGGGTTGTTGAACCAACATGCAGTACTGATGTTGTGAATAATACGGTGCAGCAGCGATGTGGTCAGACTCTTCATCATACAGATATTAACAATGTTACCCCCACTCCTGCACAAGGCATTGTTACTGAAATTGTCGCTGTTCCTGGGGATTCCACACGACAGATAGTGTTAAATCGCTACGACTAAGAAAATATATTGTTTATTAAGCCTCTATCATTTTAATGAATGATAGAGGCTTTTTTATTTGCGATACAAATAATTGTTGTCAATTAATTACGCTAATTTATTAAATTTTAAAATAGTACTCACCTTCACTTATTTGCTACAACTATATTGATATTTGTAACTTGTTTTAAATCAATAAAACAACACGTTTACATTGCAGTAACGTTTTTGGTGTGCGAATTTAAATCCAAGAGTTAACCCTCTTAACAAATAGAAATTATTTTATTAAGGAAGATACTATGAAACGTTCAATTATTTCTGCTGCTGTACTGTCTGCTGTATTTATGAGTGCTGGGGCGTTTGCTGAAGATACCGGAACTTTAAACATTATTGGCACAGTAGTTGGAACATCATGCCAGTTTGTGTCAGGAAATAATTCAGAGGATGTGGTGTTAAGTCAGGTTGAAACTAATGTATTTGATACGATGAGTCCCGGTTCGGTTTATACACCAATCACGGAACAGACCACACATCTCAAAATTTACTGCCCAGGTATTGAAGAAGGAAAAAGTCTGAATATTACTGTCAAGGCACCAACTTTAGATGCTGAAGGTGTAATTGGAAATACGTTACCTGATGGTGCTAAAGGTGTCGGTTTTGCTTTGAAATATAAAAACAAAGCTGTTGATCATAGCTCAAATAATATCATCGTGGGAGCCACAGATTTTGACTCAGATAAGATCTATACGATTCCACTGGATGTTTATTATGCTAAGCAAGGTACTGACGCAGTAACGTCAGGGGATGTGAACGCTACCGTAACACTGCAAGCTGCATATAATTGATTTGTAGGCCGGCATAACCTGCCGGCCTTTTATAAGGTAGTTACCCATGAAAAAACTTCTTTTTTTTTCGCTGTTCTTCGTTTCAACGGCAAATGCCGGTGTGGTTATTTACGGTACTCGCATTATCTATCCAGCAGAGAAAAATGAAGTACTGGTGCAGTTAATGAATCAGGGTGGGCGTTCTTCATTGGTTCAGTCGTGGATTGATGATGGAGATACATCGTTACCACCGGAAAAGATTAAGGTTCCATTTTTGCTAACACCTCCTGTTGCGAAGGTGGCTGGGGATTCAGGTCAGCAGATTAAAATTAAAAAAATGCCAAATATGCTACCAAATAATAAAGAAAGTTTGTTTTATCTCAACGTGCTGGATATTCCACCAAACAATCCAAATAGTACCGGTAAAAATGTATTGAAATTTGCAATGCAGAATCGCATCAAATTATTCTATCGGCCTAAAGGAATTGCCCCAGTTAATAGAGGTACTTTTCAGAAACTGTCCATGAAACGTACTGCTAATAGTTATTCTATTCAGAATGATACAGCTAATTGGGTCACGATAATAGAAGTTAAAGTTAATGGTGTTAAAATAAATAACGAAAGTATTATGCTTGCACCGCTCTCCAGTGCAGAGGTGGCATTAAAAAGTGCTAATGCCAATCAGTATAAAATGACCATTATTGACGATCACGGTAATTATATTAGCGATAACGTCAGCTTAAAATAACAGGAGCTGGTTATGTTAAGGATGACTCCGATTGCTTCGGCGGTATTACTGTTGCTACTCGGCATTGACGCCCATGCCGCAGAAGAAACGTTTGATACAAATTTTATGATGGGTGGAATGAAAGGTGAGAGGGTTTCTGATTTTCGCCTCGATGATAACCAACCCCTGCCAGGCCAATATGATATTGACATCTACGTCAATAAGCAGTGGCGTGGTAAGTATGATATTACTGTTAAGGATAATCCGGATGACACCTGTTTATCCCGCGATGCATTAACGCGTCTGGGGATAAATATACAAGCGTTGGACAAGCAGAATGAATGCCCAACCTTGAAGCAGGCGGTACAAGGGGGCAGTTATGCCTGGAATATTGGCACGTTTCGTCTGGATCTTAGCGTTCCGCAGGCGTTTGTCGATGAACTTGAGCAAGGGTATGTTCCTCCGGAAAACTGGGATCGTGGCATTAATGCCTTCTATACCTCGTACTATGCCAGCCAGTATTACAGCGACTATAAGGATTCTGGCAACAGTAAAAGTACCTACGCGCGTTTCACCAGCGGGTTAAACCTGCTGGGCTGGCAGCTGCATTCCGATGCCAGCTATAACAAAACCGATGACAGCAGCGGGGAGTGGAAAAGCAACACCCTGTATCTGGAGCGCGGCATCCCACAAATTCTGGGCACTCTGCGTGCCGGGGATATGTATACCTCATCAGATATTTTTGATGCGGTGCGTTTTCGTGGCGTACGGCTGTATCGCGATATGCAGATGCTGCCGAACTCAAAACAGAATTTTACGCCGCTGGTGCAGGGGATTGCGCAAAGTAACGCGCTGGTCACCATCGAACAGAACGGTTTTGTGGTTTACCAGAAAGAGGTTCCGCCAGGCCCGTTCTCTATTGCGGATTTACAGTTGGCAGGCGGCGGTGCGGATCTTGATGTTAGCATCAAAGAGGCTGACGGATCGGTAACAACCTATCTGGTGCCCTATGCTGCGGTGCCCAATATGTTGCAGCCGGGTGTTTCAAAATATGATTTTGCGGCAGGGCGTAGCCATATCGAAGGCGCCAGCAACCAGACCGATTTTGCGCAGATGAGCTACCAATACGGGCTGAATAATCTCTTAACGCTGTACGGCGGCACCATGCTGGCGGATAACTACAATGCATTTACGTTGGGTACTGGCTGGAATACGCGTATCGGCGCGATTTCCGTCGATATGACACAATCGCATAGCAAGCAAGACAATGGTGATGTGTTTGACGGGCAAAGTTACCAGATTGCCTATAACAAGTATTTGACGCAAACCGCCACCCGTTTTGGGCTTGCTGCCTATCGTTACTCGTCACGAGATTACCGAACGTTTAACGATCACGTTTGGGCCAATAACAAAGACAGCTATGATCGTGATGAAAATGATGTGTACGACATTGCGGATTATTATCAGAACGATTTTGGTCGTAAGAACAGTTTTTCGGCGAACGTCAGCCAATCTTTGCCGCAGGGCTGGGGCTCTGTATCTTTGAGCACGCTGTGGCGTGATTATTGGGGGCGTAGCGGTAACAGTAAAGATTATCAGCTGAGCTATTCCAATAGCTGGCAACGGATTAGCTATACCTTTTCCGCCAGCCAGACTTACGATGAAGATCATCACGAAGATAAGCGTTTTAACGTCTTTATCTCTATTCCGTTCGATTGGGGAGATGATATTAGCGCTCCGCGCAGGCATTTGTATGTGTCTAACTCAACGACCTTTGATGATGACGGTTTTGCGTCAAATAATACCGGGCTTTCCGGCACCGCAGGCAGTCGCGATCAGTTTAACTATGGGGTGAATCTCAGCCATCAACGGCAGGACAGCGAGACAACGGCTGGCGGAAATCTGACGTGGAATGCGCCAGTTGCGACGCTTAACGGCAGCTATAGTCAGTCGTCTAAATATACACAAACTGGCGGCAGTATTTCCGGGGGGCTGGTGGCCTGGTCTGGGGGCGTGAATTTAGCCAACCGACTGTCGGAAACGTTTGCCGTGATGCATGCGCCGGGTCTGGAAGGGGCGTATGTGAACGGGCAGAAATACCGTACCACCAACCGTAATGGCGTGGTGGTCTACGATGGTTTAACGCCGTATCGTGAAAACCACTTGATGCTGGATGTTTCCAACACTAATAGTGAAACCGATCTGCAAGGGAATCGGCGTAATACAGCCCCATATCGGGGGGCAGTCGTTCTGGCGACGTTTGATACCGACCAACGTAAACCTTGGTATATCCGGGCGCAGCGTCCCGATGGTTCACCGCTGACCTTTGGTTACGAAGTAGATGATATTCATGGACATAATATTGGCGTGGTAGGCCAGGGAAGCCAGCTCTTTATTCGCACCAATGAAGTACCGCCGGAAATAAATGTGGCGATTGATAAACAACAGGGACTTTCATGCTCAATCACTTTCGGCAAAACGATTGATGAAAGTAAAGTTTATATTTGTCGGTGAGGAATGTCATGAGATATTTATTGATGTTGTTTATGATTTTTATATCTTCAAATTTGCAAGCGTATTGTTATATTATAAATCCGGAATCTGCTAGCAATACAAAAATAGAGGATGTAATTGAAATTAAATTAGATAGCAAGAATGTTTTTGAAAAAGAAGTATCAATGGTATTTCCAGATTCTTTCTCTGGATTCCATTGTATGGGAGGGACTGCTGTAGAAAACCGCTTTAAGACAACGTATTCAAGTGGTAATGGGGAGACTGTAAGATATAAAATAAATGATGGTAGCGGACATAGGTTGTATGTTGATGTGACATTGTTTGTTGACGGTAGCCAAACAGGAAAACAAAAAGCCAATGAGACTTCTCAAGCCAGTAAACTAAACAATAACTTAAAATACAAGGTGTTGGCTAAGGTGGTAAAAGTGGAGGCAGATGATAATAGTATTGAAGCCAAATCTGCAGGTGAAGCTTTTTTGTTAGGAAATTATATCAAAGTTAAACCATTGGATTGTCATGGTGCAGTTATTTGTGCTCATGATAACACCAATCATGAATATAGTTTTAAAGTGCCGATAAAAATATTTTTTACTAAGACAACATGTTCTTTGTCTAATAATGAGATTACATTGCCTCCTATTTCATTAAGTGATCTGTTGGCTGGTAATGCTCAGGTCGAATACTTTCCTGATGCACTGAAATTTACATGTGATGGAGGGCTGGGAATGACGACAAGTATTGTAAATTATCATTTTTCTGCCGTTTCAGCAACCAATGGAGATTATTTGGCAAATGAATTAACAAGCGCCGATAGTGCAAAAAATGTTGGGTTTAAAATTTTCCTTAATGATAACCTTATTCATGTAAACTCTGATGAGAAAAGGCAACTGTTAGGGTATAATAAAGAAATGACTGAAGCTTCAGAACTGAAGCTGGGTGTACAATACTATAAATATGGTAACGTCCAACCGGGCAATGTAAAAAGTAGTGTTTATATTATTACAAGTTATCAGTAATCAATGCTAAGCACACTCTCCTTAACGGAGAGTGTGCTTTTTTATCGATGATAAAAAATCTCGCCATCATAGGCTTTGATGATTTTTCCATCGGTATCGTTAATCAGTACATACGCGCCGCCCATATAGGTCCAGTGAGTACCGGCATCTGGCGCGGGCAGATTACGTAATTTCCACTGTTTAATATTATACTCATCGGTGCGGTACATCTGCGGAACGGTATCGCCGGGCTTGAAGTGGGTGAAGTCGGCGATAAAACTTTTTAACTCATATTGATCAATGCCCGTTGTCGCGGGGGCGGCCCATGCAAAACTGGTTGCAAGCAACAGCGCGCAAGGCAGCAACTTACTTTTCATACTTTTACCCTCCACATATGCGGGTCAGTTAACATCGTGTGTATCATTTCTGCTGGTGGCGTATCTGACAAGCGCTATTTTGTTATCTCACGCCCCTTTTCGTAAAAAGTGTAAACGAAAGCGTCGTGCAGCAACATATCCGCCAGCAAGTTTGCCAGAACCGAATAGGTTTTGAGAACTATCTGATAACGCTGAAATTATCGTCCGCCGTTGGCTGTAAATTTACATTGTCTGGCGCAGACAGTATGCTTAATAGCGAAACCCCGCTTAACACGGTGGGGCTTGACGACTCGGGGTGCCCTTCTTTGTGAAGGCTGAGAAATACCCGTACCACCTGATCTGGATAATGCCAGCGTAGGGAAGTCTGACACTGCTCGTGTCCCTTCTTCACGCGGGCAGGAGCTGAACCATGCAGCCTGACCTGCACTGCCGCACGCTTGCGGCGCATACGTTAAAACACTTTCGCGCGCTCTCCCCGCTTACGCACTGTATGACGAATGACGTCGTACAAACGTTTACCGCCAATACGTTGCTGGCGCTGGGCGCTTCACCCGCCATGGTGATTGATCCTGTCGAGGCCAGACCGTTTGCCGCCATCGCCAACGCCTTGCTGGTTAATGTCGGAACATTAACCGCCTCACGCGCTGAAGCGATGCGTGCGGCGGTAGAAAGCGCTTATGATGCCAAAACGCCGTGGACGCTTGATCCTGTCGCAGTAGGCGCGCTGGAATTTCGTCGGCGATTTTGCCTGGATCTCTTGTCCCTGCGCCCGGCGGCAATACGCGGCAACGCCTCGGAAATCCTGGCGTTAGCCGGCATGGCGCTGGGCGGACGCGGCGTAGATACCACCGAAGCGGCGTTGGCCGCACTGCCTGCGGCGCAGGCGCTGGCGCGTCAGATAGACTGCATCGTGGTGGTCACCGGCGAGGTAGATTACGTCACTAATGGTCAGCGCACGCTGAGCATTCCCGGCGGCGATCCGTTAATGACTCGCATTGTAGGCACCGGCTGCGCGTTGTCGGCGGTCGTCGCCGCCAGTTGCGCGTTACCGGGCACCGCGCTGGACAATGTCGCGTCGGCCTGCTGCTGGATGAAACTGGCTGGACAGACCGCGGCAGAGCGTAGCGAAGGACCGGGTAGCTTCATCCCGGCTTTTCTTGATGCGCTCTATCATCTGGATGTGGAGGCGGCCAATGCAACGAATTAACGCGCTGACGATTGCTGGCACCGATCCCAGCGGCGGGGCCGGTATCCAGGCGGATCTTAAGACTTTTTCCGCGCTGGGCGCATATGGCTGTTCGGTCATCACCGCGCTGGTGGCGCAAAATACCTGTGGCGTACAGTCGGTGTACCGGATAGAGCCGGACTTTGTCGCCGCTCAACTTGATTCCGTGCTCAGCGATGTGCGCATTGATACCACGAAAATCGGGATGCTGGCGGAAACCGATATTGTCGAGGCCGTGGCGGAACGACTACAGCGCCATCATGTACGTAATGTGGTGCTGGATACGGTGATGCTGGCGAAAAGCAGCGATCCGTTGCTCTCGCCCTCTGCGATAGAAACATTACGCGTCCGGCTGTTGCCGCAGGTATCGCTGATTACGCCTAATTTGCCGGAAGCCGCAGCGTTGCTGGATGCGCCCCATGCGCGTACGGAACAGGAGATGCTGGCGCAGGGGCGGGCGTTACTGGCGATGGGGTGTGAAGCGGTATTAATGAAAGGCGGGCATTTAGAGGATGCGCAAAGCCCGGACTGGCTCTTTACCCGTGAGGGCGAGCAACGTTTTAGCGCGCCGCGTGTGAACACCAAAAATACGCATGGGACGGGCTGTACGCTGTCGGCGGCGCTGGCGGCGTTACGGCCCCGGCATCGCAGTTGGGGAGAGACGGTAAACGAGGCGAAGGCATGGCTTTCGGCGGCGTTGGCGCAGGCGGACACGCTGGAAGTGGGGAAGGGCATTGGTCCGGTACATCATTTCCACGCGTGGTGGTAGTATACTGCCTACAGACCCGTCGTCAGGAAAGATAAATGGAACAAGCGCATACCCGGCTCATCGCGCAACTGAATGAACGAATTTCAGCGGCGGATAATACGCCGCTATACATGAAATTCGCCCAGACGGTAAAGGATGCCGTGCGCAGCGGTATTCTTGAGCACGGTAATATTTTGCCTGGCGAACGCGATCTCAGCCAGCTTACCGGCGTCTCGCGCATCACGGTACGGAAAGCGATGCAGGCGCTGGAAGAAGAGGGTGTCGTCACGCGCGCCCGTGGCTACGGTACGCAAATCAATAATATCTTTGAATATTCTCTGAAAGAGGCGCGGGGATTTTCTCAGCAGGTTGTCTTGCGCGGCAAAAAACCGGATACGCTATGGGTTAACAAACGCGTGGTAAGTTGTCCGGATGAGATCGCGCAGCACCTGGCGATCCCCGCAGGCAGCGACGTCTTTTTACTCAAACGCATTCGTTATGTTGATGAGGACGCGGTATCGATTGAAGAGTCCTGGGTGCCCGCGCATCTGATTCATGATGTCGACGCGATTGGCATTTCGCTGTATGACTATTTTCGTCGCCAGCACATTTACCCTCAGCGTACCCGATCTCGCGTCAGCGCCCGGATGCCGGATGATGAGTTTCAGTCGCATATTCAAATGGATGGTAAAGTGCCGGTGCTGGTGATTAAGCAGGTGGCGCTCGATCAGCAGCAGCGGCCTATTGAATACAGCATCAGTTATTGTCGTAGCGACCTATACGTTTTTGTGTGCGAGGAGTAGCGCCTCGCGTGTGGGCGCGCAGTCGCCGCCGCGATGCCCGACCACCCAGCTCGCCACCGCATTTCCCAGCAGTACGGCATCCGCGAGCGGCCAGCCTGACGCTAGTCCTGCCAGCACGCCGCCGGCATGGCTGTCGCCCGCGCCGATGGTATCCACCACGGTTGTCGGAAACGCTGGCACAACGCCGGAAGATTGCGCGCTAAAATACCACGCTCCGTCTTTATCGTGGCGCACCACCAGCGGCGCGGAAAAGCGGTTTACCCATGCTTCGCCGAAAGTGCGCGTATCGGTCGCAAGCCCGGCGCGTTCCGCGGCGATGATGCCTTCCTGGCGATTGAGGGAGACGATGGGTCGGCAGGCCATAATGCGCGCCATTGTATCGTCTGTAATATCACCGATTCGTGGGCCAAAATCGATAAAAGGCGTTACATCGTCGACGGTTTCCAGCCACTGGATCAGTGGTTCGCCACAGGACGAGGCCAGTTGATAGCCGGACAGGTAGACAAGACTGCCCCGCGGTGTCCTGAGCTGCGACAGCCAGTCCGCATTCCACTGGTTTTCCACGCCGCTAAAAGACATAAACGTGCGTTCGCCATCCGGTTCGACTAACGCCAGACACCAGCCGTTATCTCCTTCAACCGCGTCAATCACGCTGGATAATCCCTCTTTTGCCAGACGGCGGCGAATCCTCTCCGCCCACACGCCCTGGCCCAGCGGCAGCGCATTGCTGGCGTCAATCCCCAGTCGTTTCAGCGCCACGGCAATATTCAGCGCACAGCCGCCGACATTGACGCTCTGTTGTTGCAGTTCAATATCGCCTCCGCGACGCGGCAACGTCCAGGCGTCGGCAATGATATCGATCACTGCCGCGCCGATAACGGTGAGCGGACGCCGGGTATGCAGGGTCGGTAATAATGTCTGCAACCGTGCGCCGTTCATAGTGCCTCCCGCCGTTGACGATAACTCGCCAGCGCAACGGCATAGCGCGCAAAATCCAGCTGATTAACCTCGTCCAGCGTTTGCTTTAACTGGGGGTTAATGGCGCTTACCCCGTGCAACGCGCCGCAAATGGCGGTAGCCATCGCGCCGATAGTGTCGGTATCGCCGCCGAGGTTAGCGCACAGCACGGCACAGCGGTTAGGATCGGTATTCGCCAGTTCCACCATGGCGATAGCGCAGGGAACCGATTCAATGGTGCTGGTTCCCGCGCCGATGATCTGATAGAGCTGTTCGCTGGCAGATTCGACGCCGTCGGCGTGGCGGACAATGTTTAGCGCCAGTTCCAGACGTGCCGATAGCGAGGCGCTAAACGTGGTAATACGCGCTGTCTGCGCCTGATGGGCGACGGCGGGGAGCGAGTCGGCAATACTTTGCCACGTGTCGCCGTTAACCGCTCGCGAGACGGCCCAGGCGACAACCACGGCGCCAGCCACCGCCAGATCGGATTTATGCGTCGGGCTGGAGGCTAACGCTACTTCTGCTATAAAGGCTGTCAGGTTAGTTGGTGGCAACAGGCAGCCCAACGGCGAAACGCGCATGGCCGCGCCGTTAGTCACGCCGTTGTTTTCCAGCGCCGCGATGGGTTTGCCGTCGCGAATCGCATTCAGCGCAATTTTTGACGTCGGGCCGAGTACATTTTTATTGAACGCATCAAAGCGTTCCGCCCAGGCGAGGATGTTACGTCCAATAATCTCGGGATCAATGTTGCCTTCGCATTCGAGTAGCGCGTCGGCCAGGCAGAGCGCCATTGCGGTATCATCCGTAAACTCCGCGCGGTTAAAATAGCAGGCGGCATTATTCTCTTTTGGCCCGGGCAGAAAGCGGTCAATCCAGCCGAAATGCGCTTTGACGCGCGTTCTCGGCCACAGCTCAGAGGGCATTCCCATCGCATCCCCTAACGCTTGCCCGTAAAGAGCACCGAGAATACGTTCTGCTTTCATTTTACTTCCCCTTGTGTCAACGCAATATCGCGATCGTCAATAGCAGTGATCTCTTTGTTCGATTCGCGAAAGAAAATCATAAACAGTAGCGCGATGACGGCAATCATCACTGCGCCAAACGTCCACATGCCCGCCCAGTTGAATGTCAGACCGTTAACCGGTTGCGGATAAGCAAACATTTTTTCCATCATCACGCCGCCGAGGCGATAGCCCAGCAGGCTGCCGAATCCCTGACAGCAGAGGGTGATAAGCCCTTGCGCAGCGGTACGCATATGAACCGGCGCTTTTTTATCGACATAAATGTAGGCGGTGACGTAGTAGAAATCGTAACTTACGCCGTGCAGCAAAATACCGAGGAACAGCAGGGCGTAAGTGAAGTACGTCTCCGCGCCGCCATAGACAAAAAAGCCGTAGCGGATCGCGGCGGTAATAAGACCAAGCAATAATACCTTTTTAATACCAAAGCGCTTAGTGAAAAAGGGCAGAGCCAGCATAAAGAAGATTTCAGAGAACTGGCCGAGCGTCATCCAGCCGGTGGCGTTTTTCATTCCCACTTCTGTCAGATAGCCGTTAGCGAAGATGTAGTAGAAGGCCAGCGGCATCGCAAACAGGAAGGAACAGAAGAAGAAAACGAGAAAGTTTTTATCGCGCAGCAGGACCAGCGCATCCAGCCCCAGCATCACTTTAATATCCATCTTGCCGGTGCTTTTTGGCGGCGTGTCTGGCAGACAGAACGCAAATACGCCCAGCAACGCTGAACTTGCGGCGGTTATGAGCAGTGGAATGTTGGTGGGGGAAATATCGTTATAGCCTAACATTTGCGGCAGGAATCCACAGGCGAGGCCGGAGGCAATCCACCCAATGGTTCCCATAACGCGAATGCGTGGAAAATCGCGTTCAACATCCGGTACGTTAGCGAAGGCAATGCTGTTTGTCAGCGCGATGGTCGGCATATAGGTCAATGAATAGGCCAGAAGCAGCGGAAAGAATCCGACAAAGGTGGTTTGCTGCGCCGCGAAATACATCAGCACGGCGCCTGCAAACATCAGTACCGCCAGAACTTTTTGCGCTGAGAAAAAACGGTCGGTAACGGAGCCGACCAGAATCGGCGACAGGATCGCCGCAATGGCGGTACAGGCATAAGACCAGCCTATTTCACCGGCGGAAAACCCGCTTTTATTTAGCCATAGCCACAGGGGGACGAACCAGGCGCCCCAGATAAACCACTCCACGAACATCATGAACGACAGTTTAAAGGTCGTTTTCATTTTTGAATCCTTCATGACAGGTAAGGTACGCCATGACAATACCATTTAATAATACCTTTTAAATACCAATGAGCATTAATTTTGACCGATCTAACACTTTTTCGGACGTGAATCGAGTCAGCAGATAGCGCCGAAAAAATGCGCTAAAGTTGGCAAAAATGGTCGGTCAGTACCAGGCTTATTGCGACCCGCAATCTGCGGGACAGGACTATTCACCTTCCGATACCCTATCGGAACTTACGGGAGCATAGCTATGACTGATATTGCGCAGTTGCTTGGCAAAGACGCCGACAGCCTTTTACAGCATCGTTGTATGACCATTCCGTCCGATCAGCTTTATCTACCCGGCAAGGATTACGTTGACCGGGTGATGATTGACAATAATCGTCCACCAGCCGTTCTGCGTAATATGCAGACGCTCTATAATACTGGTCGCCTGGCGGGAACAGGATACCTTTCGATACTGCCCGTCGATCAGGGGGTGGAGCACTCCGCCGGCGCTTCTTTTGCGGCCAACCCGCGCTACTTTGACCCAAAAAACATTGTTGAATTGGCGATTGAGGCCGGCTGTAACTGCGTGGCCTCTACCTACGGCGTACTGGCCTCGGTTTCACGGCGTTATGCGCACCGTATTCCGTTTTTGGTCAAACTGAATCACAACGAAACATTGAGCTATCCGACAGAGTACGATCAGACCCTGTACGCCAGCGTTGAGCAGGCGTTCAATATGGGCGCCGTGGCGGTAGGCGCGACGATCTATTTCGGTTCGGAACAGTCTCGTCGCCAGATTGAAGAGATCTCCGCCGCTTTTGAGCGTGCGCATGAGCTGGGTATGGTGACCGTATTGTGGGCTTACCTGCGTAATTCTTCCTTTAAAAAAGACGGCGTCGATTACCATGTATCCGCTGACCTGACGGGGCAAGCCAACCATCTGGCCGCTACGATTGGCGCGGATATTGTGAAACAGAAAATGGCCGAGAATAATGGCGGTTATAAAGCGGTCAACTTCGGCTATACCGACGATCGCGTGTACAGCAAACTGACCAGCGATAACCCGATTGATTTGGTACGTTACCAGTTGGCGAACTGCTATATGGGACGCGCCGGGCTTATCAACTCCGGCGGCGCGGACGGCGGCGACACTGATCTCGGCGACGCGGTTCGTACCGCGGTGATCAACAAACGAGCTGGTGGAATGGGGCTAATTCTGGGACGTAAAGCCTTTAAGAAATCGATGGCTGATGGCGTGAAGTTGATTAACGCCGTACAGGATGTCTATCTGGATAGCAAAGTCACCATCGCCTGAGTTTAACGAAGAAAAGCCGGATGTGAGCGCATCCGGCCAGCGACAGGTGTTATTAACGTAGCAACGGGCAGTCTGGCGGCAGCCGACAGCGTAATGCGCCAGGTAGCACCTCAATATGAAATTCTTGTCCGCTGAGTGGTTCGCCATCCAGATTAAACGTGATTTCATGCGGCGCATGAATATCAAACCACGCCGAGGCGCCGTCAATAATATTCGGATTGTCATCTGACTGCGTGAGCGTGGAAAACAGCGCCGGCAGCAGCTCTTCGCCAGTAAAAATCCGTAGCTGTAACAGTCCGTCGTTAATCAGCGCGGTGGGACATAATTGCTGCCCGCCGCCGGCCTGACGACCGTTGCCGATGCCGATCACCAGCGCATCTCCCTGCCAGTGAAAGTTTTCGCCACGTATTTCGCAGCGGTCAGGGGTCAGCGTATCCATTCTCATCAGACCGTGAATAAGATAGGAGACGCCGCCCAACGCGGCTTTAAGTTTTTCCGGCGTTTCGGTGGTAATGCGGGTGCCAAAACCGCCCGTCGCCATATTGATAAAACAGGTTTTATCATTGACCCTGGCCATATCAATTTCCATCGCGTTTCCGGCAATCGCCAGTTTCAGCGCTTTGTCCAGCGCTTCAGGAATACCGGCGCTGGTGGCAAAATCGTTGGCAGTGCCGAGCGGCAAAAGGCCCAGTGCAGGGGCTACGCCGTCGCGGATCTGGATGAGCGCGGTCGACACTTCATTAATGGTACCGTCTCCGCCGCCGGCAATCACCGTTTCAACGCCCAGTCTACGGGCTTCATCAACGTAACGCTGCACGTCGCCTTTTTCCCAGGTTACCCGAACGTGAATCTGTATACCTTCGTCGCGAAGTAGAGTAATGGCCTCACGTAGCGGCTGGTTATCAGCGCTTTTGCCATTGAGGATCAGTAAGCTGGCGGGAAAGTTAGCCATCCGTTATGCCTTAATAAGTTGAACAACAATCTCCAGAAAGTGTATAGCAGAAATGAAAAAGCGAGGTCAGAACAGGATGAAAATTGAAATGTTGCGCACTTATTGCTTTACCGTTTTTCTTCCTGCTGTACGCAGCGGTAAGCGAAGCATGGTTTAAGACAAATGGCGACAAGAGAGATGCCGGTATGCGCATTGAGTAGCGCTTGTGAGAGTGCAGGGAAACCACAAGGGGGAGTCAGACGCTTTCCGATATAGCGCCTTTAATAACGAAACGGAGGATTAACAAGACGAACATACGTCAGTTATCAGTATTAATTTCAAACACCATAATATCAGATAAAAACCTGATATTTATTACCAAACATACTTTTTAATAGCATAAAATCGAAATGTTCTTTAGACTGCTTTGGCAGGAACAAGACGCACTATTAGCAGTACACTATTCTTGTTATCAAATAAAACCTATTTAGATGATGACTTAGCGCGGTGTCTTATAGTCGTGCCTGAGGTACCGCTTTTCTCATAAACATAAACAGGCATGTGCATGAAGAGGTTTATATGAATGTCACTTCAGGCGTGAATGCGCAAACGCCATTGCTCCCTCCTTCTGAACGGGGTAATGACGAAAAACCAGTAGCTGAAATCGTTGAGTTTAACGCTTACGGCAATAAACCCAGATGTTTAATGTGTCTGGGAACCTCGGCATTGTTTACAAGTGTTTTCAGTGGGGTATGCTCAGGGGCTGTCGCCAGTGTCAGTAGTGGTGCTGCATATACTACCGCTCTGACGGTTTTAGGCGCATCGCTTGGCATGGGGGGAATTGGTATGATGGGAATATGCGCCGGACTATACCTTAGCGCAAATGGCATCAGAACCCGGCCAGCCTGGCCATAAATGAGCAAACACAGCAAGTCATAGGGAAAAGATGAATTCCGACGATGACACGGGGTGTTAAGCGTCCAGACAAGAGGCTTATGACTTATATAGAAACTCTTTAAATAGAGTATGGGGTGTTATGTATTCAAGAGCCGATCGCTTATTAAGACAGTTTTCACTAAAATTAAATTCCGATTCAATTGCCTTTGACGAAAACAGATTATGCTCATTTATTATAGATAACCGTTACCGTATCTTACTAACAAGCACTAATAGCGAGTATATAATGATATACGGTTTTTGCGGAAGACCTCCGGATAATAATAATCTTGCTTTTGAATTTCTCAATGCTAATTTATGGTTTGCAGAGAATAATGGACCACATTTGTGTTATGATAATAACTCACAATCATTATTACTGGCTCTCAATTTCTCACTCAATGAAAGTTCTGTAGAGAAACTTGAATGTGAAATTGAGGTAGTTATTAGATCAATGGAGAATCTGTATCACATTTTACAGGATAAAGGAATAACTCTGGATACCGATTATACGTGACGGTGGGAAGGGTGTTTGGTGATCTGGTGGTAATAGAGGATAATCAATCCCAGCAAAACTTACATGGCCTGATGAAGGTGGACTGAGCGTAGGTGCGATGGTTTGAGTATTACTTTGACATGAAATCAAACCTCTAATCCGGGAAAACATTATTTTAATCCTTGTAAAACCGGCATTAAAACGTGCCATAACTTTACACGCTTAAATTATCGGTTTTTAACCTTAATTTAATAACCTGGAAACTTTTTGTGTAAGTTCTCACAAAGCAGTTCTTGATTTAATTCACTGATGTTAAACGTAAATGTCAGAATGCTAAGTCCTGAGTCTGACCGGATGCGGGAGGATTGTGACTTGCTGGCTGGCAATGGATAGGGGAGGTCTCTAAACCAAAGCGCCCATTTGCGCTTTGGTTAGTGTGGTCAATTTTTGGATATGGCGGGAAGTACCACTTTTTTATTGATTATATGCAAAAAATAAGCCTGCGTAAGGGAGATTACGCAGGCCAAGGAGGTGGTTCCTGGTACAGCTAGCATTTATGGGTTATGTTTTTCAGCGCGTTGAATAATACCCGCATTGAGCGAAGCGGTATGTGATCAATTTCTAAGAATCTTCCCGCCATGAAAAAATAACCGCAATTAACTACTTAGCATGGGGGTTACGCGTTGATTCGCCTGAGAAATTACGCATCAATAGTGCGTAATCCAGCGTAACGTCCTGCGGGACGGGCATCCAGACGGTATAGCCATCGCCAGGTGCCACCGGCATAGCGTCTCCTTTGGCGTTCTCCATCTGTTCCAGGGTGAAATTGATATTTCCCTGCGGTGTCATCAGCTCCAGACTATCGCCAACGGAGAATTTATTCTTCACCGCCACGGCCGCCAGTTGGCCTTTACGCTCGCCGGTGAACTCGCCGACAAATTGCTGGCGTTCGGAAACGGAGTAACCGTACTCGTAATTCTGGTAATCGTCGTGCGTATGGCGACGCAGGAAACCTTCGGTATAGCCGCGATGAGCCAGACCTTCCAGCGTTTCCAGCAGCGTAGGGTCGAAGGGTTTACCCGCGGCGGCGTCGTCGATGGCCTTACGGTAGACCTGCGCGGTACGGGCGCAGTAATAAAAGGATTTGGTGCGGCCTTCGATTTTCAGCGAGTGGACGCCCATTTTCGTCAGGCGCTCCACGTGGGCGATAGCGCGCAAATCTTTTGAGTTCATGATATAGGTGCCATGCTCGTCTTCGAACGCGGTCATGTATTCGCCCGGTCTTTGGGCCTCTTCTATCATAAACACTTTATCCGTCGGCGCACCGATACCGAGCGTCGGCTCAACGTTCTGTACCGGAATCGGTTCGTGCTTATGCACGATGTTGCCGACAACGTCTTCTTTTCCTTCCTGCACGTTATATTCCCAACGGCAGGCATTGGTGCAGGTGCCCTGGTTCGGATCGCGTTTATTGATGTAGCCGGAAAGCAGGCAGCGGCCGGAATAGGCCATGCATAGCGCGCCGTGGACGAAAATTTCTATTTCCATATCCGGCACCTGCTGGCGAATTTCCTCAATCTCTTCCAGCGACAGCTCGCGGGAGAGAATCACACGGGTCAGCCCCATCTGCTGCCAGAATTTTACCGTCGCCCAGTTTACGGCATTAGCCTGTACCGACAGGTGAATCGGCATTGCCGGGAAGTGCTCGCGTACCAGCATAATCAACCCTGGATCGGACATGATCAGCGCATCCGGGCCCATCTCGACGACGGGTTTCAGGTCACGGATAAAGGTTTTGAGCTTGGCGTTATGCGGGGCGATGTTCACCACCACGTAGAATTTTTTTCCGAGCGCGTGGGCTTCGTTGATGCCAAGCTGCAAATTTTCGTGATTGAATTCGTTATTACGCACGCGTAAAGAGTAGCGCGGTTGGCCCGCATAGACGGCATCGGCACCGTAAGCGAAAGCGTAACGCATATTTTTCAGCGTTCCCGCCGGCGAAAGGAGTTCTGGTTTAAACATCATTTTCTCGTTCTGATGACAGGTCAGATCCGCCTCACCTGATGAGGCGGCTGGAGGAGAGTCCTCACTTTAAGGGCGGGCATTGTAGCGCCGTGGGAGAGGGGAGTAAACCACCTTACACCATTGAGTTGACCTGTCCCGGCAGCTCTGAATTCGGGATGCGGACGGTATACCAGGCGAAACGAAAGCGTTTCCAGAAAGAATCGAAATGCAGGTGGTCCAGGCAGTCCATAACGATTTCATTATCCGGATAAAGCGTGAAGGCAAAATGCGCCCAGCGTGCGCTTAGCTTCATATTAAACAGCGTTCGATCGTGTTTATTACCGTGCAGGCGCGATAGGGTCACCATAGCGTGTAGCGTGCCTTTGTTGGCCTCTTGTTGCACCAGTTCCAGATGCTTATGCGCCAGCGTAATATCCTTCACTTCAAAAATATTCAGCAGGAACAAGCCCCAGGCCTCTTTATGTCCGAACTGATGCGCCAGCCAGAGATTATCGAGTAGTTCTTTTTCATAAGCGGAACGTTTTTCGGTATCAAATTCTTGTTTACTCAGACGCTGGTTGCAGATGCCGATGCTGAAATGAATATTTTGCAGGTCATTTTCATAATCGGTATAGCCTCCGTTATCTATTAATTTGTACGGGGTGCTCTCGCGCAGCGCTAACTGCCGGTGCAAAATCTCCGCCGCGCGCTGAAAATACCCTAACGCGATGGCAGGATCGTAAGGTAGTAGGCCGTTGTTCTCTTTATTATTGTGTTCAAGGCCCAGCAGGTTTAGCGCGGCGGGGATATTTCTTTGCGCGCCCAGCTCTGCCAGCGACACGAAATGTTCCGGGAGCCCGAACCAGTTGAAATTTTTAATCGCCGCCCGCCAGTGATGGTTATATTTAATGTCGGCGACGCTATCGAGCCAGGCGAGGCCTTGCGCCTCATCCTTTTCGAAACCCAATAGCCCGGCGTACTGAACGTAGCCACGACGGATTTTCGGCACTGCGAATTCCGTTTGCTGCGCATTCTGACAGAGAAAATTATACATCCACCAGGTGTCAGGAAAATCGCGCAGGGCGAACTTTATCGTGTCATCAGAGAAATAATTGTTGAGCTTAACTTTTTCTACGATCGAACGCTGAAGGGTTCGCCAGAGCGCGTCATTATCGTCCAGATCGCTATAGCAGACCCGAAGCCACTCCAGCGCGTTGTGGCGAGATTCCTGAATATGCGCTCGCAGGCTAATCTCTTCGGCTTTGGCGATAATACGTTCCTGTTCTGCCGGGGAGTCAACCTCTTTGATGCGCAGATCGCGGTGATCGTCCCACCAGATTAATAGCTCCAGATGTTCACGTTCTGCGGCAGAAAGGTGATCGCATACGCTTGATTCCAGAAATTCGCGGATTTCCTCGTGAGACCCTCTCCAGCGTGGCATACGAAACGGGATATATTCATCCAGCACGTAAAATGCCGTCGGGAAAATAGCCAGGCAGACGGCGAGCCAGTATTTTTGCCCGGCATCGTCATTGCACTCCGGCAGCACGGACGGGCGTGGCAGATTTGGGCAAACCGCGTCGGCAAACGACAGCCCGGAATGGGCCATCAGCGCGTCCACCTCCTGCGGTGAATGGCGATGATATTCAGCCAGATCTTCCATTAATGGCTGCCCGGCAACATCCGCGCCCACGAGGAACTCAACCAGCCAGTCGGGCTGGCCGAAGACTTTTGAGTTGGTGCTGGTCAGGGCCGCCGCCATCCACTGGCGCGGTTCACAGTCGATAGCATTGAGCGCGGCGATGACCATCCGTTCGTTGCAGGCGGCGGCGCAGATCCACATCGCTCGGGTGGTTTCTCTCGCCCAGCCATAGCTGCGGTAAAGCCACGCACGGTGATTCCAGTATTGCGCCTCGGCAAGCCAGGCGTGAGTGGAGCGGGGACGAGCGCGCTGCCACTTTTTGATCAGCGCTAATCCTTGCGGCCCAGCCTCAACCAGCGTGTCCATATCGTAAAAAGGGTTGTCCATTTGATTCCAGGCGAAGAAATAGCGCTTTTCCGCTTCGCGGCTGGTAAAGCTCTCCGTCAGCGCCTGGTTGTAGAGTTCGTCCAGTTCGTCATAGCGTTCTTCGCGCAGCAGGCCGGGAATATCGGCGATATGCCACTCGCGTTGCCCGTCATTGAGGGGATTTTTGTGGTTGCACATCTCAAACATAGCGTTGAGCAGACGATCATCCTGTTCCATAAAGCGTCCTTTAAATCGGCTCGAAAATTTTGAATTCATTCCACGGCAGTTGTCGCCAGCGGCTGACAGGGTCTTGCAGATAATGGGTGGCTTCCTGTAAATCCCGTCCGGCAAGCGCTGTTGGCGTGTCACGTAGCGTGAGCCATACCCGGCGGGCGCGAACGTAGGCGGTGGCGTAATCCTCCCAGGAATCAAAACAGTCCTGAGCGCGCTGGGCGTTAAGTAATAACACCAGCCAGGCCTGATGTACGTCGCACCAGCCGAGCCCGGCGATACAGCGGGTCAGAAAGGCGGTGCGCATACAGTCGAAGGCCAGCGCGTCGCGGACCTGGCCCTGGGCCGCCAGATGATGATAAAACGTGCGCGGCGAGCTGCCGATGCCCGCAGGCCAGCGGCGTAAGATATCCTCAACCTTGTGGCGTAACGCCGCGCCGTCGAGGTTTTCGCTCAAGCCCAGCTCTTTTTTTACCTGCTGCGCCAGATAGCGGCGTTTGTCATCGTCAAGTTTGAAGACCAGCTCAACGCCTTTGGTCGGTAGCCCGTTGCGCCGGGCAAGGATATCAGCCAGCGCCAGCGCCCATTGACGCCGCCGGGTATCGCGACGCAGATCCTTCAGGCGATCTTTTTCTTTCTCCTCGGCGATACGGGACGCAATCAGCGGTTTGTTTTTTTTGTAGTTGCGCCAGCTAAAAAATAGGGCGGCAATAATAAGAACAATCCAGAACATTATTGCACCTCCTTGATGACAGGTAGGTAACGCGTGGTTTGTAGCGTCAGGCTTTCAATTTCGAAAGGTTCGCTACTGGTGTTTTTTCCGGCAAGCGTAGGGTGCCATTCATGCCGTGGAAACAGCATTTCCGCAGCCGTCGCCACGTTAGGATCAACAACCTGAAGGTAGCGCAGCGCCTCTGGGGCGCTGTGCAACAGCAGCCACTGTAAAGCTACCGGGGGAGTGGGGAAGTGCTCCATTAAATGAAAATTGTCATGCAGCACATTGAGCAGAAAATTGAGGTCATGAATATGAGTAATAAATTTCCAACCTGAATATTCCGGCGTTGCTTCATAAACTATTCCCATCTCTTCGCAATCGGCGTGGCGCTCAGGAAGTGGTTGCAGATGGCGTAACAGAGATAAAACATCGTTAGCATATTTCTTAATAGGATGGCGATTTTGCTTACCTTTAATCTGATCAATGCTCAGGCCGTTATTACCAACCACCAGGCTTATTGTGACGTGGGGAATATTATTGCCGTCGCGCAGGCTGAACAGGCGAAGTTTTTGTTGTTCAATTTGTCGGGCGTAGTAATCGCCGTAGCCGCCGGAAAGCGCGCCTTTATTTTCAAAATCTCCGACGCAGTGTTGCATATGCCAGGATTCATACGCCATCTCACTGCGCAGGCCGGGGTTTGTTGCATCAAACTCAACCAGCACGCCGTTATTCACCGTCATCACCGGTTTTAGCGCCTCGCTGTTGGAGGGATACCAACCTTGTTCACGCAGGCGCTGCATTTTTTGATGCTCCGCTTCGCGCATTGCCAGCACGGTAAAGCAGTTGATGCGCTGTAGTTTAGTTTCCAGCCGCGTTCCTTCCTGACGCGAAAGAAATTCCACTAAATCTCTTTCCATTGCCACAAGTTGCGGGTGCTGAACGTTAAGGTAGTAAAAGCGCTCATAGCCACCCAGCTTTGGCGCCAGCCAGGCGGGGATTTCTGTATCAGCGCTAAAATAAACGGCATAATCGGCGACGGAGCGCACAGGATAAACATGAGGAAAGTCACCAATGATCCAACGATAAAAATGGTTGCTTAACCAGCGCTGGATAATTTCGCTGTCGCCGCGTTGTTGGCTCCGGGAAAAAATAGATGATTTTACATTTGGCGCATTTATTATATTGCGTGGTTTATAGCGGTGAGATGACGTTTCTGTCATAAAAATCCATGTATAATTAAGCTGGTATTATGTTTATGTATTTTTAGATTCACTTAATGAATTAATGCGCAATAAGTTTAAAAAACTACTCACAGTATATCGGTAAACTAAAAAGAGCGGCCAAATAATTTATTGTCTCCGATCGCGTTCGTTGTGGTTTTCGGGATACCGCTCGGCCAAAGGAAAGAGGGCAGTGTGTTAATTCCGCCAGAATAGCGTTGGCGGAAAATATCGTCTTACGACCTTGTTATTGTTATGCCAATAATCATTATACCAGGCGACACGCATCCGCTTCCCAGCGATATCCCACCCCGTAGACTGCGCGTATAAATGACTGTTCGGCATCCAGCGATTCCAGTTTACGGCGCAGGTTTTTAATGTGGCTGTCGATAGTACGATCGGTCACCACACGGTAGTCGTCGTAGAGGTGGTTTAACAACTGCTCGCGGGAAAAAACTTTACCCGGTTCAAGCGATAAGGTTTTTAGCAGGCGGAATTCAGCGGGGGTTAAATCCAGCGCTTTACCACACCAGGAGGCCTGAAAGCGGCTTTCATCAATCATTAACGGGCTTTCGGCATCCTGCTGCTGGAGTTCGCGCTGCGGTTTACAGCGGCGCAAAATGGTTTTCACGCGGGCCACGACTTCGCGCGGGCTGTAAGGCTTACAGATATAATCATCGGCACCGATTTCCAGCCCAAGCAGCCGATCGATCTCTTCGATTTTGGCCGTGACCATCACAATGGGGATGTCGGAAAAACGGCGAATCTCCCGGCATAGCGTCAGACCATCGGTACCCGGCAGCATCAGATCCAGCAGGATCAGATCCGGCGGCGTTTGACGCACATACGGCAGTACCTTGTCGCCATGATTGATGAGCGTGGGGGCGTAACTCGCCGCGCGTAAGTAGTCAATAAGCAGCTGTCCCAGCTTGGGTTCATCTTCAACAATCAAAATGCGCGGCGTGTTTTCATCAATGGGTAATTCAGTCATACTTCTCTCTGTAAATCGCGATCCAGCGGTAACTCTACTGTAATGCTAACCCCGCCAAAAGGCGAATGAGCGGCGTGAAGATGACCGTTATGCGCGTGTACAATATTGACGCATATCGCCAGCCCCAGTCCAGAACCGCCGCTGGCGCGGTTACGGGACACTTCCGTGCGGTAAAAACGGTCAAAAAGCTTTTGTAACTGCTCATCGCTGACGCCCGGTGCAGAATCGGCAAAGGTCAGGAATAATGATTTGTCGCGTTGTTCGGCGGAAATATGCAGGCCGCCTCCGCTGTCGGTGTAGCGCAAACTGTTTTCCAGCAGATTATTAAACAGTTGCATCAGGCGATCCGGGTCGCCGAAGACGGTCATGCTATCCGGCAACGCGTAATGTAACGTTAGCCCCCGGCTGGTAAAGCGCTCTCTGAACGCGCCGCCAGCGACTTCCAACAGGGGAACAAGATCGACGGTCGTTTTTTGGTAAGCCAGCGCGCCCTCGTCAGACAACGACAGCTGATGCAGGTCGTCAACCAGTTTGGTAAGCGTACCGACTTCCGCCTGTAGCGAGGTAACCGATTCTGGCGTGAACTGGCGAACGCCATCCTGAATGGCTTCCAGTTCGCCGCGCAATACCGCCAGCGGCGTGCGCAGTTCGTGGGAAATATCCGCCATAAAGTCGCGGCGCATCTGCTGGTTTTTTTCCAGCGTGCTGGCAAGCTGGTTAAAGTCCTGCGCCAGTTTTCCCAGCTCATCGGCGCTGGTTGGGGTCACGCGCGTGGTAAAATCCCCCGCCGCCAGCCTGTGCGTACCCTCGACCAACCGTTTGACCGGGGCGAGCAGGCCACGCGCCAGCAAAAACGTCGCCAGCGCGGCCAGCAACGTTGATAACGCCACGATCATCCAGCTGGCGCGCCGCTGCTGCATATCAAAATTAATATCCGTATTGCGCGTCAGCCGCTCGACAGGCGAGGCGATAATCGCGCCGACTTCGACGCCATTGACCAGAATGGGGCGGCGAGTACCGTCATGCGGCACCGGACCGCGTGGGCCGACCAGCACCCGGCCATTTTGATCGACGACCCAGAATTGGGTGCGCCAACCGTGCGGCGGCATACCGGGGCCGGGTTTATCGCGGTCGTTGTCATGCTCAAATGAACGCAGAATCTGGAAAACGAAGCGATCGTTGTTGCGTAAAAAACGCCAGTTGCCGTGTTGCTGGTACTGGTCGCCCAGCGCATCGCCCAGCATTTGTAGCCGCTGCTCGTTGCCGTGTTTGATATAGTCAATAAATCCGCGTTCAAAACTGACGCGCACGGCCCAATGCATACTGATCAGCAGCACGATGCAGGTGGCGAAAATCGCCAGAAACAGCTTGCCGGTGATTCCGGGCCGCCAGACTTTCATTACAGGCTCCTTTTACGCCGTGAAATGACCATGTTTTGCTGTGTATCGTTCGGCACGCGGGCAAAAATTATCGCCGGTAGCGCGATAATAACCGCCATACATAACCAGGTGTACATAAAGACGTGATGTGTGGCGCTACTGTCTATCCCGATATGCTGTTGGCCAAACATACCCAGCAGCATTCCGGCAATAGTGACGCCAATACTCATCGAGAGCTGCATAATCATCGATAATAAGCTATTGCCGCTGCTGGCCAGCGTATCGGGAAGGTCTTTTAGCGTTAAGGTGTTCATGGAAGAAAAGCGCGCCGAGTTCACCATTCCCTGCAAAAGCAGTACCAGCGGCAGGAGATAATACCAGCCGAGCAGCGCGACCGACATAAACAACAGGCTAACCAATGCCAGTCCGAGCGTAGTCGCCACCAGAACCCGACGATAGCCAAAACGGTTAACTATCTGCACTACAATCCGCTTCATTCCCATGCTGCCCAGCACCATGGGAATCATCATCAAACCGGCATGAAACGGTGAAAAACCAAGACCAATTTGCAAAAAGACCGGCGTCATAAACGGCAGCATACCGCTGCCGATACGCCCGGCAAAACTGCCCAGCAACCCCAGTGAAAACGTGGGCGTGCGGAACAATCGCAGGCTGAATAACGCGCCTGAGTTTTTTTTGGCATGGAGGAGATAGAGCAGAATGGCTGCCGCGCCGCCCGCAGCAAGTCCGGCTAATGTCCAGGGCGAAATCCCCATGCTTTTACTACCGTCCAGCGCCAGCGTGAGTACCGCCATGCCGATAGCTAACAGCAGGAACCCCGGCAGATCAAAGCGCCGGGTCTCTATGGTGTAGTTTGGCATCAGCATAAAGGTCGCCATAGCGCCGACAATTCCTACCGGGATATTGATCAGAAAGATCCAGTGCCATGAAGCATATTCCACCAGCACCCCGCCCAGCGCGGGACCGAGTAACGGCCCGATCTGTCCCGGTAGGGTGACGAAGGTCATCGCCGCCATATATTGCGCGCGCGGCACGATTTTCATGACCGTCAGGCGTCCGACTGGCACCATCATCGCGCCGCCTACGCCTTGTAAAACCCGCGCTAATACCAGTTGATTAAGCGTGCCGGAGAGGGCGCAAAACAGCGAACCCAGCGTGAACAGCACAATGGCGGCAAAGAAAATATTACGCACGCCGATTTTGTCTGCCAGCCAGCCGCTGGCGGGGAGCATCACGGCGACGGTAAGAACATATGACACCACTACCATGTGCATATGCAGCGGGCTTTCCCCCAGGCTTTTCGCCATGGAGGGCAGCGCAGTGTTGACGATGGTGGTATCCAGCGACTGCATAAAAAAGCCGAATGCCACAATCCAGAGTTGCCAGCGGGTGTTGTCAGGAAGTTCTGTCATATCTCTACTACCGGTTTGCTATTTTTACGCGAAAAACGCAGCCGCAGACGATCGAAAAAGAGGTACACCACCGGCGTGGTATAGAGCGTCAGGAGCTGGCTCATGACCAAACCGCCGACAATGGTTATCCCCAGCGGCTGCCGTAATTCCGAACCGTCTCCGCCAGATAACACCAATGGCAGTGCGCCGAACAGCGCCGCCAGCGTGGTCATCATTATTGGACGGAAGCGTAACAAGCAGGCCTGGAAAATGGCTTGTTCCGGCGTCAGGCCGCCGCTTCGTTGCGCTTCAAGCGCAAAATCGACCATCATAATGGCGTTTTTCTTCACAATGCCAATTAATAGCATGATCCCTATCAGGGCGATTAGGCTGAAAGGGGCATTGAAGAGTTCCAGCGCCAGAAGCGCCCCAACGCCCGCCGATGGCAGAGTAGAGAGAATGGTCAGCGGATGGACGTAGCTTTCGTACAGTATCCCCAGCACAATGTAGACGGTAGCGATCGCCGCCACTATCAAAATAAGCTGTGAATTCATGGTCTGCTGGAAGACTTGCGCCGTTCCGGAAAAACTGCCGCGTACCGTCGGGGGGACGCCAAGCTGCGTCATTGTGCGATTAATGGCCTCCGTCGCCTGCGATAACGATGTGCCGGTCGGCAGGTTAAAGGCAATCGTGGACGCCGCGGAAAGTCCCTGATGGTTCACCGACAACGGCGCATTGGCGGGCCGCCATTGGGCGAAATAAGAGAGGGGGATCGCTTTTCCGTCGCGGTTGATAACAAACATTTTCTCCAGCGCGCTGATATCCTGGCTATAGCGCGGATCGACTTCCATCACCACTTTATACTGGTTCATCGGCTGATAAATGGTGGAAATTTGCCGCTGGCCGAAAGCATTATTTAACAGACTGTTTGCGGCCTGAACATCAATGCCCAGTCGTGACATGGTGTCGCGGTCGTAGATAAGGTTCATCTCCGCGCCGTTATCCTGCTGGTCGGAGTTTACGTCCGCCAGTTGCGGCAGGGCCGAGAGCGCTTTGCGTATTTTCGGCTCCCACTCGCGCAGCGCCGCCAGAGAGTCAGACAGCAACGTATATTGGTAACTGGCGTTAGCCTGCCGCCCGCCGACGCGAATATCCTGTACCGCCATCAGAAACAGCCTGGCGCCGGGTTCTTTTGCCAGTTTGACCCGCAGTCGATCAATGATTTGCTGCGCCGTCTCTTTGCGTTCGCCGCGCGGCTTCAGCGTAATAAACATCATGCCGCTATTCACCCGCGAGCCGCCGGTAAAACCAGTGACATTATTCACCGCCGGATCGTCGCGAATAATTTTCATAAAATCCTGCAGCTTGCCGCGCATGGCCTGGAAAGAGATGCTCTGGTCAGCCTGAATACCGCCCATCAACACGCCGGTGTCCTGCTCCGGAAAGAATGTTTTAGGAATGGCGATATAAAGCCAGATGTTCAGCGCAACGGTGCCAAGAAAAACCACACCGACAAGACGCGTATGGTTAAGCACCCATTTTAATGACGTGCCGTAACCCTGTTGCAAGGCGACCAGCAAACGGCCAACGCCCCGTTTACGCGGTTGGGTGCGCGGTTTGCTTGATTTAAGCATCCAGCCGCACATCATCGGCGTCAGTGTGAGCGAGACCACCAGCGAAATGCCAATCGCCACCGAGAGGGTAACGGCGAATTCCCGTAATAATCGCCCTGGCAGGCCGCCCATTAACAGCAGCGGCAGAAATACCGCCACCAGCGACAGACTCATGGAGATGACCGTAAACCCGACTTCCCGCGTACCCTGTAATGCCGCCTGCAAAGGTTTCATTCCCGCCTCCAGATGGCGGGCGATATTTTCCAGCACCACAATGGCATCATCAACGACAAATCCGGTTGCGATAGTCAGCGCCATCAGCGACAGATTGTTGAGGCTGAAGCCGCACAGATACATGGCGGCGAAGGTGCCGATGAGCGAAACGGGAACGGCGACGGCGGGGATTAGCGTGGCGCGCCCGGAACGCAGGAATAAAAACACCACCAGGATCACCAGCGCGACAGAGATAGCCAGCGTCTCTTCTACCTCTTGCAGCGACGCGCGAATCGTCGGCGAACGATCCTGGGCGATTTGTAAATCGATAGCGGCGGGGATCATTGCCCGCAGTTCCGGCAGTTTTGCCCGGATGCCGTCGACCGTCTGAATAATGTTGGCCTCCGGCAGCTTGCGGATCATCAACAAAATAGCGGGTTTAGCGTTCGTCATCCCGGCGTTACGGACATCCTGCACCGAGTCGATGACGCTGGCGATGTCGCCCAGGCGTACCGCCGCGCCGTTGTTATAGTGAATAATCAGCGGCTGGTATTCGGCGGCGGTTTTCAGTTCGTCGTTGGTCTGGATTTGCCAGCGGTGGACGCTATCTTCAATTGCGCCTTGCGGTCGGCGTACGTTGGCGCTGTCGATCGCTTCGCGGACCTCATCCAGCGAGACGCCCTGGTTAAAGAGCGCCTGCGGGTTTAAGCCTACACGTACTGCGGGCAGGGAGCTGCCGCCGACGTCAACATCGCCGACGCCGTCAATTTGCGCGATGGTTTGCGCCAGTTGGGTAGAGGCGAAATCATACAGTTTGCCCTGTGACCAGCTCTCCGAGGTGAGCGTTAAAATCATAATCGGCGCGTCGGATGGATTGGCCTTGCGATAAGTCGGGCGGCTGGGCATTCCGCTTGGCAACAAGCTTTGCGCGGCGTTGATGGCGGCCTGCACGTCGCGCGCCGCGCCGTTAATATCACGATCGAAATTAAATTCGAGAATAATGCGCGTACTGCCGAGCGAGCTGCTGGAAGTCATTTCATTGACGCCTGCAATGCGTCCCAAAGAACGTTCCAACGGCGTCGCCACCGACGAAGCCATGGTTTCCGGCGAGGCGCCCGGCAGCGAGGCGCTAACCATAATCACCGGGAAATCGACCTGCGGCAGCGGGGCGACCGGCAACAGACGAAAGCCCAGAATGCCGCACAACGTAATGGCGGCGGCAATCAAAATGGTGGCGACCGGGCGGTAGATGAAAAGGGCGAAAAAGCGCATCTACGCCTCCTCTTTATGGCGCGGAAAGCGACTTTTCACGTACAGCGACAGGCGGTCAAACAGGAGATAAATCACCGGTGTGGTAAACAGAGTTAATACCTGGCTGACCAGTAGGCCGCCCACCATCGCGATCCCCAACGGGCGACGTAATTCCGCGCCAACGCCGGTACTCAACATTAATGGCAATGCCCCGAGCAACGCCGCCAGCGTGGTCATCAGAATCGGTCGAAAACGCAGCAGACAGGCCTGGAAGATAGCGTCGCGCGGACTCATCCCCTGTTCGCGTTCGGCGGCGAGGGCGAAGTCAATCATCATGATGGCGTTTTTCTTCACGATGCCGATCAGCAAAATAATGCCGATAATGGCGATAATATCGAGCTCGCTACCAGCGATGATCAGCGCCAGCAGCGCGCCGACGCCCGCCGTAGGCAGCGTTGAGAGAATCGTGATCGGATGGATAAAACTCTCATACAGCACGCCGAGCACGATATACATCGCCACCACGGCGGCGACAATAAGCCAGACGGTGCTGCCCAGCGCCGCCTGGAAGGCGAGCGTACTGCCCTGAAACTGCGTTGTAATATCCGCTGGCAGGGCGAGCGTTTTTTCCGTATCGAGAATCGCCTGCACCGCATCGCCGAGCGAATAGCCCTCCGGCACGTTAAACGAAAATGTCGTGACCGGGAACTGATCTAAATGATTGATGGAGAGCGGAGCGAAGCGCTGCTCAATGCGGGCAATCTCGCTAAGCGGTACGGTGCCGCCGTCGCGGCTCGTCAGGCGAATCGTCTCCAGCGCCGCCAGTCCCGGCGTGCTGGCGGTATTATGTTCCAGCACGACGCGGTACTGGTTCGCCTGGGTATAAATCGTTGAAATCAGGCGTTGCCCGAACGCGTTGTAGAGCGCGTTATCCACATCCGCCATGCTGATACCCAGACGGCTGGCGCTGTCGCGGTCGACATTCACCCAGGCCGCTAATCCTCGATCTTGCCAGTCGCTGCTTACCTCAGAGAGCTGTGGTAACGACTGTAGCGCGTTCTGCAGTTTTGGCACCCAGTGGCTGAGCGCATCGAGCGTCGTGGCCTGCAGGGTAAACTGATACTGCGTGCGGCTGACCTGCGTGTCGATGGTTAAATCCTGCGTCGGCTGGAGATACAGCGCTACGCCGGGAATCGTCGCCACGGCGGTTTGCAGCCGGGAGATCACTTGCTGCACGCGGTCATCACGCGCATCCAGCGGCTTGAGGTTAATTTGCAGGCGCGCGCTATTCAGCGTGGGGTTAGCGCCGTCTACGCCAACAAAAGTCGTCAGGCTTTGTACCGCCGGGTCCTGTAATATCCGCTCCGCCACCTGACGCTGACGTTGCGCCATACTGGCATACGATGACGATTGTGGTGCCTGCAGCGTCCCCTGGATAATGCCGTTATCCTGTACCGGAAAGAATCCTTTCGGGATGACTATCCACAGCATAACGCTGAGCAGGAGCGTGGCGAATGCCACGCTCAATGTAAGCCACGGATGGTTGAGTACTTTCGCTAATCCGCGTCCGTAGCTGGCGATCACGCGGTCAAACATCCGCTCGCAGGCGCGGGAAAAGCGGTTTTGTTTACGCAGAGACTGCTGGCTGAGCATACGCGCGCACATCATGGGCGTGAGCGTCAAAGAGACGACGGCGGAGATTAAAATCGCTACCGCCAACGTCACCGCAAATTCGCGGAACAGTCGACCAACAATATCGCCCATAAAGAGCAACGGGATCAGCACCGCAATCAGTGAAAAGGTGAGGGAAATAATGGTAAAGCCGATTTCGCCCGCGCCTTTGAGCGCCGCCGCCAGCGGTTTTTCTCCTTTTTCGATGTAGCGCGAGATGTTCTCAATCACCACAATCGCATCGTCCACCACGAAACCCGTGGCGATAGTGAGCGCCATCAGCGTCAGGTTATTAATGGAAAAATCCAAAAATACCATCACCGCAAAGGTGCCGATAAGCGACAGCGGTACGGCGACGCCGGGAATAATTGTGGCGGGAATATTACGTAAAAACAGATAGATAATCATGACGACCAGCGCGATCGCCAGCATCAGTTCAAACTGGGTATCGCGCACGGAAGCACGAATATTGGTGGTGCGATCGGACAGGACCGTGACCTTCACCGATTTCGGCAGGCTTTCGGTAAGTTGGGGCAGCATCTGGCGAATGCTGTCCGCTGTCGCAATGATATTGGCGCCGGGCTGGCGTTGAACGTTCATCACGATAGCCGGCGCTTGATTCGCCCATGCGCCGAGCCAGCTATTTTCCGCCCCCTGTTCGACGGTGGCGACATCGCCCAACCGTACCGGCGCGCCGTTTTGATACGCGATGATAAGCCTGCGGTATTCGTCGGCAGACTGCATCTGATCGTTAGCAGAAAGCGTCACCGCCCGTTCGGGGCCATCCAGACTGCCTTTCGCCGAGTTGACGTTGGCGCCGGTAATTGCGGTACGGACCGTTTCGCTGGTCAGACCGAGTGCGGCGACAGCCTGAGCATTCAGTTTTACGCGTACCGCAGGGCGCTGCCCGCCGGCAAGCGTCACCAGTCCGACGCCGGAGACCTGCGAGATCTTCTGCGCCACGCGGGTTTCTACCATGTCTTCTACTTGGGTCATCGGCATCGCGTTTGAGGTGACGGCAAGCGTCATAATCGGCGGGTCCGCCGGGTTGACTTTGCTGTAAATCGGCGGATTCGGCAGGTCGGAAGGCAATAAATTGGTGGCTGCGTTAATCGCCGCCTGTACTTCCTGCTCGGCAACGTCCAGCGGCAGCGTCAACTGAAACTGTAGCGTTACCACCGATGCGCCGCCGGAGCTTTGCGACGACATCTGCTTAAGTCCCGACATCTGGCCGAACTGGCGCTCAAGCGGCGCGGTGACGGCGGAGGTCATGACATCCGGGCTGGCGCCAGGGTAGAGCGTAACAACCTGAATAGTGGGGTAGTCGACCTCCGGCAAAGCGGCGACGGGCAGGAAGCGATAGCCGATAATCCCGGCGAGTAAAATCGCCGCCATCAGCAGAGTGGTGGCCACGGGGCGCAGAATAAACAGACGCGAAGGGCCGCCCGTGCTGCCCGGAGGTAATACCTGCATCAGGCGCGCGCTCCTTTTTGACCTTCATGGCGGGAAGGGGATTTTTCATCCGCCACGGTGGTTTGCGGCTCAACGACCTCGACTTTTGCGCCTTCCGTCAGCCGATCAATACCATCGGTAACGACGCGATCGCCTGCCGACAAGCCTGCGCTGATCACCACGTTTCGGTTATCCTGAATACCGATTTTTACCCGCTTCTTGCTGACGTTATTTTCGTCGTTCAGCACCCACACAAAGTGGCCCTCATTGCCCATTTGCACCGCCGCGGCAGGCACCACAACGGCATTTTGTTCGGTATCGACCAGCATCCGGGCGTTCACAAATTGATTGGGGAACAGCGTATCGTCCTGATTGGTAAAGCGCGCTTTAATTTTGATCGTTCCCGTCGTGGGATCAATCTGGTTGTCCAGACTGAGCAACACACCTTCGCTCAATTTGTGCGAGTTAGTCCGATCCCAGGCTTCTACGACCAGCGCTTTCCCCGCTTTCTGTGCCTGAACTACGGTCGCGATATCGCTTTCCGGCAGAGTAAAAATGAGATCAATCGGGTGCGTTTGCGTAATGACGACAATACCGGCGGTATCGCTGCTGGAAATCTGGTTGCCGACATCCACCTGTTTCAGACCCACGCGTCCCGAGACCGGGGCCGTGATACGACTCCAGTCGAGCTGTAACTGCGCGCTGGCGACATTGGCTTCATCCGCTTTAATGGTTCCCTGGGTTTCGTTGACCAGCGCCTGTTGCGCATCCAGTTCCTGACGGGAAACCAGATTGGTTTTTGCCAGTTGCTGATAGCGCGCCAGATCACGACGCGCATTCGCCAGCGTAGCGTTATCTTTCGCCAACTGTCCCTGCGCCTGCGCTAGGGCGACCTTAAACTGGCTGGGATCGATTTGCGCCAGCAGATCGCCTGTGTTGACCTGCTGACCTTCCTGAAAGTGCAGGGCGATGAGTTGACCATCCACGCGGCTACGCACCGTAACGGTATTCGCTGCGGTCACGGTACCCAGCCCGCTCAGATAGCGCGGTACGGCTTGCGTGGTCGCGGTCGCGGCCTGTACCGGCGCCAGAGGGGCGTCGCGCATACTGCGGCGACCTGCGGCGGCGGTATGCGGCGCTTGCGCGGCGACGCCCGGCGCGGCGGTCGGGCTTTCGCTACGGCTATGCCAGAACCAGAATGCGGCGGCGGCCACTACAACCCCAATCGCTATTGCCCAGCGGAAAGTATTACTGCCTTTCATCGGTATAAGTTTCTCATCCTGAAACGTTTTGCGGAATGTTGCTCCCTCTATTGTAGTCAGCAGGGAAGGGAGAAAAATGGAGGAATTATGGAACACGGTCGGGATTATTCTGAATGGCGGCCCGCTTTGCGAGGCGCTACGCAACTCTCATCGGTGAAAATCGTTAGCGTGCCGGAGTGCGGTAAAGTGGCGGCACGGCAATGAAGGTAAGCCACCGATTTCAGCAGGACGCTGAAACGGAAAAGCCCCTCCCGAGGAAGGGGCCAAAATAAGGAAAGGGTTATGATGAAGGTAGTCATCATACTGGTGATACTCTTAGTGATTAGCCTACCAGCTTACTAAGACACCAGGGGGAGGAGGAATCCTCCCTTACCCTCACTCCTGACGTTAAGCCACATCAAGAATAATGTCAATCCATCAGCACTGAGCTTGCGAGGCGCTTAGCGGAAAACAACCTCCGCCCAGCGCGCCAGTCCTGCGGTGACGGAGCCGAAATCATCGCCGCCAGCGACGGGTATGCCCGGTAGCTGTTCGGAAAGCGCTTTTTTAATCAATGGCGAACGGGCGCTGCCGCCGGTCAGATAGATGACATCCGGTTTTTCCTGCGCGCTGTCCAGCGCCAGTTGCACCTGTTCCAGAATACGCGCCAGCGGTTGATCCAGCGCCGCTTCCAGTCCTTGCTGGCTGATAGCGACCGCCAGGTCGTCGCTGATAAATGGCAGCCTCGCCGTAATATCCGCCTGGCCGGAAAGGGCGATTTTGCTCTCTTCCGCGCAGCGTACCAGGCGGTAACTAAGCCGCTGGCGCCAGACCTTGAGCAGCAACGCGACCTTGTCTGCTTCACGCGCGTTGCGAACCAAATCGTTCAACAGACGACCATTCGCGCTACTGTAAAAATCGCTTTGCGCCGGGACGTCGTTAATCGCCACGGCATTCCACCACGGCAGCACCGGCAGGGCGATGCCTTTTTCGGTTTCGCCGCCCATGCCCAGCAAAGGCATCAGATTTTTAAAGGCCAGCGCGATATCCAGATCGTTTCCGCCCACGCGGCAACCGCTGTGCCCCAACAGGCTGTTTTCACGATCGGCTCGCTGACGCCACTGTGGCCCCATTAGTAGCATGGAGCAGTCGGTGGTGCCGCCGCCAATATCCACGACCAGCACACGCTTCTCTTCCCGCAGCATAGCCTCGTAGTCCAGGCCCGCCGCGACCGGTTCGTACTGGAATACCACCTCCTGAAAACCGGCGCGTTTTGCCGCCCGCTCCAGAATACCCTGCGCCTGGCGGTTCGCGTCATCGCCGCCGAGTCCCTGAAAGTTGATCGGGCGACCGATCACCGCCTGGGTAATGGCCTCCGGCAATTGGCTGTGCGCCGTATGACGAATATGTACCATCATGGCGCAGACCAAATCTTCAAACAGCGCGACCTGCTGCGGTTTCAGGCCGCTGGCGCCTAAAAAGGATTTTGGCGATTTGACAAACCAGACTTCCTGGGGATCGTCAATATAGTGCGCCAGCGACGCCAGACCAAACTGTACGCTTTGCGCGCCAACCTCAATATCTTCCTCGCGGTTGTAGCGTATCGCGCGGCGTAGCAGCGCCTGGGTTTCTTCGTCCGTTGCCGGCACATCATGATGGCGATACAGCCACTCGCTCACCGCTTCGCGCGTCGGCGCGCACAGCATAGACGGCAGTAATGCGCTGTTATTCTCCATTGTCAGCAACCGTGGATGCCCGTCGCGCATAATGGCGACCGAGCAGTTTGCCGTACCGTAATCAAATCCTATAAACACCTTAAAATCCCCATGCCAGTGAAGAAGGGGCGTGACTTTAGCGAAATGTCGTCGCGGCGACAACTGGAATATGAAAGCAAGGCGTTACGTGCGATTAGCGTTTATGCTGAAAGGTCAAATAAAGGAGAAAAGTATGTTTACCCTGAGCTGGCAGCCGCCTTACGACTGGTCGTGGATGTTGGGCTTTCTTGCCGCGCGTGCGGTGGACGGCGTGGAAACGGTAGGAGAGGGCTTTTATGCGCGTAGCCTGGTGGTGGGCGAGCATCGCGGACTGGTCAGCGTGAGGCCCCATCTGCCCACCCACACTGTGCAGGTTAGCGTGAGCGCCGGATTACTTCCCGTCGCGCCGGCGTGTCTGGCGAAGGTTTCGCGTCTGTTTGATCTTGACTGCCAGCCCGCGCAGGTTGCCGCCGTGCTGGGGCCACTGGGCGAGGACAGACCGGGGCTGCGTTTACCGGGATCGGTTGATACGTTTGAACAAGGCGTGCGGGCGATACTGGGGCAACTGGTGAGTGTCGCGATGGCGGCAAGGTTGACGGCGAAAGTGGCGCGCCGCTATGGCGAGGCGTTGCCGGATGCGCCCGATTATGTCTGTTTTCCCGGTCCGGAAACGCTGGCGTTGGCCGATCCGCTGGCGCTTAAAGCTCTGGGGATGCCGCTGCGGCGCGCCGAAGCGCTGATTCATCTGGCGCAGGCGACGCTGGCGGGAAAACTGGCGCTCGCCGCGCCGTCGGATATTGAGCAGAGCGTTAAAAATTTACAAACGTTTCCGGGAATTGGCCGCTGGACGGCGAACTATTTCGCCCTGCGCGGTTGGCAGGCAAAAGATATCTTTTTGCCCGACGATTACTTAATTAAGCAGCGCTTCGCCGGGATGACGGCCGCGCAGATCCGTCGCTACGCGGAGCGCTGGAAACCGTGGCGTTCCTACGCGCTACTGCATATCTGGTATACCCACGGCTGGCAACCGTCAATGGATAGCGAAATAGCTGGTATTCAGTAACAAATCCAACGGTTGCGCTTCGGCGATAGTGTCGCCATAAATCAGATCCACGCCAATACGGGAGAGCGTATCCAGCACCTGTGGGTTTTGTACCGGCCCGGCGAGCGTTTTGATGTCCAGATGCTGGGCGTGTCCCTGGATGATCGAGGTCAGCATTTCATCCATTAAACTCTCATGAACGTTGGCGATAAGGTCGCTATCCAGCAGTAAATAATCAGCGATATGCGGGGTCAGTAAATTAAACAGCTGTAAATCGCGCCCGACATGGCTGAGAATCACCTGGCAGCCGCGTTGTCGCAGTTTTCGCAGAGTCGCAGCGGCGGTCTGCGCCTGCTTAACGATAACGTCAGCCGGGATAATCAGATGTAATAACCGTGGCGGCAGTGGGCTATGCTCCAGTTGTTCCAGCAGCTCATCAATAAGGGTCGCGCTGTATAATCCTGCGGCGGACAGCGGCAGCGCAACGCTTAATCCCTTGCTGGCGACGGCGGTCGCCGCATGGTGGAAAAACTCATGGAATACCCGTCGGTCAAGCGCGTGATGCAGCGCGGAGTCGGCTAATCCTGCCCGGAACGCGCGCTCTTCCATCACTTCCCCTTCGCTGGTCCACAGCCTGAGTGAGACCAGCCAAAAGCTGGTGGCCTCCGGCGTACGCGGCGGCGCGACGTTTCTGGCAAGCATTAGCAGGTGGTTATTTTTAATCATATGCCACTGTTCTTCCAGCGGCATCATTCCCTTTGAGGAGGTTAATGCGTGCTGCGGTTCGTACACGGTCAGACGGCCGCGACCGCTATTTTTCGCGGCGTAGCAGGCTATATCGGCCTGAGACACGACCTCTGTGAGCTGGCAGTTATGTTCATTTATCATTGTGATCCCGGCGCTGGCGCCGATCCGATGCAGGCGTCCTTCCCACATAAAGTGATATTCATTAACGGCGTTGATAAGCCGCGTCACGATAAAACGCGCGCTGTCACTATTACAATCCGGCAGCAACAGGCCAAACTCATCGCCACCCAGACGGGCCAGGAGATCGCTGGAGCGAAGCATACTGAGCATCAGTGACGCGAGTTCGCGCAATAAGGCATCGCCGGCGGCATGTCCCGCGCTGTCGTTAACCGCTTTAAAACGGTCCAGATCGATAAACACCAGCGCATGATGTTGAGGCGATTCCTGTATTGTTTGCAGGCGCTGTTGAAGCTGCTTTTCAAAACTGGCGCGGTTGGCAAGATGGGTGAGGGCGTCATGCGTTGCGCTGTAGCTGAGCTGGCGTAACATTTTTCGTGATTCGGTAACGTCCTGGATAACCAGAACCGAACCAATCTTATCGCCGTCAAGTGTACTGAGCGGCGTGATACTGTAATGAATATCGTAGCAGCCGCCGTTATGACAATGGAGCACTATCTCCTGTTCCATGTCCGATCGCGACCTGTCGGCGCGATAAATATCCTCCAGCAGCGGCCCCTTATCACCTGACGTAATGCGCAGAACCGTTAATAATGGCGCGCCTAAAGCATCCTCTTGCCGCCAGCCGCTCATCTTCTCGGCGATCGGGTTCATAAAGGTGATATTCATCGCGACATCAATACACACCACCGCTTCTCCGATAGAGTCAAGCGTGATGTGCAACCGTTCTTTTTCCTGAAACAGCGCGTCGTTCGCCTGTGTAATACGCTCCATCAACCGCTGGTTTTCCTGCTCGCTTTGCTTGAGATCGTTAATATCTTCAATCTGAGCAATAAAATAGAGAGGCTTATTGTCTTTATGCCGAACCAGCGAGACGGCCAGCAGCGCCCAGACGACATCGCCGTTGCGGGTGTAGTAGCGTTTTTCCATGGAATAGCTATTGATGTCGCCGCGCACCAGCATGTTTAGCTGTTCAAGGTCGTTATTCAGGTCTTCCGGCCAGGTCAATTGCTGAAATGTCATCGTGCGTAATTCATCCTGGCTATAGCCAAGAAAATGGCTCAGAGATTTATTGACCTGTAGCCACTGACCCTCCGTACCGACCAGCGCCATACCAATGGCGGAATACTCCATCGCGTTGCGAAAGCGGGATTCGCTCTCGGTGATATGTTTGCGTTCCGTGCGAAACGCGTACATCACCATCGTCATCATATTGGCAGGCAGCAGGATCATTAAAAAAGGCAGCCACGGCATATTGACCATCACGTCGGTTTTCGGCGTGGCGAGCAGCGTGGGGTCATTGGCCAGCATGAGCGAGACCACGATAACGGTAGCTAAAAAAATTAAAAACGCCTCCATTCGCGGCAGGCGCACCGCACTCCACATCAACAGGACGATAACGCACGTAAACGGCCACGGAATATAGCGCATAGCGAGCCAGCTTAGCGCCAGCGTAATGACCAGCGTCAATAGCGTTTCCAGCAACAGATGCGGGTCGCGATGACGCAACAGATAGTGTGGTTTAAACAGTAAACCTAACGGTACCAGCGTCAGCGCGCCGATGGCTTCCGATAATACCCAAATCAGAAACGCTTTCGAGGCGACCGCTTCCGGTGCTATCAGCCAAAATAACAGGCCGCCGAGTAGCGGCGGAATCACGGCGCTGCCGATAGCCAGACGAAACCAGTCATTCAAATTTTGTAAGGGGTTGTAGCTGGGGAGCAGTTTTCGCAGCAGTATCGCGCCAGTGGCCGCCTCGATAATATTTATTGCCGTCCAGCTAAAGTTAAGCGAGGCGGCAGGAAATAAAGTCAGTGAGGCGCCGATGCTGCCGAGCGAGCAGGCGACCGCGATCCCAGGCCACAGACGGCCCGCATGGCGGTAAAACGCGACCATCATAATGGAGGTGGGGAACCACAGCGGCGCGAGTTGGGTGCCGACACGCGATAATTCGAGCGAAAAGAGCGTAAAGACAAACGCGACCAGGCCTAAACTGACCAGACGCAATAGCGGGTGGGGGACGGTAACGAAAACATGTTGGGATGGTTTACTCATTACCACTCTATCCGAATTGCCGGTAACGTCGCGGAATACCGGACGCGTCAGTTTACTCTGTGATTATGCTAGTATAAACGCGTAATGATTTATACGCTGGCTGAATATAAATTGTGGCTCCCGGCGTATTCCTCCTCCAGACGGGTCGATAAATCCGCTGTCCGCGTTAAAACTGAACGCTTTTACGTCGCGACGTCGAATGCGCCGCCAACAAATTCACCGTGGCATAGCGCCGGACTGGTATCGCGCTGCTGAAATCCCTATAATTGCCGCGTTTGGCGTTTCGGCGCCCCCCTTCCTTACATCCAGGTTAATCAGGTCGCTAAATTTATGACTGATCAGTCTCATCAGTGCGTCATTATCGGTATCGCTGGCGCATCGGCTTCCGGCAAGAGTCTTATTGCCAGTACCCTTTACCGCGAATTGCGTGAACAAGTGGGTGACGAACATATTGGCGTTATTCCCGAAGACAGTTATTACAAAGATCAAAGCCATCTGTCGATGGAAGAACGCGTAAAAACCAACTATGACCATCCGAATGCGATGGATCACAGCCTGCTATTTCAGCATCTTCAGGCGCTCAAGCGCGGTTCGGCGATTGAATTACCGGTATACAGTTATGTTGAGCATACCCGTATGCAGGAAACGGTTCGCGTAGAACCGAAGAAAGTGATTATTCTTGAAGGTATTCTGTTACTGACCGACGCGCGTTTGCGTGAAGAGATGAACTTCTCTATTTTTGTCGATACGCCGCTGGATATCTGTTTGATGCGCCGTATCAAACGCGATGTGAACGAGCGTGGTCGCTCAATGGATTCGGTGATGGCGCAATATCAGAAAACGGTGCGTCCGATGTTCCTGCAATTTATTGAGCCTTCCAAACAATATGCGGATATTATCGTGCCGCGCGGCGGTAAAAACCGCATCGCTATTGATATTCTGAAAGCGAAAATCAGCCAGTTCTTTGAATAAATCTGGCGAATTGTGTACCGTTCAGTGATAACCTGGTTAGCCCTTGATGTGCTTGATTTAAGGGCTTGATGCGCGAAAGGAGAAAGTGCCATGCGTTTATGCGACCGAGATATTGAAGCCTGGCTGGATGAAGGCCGTTTGTCTATCACCCCGCGACCTCCCGTAGAGCGCATTAACGGCGCGACGGTCGATGTACGTCTTGGCAATAAATTTCGAACCTTCCGTGGCCATACGGCGGCGTTTATCGATCTGAGCGGGCCGAAAGATGAGGTCAGCGCGGCGCTGGATCGCGTGATGAGCGATGAAATCGTTTTGCCGGACGGCGAGGCATTTTATCTGCATCCGGGCGAATTGGCGCTGGCCGTCACCTTTGAATCCGTTACCCTGCCGCCGGATTTAGTGGGCTGGCTGGATGGCCGTTCCTCGCTGGCGCGTCTGGGACTGATGGTGCATGTGACGGCGCACCGTATCGATCCCGGCTGGTCGGGCTGCATTGTGCTTGAGTTTTACAACTCCGGGAAGCTGCCGCTGGCGTTGCGTCCGGGTATGCTCATCGGCGCGCTGAGCTTTGAGCCGCTGTCAGGCCCGGCGGCGCGGCCTTATAACCGCCGTCAGGATGCCAAATATCGCGATCAGCAGGGCGCTGTCGCCAGCCGGATTGATAAAGACTGAGCCATTCGGCGCAATACTGCCGGTCCATTGAGGGTAGCATGAGACGATTTCTGACGACGCTGATGATTCTCCTGGTCGTGCTGGTGGCCGGATTCTCTGCGTTGGTATTGTTGGTCAATCCGAATGATTTCCGCGCCTATATGGTGCAGCAGGTTGCCGCGCGTAGTGAATATCAGTTGCAACTGGACGGGCCGCTGCGCTGGCACGTATGGCCGCAACTCAGCATCCTTTCCGGGCGAATGACGCTAACGGCGCGAGGCGCCAGCGAACCGCTGGTGCGGGCTGACAATATGCGCCTGGATGTCGCTTTATGGCCGCTGTTGAGTCATCAGCTTCATGTTAAGCAGGTGATGCTGAAAGGCGGGGTGATTCAACTGACGCCGCAAACGGAAGCGGTACGCAGTGATGATGCGCCGGTCGCGCCGAAAGATAATACCTTGCCGGACGTAGCGGAAGATCGCGGCTGGTCGTTTGATATTCGTAGCCTGCGCGTTGCCGACAGCGTGCTGGTTTTCCAGCATGAAAATGATGATCAGGTCACGGTGCGCGATATTCGTCTGAATATGGAACAAGATGCCGAGCATCGCGGCACGTTTGATTTTTCGGGACGCGTGAACCGCGATCAGCGGGATCTTGCTTTATCGTTCAGCGGAACGGTGGATGCTTCCGATTATCCGCATAATTTAACCGCGGGTATTGAGCAACTGCGCTGGCAATTGCAGGGCGCGGATCTACCGGCGCAGGGGATTGAGGGGCAGGGACAACTGCAGGCGCAGTGGCAGGAGGCGCAAAAACGTCTTTCATTTAACCACTTAAATTTAACGGCGAATGACAGTTCTCTGACCGGGCATGTTCAGGTAACGCTGGCGGAGCAGCCGGAATGGCAAATTGACCTCCAGTCCAGCAGGCTTAATCTGGACAACCTGTTGCCGCATCATAGCACCGTGGCACAGACGGGCGGCGCGGTGTCGCAGGGGCAAAATACGCTCCCCCTGACCAGGCCAGTTATCGCGTCGCGTGTTGGTGCGCCGCCTTATCAGGGGCTGCAAAGCTTTACGGCGGAGATTGCTTTACAGGCGGATTCAGTTCGCTGGCGGGGAATGGACTTTACCCAGGTTTCGACGAAGATGTCTAATCAGGCCGGATTGCTGGATATCACCGAGTTGCAGGGGAAACTGGCCGACGGAGAGATGTCGCTGCCCGGCACGCTTGACGCCCGCACCGCCAGTCCGCGCATCGAGTTCCACCCTCGCCTCAACCATGTTGAGATTGGGACTATCCTGAAAGCCTTTAATTATCCGATTAGCCTGACCGGTAAGATGTCGCTGGTTGGCGATTTCTCCGGGGCGGATATTGACGCGGAGGCATTTCGCCACAGCTGGAAAGGAAAAGCGCATGTTGACATGAGCAATACGCGCCTTGAAGGAATGAATTTCCAGCAACTGGTGCAGCAGGCCGTAGAGCGAAGCGGCGGGGACGCGCAGCAGTCGCAGGAAAATATGGACAACGCGACCCGACTGGATCGCTTCACGACCGATCTGACGCTAAATAAGGGCACGCTGACGCTCGACGACATGGTCGGGCAATCTTCTATGCTGGCGTTAACCGGCAGCGGAACGCTGGATCTGGTTAAGCAGAGCTGTGATACGCAATTTAATCTGCGTGTGTTGGGCGGCTGGAACGGCGATAGCAACCTGATCACTTTCCTGAAAGAGACGCCGGTGCCGCTGCGCGTCTATGGCAAGTGGCAGGAGCTGAACTATACCCTGCAAGTGGATCAGTTATTGCGTAAGCATTTACAGGATGAGGCGAAGCGTCGGCTCAATGATTGGGCGGATCGCAATAAAGATACCCGCAACGGTAAAGATGTGAAGAAACTGCTGGATAAGCTGTAGTTTTTGGTCAAAGGGCAGAGCCGGATGGCGAGGCTAACGCGCCTCCGGCCTGCCTGGTAAGCAGGCCGGGGCAGGCGAACAGACGTTACATTTCCTGGTCTGGCTCGCCGTTATGGAGCGGAATTAACTGCACTTTCTGCACTCGATGGCTTTCTACCTGCAATGTTTTCAGCAAATAATCACCCACCTGAACCTCTTCACCGGTTTGCGGTATGCGCTGCAAATATTCCATCAATAATCCGGCAATCGTATGGTATTCCCGTTTTTCATCCAGCGGCAGCGGCACGTACTGCACCAAATCCTCCAGCGGCATATGGCCGTTTGCTGTCCAGGAACCGTCCGGGTTCTTCTGAATATCGTGGCGGGCGTCAATTTCCTCGACTTCATTCGGCAGATTACCGGCGATAGTCTCCATGACATCGCTTAATGTCACAATGCCTTCAACCGAGCCAAACTCATCTACGACAAAGGCAAAATGGGTTCTGGCGTTACGGAACTGCTCCAGCGCAGGCAGCAGCGGCAATGTTTCCGGGAAAACCAGCGGTTGGCGAATCAGCGCCCGCAGGTTGAGCGGTTCGCCGCGCAGCGATTGTTGCAACAGATCGATGACGTGGACGACGCCGAGTAAATCTTCCTGTTCATTTTCACCCGTCACGACCAGACGCGTATGCTGGTTCTTTTCCAGCAGAGCGCGGATTTCCGCTTCCGGCGCGTTGAGATCGATATGCTCGATATCATGACGCGACGTCATGATGCTACTTACGGTGCGCTGGTTGAGATTTAGCACCCGCTCAATCATCCTGCGCTCCTGCGGATTAAAAATCTGGCTGTCGTCATGGTCTGCCAGCATCGCGGCGGTTTCCGCATCCAGTTCGGCATCCTCTTTTTTACCGCTAATCAGCCGCATCACGGCCTCCGTTGTGCGCTGGCGCAGCGTATGGTTAGCGGAAAGAAAACGGCGGCGGTTAAAAATAGCCAGTTGGTTGAGCGCCTCGATCATCACCGAGAAGCCGATAGCCGCGTACAGATACCCTTTCGGAATGTGGAAACCAAACCCTTCCGCCACCAGGCTAAAGCCGATCATTAGCAGGAAGCTAAGACACAAAATGACAATGGTGGGATGGTTGTTCACAAATCGGGTCAGTGACTTGCTGGCGAGCAGCATCAGGCTAATGGCGATTATCACTGCCGCCATCATGACCGCCAGGTGATCGACCATCCCCACGGCGGTAATCACGGAGTCGAGAGAAAAGATAGCGTCCAGCACCACGATTTGCGCGACCACCGCCCAGAATTTCGCCCCCTTACGCTGGGTAGGGTTGGCGCTATCTTTCCCTTCCAGCCGTTCGTTGAGCTCCATGGTGGCTTTAAAGAGCAGGAAGAAGCCGCCGAACAGCATAATCAGATCGCGGGCGCTGAAGCTTAACGTCTGTACGCTAAAGAGCGGCTTAGTCAAGGTGACCAGCCACGAGATTGACGCCAGCAGCAGCAGGCGCATGATCATCGCCAGTATCAGGCCGGTAATGCGCGCGCGGTCGCGCTGCCCCGGCGGTAGTTTTTCAGCGAGGATGGCAATAAAGACCAGGTTATCAATGCCGAGAACAAGTTCGATAACGATTAACGTTACCAGTCCGGCCCAGATTGACGGATCGGCAATCCATTCCATAGTAAGAGCAATACCTTCTGTAATATGACAATTGTCACAATTCGATCATGGATAATACGGCGGAAAAATGCAATGCCGCAGAGCAATTTATCTTTGTTACGCGGCTATAAAATAACTTTAAAATAGCCGTAATGTTTCTGTCGGAAACTAAATAATGTCAAGAATATATTTAGGAAATATCGCAGGTGGAGTGGAGTAAATAAATATTGTCAACATCAATAAAATCCTAAAATCATCTGTTAATTCATTTAATATTAATCTTAAAAATATAGAATGGCGGGTTTGTTACCTTGCCTGTCATTGGGTTAGCTGCAACAATTCTTGCAGGATTAAGATAGCGCGCTTAAATATCCTGTCACGACATCGAGAAAACTATTAATACGTAACCTTTATTTCGCTGAAGATTTTTATCTGAACGAGGATGAAATCGGAGGGGAATGCGAAAATTTAGAATAATCAGTGTATTGGTAGCTAAGAAGCCAGGGGCGGTAGCGTGCCTGAAAGCCTGAATATAAGCCTTTATTATTCTGTCAATAGCCTGCGGATGAATTGATTTTTTTTCAGAATGATGCCAGTTAATTTTCTCTGCCATTAACTGCAAGGTAAATGTGCACGGACGAAGCCGCTATTTAAATTGCACAGGATAATGACTCTGCCAAAGTGATAAATAATCAATGATGAAATCCAAAATGAAATTGATGCCATTATTGGCGTCGCTCAGCTTGATAAGTGGTTGCACAGTACTTCCGGGCAGCAATATGTCTACGATGGGGAAAGATGTGATCAAACAGCAAGACGCTGACTTTGATCTCGACCGGATGGTCAATGTGTATCCGCTGACGCCACGGTTGGTTGAGCAATTACGCCCGCGGCCCAATGTCGCGCAACCGAATATGTCGCTGGACCAGGAGATTGCCAGTTATCAGTATCGCGTCGGGCCTGGCGATGTGCTGAATGTCACCGTCTGGGATCACCCGGAATTGACCACGCCAGCAGGCCAGTACCGCAGCTCAAGCGATACCGGCAACTGGGTTCAGCCGGACGGCACCATGTTTTATCCCTACATTGGCAAGGTTAGCGTCGTCGGTAAAACTTTGTCAGAGATTCGCAGCGATATTACCGGGCGTTTAGCGAAGTACATCGCGGACCCGCAGGTGGATGTCAATATCGCCGCTTTCCGCTCGCAAAAAGCGTACATCTCCGGCCAGGTGAATAAATCCGGTCAGCAGGCCATTACTAACGTACCGCTAACCGTCCTGGATGCGATTAACGCTGCGGGCGGCCTGACCGATATGGCGGACTGGCGCAACGTCGTGCTGACGCACAACGGCAAAGAACAGCGCATTTCGCTACAGGCGCTGATGCAAAATGGCGATCTTAGCCAGAACCGCTTGCTCTACCCTGGCGACATTCTGTATGTGCCGCGCAATGACGATCTGAAAGTCTTTGTCATGGGCGAAGTGAAAAAACAGAGCACCCTCAAAATGGATTTCAGCGGTATGACGCTCACCGAAGCATTGGGCAATGCGGAAGGCATCGATCTGACCACCTCCAACGCCAGCGGCATTTTTGTGATTCGTCCGTTGAAAGGCGAGGGGGGACGCGGCGGCAAGATCGCCAATATCTACCAGCTTGATATGTCTGACGCCACGTCATTGGTGATGGCGACGGAATTCCGACTTCAGCCTTACGATGTGGTGTACGTCACGACCGCGCCGGTTGCTCGCTGGAACCGTCTGATCAATCAGTTGCTGCCGACCATTAGCGGTGTCCGTTATATGACGGATACGGCCAGCGACATTCATTCCTGGTAATCGTTATGTTTAACAAAATTTTAGTGGTCTGTGTGGGGAATGTTTGCCGTTCCCCGACGGCGGAACGTTTGCTAAAGCGCTTTCATCCCTCGCTGACGGTTGCGTCCGCCGGATTAGGCGCGCTGGTCGGCAAAGGCGCCGATCCTGCGGCGGCGAGCGTGGCGAGCGCCCACGATCTGTCTTTGGAAAATCACTGCGCAAGGCAAATTTCCGCGCGTCTGTGCCGGGAATATGACCTGATTCTGACGATGGAGAAACGTCACATCGCCGCCCTGTGCGACATTGCGCCGGAAATGCGCGGCAAGGTAATGCTGTTTGGTCACTGGGACAGCGAGCGTGAAATACCGGACCCGTATCGCAAAAGCCGCGATGCGTTTGAGGCGGTGTACACATTACTGGAAAGGTCTGCCCGCCAGTGGGCGCAGGCACTGAATGCAGAGCAGGGAAAACCATGACAGAAAAAGTAAAACAATCTGCGGCGGTTACGGGTAGCGATGAAATCGATATCGGGCGTCTGGTCGGAACGGTGATTGAAGCGCGTTGGTGGGTGTTGGGGACGACGGCCATATTTGCGCTGTGCGCGGTAATTTATACGTTCTTCGCCACGCCCATCTATAGCGCCGATGCGCTGGTACAGATTGAACAAAACGCCGGTAATTCGCTGGTACAGGATATCAACAGCGCATTAGCGAATAAGCCGCCGGCTTCCGATGCGGAAATTCAGCTCATTCGATCGCGCCTGGTGCTGGGGAAGACCGTTGACGATCTGGATCTGGATATTGCCGTCACCAAAAACACCTTTCCGCTGTTCGGCGCCGGGTGGGAGCGGCTGATGGGGCGTCACAATGAAATGGTGAAAGTCACGACATTCACCCGACCAGAGACGATGAGCGGACAGATCTTCACCCTCAAAGTGCTGGGCGACAAACGTTATCAGTTGGTTAGCGACGGCGGATTTAGCGCGCAGGGCGTTGTGGGCCAGCCACTCAATAAAGACGGCGTGACGATGCGGGTAGAGGCGATTGACGCCCGTCCTGATACGGAATTTACGGTGAGTAAATTCTCAACGCTTGGCATGATTAATAACCTGCAAAATAACCTCACCGTAACGGAAACCGGCAAAGATACCGGCGTTCTGAGCCTGACGTTCACGGGAGAGGATCGCGACCAGATCCGCGAAATTCTCAACAGTATTACCCGTAACTATCTGCAACAGGATATTGCGCGGAAATCTGAAGAGGCGGGGAAGAGCCTGGCGTTTCTGGCAAAACAACTGCCGGAAGTCCGCAGCCGTCTGGATGTGGCGGAAAACAAGCTAAACGCTTTCCGCCAGGATAAAGACTCGGTGGATTTACCGCTGGAGGCGAAGGCGGTGCTCGATTCGATGGTTAATATCGACGCCCAGTTGAATGAGTTGACGTTTAAAGAGGCGGAAATTTCCAAGCTCTTTACCAAAGCGCATCCGGCTTACCGCACCCTGCTGGAAAAACGTAAAGCGCTGGAAGATGAAAAAGCCAAACTGAACGGGCGGGTGACGGCAATGCCGAAAACCCAGCAGGAGATTGTGCGTTTGACCCGTGATGTGGAGTCCGGCCAGCAGGTTTATATGCAACTGCTTAATAAACAGCAGGAGCTGAAAATCACCGAAGCCAGCACCGTTGGCGACGTGCGCATCGTTGACCCGGCGATTACCCAGCCGGGCGTGCTGAAGCCGAAAAAGGCGTTGATTATTCTCGGCAGCATTATTCTGGGATTAATGTTATCGATTGTCGGCGTGCTGCTGCGCTCGCTGTTTAATCGCGGTATTGAAAGCCCGCAGGCGCTGGAGGAGCACGGGATCAGCGTCTATGCCAGTATTCCGCTGTCGGAATGGCAAAAAGCGCGCGATAGCGTCAAAACCATTAAAGGAATTAAGCGTTACAAGCAGAGCCAACTGCTGGCGGTGGGCAATCCGACCGATCTGGCGATTGAGGCGATTCGCAGCCTGCGCACCAGCCTGCATTTCGCCATGATGCAGGCGCAAAATAATGTACTCATGCTCACAGGCGTCAGCCCCTCTATCGGCAAAACCTTTGTTTGCGCCAACCTGGCGGCCGTCATCAGCCAGACGCATAAACGGGTATTACTGATCGACTGCGATATGCGCAAGGGCTACACCCATGAACTGCTCGGCACCAATAACGTGGACGGCTTATCTGACATTCTGGCGGGCAAAGGCGAGATAGCCTCCTGCGCGAAACCCACGGCGATCGCTAATTTTGATCTTATTCCGCGCGGTCAGGTACCGCCTAACCCATCAGAACTGCTGGTGAGCGAGCGCTTCGGCGAGCTGATCGCCTGGGCAAGCAGCCGCTACGACCTGGTATTAATCGACACGCCGCCGATTCTGGCCGTGACGGACGCCGCGATTGTGGGTCGCCACGTCGGGACGACGCTGATGGTGGCGCGTTATGCCGTCAACACCTTGAAAGAAGTGGAAACCAGTCTGAGCCGTTTTGACCAGAATGGCATTCAGGTCAAAGGCGTCATTCTCAACTCCATTTTCCGCCGGGCGACGGGCTACCAGGATTATGGCTATTACGAGTATGAATACCAGTCAGATTCCAAATAAAAAATAAGGCGTGCCGGATGGCGCGGCCTGTGACTGTAGGCCGGACAAGCGTAGCGCCATGCGGCAAAACTATCTGGGGAATAAGCATGACAACAGACAATCCGCTGATCTCAATTTATATGCCAACCTGGAACAGGCAGCAGTTGGCTATCCGGGCGATTAAATCAGTACTACGTCAGGACTACCGCCACTGGGAGATGATCATCGTGGATGATTGCTCCTCGTCTTATCAGCAGCTACAACAATTTGTTGAGGAGCTGAACGACCCGCGCGTCCGTTATACCCATAACGCCAGGAATACTGGCGCCTGCGCGGTTCGCAACCAGGCCATTATGCAGGCGCAAGGGCACTACATTACCGGTATTGATGATGACGATGAATGGACGCCCAACCGTCTGAGCGTGTTTCTGGCCCATAAACACCAGTTGACTACGCACGCCTTTTTGTATGCCAACGACTATGTGTGTGAGGGCGAGGTCTACTCTCAGCCTGCCAGCCTGCCGCTGTATCCGAAATCCCCTTATTCGCGCCGCTTGTTCTACAAGCGCAATATCATTGGCAATCAGGTTTTTACCTGGGCCTGGCGTTTTAAAGCGTGTTTGTTCGATACCGAACTCAAGGCGGCGCAGGACTACGACATTTTTCTGCGCATGGTGGTGGAGTATGGCGAACCGTGGAAAGTCGAAGAGGCGACGCAAATTTTACATATCAACCACGGCGAGATGCAGATTACCTCTTCGCCGAAAAAGTTCTCCGGCTATTTCCATTTTTATCGTAAGCACAAAGATAAATTTGATCGCGCCAGTAAAAAATACCAGCTTTTTACCCTGTACCAAATTCGCAATAAGCGAATGACCTGGCGCACGTTGCTGACGTTGCTCTCCGTGCGTAATAGCAAACGCCTGGCGGCCGGGCTGCGGGGGCGATAACGATGCTGGAAGACTTACGCGCGAATAGCTGGAGCTTACGCCCCTGTTGCATGGTGCTGGCCTACCGTATCGCTCATTTTTGTTCCGTCTGGCGCAAAAAGAATGTGCTGAATAATCTGTGGGCCGCGCCGGTGCTGGTGCTGTATCGCGTGATCACGGAATGCCTGTTCGGGTATGAAATCCAGGCCGCCGCGACCATTGGTCGGCGGTTCACTATCCATCATGGTTACGCGGTAGTGATCAACAAACATGTCGTCGCCGGCGACGATTTTACCATTCGCCACGGCGTCACCATTGGCAATCGCGGCGCGGACAACCTGGCTTGTCCGGTGATTGGTCACGGCGTTGAGCTGGGGGCGAATGTCATCCTGCTTGGCGATATTACTATCGGTAATCACGTCACGATTGGCGCGGGTAGCGTGGTGCTTGACAGTATTCCGGACCATGCGCTGGTGGTGGGAGAAAAAGCACGGGTGAAGGTCAGCACATGAATATTCTGCAATTTAATGTACGGCTGGCGGAAGGCGGCGCGGCGGGAGTGGCGTTGGATCTCCATCTGCGGGCATTGCAAAAAGGGCTGACGTCGCGTTTTGTCTATGGTTATGGCAAAGGCGGAAAAAAAAGCGTCAGTCACCACCGCTATCCGCAGGTGATAAAACAGACGCCGCGCGGCACGGCAATCGCCAATATCGCGCTATTTCGTTTCCTGAATCGCGATCTGTTTGGCAATCTCGACAATCTTTACCGCACGGTTATCCAGACATCCGGCCCGCTGGTGCTGCATTTTCATGTTCTCCACAGTTACTGGCTAAACCTGGCGGACATCGTGACGTTTTGCGAAAAAGTCAAAGCGCAAAAACCGGACGTCACGCTGGTCTGGACGCTGCACGATCACTGGAGCGTCACCGGGCGTTGCGCCTTCACCGACGGTTGCGAGGGCTGGAAAAGCGGCTGCCAAAAATGCCCGACCCTAAGCAATTATCCGCCGGTCAGGGTGGATCGGGCGCACCAGCTTATTGACGGCAAACGTCAGCACTTTCGGGACATGCTGCGGCTGGGCTGCCGGTTTATTTCGCCGAGCCAGCACGTGGCCGAGGCCTTTAACAGCGTTTATGGCGCGGGGCGCTGCCAGATTATTAACAACGGTATCGATCTGGCGACCGAGGCGATTCTCGCGCAGCTATCACCTGTGCCGCTGAATCCGGGAAAACCGCGAATTGCCATTGTGGCGCATGACTTGCGTTATGACGGCAAAACTGACCAGCGTCTGGTACACGACATGATGGCGCTGGGCGAAAAAATTGAACTGCATACCTTCGGTAAATTTTCGCCTTTTACTGGTCAAAACGTTGTTAATCACGGTTTTGAAACCGATAAGCGCAAATTAATGAGCGCGCTCAATGAGATGGATGCGCTGGTCTTTAGCTCGCGGGTCGATAACTATCCGCTGATCTTGTGTGAAGCGCTCTCGATCGGCGTACCGGTGCTCGCTACCCACAGCGAGGCGGCGCAGGAGGTGCTGGCGAAATCCGGCGGCCAGACCTTTGCCGCTACAGATGTACTGCGCCTGGCGCAGCGGCGTAAGCCAGAGATTGCTCAGGCGGTATTCGGCGCAACGCTGGACGCCTTTCGTATGCGTAGCCGCGTCGCGTACAGCGGTCAACAGATGCTGGAGGAGTATGTCTCGTTCTATCAGAATCTGTAGCTATCTGCTGCTGCCGCTGATCTACCTACTGGTCAATGTCAAGATTGCCCAACTGGGGGAAAGCTTTCCCATTACCATCGTCACTTTTTTACCGCTGTTGCTGCTGTTATTTGTGGAACGCATTAGCGTAAAAAAATTGATGATCGCCTTAGGCATCGGCGCGGGGCTTACGGCATTTAACTTCCTGTTCGGCCAGTCGCTGAATGCTGGTAAATATGTCACGTCCACGATGCTGTTTGTCTATATTGTGGTCATTATCGGGATGGTCTGGAGTATCCGATTCAAAACCATTTCCGTGCATAACCACCGAAAGATTTTGCGTTTTTTTTATCTGGTGGTGGGTATAGTGGTCGCGCTCGCCGCGGTTGAGATGGCGCAAATTATCCTTACCGGCGGCAGCAGTATTATGGAAGGAATTTCGAAATATCTCATTTACAGTAATAGCTACGTACTGAACTTCATAAAATTTGGCGGTAAGCGTACCACTGCGCTTTATTTTGAACCGGCATTTTTCGCTTTGGCACTAATCTCAATTTGGCTGAGCATCAAACAGTTTGGTATCAAAACACCGAAAAGCGATGCTATGATTCTGGCAGGGATAATATTATCAGGATCATTTTCAGGGGTAATGACCTTTATCCTGTTTTATCTTCTGGAGTGGGCGTTCCAATATTTGAATAAGGATGCGATAAAGAAAAAACTTCCACTGGCGCTGGTCTCATTAACCCTGTTTTTGGTTGGGGTAATTATTGCATTTCCTTATATCGCGACACGACTTGGCGATTTAGGGACGGAAGGCTCATCTTCTTATTATCGTATTGTGGGCCCGTTAGTCATGGTCGGATATTCCTTGACCCATATTGATGGTGTAGTCAGATTTGGCTCACTTTATGAATATGTTGCATCATTCGGAATCTTTAACGGTGCGGATGTCGGGAAAACCATAGACAATGGATTGTATCTGCTGATTATTTATTTTTCCTGGTTCGCAGTGCTAATGACGCTGTGGTATATGGGGAAAGTTTTAAAAATGGCGCTAAATGCGTTTGGCGATAATCGTAATTTTCGGGTGCAGCTCTATCTTTTTACGCCGGTGTCGCTGTTTTTTACCGGTTCAATATTTAGCCCGGAATATGCTTTTTTAATCGTCTGTCCGTTCATTTTGCGCAAGGCGTTAAAAATTTCATAACGGGGTGGTTGCATGTTTTTAAGCGTCGTTACCGTCGCCTTTCGCAATTACGAAGGGGTGGTAAAAACCTGGCGCTCGCTGCGCAATCTGGCGCGCGATCCGGGCCTGTCATTTGAATGGATCGTAGTGGATGGCGGTTCGGAGGACGGCACGCGCGAATTTCTGCAAAAACGTCACGGTGAGTTTAACCTGCGTTTTATCAGTGAAAAGGATCGCGGTATTTATGATGCCATGAATAAAGGCATTGCGCTGGCGCAGGGGCGCTATACCCTGTTTCTTAATTCCGGTGATGCGTTCCATGATGATGCCGCGCTGTTTGTCCGCCAACTGGCGCGACAAAAGGGCGAGGCGATGTATATTGGCGACGCGCTGCTGGATTTCGGCGGCGGGCATAAAATACGCCGGAAGGCTAAACCCGGGTATTATATCTACCATAGTTTGCCAGCCAGCCATCAGGCGATATTTTTCCCGACGGCAGCGTTAAAAAAGTATCCTTATGATCTGCAATATCATGTCTCTTCAGATTATGCGCTGGCGGCCCGTCTCTATAAAGCAGGCTATCCTTTTCGGCGAATTAACGGACTGGTATCTGAGTTTTCGATGGGCGGCGTGTCAACCTCGAATAATCTGGAATTATGTCAGGATGCAAAAAACGTACAGCGAAAAATATTACGTGTGCCAGGGTTTTGGGCGCAATTATCCTATTTATTACGTCTGAAAACGACGGGTAAAACAAAAGCGCGATATAACAAAGTCTAATCACCGGGAGTTATTATGCAGGATCTTAGCGGCTTTACGGTGCCGAAGGGGTTCCGCGGTGCTAATGCGCTAAAAGTACAATTATGGTGGGCGGTACAGGCGACATTATTCGCTGGGTCGCCGCAAATATTGTATCGCTGGCGAGCCTTTTTGCTGCGTCTGTTTGGCGCCAAAATTGGAAAGAATGTGGTTATTCGACCGTCAGTAAAAATTACCTACCCGTGGAAATTAACCGTCGGCGATTATGCCTGGGTAGGCGACGACGCTGTGTTATATACGTTGGGTGAAATTAATATTGGCGCACATGCGGTTATTTCACAAAAAGGGTATTTGTGTACCGGTAGCCATGATTATACCAGCGCTCATTTCGATATTAACGCCGCGCCGATTGTTATTGGCGAAAAATGTTGGCTGGCGACCGATGTTTTTGTCGCGCCCGGCGTGACGATAGGTCATGGCACCGTCGTCGGCGCGCGCAGCAGCGTATTTAAATCATTACCGGCAAATGCGATTTGTCGGGGCAATCCCGCAGTGGTAACGCGCCAGCGCGTTCAGAAAGTTACTCCCTAACGGGACTATTTGAGGAAATGAAAATGTCAAAAGTCGCTCTCATTACTGGCGTAACCGGACAGGATGGGTCTTACCTGGCAGAATTTCTGCTGGAAAAAGGGTATGAGGTGCATGGTATCAAGCGCCGCGCGTCATCGTTTAATACCGAGCGCGTGGACCATATTTATCAGGACCCGCACAGCTGCAACCCGAAATTTCATCTGCATTATGGCGACCTGACCGACGCCTCCAACCTGACCCGCATTTTACAGGAAGTGCAGCCGGATGAGGTCTACAACCTGGGCGCGATGAGCCACGTGGCGGTGTCGTTTGAGTCGCCGGAATATACCGCCGATGTGGATGCGATGGGCACGCTGCGCCTGCTGGAGGCGATCCGCTTCCTCGGTCTTGAAAAGAAAACGCGGTTCTACCAGGCCTCCACCTCTGAACTGTACGGTCTGGTGCAGGAAATTCCGCAGAAAGAGACCACGCCGTTCTACCCGCGTTCCCCCTATGCGGTAGCGAAACTGTACGCCTACTGGATCACCGTCAACTACCGTGAATCCTACGGTATTTACGCCTGTAACGGCATTCTGTTTAACCATGAGTCCCCGCGTCGCGGCGAAACCTTCGTCACCCGTAAGATCACCCGCGCCATCGCCAATATCGCCCAGGGACTGGAGTCCTGCCTGTATCTCGGCAACATGGACTCGCTGCGCGACTGGGGTCATGCGAAAGATTACGTGCGAATGCAGTGGATGATGTTACAGCAGGAGCAGCCGGAAGATTTCGTGATTGCCACCGGCGTGCAGTATTCCGTACGCCAGTTTGTGGAGCTGGCGGCGGCGCAACTGGGGATAAAACTGCGCTTTGAAGGCGAAGGCATTAATGAAAAAGGGATCGTGGTATCCGTTACCGGACACGATGCGCCGGGCGTGAAACCGGGCGATGTGATTGTGGCCGTTGATCCGCGTTATTTCCGTCCGGCGGAAGTGGAAACCCTGCTGGGCGACCCGTCCAAAGCGCATGAGAAACTGGGCTGGAAACCGGAAATCACCCTGTCGGAGATGGTCTCCGAGATGGTGGCGAACGATCTGGAGGCCGCGAAAAAACACTCACTGCTGAAATCTCACGGTTACGAGGTGGCCATCGCGCTGGAGTCCTGAGAATGAATAAGCAACGAATTTTTGTGGCGGGCCATCGCGGGATGGTGGGCTCCGCCATTGTACGGCAGCTTGCGCAGCGCGGCGACGTGGAGCTGGTGCTGCGCACCCGCGATGAGCTGGATCTGCTCGACGGGCGCGCGGTACAGGCGTTCTTTGCCGGGGCGGGTATCGACCAGGTTTATCTGGCGGCGGCGAAAGTGGGCGGCATTGTCGCCAACAACACGTATCCGGCGGATTTTATTTATGAAAACATGATGATAGAGAGCAACATTATTCACGCCGCGCACCTGCACAACGTGAACAAACTGCTGTTTCTCGGTTCGTCCTGTATCTATCCGAAACTGGCAAGGCAGCCGATGGCGGAAAGCGAGCTGCTGCAGGGAACGCTGGAGCCGACCAACGAGCCGTATGCCATCGCCAAGATCGCCGGGATTAAACTGTGCGAGTCCTACAACCGGCAGTACGGTCGCGACTACCGTTCGGTGATGCCGACCAACCTGTACGGCCCGCATGACAATTTCCATCCGGACAATTCACATGTGATCCCGGCGCTGCTGCGCCGCTTTCATGAGGCTGCGCAGAGCCATGCGCCGGAGGTGGTGGTGTGGGGCAGCGGCACGCCGATGCGCGAATTTCTGCACGTTGACGATATGGCGGCGGCCAGTATTCACGTGATGGAGCTGGCGCGCGAAGTGTGGCAGGAGAACACCGCCCCGATGCTGTCGCACATTAACGTCGGCACTGGCGTGGACTGCACCATCCGCGAGCTGGCGCAGACTATCGCAAAGGTGGTGGGTTACCAGGGCCGGGTGGTGTTCGACGCCACGAAGCCGGACGGCACGCCGCGTAAATTGCTCGACGTCACGCGCCTGCATCAGCTTGGCTGGTATCACGAAATTTCACTGGAGGCAGGGCTTGCCGGTACTTACCAGTGGTTCCTTGAGAATCAGCAACGGTTCCGGGGGTGACAATGTTTTTACGTCAGGAAGATTTCGCCGCCGTGGTGCGGACCACGCCCCTCATCTCCCTCGATTTCATCGTGGAAAACGGCCAGGGGGAAATTTTACTGGGCCAGCGTCTCAACCGTCCGGCGCAGGGCTACTGGTTTGTGCCGGGGGGGCGGGTGTGCAAAGACGAAACGCTGGAGGCCGCCTTTGCACGCCTGACGCAGGCGGAACTGGGCGTGCGTCTGCCGCTGGCGGCAGGGACGTTTTATGGCGTCTGGCAGCACTTCTATGACGACAACTTTTCCGGTGAGGATTTTTCAACTCACTACATCGTGCTCGGCTTTCGTCTGCGCGTGACGGAGAGCGATTTACGCCTGCCTGACGCGCAGCATGGCAGTTACCGCTGGCTGACGCCGGAACAGCTTCTGGCAGGCGATAATGTTCATGAGAACAGTCGGGCCTACTTCTCTCCTGACGCGCCGGCGGTGGGCCTATGAAGATCCTGGTCTATGGCATTAACTATTCGCCGGAACTGACCGGTATCGGCAAATATACCGGCGAAATGGTGGCGTGGATGGCGCGGGAAGGCCATGAGGTGCGGGTCATTACTGCGCCGCCGTACTACCCGCAGTGGAAGGTCGGCGAGCGCTATTCCGCCTGGCGCTATCGCCGGGAAGAGGGCGAGGCTACCGTCTGGCGCTGCCCGCTGTATGTGCCGAAACAGCCCTCCACCTTAAAACGGTTGCTTCATCTGGGGAGCTTTGCATTGAGCAGTTTTTTCCCACTGATGGCGCAGCGTCGCTGGAAGCCGGATCGGATTATCGGCGTTGTACCGACGCTCTTTTGTACGCCGGGAATGCGTCTGCTGGCGACACTCTCCGGCGCGCGTACCGTACTGCATATTCAGGATTACGAAGTGGATGCCATGCTTGGCTTAGGAATGGCGGGAAAAGGTAAGCGCGGCAGCGTAGCGCGGTTAGCAACGGCCTTTGAACGTAGCGCGCTGCGTAACGTTGATAATGTTTCGACCATCTCTCGCTCCATGATGAATAAAGCGCGGGAAAAGGGCGTCGCGGCGGAAAAAATCCTCTTTTTTCCGAACTGGTCGGAAGTGGCGCGCTTTCAGGACGTTAATGACGCTGACGTGACGGCTTTGCGTCAGCAGCTTGGCTTGCCAGAGGGTAAAAAAATCGTGCTTTATTCCGGCAATATCGGCGAAAAGCAAGGGCTGGAAAAGGTGATTGACGCCGCGGAACGATTACGCGATCGACCGTTGATTTTTGCGATTGTCGGCCAGGGGGGCGGCAAGGCGCGGCTGGAGAACATGGCCCGCGAACGCGGCCTGCCAAATATTAAATTCCTCCCGCTGCAGCCTTACGACGCCTTACCCGCGCTGCTGAAAATGGGCGACTGCCATCTGGTGGTGCAAAAGCGCGGCGCGGCGGATGCGGTACTGCCCTCCAAGCTGACTAACATTCTGGCGGTTGGCGGTAATGCGGTGATTACCGCTGAGCCGCACACCGAATTAGGACAACTTTGCGCGCGCTATCCGGGCATCGCCGTTTGTGTGGAGCCGGAGTCGACCGACGCGCTGGTCAACGGGATTAGCCAGGCGCTCGCCATGCCGAAAAACAACACGACGGCACGTGAATACGCCGAACGCACGCTCAATAAAGAGAACGTGCTACGCCAATTTATTGCAGATATTCGGGGATGATAATGCGTCAGACAAAACTTTACCCGGTTGTGATGGCCGGTGGCTCCGGTAGCCGATTGTGGCCGCTTTCTCGCGTGCTTTATCCAAAACAGTTTCTGTGCCTGAAAGGCGATCTCACCATGCTGCAAACCACCATTTGCCGTCTGAACGGCGTGGAGTGCGAAAGCCCGGTGGTTATCTGCAACGAACAGCACCGTTTTATCGTCGCCGAACAGCTCCGCCAGCTCAATAAGCTGACGGAGAACATTATTCTTGAGCCCGCCGGGCGCAATACCGCGCCGGCGATTGCGTTGGCGGCGCTGGCGGCGACGCGCCAGCATACGGACTGCGATCCGCTGATGCTGGTACTGGCGGCGGATCATGCGATCGCCAATGAAGAGGCCTTCCGCGACGCGGTGCGCAGCGCCATGCCCTATGCCGACGCGGGCAAACTGGTGACCTTCGGTATCGTGCCGGATCTGCCGGAAACCGGCTATGGCTATATCCGGCGTGGTGATGTCGTGCCGGGCGCGACGGATGCGGTGGCTTTTGAGGTGGCGCAGTTCGTTGAGAAGCCGGGGCTGGAAACCGCTCAGGCCTACGTTGCCAGCGGCGATTACTACTGGAACAGCGGCATGTTTCTGTTCCGCGCCGGACGCTATCTGGAAGAGCTGAAAAAGTTCCGCCCCGATATTCTGGCCGCCTGTGAACAGGCGATGCGCGGCGTCGATCCGGATCTTGACTTCATTCGTGTGGATGAAGAGGCCTTCCTCGCCTGTCCGGAAGAGTCCATTGACTACGCGGTGATGGAGCGGACGGCGGACGCGGTGGTGATGCCAATGGACGCGGGCTGGAGCGATGTCGGCTCGTGGTCCTCGCTGTGGGAAATCAGCGCCCACACCCCGGAGGGAAATGTCCACCACGGCGACGTCATCAGCCATAAAACGGAAAACAGCTACGTTTACGCCGAATCCGGCCTGGTGACCACCGTCGGTGTGAAGGATCTGGTGGTGGTGCAGACCAAAGACGCCGTGCTGATTGCCGATCGCCACGCGGTGCAGGACGTGAAAAAGGTGGTGGAGAAGATCAAGGCCGACGGACGCCATGAGCACCACATGCACCGCGAGGTTTACCGCCCGTGGGGCAAATACGACTCCATCGACGCGGGCGAGCGCTATCAGGTGAAGCGCATTACCGTCAAGCCGGGGGAAGGACTGTCGGTACAGATGCACCATCACCGCGCCGAGCACTGGGTGGTGGTGGCAGGGACCGCCAGAGTCACCATCAACGGCGAGGTTAAGCTGCTCGGTGAAAACGAGTCCATCTATATTCCGCTGGGGGCGACCCACTGCCTGGAAAATCCGGGAAAAATACCGCTCGATTTAATTGAAGTGCGTTCCGGCTCGTATCTCGAAGAGGACGACGTGGTGCGGTTCGAGGACCGTTACGGGCGGGTCTGACGCCTGCAACGGTGCCCGGTAAGCGCAACGCGCCATCCGGCAATGAACAACAAGAACGATGTTGGCCATTTATGGTCAGGGCTAACTGTTGCCTGAAGAAGGGTAAGAACATGACAAAATTAACCTGTTTCAAGGCCTACGACATTCGCGGCAGGCTGGGCGAAGAGCTCAATGAAGATATCGCGTGGCGGATTGGCCGCGCTTACGGCGAATATTTAAAACCGAAAACCATCGTGCTGGGCGGCGACGTGCGTCTGACCAGCGAGGCGCTGAAGCTGGCGCTGGCGAAAGGGTTACAGGACGCGGGCGTCGACGTGCTGGATATCGGTATGTCCGGCACCGAAGAGATTTACTTCGCCACCTTCCACCTCGGCGTGGACGGCGGTATTGAAGTGACCGCCAGCCATAATCCGATGGACTACAACGGTATGAAGCTGGTGCGCGAGGGCGCCCGCCCGATAAGCGGCGACACCGGTCTGCGCGACGTTCAGCGTCTGGCGGAAGCGGGCGACTTCCCGCCGGTGAACGAGGCCGCGCGCGGCAGCTACAGACAAATCAGCCTGCGCGACGCCTACATCGACCACCTGCTCGCCTACATCAGTGTTAACAATCTCACCCCGCTGAAGCTGGTGGTGAATTCCGGCAACGGCGCGGCGGGGCCGGTCATTGACGCCATCGAAGCGCGTCTGAAGGCGCTGGGCGCGCCGGTGGAGTTCATCAAAATCCACAACACCCCGGACGGCACCTTCCCGAACGGCATTCCCAACCCGTTGCTGCCGGAGTGTCGCGACGACACCCGCAAGGCCGTTATTGAACACGGGGCGGACATGGGCATCGCCTTTGACGGCGACTTCGACCGCTGCTTCCTGTTCGATGAGAAAGGGCAGTTTATCGAGGGGTACTACATCGTCGGGCTGCTGGCGGAAGCGTTTCTGGAAAAACACCCGGGGGCGAAGATTATCCACGACCCGCGCCTGACCTGGAACACGGAGGCAGTGGTGACGGCGGCGGGCGGGACGCCGGTGATGTCAAAAACCGGGCACGCCTTTATCAAGGAGCGGATGCGTACGGAGGATGCCATTTATGGCGGGGAAATGAGCGCGCATCACTATTTTCGTGATTTTGCCTACTGTGACAGCGGAATGATCCCGTGGCTGCTGGTGGCGGAGCTGGTGTGCCTGAAGGGACAGTCGCTGGGTGAACTGGTCCGCGACCGGATGGCGGCGTTCCCGGCGAGCGGGGAAATCAACAGCAGGCTGGCGGAGCCGGCAGCGGCCATCGCGCGGGTGGAAGCGCACTTCGCGGAAGAGGCGCAGGCGGTGGACCGCACGGACGGACTCAGCATGTCGTTCGCCGACTGGCGTTTCAACCTGCGCTCGTCGAACACCGAACCGGTGGTGCGCCTGAATGTGGAATCACGCGGCGATATTCCGCTGATGGAAGCGCGAACACGCACTCTGCTGGCGCTGCTGAATCAGTAACGTCAGATCTCCCCTTACCGCCTGCGGGTAAGGGGCCAATCACAGGAACAACGATGACAAATCTAAAAAAGCGCGAACGAGCCAAAACCAATGCATCGTTAATCTCTATGGTGCAACGCTTTTCAGATATCACCATCATGTTTGGCGGGCTGTGGTTCATCTGTGAAGTCAGTGGACTGCCATTCCTGTACATGCACCTGTTGGTGGCGCTGATTACGCTGGTTGTTTTTCAAATGCTGGGCGGGATGACCGATTTTTATCGCTCCTGGCGCGGCGTCAAAATGTCGACAGAGTTAACGCTGTTACTGCAAAACTGGACGCTGAGCCTGATCTTCAGCGCCGGTCTGGTGGCGTTTAATGATGACTTTGACAACCGCCTTGCCACCTGGCTGGCCTGGTATGCGCTGTCCAGCCTGGGCTTAGTGTTATGCCGTTCATTTATTCGTTTCGGCGCGGGCTGGCTACGCAATCGTGGTTATAACACTCGCCGGGTCGCCGTCGCCGGAGATTTGCCTGCGGGCCAGGCGTTGCTGGATAGCTTCCGTAATGAGCCGTGGCTGGGTTTTGAGGTGGTGGGCGTCTATCACGATCCCAAACCGGGCGGCGTCTCTGCTGACTGGGCCGGGAACTTCGAGCAGTTAATTGACGATGCGAAAGCCTCGCGAATTCACAATGTTTATATCGCCATGTCAATGAGCGACGGCGCCATGGTGAAAAAATTGGTGCGCGAGCTGGCCGACACCACCTGCTCGGTGATCCTTATTCCCGATGTGTTCACCTTTAATATTCTCCACTCGCGCGTGGAGGAGATGAGCGGCGTTCCGGTCGTTCCGCTGTATGACACGCCGCTGTCAGGGATTAACCGTCTGCTTAAACGGGCAGAGGATATCGTGCTGGCGTCGCTGATTCTGCTGCTCATCTCACCGGTACTGTGCTGCATTGCGCTGGCGGTCAAATTGAGCTCGCCCGGGCCGGTGATTTTCCGTCAGACGCGCTACGGGATGGACGGCAAGCCGATCAAAGTCTGGAAGTTCCGCTCAATGAAGGTAATGGAGAACGATAAGGTCGTTACCCAGGCGACGCAAAACGATCCGCGCGTCACCCGGGTAGGTAACTTTTTGCGTCGTACCTCGCTGGATGAATTACCGCAGTTTATCAACGTATTAACCGGCGGGATGTCTATCGTCGGTCCTCGCCCGCACGCGGTGGCGCATAACGAACAGTATCGTCAGTTGATTGAAGGTTACATGCTACGCCACAAGATGAAGCCGGGCATCACCGGCTGGGCGCAAATTAATGGCTGGCGCGGTGAGACCGATACGCTGGAGAAAATGGAAAAACGCGTGGAGTTCGACCTGGAATACATCCGCGAATGGAGTATTTGGTTCGATATCAAAATCGTTTTTCTGACGATTTTTAAAGGGTTTGTGAATAAAGCGGCGTATTAAGAACCTGACCCACAAGGCTATTTTACTTGCCATATTGCACCAGGGCAGCGTGTACGCTCCGGTTTTTCCGCGCAGTCCGTGTTCAATCTGGCTGCGCCAATGATGCCTTGTGAACAGGTTCTGGAGAAAAGAATGAGTTTACGACAAAAAACGATCAGCGGCGCTAAATGGTCGGCTATCGCCACGATAGTGATTATCGGTCTGGGGTTAATTCAGATGACGGTGCTGGCGCGGATCATCGACAACCACCAGTTTGGCCTGTTGACCGTCTCGCTGGTGATTATTGCGCTGGCCGACACGATCTCGGACTTTGGCATCGCGAACTCGATTATCCAGCGTAAAACGATTGGGCATCTGGAGCTGACCACGCTCTACTGGCTAAACGTTGGGCTTGGGATTGTGGTATTTGCGGTGGTCTTTTGGCTGAGCGATGCGATTGCCCATGTTTTGCATAACCCGGATCTCGCGCCGTTAATCAAAACGTTGTCGCTGGCGTTTATCGTGATCCCTCACGGGCAGCAGTTCCGCGCGCTGATGCAAAAAGAGCTGGAGTTCAATAAGATCGGCATGATCGAAACGACCTCCGTGCTGGCGGGGTTCACCTTTACGGTGATTAGCGCCCATTACTGGCCGCTGGCGTTAACCGCGATTCTCGGCTATCTGGTGAACAGCGCGGTGCGAACGCTGCTGTTTGGTTACTTTGGCCGCAAGATTTATCGTCCGGGGCTGCATTTTTCGCTGGTATCGGTGTCCACGAACCTGCGTTTTGGCGCGTGGCTGACGGCGGACAGTATCGTCAATTACATCAACACGAATTTATCGACGCTGGTACTGGCGAGAATTCTCGGCGCAAGCGTCGCCGGGGGATATAACCTCGCGTACAACGTGGCGGTTGTGCCGCCGGCGAAGCTTAACCCCATCATTACTCGCGTGCTATTTCCGGCATTCGCAAAAATCCAGGACGATACCGAGAAGCTGCGCGTCAACTTCTATAAGTTGCTTTCCGTGGTGGGAATTATCAATTTTCCCGCGCTGTTGGGCCTGATGGTAGTGGCGAACAATTTTGTGCCGTTAGTGTTTGGCGAGAAGTGGAACAGCATTATCCCGATCCTGCAATTGCTGTGCGTGGTGGGGCTGCTGCGCTCGGTCGGCAACCCGATTGGTTCGCTGTTGATGGCGAAAGCGCGCGTGGATATCAGCTTTAAATTCAACGTCTTTAAAACGTTTCTGTTTATCCCGGCAATTCTCATTGGTGGCCATCTGGCGGGGGCGATTGGCGTGACGCTGGGGTTCCTGGTGGTGCAAATCATCAACACCATTCTGAGCTATTTCGTGATGATTAAGCCGGTACTCGGCTCCAGCTATCGTCAGTATATTCTCAGCCTGTGGCTACCGTTTTATCTCTCATTGCCCACATTTATTACCAGCTACGGCGCAGGAAAGCTGGTCGACGGCTATTTACCGTTGTCAGGGGTATTCGCGCTACAGGTTATGGTCGGTATTTTGAGTTTTATTTTAATGATTATTTTTTCACGCAATGCGCTGGTGATGGAAATTAAAAATCAGCTTGTTGGCAGTGCAAAACTGAAAAAGTTATTACGTGTCGGATGACGGGGATATAAGAGGCTATTTATGAAATTATTAATTTTAGGCAACCACACATGCGGCAACCGTGGTGATAGCGCCATTATGCGCGGTTTGCTTGATGCCATCCGTCAACAGGCGCCAGAGGCGGAGATGGATGTGATGAGCCGTTTCCCGGTGAGTTCCTCCTGGTTGCAGGGGCGCCCGATTATTGCCGACCCGCTGTATCAGTTAAGTCAGAAACAGCAGGCGGCGGCAGGACTTAACGGTCGGGTGAAAAAAGTATTACGCCGTCGTTTTCAGCATAAAATTTTATTGTCTAAAGTCGCCCAGGAAGGATCGCTGCGTAATTTTGCTATCGCGCCGGAATTTGCCGAATTCGCGCAATTTATTGCGCAGTATGACGCCGTCATTCAGGTGGGCGGTTCAAACTATGTCGACTTATACGGTTTGACTCACTTTGAATATCCGCTGTGCGCGTTTATGGCGAACAAACCAATTTATATGGTGGGACATAGCGTCGGCCCTTTCCAGAACCCTGACTTTAACCAGCTCGCCAATTATGTTTTTGGACGCACCAGTGCGCTGATCCTGCGTGAAACCGTCAGCCGCGATCTGATGACCGCCGCGCAGATCGATACCCGAAAAGTAGAGCAGGGGGTGGATACTGCCTGGTTAGTCGAACGCCGTCACGACGAGTTTGTCGCCAGTTATGCTGTGCAGCACTGGCTGGACGTCACCGCGCGCCGCAAAACCGTCGCGATTACGTTGCGCGATCTGGAGCCGTTTGATAGACGCCTGGGCACCACTCAGCAGGCCTATGAGCAGGCATTTGCCCAGGTCGTGAATCGCCTGATTGCGGACGGTTATCAGGTACTGGCGCTGTCGACCTGCACCAGTATCGATCGCTATAACCGCGATGACCGGATGGTTGCGTTACGGATGGCGAAGTATGTAAACGACTCAGAGCATTTCCATATCGCGATGGACGAACTCAATGACGTGGAAATCGGAAAGATCCTCGCCTCCTGCGTACTGACCATCGGGACGCGCCTGCATTCCGCTATTATCTCCATGAATTTTGGCACGCCCGCTATCGCCATTAATTATGAACATAAATCCGCCGGGATTATGCAGCAGCTAGGCCTGGCGGAATTGGCTATTGATATCCGTCACTTGCTGAACGGTTCATTACAAAGCGTGGTGGCCGATACGCTCAATCAATTGCCTGCGCTAAAGGCAAAAGTGGCTAACGCCGTCACCGAGGAGCGGGCGAAAGGGTTCACGATGATCAAATCCGTTCTCGACAGAATTCGGGAGGCGCAATGAAAGTCAGCTTTTTTCTGCTGAAATTTCCACTCTCATCGGAAACCTTTGTGCTGAATCAGATTACTGCGTTTATTGATATGGGCCATGAGGTGGAGATTGTCGCGTTACAAAAAGGCGATACCCAACATACTCACGCCGCCTGGGAGAAGTATGGCCTGGCGGCGAAAACCCGCTGGTTACAGGATGAGCCCCAGGGACGGCTGGCGAAACTGCGCTACCGGGCATGTAAAACGCTGCCGGGGCTGCATCGGGCGGCGACCTGGAAAGCGCTCAATTTTACCCGCTATGGCGATGAATCACGCAATTTGATCCTTTCCACAATTTGCGCGCAGGTAAGCCAGCCTTTTGGAGCGGATGTGTTCATCGCGCACTTTGGTCCGGCGGGCGTGACGGCGGCCAAACTACGCGAACTGGGCGTGCTTCGCGGCAAAATCGCGACTATTTTCCACGGGATTGATATTTCCAGCCGCGAAGTGCTCAGTCATTACACGCCGGAGTATCAGCAGTTGTTTCGTCGTGGCGATCTGATGCTGCCCATCAGCGAACTGTGGGCCGGTCGCCTGAAAAGTATGGGCTGTCCGCCGGAAAAGATTGCCGTTTCGCGCATGGGCGTCGACATGACGCGTTTTACCCATCGTCCGGTGAAAGCGCCAGGGATGCCGCTGGAGATGATTTCCGTCGCGCGCCTGACCGAGAAAAAAGGCCTGCATGTAGCGATTGAAGCCTGTCGGCAACTGAAAGCGCAGGGCGTGGCGTTTCGCTACCACATTCTGGGGATTGGCCCGTGGGAACGTCGGCTGCGCACGCTCATCGAGCAGTATCAGCTAGAGGATGTCATTGAGATGCCGGGGTTTAAACCGAACCATGAAGTGAAGGCGATGCTGGATGACGCCGATGTTTTTTTGCTGCCGTCGATTACCGGTACGGATGGCGATATGGAAGGTATTCCGGTAGCGCTGATGGAGGCGATGGCGGTAGGGATTCCCGTGGTATCTACCGTGCATAGCGGTATTCCGGAACTGGTGGAGGCCGGCAAATCCGGCTGGCTGGTGCCGGAAAACGATGCGCAGGCGCTGGCGGCCCGACTCGCTGAGTTCAGCCGGATTGACCACGACACGCTGGAGTCGGTGATCACGCGCGCCCGTGAAAAAGTGGCGCAAGATTTTAATCAGCAGGCGATTAATCGCCAGTTAGCCAGCCTGCTACAAACAATATAAACGAGGTGGTATGCCCGTGAATAAGTTCTCCCGACGTACCCTCCTGACGGCAGGTTCTGCGCTTGCTGTTCTTCCTTTTCTGCGCGCCTTGCCGGTACAGGCGCGTGAACCTCGCGAGACCGTCGATATTAAGGATTATCCGGCGGATGACGGTATCGCCTCGTTCAAACAGGCCTTCGCCGACGGACAGACCGTGGTCGTACCGCCAGGATGGGTGTGTGAAAATATCAATGCGGCGATAACGATTCCGGCGGGAAAAACGCTGCGGGTACAGGGCGCGGTGCGTGGGAATGGCCGGGGACGGTTTATTTTGCAGGACGGGTGTCAGGTGGTGGGGGAGCAGGGCGGCAGTCTGCACAATGTGACGCTGGATGTTCGCGGGTCGGACTGTGTGATTAAAGGCGTGACAATGAGCGGCTTTGGCCCCGTCGCGCAAATTTTCATTGGTGGTAAGGAACCGCAGGTGATGCGTAATCTCATTATCGATGACATCACTGTTACCCACGCCAACTACGCCATTCTCCGCCAGGGATTTCATAACCAAATGGACGGCGCGCGGATTACGCATAGCCGCTTTAGCGATTTGCAGGGGGACGCCATTGAGTGGAATGTCGCGATTCACGACCGCGACATCCTGATTTCCGATCATGTCATCGAACGCATTGATTGTACCAATGGCAAAATCAACTGGGGGATCGGCATCGGGCTGGCGGGTAGCACCTATGACAATAGTTATCCTGAAGACCAGGCAGTAAAAAACTTTGTGGTGGCCAATATTACCGGATCTGATTGCCGACAGCTGGTGCACGTAGAAAATGGCAAACATTTCGTTATTCGCAATGTCAAAGCCAAAAACATCACGCCAGATTTCAGTAAAAAGGCGGGTATTGATAACGCAACGATCGCAATTTATGGCTGTGATAATTTCGTCATTGATAATATTGATATGACGAATAGTGCCGGGATGCTCATCGGCTATGGCGTCGTTAAAGGAAAATACCTGTCAATTCCGCAAAACTTTAAATTAAACGCTATTCGGTTGGATAATCGCCAGGTTGCTTATAAATTACGCGGCATTCAAATTTCCTCCGGTAACACCCCCTCTTTTGTCGCCATCACCAACGTACGGATGACGCGTGCTACGCTGGAACTGCATAATCAACCGCAGCACCTCTTTCTGCGCAATATCAACGTGATGCAAATTTCAGCGATTGGCCCGGCGTTAAAAATGCATTTCGATTTGCGTAAAGATGTCCGTGGTCAATTTATGGCCCGCCAGGACACGCTGCTTTCCCTCGCTAATGTTCATGCTATCAATGAAAACGGGCAGAGTTCCGTGGATATCGACAGGGTTAATCACCAAACCGTGAATGTCGAAGCAGTGAATTTTCCGCTGCCGAAGCGGGGAGGGTAAAATGCAGGCAGCACAATCTTAGTGGATATCATCCAGTAAAAGATTATAATCATCCAATACCGTTAAAGCTGGGACTGAGCAGCGTTGACTACTCAGGGAAGATACTCATCTTTATCTTGTTTTCTTGTATTTCTACCAGACTAAGTGATTTATGAACGATAACGTTTTGCTCATTGGTGCTTCCGGATTCGTAGGAACTCGACTCCTTGAAACGGCTGTGGATGATTTTAATATCAAGAATCTGGATAAACAGCAAAGCCATTTCTATCCAGAGATTACCCGGATTGGCGATGTTCGTGACCAACAAATCCTTGATCAGACGCTGGCGGGTTTTGATACAGTCGTACTATTGGCTGCAGAGCATCGTGATGACGTCAGTCCTACCTCGCTTTATTATGATGTCAACGTCCAGGGGACACGTAACGTACTGGCGGCGATGGAAAAAAATGGCGTAAAAAACATCATCTTCACCAGTTCTGTTGCAGTCTATGGCCTCAACAAGAAAAATCCTGACGAAACGCACCCTCACGATCCTTTTAATCATTACGGAAAAAGCAAATGGCAAGCAGAAGAAGTTCTGCGTGAGTGGCATGCTAAAGCGCCGAATGAGCGTTCTTTGACCATAATTCGTCCTACCGTTATTTTCGGGGAGCGTAACCGCGGTAATGTCTACAATCTCTTGAAACAGATCGCTGGTGGTAAATTTGCGATGGTTGGTCCGGGAACTAACTATAAATCAATGGCTTATGTTGGTAATATCGTCGAGTTTATCAAATTCAAACTCAAGAATGTTACAGCGGGCTATGAAGTTTATAACTATGTTGATAAACCTGATTTAAATATGAACCAATTGGTTGCTGAAGTAGAACAGAGCTTGGGCAAAAAAATACCATCGATGCACCTTCCATATCCATTAGGTATGCTGGGAGGCTACTGTTTCGATATCCTGAGCAAAGTAACGGGCAAGAAGTATGCTGTAAGCTCGGTTCGTGTTAAAAAATTCTGTGCTACTACGCAGTTTGACGCCACGAAAGTGCATTCTTCTGGTTTTATTGCGCCATACACCTTATCTCAGGGATTGGATCGTACGTTGCAATATGAGTTTGTTCATGCAAAGCAAGATGACATTACATTCGTTTCCGAGTAATGCTGCTATGTTTGTCATGAAGTACCGCATGTCATACTTGGGTATATTGATGCGCTCAATTCCGAGTAATCTGAATACCCACATAGCTGATGAAGTGTAGTGTTAGTAGATGGTTTACCGCAACATAACTGTAGCTATTACAGTAAGTTGGGGTGAGATTTATATAAACTGGCTAACATGTGGCAAAAGTCTATACTTTATCAGCCATTTAGAGGTAGGAGAGATAATGACTAATTTGAAAGCAGTTATACCGGTAGCAGGGTTGGGTATGCACATGTTGCCTGCCACCAAGGCAATCCCAAAAGAGATGCTACCGATCGTCGACAAGCCAATGATTCAGTACATTGTCGATGAGATTGTGGCTGCAGGGATCAAAGAAATCGTACTGGTGACTCACGCGTCTAAAAACGCCGTTGAGAACCACTTCGACACCTCTTATGAACTTGAATCACTTCTTGAGCAGCGCGTTAAGCGCCAACTTCTGGCGGAAGTGCAATCTATCTGCCCACCGGGCGTGACGATTATGAACGTTCGCCAGGCGCAGCCGTTAGGACTGGGGCACTCTATTCTGTGCGCGCGTCCGGTCGTGGGCGATAACCCTTTCATTGTGGTACTCCCGGATATTATTATTGATGATGCTACCGCCGATCCGCTGCGCTATAACCTTGCGGCGATGGTGGCGCGTTTCAATGATACGGGGCGTAGCCAGGTGCTGGCGAAGCGCATGAAAGGTGATTTATCGGAGTATTCCGTTATCCAGACGAAAGAGCCGCTGGATAATGAAGGCAAAGTCAGCCGGATTGTGGAGTTTATCGAAAAACCGGATCAGCCGCAGACGCTGGATTCCGATTTGATGGCGGTAGGCCGTTATGTGCTTTCAGCCGACATCTGGACGGAACTGGAAAGAACTGAACCGGGTGCCTGGGGTCGTATCCAGCTCACCGATGCCATTGCTGAGCTGGCGAAAAAACAGTCGGTTGACGCGATGCTAATGACGGGCGATAGCTATGACTGTGGTAAAAAAATGGGCTATATGCAGGCATTTGTGAAGTACGGGCTCCGTAACCTGAAAGAAGGGACGAAGTTCCGTAAGAGCATAGAGCAGTTGTTACATGAATAAGCATTAACAACCATGATAAATGGTTGTGACAAAAATAATAACGGCAGTGAACATTCGAGGCGGCAAGTTGGCTGAAACGAGTGTTGACTGCCGTTTTAGTTTTGTATAAAAGGCTTAAGTAACAAGGGGTTATCTGGAGCATTTTAATGCTGATTTTATAAGATTTATCCTTGTTTCTAACGGCAATTGATAAGACAATTGGCGTTTAAGTTTTAGTGAGCTTTGCCCTGTATGGGCGAGGTTTGTAACAAGTCGATATGTACGCAGTGCACTGGTAGCTGATGAGCCAGGGGCGGTAGCGTGTGTAACGACTTGAGCAATTAATTTTTATTGGCAAATTAAATACCACATTAAATACGCCTTATGGAATAGAAAAGTGAAGATACTTATTACTGGCGGGGCAGGTTTTATTGGATCAGCTGTTGTTCGCCATATTATTAAGAATACACAGGACACTGTAGTTAATATTGATAAATTAACCTACGCCGGTAATCTTGAATCCCTTTCTGATATTTCTGAAAGTAATCGCTACAATTTTGAACACGCGGATATTTGTGATTCCGCTGAAATAACGCGCATTTTTGAGCAGTACCAGCCGGACGCGGTGATGCATTTGGCTGCGGAAAGTCATGTGGACCGTTCGATTACCGGGCCGGCAGCATTTATTGAAACCAATATCGTTGGCACCTATGTACTTCTTGAAGTTGCGCGTAAATACTGGTCTGCGCTTGGCGAAGATAAAAAAAATAATTTTCGTTTTCATCATATTTCCACTGATGAAGTTTACGGCGATTTACCGCATCCTGATGAAGTTGAAAACAGCGTTACGCTGCCGTTATTTACTGAAACGACGGCATATGCGCCAAGTAGCCCCTATTCTGCGTCAAAAGCATCCAGCGATCATTTAGTCCGTGCCTGGCGGCGTACCTATGGTCTACCAACGATCGTTACCAATTGTTCTAATAACTATGGCCCTTATCACTTCCCTGAAAAACTGATTCCGTTGGTCATTTTGAACGCACTGGAAGGAAAGCCTTTGCCAATTTATGGCAAAGGGGATCAGATTCGCGATTGGCTATATGTAGAAGATCACGCTCGCGCGCTTCATATGGTAGTGACTGAAGGCAAGGCAGGGGAGACTTATAACATTGGTGGCCACAATGAGAAGAAAAATCTCGATGTGGTATTTACCATCTGTGATCTGCTGGATGAGATTGTACCCAAAGCGACTTCTTATCGTGAACAAATCACTTATGTTGCGGATCGTCCAGGCCATGATCGCCGTTATGCCATTAATGCTGATAAAATTAGCCGTGAGTTAGATTGGAAACCTCAGGAAACTTTTGAAAGTGGTATTCGTAAAACTATTGAGTGGTATTTAAATAATACTGAATGGTGTCGTCGAGTTCAGGATGGTAGCTATCAACGTGAGCGTTTAGGATTAGAATAAAATGAAAGGTATTATTTTAGCAGGTGGATCAGGCACTCGTTTATATCCGATTACAATGGGAGTTTCAAAACAATTACTGCCTGTTTATGATAAACCAATGATCTATTATCCACTGTCTGTTTTAATGTTGGCTGGAATACAAGACATTTTGCTTATTACTACGCCCGAAGATCAGCAGAGTTTTGTCAGATTACTTGGTGATGGCAATCAGTTCGGTATTAATATTTCATATGCAATGCAACCAAGTCCAGATGGTTTAGCGCAGGCATTTATTATTGGCGAAAATTTTATCGGTCAGGATTCGGTATGCCTTGTACTAGGGGATAATATTTTCTTTGGACAGGGATTTACTCCTAAACTAAAAATTGCTAGTGAGAGAATATGCGGTGCGACAATATTTGGATATCAGGTTAGGGATCCTGAAAGGTTTGGAGTTGTTGAATTTGATCGGGAATTTAAAGCTCTAAGTATTGAGGAGAAACCGATTAATCCAAAATCTAATTGGGCAGTGACTGGGTTATATTTTTATGACAATAAAGTTATAGAAATAGCAAAAACTATCGAGCCTTCCTCTCGCGGTGAACTCGAAATTACCACGCTAAATGCAGTTTATTTGGATAATAATGCCCTAAATGTAGAATTACTTGGTCGCGGTTTTGCTTGGCTAGATACAGGCACCCACGATAGCTTAATTGAAGCGGGCACTTTTGTTGAAACTGTCCAGAAAAGACAAGGAATGATGGTGGCTTGTCTGGAAGAAATTGGTTGGAGAAATGGGTGGCTTACAAAGGAAAATTTATTTGAAAGAGGACAGCAGTTCTGTAAAAATCATTATGGTCAGTATTTATTAAAATTAGTAGGGTAAATTATGAATGTCCAACTTATCCCATTACAGGTACATGGTGATGAAAGAGGCACCCTTATTTCTTTAGAAAGAGATAAAAATATAGATTTTGAAATCAGACGGGTGTATTACATCTTTGATACTAAACAAGGAGTTGTTAGAGGATTCCATGCACATAAAAATCTAAAACAATTAATTATTCCTGTCAGAGGGTCGTGCCGTTTTATTTTAGATGATGGATATGAAAGGGTTAGTATTCTCTTAGATAATCCTTCACAAGGATTACTTGTTAATTCTCTAATCTGGAGAGAAATGTCGGATTTTTCTGATGATTGTGTATTGATGATATTAGCCAGCAATGAATATGATGAATCTGATTACATTAGAGATTATGAAGTATTTAAATTGGCGGTGGGATGATGTTTATACATAGACTAAGCGATGTCCAATCACAATCTATAGGTGAAGGTACCAATGTATGGCAATTTGTTGTTATTCTTAAAAATGCCAAAATTGGTAGAAATTGCAATATATGTACGAACTGCTTTATAGAAAATGATGTTATCATTGGAGATTCTGTGACTATAAAGTCTGGAGTTTATATTTGGGATGGAGTAAGGATACATAATAATGTCTTCATTGGTCCTTGTGTTGCCTTTACAAATGATAAATATCCACGTTCCAAGAATCATGATACCCAATTTTTTGAAACTGTAATTGGGGAAAATTCTTCGATTGGTGCTAATTCGACTATTCTTCCCGGTATTAAAATTGGTCGTAACTGTATGATTGGGGCTGGGGCTGTTGTGACAAAAGATGTGCCTGATAATGCTCTGGTTGTAGGTAATCCCGCAAACATCGTGAAGTTTTTGGAGGTTCAATGATCCCTTTTCTAGACCTACAGAAGTCCAATGCTCGTTATAAGGATGAATTAATCAAAGCCGCAACCAGAGTTATTGAAAGTGGATGGTACATTTCAGGTTCGGAATTGAATGCTTTTGAGGAAAATTTTGCAAAATACTGTAACGTGAAACATGCCATAGGTGTGGCGAATGGACTTGATGCCTTAACGTTAACTCTCAAGGCATGGCAGGAGCTAGGTAAAATAAAACAGAATGATGAAGTACTTGTTCCTGCCAATACATATATTGCTTCAATTCTCGCAATAAGTGAGGCAGGTTTAAGGCCAGTACTAATTGAACCAAACGAGTTTAGTTATAATATATCGATTGACAATATCAAATCTAAAGTTACAGTCAATACGCGCGTTATACTTCCCGTGCATCTCTATGGATTAATTTCACCAATGGATGAAATTATGCACTTTGCAAAAGAGCATAATCTTTTAGTATTGGAGGATAGTGCACAAGCACATGGTGCTTCCATTAATGGAAAAAAAGCGGGAAGTTGGGGGGATGCCGCTGGATTTAGTTTTTATCCAGGTAAAAACCTTGGTGCATTAGGTGACGCCGGAGCGATCACTACTAATGATACTAAATTAGCCGACGTTGTAAGTTACTTGAGAAATTATGGTTCAAAAACAAAATATAAGCATGAGTATAAAGGTGTAAATAGTAGACTAGACGAAATTCAGGCCGCATTTTTGAATGTAAAATTAACATATCTTGATAACGATATTTTTATAAGACGCAGTATAGCAAATCGATATTTAAGCGAGATAAATAATGATTCAATAACTCTTCCAGCAATTTCCTGCGAAGAGAATCATGTGTGGCATCTTTTTGTTGTTAGAGTAAAAAATAGAGACATATTTCAACGCTATCTGGAAGACAATGATATCCAAACCGTAATTCATTATCCAACACCACCACATCAACAACAGGCTTATAACGAACTTCATGATTTAAGTCTCCCTCTTAGTGAAGAACTACATCATGAGGTGGTTTCTATACCAATGGATCCCACTCTTACAGAAGAGCAAGTTAGTTATGTAATTGATACTTTAAATAAATTTGATTGTTAATCATGAACTTAATAAAAGTCAGTTTTTATAATGGGATTTCTGTAATAATAAAAATGCTGGCTATGCTAGGACTTAATAAAGTCCTAGCTGTTTACGTCGGCCCCAGTGGTTACGCGGTAATAGGGCAGTATCAGAGTTTTGTGCAAACACTTTCAGCATTTTCTGCGGGAGCAATTTCGAATGGCATTACGAAATATACAGCCCAAAGTGTAAATGATGAAAATAAACTTATAGATGTATGGAAGACCGCGGGAACAGTCAGTATAGTTTCTAGTCTATTGGTTTCATTAATTATAGTATTGTTTTTTAAAGATATAAATCATTCCATTTTTAATAATAAAATCGATAGTGATATTTCATATTGGCTCGCAGGTTCTTTTATATTTATGATGTTGAATAGCTATTTAATGGCTATTCTTAACGGAATGAAGGCAGTAAGAGCTTATATACTTCTCAACATAACTAGCAGTCTTTTAGTATTGATTATAACTGGTTTTTTAACATTTTTTTTAGGGTTAAAAGGTGCTTTGATTGCATTAACAATAAATCAATCATTAAACTTTATTATAACCTTTACTTATTTTGTAAAGCAGAAATGGTTTCAAATTCGCTTTTTAATGGGGAATGTTAATAGAGCTATAGTTAATGGGCTTAGTCGGTTTGCTTTTATGGCTTTGTTCTCATCTTTAGCTGTGCCACTTACTCAAATGTTTCTTAGGAATCTGATAGGTACTAATATATCTTGGGAAGTATCTGGGTATTGGGAAGCTATTAATCGAATAAGTACAATAAATATTATGTTGGCAACAACTACATTAACTATTTATTATCTCCCAAAACTATCTGAAACGCATGAAAAAAATGAATACAAATATGAATTAATAAATATATTGAAATTATTAATACCGATAACTGCTATTGGTTGTTTCTGTGTCTATTATCTAAAGTTTTATATCATAAATATTCTCTTTACGCCTTCATTTTATAATATGTCTCCGTTGTTTGGCTGGCAAATGGTTGGGGATTTTTTTAAGGTCATTAGTTGGATTTTTTCTTTTGCATTACTAACGAAAGAAAAATGGAAAATATTCATAACATGTGAAATTTTATCGGCGATTACTCTTGCTACTTCAACAAGCGTGATTATATATTTTTTATCATGGCATTATCTTTCTTTAGCCTACACTATAACATATTTCTTATATCTTGCATTTACAGCGTACTTTTTTTATCAAAAAATATACCTAAAGGCATCTTAGATGGAGTTTACTATAAATTTACTCATAATTTTATTGAGTTTTATTCCCGGTTACTACTTGGGGGTCTTTTATTTTAAACGACTTAATTATTATTGCGTCCTTTTTTGGACTATGTTCTTATTTTGTGTTGTGGGATCGTTTATAATATATTCTGGCATAATGGACAATTCATTTTTTGTCGAACCGATTGCGAATAATACAAAAGCAAAGAACCTTGGCCTTTTTATTACCACTATTTCTTTTTTTATATTTTTTCTTGCTGCTTTTATTGTTGAGATTTTTTATTCATTCTACACAAAAAATACCACTAGCAAAGTGAATTGGGATAGGTACTACTCACGTTTGATACTTAATAGTAATAGCCTACTCATGTTAGTCTTATTTTTACTGTCGTGTATGCTGATTTTATATTATATAGTATCAATATACCCTGCCCCACTATTTATGGTACTCAAAGGAGCTTCTGCGGAAGAAATTGCCATTCGAAGATTAGAAGTGACAAAAGATTATTCAGGAATCGGTTATTTCAAAACATTGGCTGGAATATTACCAACAATTTTTTCATATTATTGTTTTATTTCATATTTAAAATTCAAGAAACACTTTTTTATTTTTATCATTACTTTATTTCTCTCTATGTTAACATTAATTATAAATGGAGAGAAAGCACCGCTAGTTTTTTATTTTTTGGGGCTTTTAGTGTCATATTCATCTGTAAAAGACATTAGTAAAAAGATTTACTTTTTTGCGCTGTTATTAATATTTTCTTTGATTTTTTTGATGTATATTATTCTTTTTCAGTTTGATAGCTCAGATTATCTTCTGTATATACTTATTGAGAGATTATTTATTGCTCAGGAAGCCGCTGTATTCTATGCGGCAGATTACTTTTCAAGCCATAATGTTTTGGGTCTATCCAGTATGGATACGATTTTTAATAAATTATTGAATATTACTCCAGCACCTAGAGCATCAGAGATTTTCATGTACCAATATCTGCCAACAATGGTTGAAAATGGTGGTTGGAATGTGAATGGATTTTTTGCTCACGAAACTTTCTCCAATTTTGGTTACATAGGGGTTGTTTTTGGAAGTTTTTATGGTGGCATAGTAAATAGTTTGTTGTGTATATTTTTCCGGACAAGAAAAAAGACATTATTAACAATGAGTTTTTATAGCTTTTTCATCGTTTCCGTAACTACGGTTATCAGTAATTTTAATGCGATGTTATTTAATACACAATTAATATTAATATTTATTATTTATATTTTATTGTCTTTTCTCGATAGGGGAGGTAAATATCATGTATCAAAGTGATAAGGTTTCTATAATTATAATATCTTATAATCATGGTCAATTTATAAAAGATGCGATTGAAAGTGTATTGTGCCAAACATATAAAAATATTGAACTTGTTATTGTAGATAACAACTCTTCGGATAATACATCAGACATACTTAAAAACTATCAAAAAATTGATAATGTAAAATTAATTTTTCTGAAAAATAACGCTGGTATTACAGGTGGAATTAATGAAGGACTAAAAAATATTAGTGGGGAGTTTGTAAGTTTCTTTGCTAGTGATGACATTATGATCTCAAATAGAATTGAACTTCAGGTTAATGCCTTAAAAAATGCCCCTGAAGCTGCTGCTTGTTTTGGTAATATGATCAGAATTAACGACGATGGCTCAATTAATAAAGGAGGGCTATTACCTAAGGTAGGCTTTAAATGGTGGACTCTCAATGATCTAATTACAGATAGAATTTGTTTGTACTCTCCAACTCAACTGTACCGAGCAAGTCTTTTTATTAATAACGCAGTTATTTTTCCAAAAGAAATTAGGATTGAAGATATTTGGCTTTATTTTAAACTTCTAAATGCAGGTTACAAATTTATCACAATACCTTACCTTCTGACAATGTATCGTATTCATAGTAATAATACCCATACGCATTATAAGATGATGATGTTAGAAAAAATAAAGATCTTAAACGATTATAAAGATAAAGAATTTTATAGTAGAGCTCTTCGATTCATCTATCTGGAACATTTTTCAAATTTTGGCTCAACTTCGAAGAAAGATGCTCTGGGACTCCTTCCAAAAGTTATGCTCAGCATTAAATCTAAGTATTTATATATTGGATTAGCTAGACTTTTTTTTGATTGGAGACAGTAATGTTTAAGCATGTATACGTTGATCTATGTGATACTCTAATTAAAGGTAACACAACGTTCATGTTCTTGGATTCTTTCTTTACTCATAACTATAATCGCTATTATTGGTTTTATAGAAAAATTAGCTCGTCATTTATCATGAGAGCCATATTTAAGTTGTTATTTACAGCTAAAATCGATCTTAATAGAAGGATTGCGATTCGCTTTTTAAACGGATACAGTAGAAATTCACTTAAGATTCATGTGCAATGGATGCTTGCTAATAATCTTTTTATAAAGAATAAAGAACTCGCTGATGTCATCCAATTGGCTAAGAATAAGCAAATACCTGTGACAATTATTTCCGCTTCTTTAGATTTTATTGTTGAGGTAATTGCTTCACATTTATCCCTTAATTATTTTTGTAGTCAACTGGTGTATAAAAATGAGTTGTGTCAAGGGGTGATTATTGATGATCTCCTTTTTAGTAAAAATAAAATATTCGATGAGATTGAGAAAGATGCAGTTTCCTACTGTTTTATTAGTGATAACATTCAGGATGTCGAAATATTAAAATTATGTAGCCATGGGTATGGTGTCCCTACTTTGAAAAATGAAAAAGTATTCATAAAAAATGGTATTGAATTTATCAATTATGATAAACTTATTAACATGATAAAAATGGATGATTATGAAAGAGTATAACATTTTTTATATTCCATTCTGGTATTCACAACAAACTAGATTTAGGGCAGTTACAAGATTTTTTTCATGGATTATAATTTATCTAATTCCTGTTCTTCTATCTTTTATGTTTCTATCTCCGATAGTTAATTTTATTTATTTATTGAAATCATTTCTTGGTATCCTTTTAGTGTATAATCTTTATGAGATTGGGTATATATATAATGATACTGAAACGATAAAAAATGAAGTATCGCCAACATTGCGGCTTGGATATTCTCAGTTACAATTTTATGAAAGAAACAAGAAAACTATTTATTTTTTTCGTTTTACTATCGCAATATCTTTAACAATTATTATTTTTTTTTCATATGAGAATTCTTTGACTTTTTTGTTAGCAAGTTGGTTCATAATACCTACATATGTAGTTTATAATTCAGTCAGGAATAGATTAAATATACCACTACATTTCGTATTAGTGACATTGCGATATTGTTCACCAGTGTTATTGTTTTCTGGGGTTAATAATGTTAGCGTTTTTTTTATAATGATTTTATTATTTCCTCTTATCAATACCTTTGAAAGATGTGCCGAGAATAGATTCGGGCTAAGCTTTTTTAAGACATTTTTATTGACTAATAAAAAAAACGGCCGCTATATTTATTACATGATTCTCTTGATTGGTGGTATTTTTTGTTATTATTATTTTAAGACTTATGTATGCTTTGTTTTTTCATGTTATGCATTCTACTATATGATGTTTAGGTTTTTATATACGCAGGTGAATATTAATGTGTGATAGTGCAAAATCGTTTAGCGTATTGATGTCTTTATACTATAAAGAAAGTCCAGTTTATCTTGAAGCGTGTTTCGCAAGTCTTGCAAATCAATCGTTGTTGCCTGCCGAGATTATATGCGTTTTTGATGGACCACTTAGTGCTGAACTGGAAGGTGTGGTTTCAAAATGGAGTGGCAGCCTGAATATTAATATAGTAAGAATTCCGGTTAATGTTGGTTTAGGTAGCGCTCTCAACAAAGGTCTTGCACAGTGTTCATTTAATATCGTTGCTAGAATGGATACTGATGATATTTGCCATAAAGACCGTTTTTTAAAACAAATATCTTATCTTCAACAACATCCAGAAGTTGGGTTGTTGAGTTCTACTATTGGTGAATTTAAAAACTCAATTAACGACGTTTATGCTTTTCGTAAATTACCATTAACACATCAAGAAATTTTGCGATTTGTTAAAAAAAGAAATGCGTTCAACCATATGGCTGTTGTATTTAAAAAAGATTTGGTTATCAGTGCTGGTGGTTACCAGCATGAGTATTTATATGAAGACTATGCGCTTTGGATGCGCATGATACAAAATGGTGTTATCACAGCTAATTTATCTGATGTATTAGTATTTGCTAGAACTGGAAATGGAATGTCTGCCAGACGTGCAGGTTTGAAATATGCAAAGTCAGAATTTTCAGTACAAGTTGATTTTTACAAAAAAGGTTATTTGACTTTCCCTGAGTTAATAAAAAATCTTTTAATTCGACTTCCTTTTCGACTTTTACCTGTCCCATTATTGTCAATATTATATTCTACAATACTACGTAGATAGCTATTAAATATATTTCTTTAAGTATAAAGTATAATTGTATGTAAATGTAATTTAGGGATAATTGCATATAAATATTTATTATAACCTTTTGATTGTTTTCAGCGCATAGTGCCAAAAAGCATTTACTTTTAATCGTGATTAATTCATGTTTATTTTTATATTAATAATAAAATAGTTGTCTTAAGTCATGCTTAAACATTGTTTTATCGAGTCAACTTGAGTTAAGATTTACAATGCATTTCAAGCCGCGCTCTCGTCGCGCGGTGACCACACCTGACAGGAGTATGTAATGTCCAAGCAACAGATCGGCGTCGTCGGTATGGCAGTGATGGGGCGCAATCTCGCGCTCAACATCGAAAGCCGTGGTTATACCGTATCCGTTTTCAACCGCTCCCGTGAAAAGACCGAAGAAGTGATTGCAGAGAATCCCGGCAAAAAGCTGGTGCCTTATTACACGGTGAAAGAGTTTGTTGAATCCCTCGAAACGCCTCGTCGTATCCTGTTAATGGTGAAAGCGGGCGCAGGTACTGATGCTGCTATCGATTCGCTGAAACCGTATCTGGAAAAAGGCGATATCATTATTGATGGCGGTAACACCTTCTTCCAGGACACAATCCGTCGCAATCGCGAGCTGTCTGCGGAAGGTTTTAACTTTATCGGTACCGGTGTTTCCGGTGGTGAAGAGGGCGCGCTGAAAGGGCCATCTATCATGCCTGGCGGTCAGAAAGATGCCTATGAACTGGTGGCGCCGATCCTGACGAAGATTGCTGCTGTGGCGGAAGATGGCGAACCGTGCGTGACCTATATCGGCGCCGATGGTGCGGGTCACTACGTCAAGATGGTCCACAATGGTATTGAATATGGCGATATGCAGCTTATCGCTGAAGCTTACTCCCTGCTGAAAGGCGGCCTGAACCTCAGCAATGAAGAGTTGGCGAACACTTTTACTGAGTGGAATAACGGCGAGCTGAGCAGTTATCTGATCGACATCACTAAAGACATCTTCACTAAAAAAGATGAAGACGGTAATTACCTGGTGGATGTCATTCTTGATGAAGCCGCCAACAAAGGGACCGGTAAATGGACCAGCCAGAGCGCGCTGGATCTGGGCGAACCGCTGTCGCTGATTACCGAATCTGTCTTTGCGCGTTACATCTCTTCGTTGAAAGCGCAACGTGTTGCCGCATCTAAAGTGCTCTCCGGGCCGAAAGCGCAACCGGCAGGCGACAAAGCGGAATTTATCGAGAAAGTGCGTCGCGCGCTGTATCTTGGCAAGATCGTCTCCTATGCGCAGGGCTTCTCGCAGCTACGCGCCGCGTCTGATGAATATCACTGGGATCTCAACTACGGCGAGATTGCTAAGATTTTCCGTGCGGGTTGTATCATTCGCGCTCAGTTCCTGCAGAAAATCACCGATGCTTACGCAGAAAACGCTGGTATTGCCAATTTGCTGTTAGCGCCTTACTTCAAGAAAATTGCTGATGAGTACCAGCAGGCGCTGCGTGATGTCGTGGCTTACGCGGTGCAGAACGGCATTCCAGTGCCGACATTCTCTGCGGCAGTTGCCTACTATGACAGCTATCGCGCCGCAGTACTGCCAGCTAACTTAATTCAGGCGCAGCGTGACTACTTTGGTGCGCACACCTATAAACGTACTGATAAAGAAGGTGTTTTCCATACCGAATGGTTGGAATAATTTCTGCAAAAATGTTTAAGCCCGGTTTAATACCGGGCTTTTTTTATCTCTATTCTTATTGATTTATCGCTTTTACTTAATATTAACTTAATAATCTGTGTTTATCGTAATGAAGATAATCTGAATTGTTTTCGTCTGCGTTGCACTTTATATACTCAGGCGTTAAAACTTTAATATCTTATCAGGATGCGAAATACATCATGATTCATAATTAAGTTAATTCTGAGAGCGAATAATGAAAATCACGATATCCGGGACGGGTTATGTTGGCTTGTCTAATGGTTTGCTTATTGCACAACATCATGATGTGGTGGCGTTAGACATTGTTCCTTCCCGTGTTGAACTGTTAAATGATCGGATATCTCCGATTGTTGATAAAGAAATTCAGCAATTTTTAAAGGAAGATAACATCAGATTCAGGGCAACGCTGGATAAGTTTGATGCGTACCAGAATGCAGATTACGTCATCATTGCTACGCCTACGGATTACGATCCCAAAACCAACTATTTTAATACGTCCAGTGTGGAATCGGTCATTCAGGATGTGATCAGCATCAACCCCGCAGCCGTGATGATTATTAAGTCTACGGTGCCGGTTGGCTTCACGGCGGCAATGCGTCAGAAGTTTGCGACAGAAAATATCATTTTCTCTCCGGAGTTTTTACGTGAAGGTAAAGCCCTTTACGATAACCTTTATCCCTCCCGTATCGTGATTGGGGAACAGTCTGAGCGCGCCAGAGAATTTGCCGCATTACTCCAGGAAGGCGCTATTAAACAGGAGATTCCGACGCTGTTTACGGACTCCACTGAAGCGGAAGCCATTAAACTTTTCGCCAATACTTATCTCGCTATGCGAGTCGCTTATTTTAATGAATTAGACAGCTATGCTGAAACGTTAGGATTAAATACCCGACAAATTATTGAAGGGGTGTGCCTCGATCCGCGTATTGGCAATCATTATAATAATCCCTCTTTTGGTTATGGCGGATATTGTTTGCCAAAAGATACCAAACAGTTGCTGGCTAATTATCAGTCGGTGCCTAATAATATTATCTCCGCTATCGTTGAAGCAAACCGTACGCGTAAAGATTTTATTGCCGACGCTATCCTCGCCAGAAAGCCTAAAGTGGTGGGCATTTATCGCCTGATTATGAAGAGTGGCTCCGATAACTTCCGCGCCTCATCGATTCAGGGGATTATGAAGCGCATTAAAGCGAAAGGCGTAGAGGTCATCATCTATGAGCCGGTAATGGAAGAAGATACTTTCTTTAACTCACGTCTTGAACGTGATTTGCACTGCTTTAAACAGCAGGCGGATGTCATTATTTCCAACAGGATGGCGGCAGAGCTTTTGGATGTTGCTGAAAAAGTGTATACCCGCGATCTTTTCGGTAGTGATTAATAAGGCAATCGGGGCTGATGAGTCCCGATGATTTATTGACCAAATGGAAATAATGTCTGATTTTTATCATTAATCCTATGGCATATATTTGCTTTATGACTACACTGTCTCCAGCTTCATCCTTTTTTTAGTTAGGGTATCTATGACAGTGGATAGTAATACGTCTTCCGGGCGTGGGAACGATCCGGAACAGATTGATTTGATTGAGTTATTGCTACAGTTATGGCGTGGGAAGATGACCATTATTGTAGCCGTTGTTATCGCCATTTTGCTGGCCGTAGGCTACCTGATGATAGCCAAAGAAAAATGGACATCCACGGCGATTATTACCCAACCTGATGCCGCGCAGGCTGCCACCTATACCAACGCGCTCAACGTCTTGTATGGCGGGAATGCTCCCAAAATCTCTGAAGTGCAGGCGAATTTTATAAGCCGCTTTAGCTCTGCGTTTTCCGCATTATCGGAAGCGCTGGATAATCAGAAAGAGCGGGAAAAGCTCACCATTGAACAGTCGGTAAAGGGGCAGGCGCTGCCACTCTCGGTTTCTTATGTGAGTACTACCGCTGAAGGGGCGCAGCGTCGGCTGGCGGAATATATCCAACAGGTGGATGAAGAGGTCGCTAAGGAACTGGAAGTTGACCTGAAAGATAACATCACGCTGCAAACCAAAACGTTGCAGGAGTCTCTTGAGACGCAGGAAGTTGTGGCGCAGGAACAAAAAGATCTGCGTATTAAGCAAATCGAAGAAGCGTTGCGTTATGCGGATGAGGCCAAAATCACGCAGCCGCAGATTCAGCAAACCCAGGATGTTACCCAGGACACGATGTTCCTGCTGGGCAGCGATGCGCTGAAATCGATGATACAGAACGAAGCGACGCGTCCACTGGTCTTTTCTCCGGCCTATTACCAGACGAAGCAGACACTGCTGGACATTAAAAATCTGAAAGTGACTGCCGATACGGTGCACGTCTATCGTTATGTGATGAAGCCGACGCTGCCGGTCCGTCGCGATAGCCCGAAAACAGCCATTACTCTCGTGCTGGCAGTGTTGCTGGGCGGGATGATCGGCGCCGGGATTGTGCTGGGACGCAATGCGCTACGTAGCTATAAGCCAAAAGCCTTGTAAGCTTCTTTGCCGGATGGTGGGTTGGCTTCGAAAGGTAAAATTTCTCACTAAAAAACCGGGCATTGCCCGGTTTTTTTATGCTTATTGATGACGCTTACGAAGATTGTCGATCACGGCGGTGAGGTTGAGATCCTGATCCTGCAACAGCACCAGCAGGTGGTACATCAAGTCAGACGCTTCATTGGTTAATTCAAAACGATCATTGACGGTGGCCGCCAGCGCGGTTTCCACACCTTCTTCGCCAACTTTTTGCGCAATACGTTTAGTACCGCTGGCGTACAGTTTCGCCGTGTAAGAGCTGGCCGGATCGGCGGTTTTGCGCTCTGCCAGTAGCTGCTCCAGTTGATACAGGAATAACCATTGATGGCTGGCGTCGCCAAAGCAGCTACTGGTACCTTTGTGGCAGGTCGGCCCGACAGGGTTTGCCAGCACCAGCAGTGTATCGTTGTCGCAATCCGGCGCAATGCTGACGACATTCAGCACATGGCCTGAGGTTTCACCTTTGGTCCATAAACGCTGTTTCGTGCGTGAGAAGAACGTGACATGGCCGGATTCAATGGTTTTGTCCAGCGCTTGTGGGTTCATATAGCCCAGCATCAATACTTCGCCGGATACCGCATGTTGCACGATGGCTGGCATCAGGCCATCGGTTTTTTCCCAGTCCAGCTCGCGGCATTGTTGCTCTGTTAACATATCCTGATCTCCACGCCCTGGCCTGCCAGGTACGCTTTTAATTCGCCAATATTGATGATTTGCTTGTGAAAAACGGAGGCGGCAAGCGCGCCGTCGACATCGGCATCACGGAATGCCTCAAGAAAGTGTTCCATCGTGCCCGCGCCGCCGGAGGCGATCAGCGGCACGCGGCAAACGTCACGGACTTTTTTCAACTGCGTCAGATCGTAACCGTTACGCACGCCGTCCTGGTTCATCATATTCAGGACGATTTCCCCCGCGCCGCGCTGTTGTACCTCTTGCACCCAATCCAGTGTCTCCCACTGCGTCACGCGGGTACGGTTTTCATCGCCGGTATACTGGTTAACATGATATTTCCCCGTGGCGTTGTCAAACCAGGTATCAATCCCGACGACAATGCACTGTACGCCAAAACGGTCAGCCAGACGGGTAATCAGCGTTGGGTCAGCCAGCGCCGGGGAGTTGATAGAGATCTTATCCGCCCCGAAAGAAAGAATTTTGGCGGCGTCGTCAATTGACCGGATACCGCCCGCTACGCAAAACGGAATGTCGATCACCTCGGCAACGCGCGCCACCCAGCTTTTATCGACTACGCGACCATCGCTGGAGGCGGTAATGTCATAGAACACCAGTTCGTCCGCGCCTTCGTCGGCATAGCGTTTGGCCAGCGGAACGATATCGCCAATGATCTCATGGTTGCGAAACTGTACGCCTTTCACCACCTGACCATCACGAACGTCCAGACACGGAATTATACGTTTTGCCAGCATTGGATGGCCTCCTTAACGGTAAATTTCCCTTCTAACAGCGCGCGCCCGACAATCACGCCGCGCACGCCGGTGCCGCGCAGGGCGGCAATATCATCGATATCGCCAATACCGCCGGAGGACTGAAAGGCGATTTGCGGATATCTGGTGCATACCTCTTCGTACAGAGAAACGTTAGAGCCCGCCAGCGTGCCGTCGCGGGAAATATCGGTACACAGTACATGTTTCAGGCCGACGGGGAGATAGGTCTCCACCAGTTGTTCCAGCGAGACGCCGGAATTTTCCTGCCAGCCGCTAACCGCCACCTGCTTATTGCCGTGTTCGTCTATGCGAACGTCCAGCGCCAGCACCAGCGCCTGCGCGCCAAAACGTTCAAACCAGCCTTTCACCACGTCAGGGGATTTCACCGCCGTTGAACCGATGACCACACGGGCAACGCCAGCTTTCAGTAATGCCGCAACGTCTTCTTCGGTACGCACGCCGCCGCCGACCTGAACAGGCACGTTCACGCCCGCGACCAGGGTTTTAATCAGCGGTATCTGTCGCTTCGCCGGATCTTTAGCGCCGGTCAGATCTACCAGATGCAGCACCCCAGCGCCCTGGGCGGCGTAATCCTGCAAACGGGGCAGGGGATCGTTACCGTAATCCCGCTGGCGGGCGTAGTCGCCCTGATGGAGACGCACCACGGTGCCGTCAATTAAATCTAATGCCGGAATAATCATTACATCTCCAGGAAGTTTTTCAGCAACTGTGCACCCGCCGCGCCCGAACGTTCCGGGTGGAACTGTACGCCGAAGAAATTATCTTTCTGTACCGCTGCGGTAAACGGCTCGCCGTAATTGCACTGGGCGATAGTCCACGGGTTGACCGGCATCGCGTAGCTGTGAACAAAGTAAAAATAGGCGCCATCTTCAATGCCCTGAAACAGCCGGTTGCCCGCCTGCGGATACACGCGATTCCAGCCCATGTGCGGCAGCGGCAGACCAAAGTCGGTCATTTTCGGCACGTCTTGCTCGATAATGTTCAGCAGATCCACGCCGCGCGTCTCTTCGCTGCGACGACCCAGCAGTTGCATCCCTAAGCAGATACCCAGTACCGGCTGAGTACACGCTTTAATTAAGTCGATCAGTTCACGTTCGCGCAGTTGATCCATAGCGGCCTGCGCCGTGCCGACGCCGGGCAGAAAGAGTTTGTCAGCGCGTAATACGATTTCCGCTTCGCGGCTGACCACCGGGGTGTAACCGTGGCGCGCCACGGCGGATTTTACCGAGCTTAAATTGGCGCAGCCGGTGTCAAGGATGACGACGTTCATCACAGCACTCCTTTCGAGGACGGTAATGTATCGCCCTCCACGCGAATAGCCTGGCGTAGCGTCCGACCAAAGGCTTTAAACAAACTTTCGACACGGTGGTGATCGTTCTTACCCTTAGTCTTGAGATGCAGAGTGACGCCCATCGTGTAAGAGAGTGAGCGGAAAAAGTGTTCAATCATCTCTGTGCTCAAATCGCCCACACGCTGGTAGGTAAATTCAGCTTTATATTCCAGATGCGGACGACCGGAAATATCCAGCGCGCAGCGCGCCAGACATTCATCCATCGGCAGTACAAAGCCAAAACGGCAGATACCGCGCTTGTCGCCGAGTGCCAGTTTTAATGCCTCACCGAGCGCCAGTCCGGTATCTTCTACCGTGTGGTGATCGTCGATATAGAGATCGCCCTTAACGGTAATCTCCATGCGAAAGCCGCCGTGGGTGGCGATTTGATCGAGCATATGGTCAAAGAAGCCGACGCCGGTATTAATCTTGCTGTTGCCTTCGCGATCCAGCCAGACGCTGACATCAATCTGTGTCTCTTTGGTGTTGCGGACCACATGCGCATAGCGATCGCGTTTCGTTAGCTGTTCGCCAATCATCGTCCAGTTCAGCGTTTCACGGTGATAGCGTAAACCAGTAATGCCCATGTTATCAGCGAGCTGGATATCGGTCGCACGATCGCCAATCACATAGCTGTTGGCGCTATCCATCGCTTGTTCCGCAAGATAACGCTCCACCAGCTTCACTTTGGGCTTGCGGCACTCGCAATCGTCTGCGGGCAGGTGAGGGCAGATCAGCACCTCATCAAAGCGTACGCCCTGAGAGGTGAAAATCTGCATCATCAGGTTGTGCGGTCCGTCGAAGTCCGCCTGCGGGAAGCTTTGCGTGCCAAGACCATCCTGGTTAGTGATCATCACCAGCTTAAAACCGGCTTTTTGCAGCTTCAGCAATACGGGAATCACCTCTGGCTCAAAGGCCAGTTTATCAAAGCGGTCTACCTGAAAATCGCTTGGCGGTTCGGAAATCAATGTTCCGTCCCGGTCGATGAAAAGATACTTCTGACTCATACTGGCTCCGCACGTAAGGCGTCAATGACGCGCTGGTTTTCCTGGCGGGTGCCGACCGTAATCCGCAGGCAGCCGCTTAAAGAAGATTGTTTATTCTGATCGCGTAAGATAATGCCCTGATCCCATAAGGATTTAAACACGCTGCTGGAGGCAGTAAATCGCGCCAGAATATAGTTGGTTTCAGAGTCAAAGACGTGTTCTACGCAGGCGGTCTGTTGCAGGGCATTCACCAGATACTGACGTTCCTGCACTGTCTGCGCCACGCGATCGCGCATTGCGTTTATTCCCTGCGGACTCAGCGCCTGGGCGGCGATATCCGCCACTGGCGTAGAAAGCGGATAAGGGGCGATCACTTTTAACAGCAGGTTGATCACCTCTTCATTAGCCAGAGTAAAGCCGCAGCGCAGACCCGCCAGCGCAAAAGCTTTCGACAATGTGCGCAGGATAACCAGATGAGGATATTCAACCAGCCAGCCTGTCAGCGTGGCCTGTGGGCAAAACTCAATATAAGCTTCGTCGGCGACGACTATCGCTTTACCGCGTGTCAACTCCAGCAGCGTGCGCAGATCCTGCGGGTTGATAAGTTGTCCGGTAGGATTATTGGGGCTACAAACGAACACCACTTTTGTGCCGTCAAGGTTGTCGGAAATCCCCTGTAGATCCAGCTGCCAGTTTTCAAGCGCGGGAACCGTCCGGCGCTCTACGCCAATAGTTTCGGCGCTGACGCTGTACATACCGTAAGTGGGCGGACAGTAGAGAATGGCGTCTTTCCCCGGTTCGCAGAAGGCGCGGATCACCAGCTCGATCCCTTCATCCGCGCCGCGGCTGACCAGCACCTGCTCCGGCTTTACGCCAGCATATTGCGCGTAGTTTTCAATCACGGCCTTTGGCTGGCATTCCGGGTAGCGGTTAAGCGTTTGTTGGGTGAGCTGAAACTCCACCGCTGTCGGGAATTCATTCGCGTTCAGCCAGACATCGCCGTTACCGCCCAGACGGCGGGCGGACTGATACGGTACCAGGTTGCGGACATTTTCACGGGCTAAGTCAGCGACGCTGAGAGTATTTTCAGTGCTCATGCTTGCTCCTTGAGGGCGTTTACGCGCAGGGTCACGGCATTTTTATGGGCGGTCAGACGTTCTGCCGCCGCCAATGTTTCAATGGTTGATGCCAGAGCGGAAAAGCCCGCTTTCGACAGTTCCTGAACGGTCATCCGTTTCTGGAAATCCGCTAACCCAAGGCTGGAACAGGTAGCAGTATAGCCATAGGTCGGTAAAACATGGTTGGTTCCGGAAGCGTAATCACCGGCGGATTCCGGCGACCAGTCGCCGAGGAATACCGAGCCTGCGCTGGTAATCGCATCCACCAAATCGCGCGCATTGCGCGTCTGGATAATTAAGTGTTCCGGCCCATACTGATTAGAGATGGCGACGCACTGCGCTAAATCTTTGGTCACAATCAGACGACTGGCGCTCAGGGCCTGCCGGGCGGTGTCCGCGCGCGGCAGCTCCGCCAGTTGACGTTCTACCGCCTCCGCCACCTTGCGGGCAATGTCAGCATCAGGCGTCAGCAGGATCACCTGCGAATCCGGACCGTGCTCAGCCTGGGAGAGCAGGTCAGAAGCGACGAAATCCGGTGTTGCGCCGCTGTCGGCGATCACCAGTACTTCAGACGGCCCGGCTGGCATATCGATAGCCGCGCCGTCGAGGCGCTGGCTGACCTGACGCTTGGCTTCGGTTACAAAGGCGTTGCCGGGGCCAAAAATTTTATCCACTTTCGGTACGGACTCGCTGCCGAAGGCCAGAGCGGCAATCGCCTGCGCGCCGCCGACGTTAAAGATTTCCTGCACGCCACACAGTTGCGCCGCATAGAGGATTTCATCAGCGATGGGCGGCGGCGAGCACAGAACCACGTTCTGACATCCCGCAATGCGCGCCGGCGTCGCCAGCATCAGCACCGTTGAGAAGAGCGGAGCCGAGCCGCCGGGAATATACAGACCGACAGACGCGACGGGACGCGTAACCTGCTGGCAACGCACGCCTGGCTGGGTTTCTATATCTACTGGCGGTAGCGTCTGCGCGGAATGGAACGTTTCAATATTTTTGACGGCCGCGGCCATCGCCTGTTTTAGTTCGTCGCTCAGACGCGCGCCGGCGGCGGCGATCTCTTCAGGGGTGACGCGTAGCGCTGTCACTTCTGTTTTATCAAATTTAGCGCTGTATTCACGCAGGGCATCGTCACCGCGCGTTTTTACATTATCCAGAATATCGCTGACCGTCCGGGTAATACTGTCAGAGGCGGAAATCGCCGGACGCGTCAGCAGCGCACGCTGCTGCTCAGGGCTACAGCTGTTCCAGTCAATCAGGGTATTGAAGCTCATGGTCTTTACTCCATCACAGGGTTCCGCCTTATCCGGCCTACTGAACCCAAAATATCAACGCATTACGTAGGCCTGATAAGCGCAGCGCCATCAGGCGTCAGATCACTCCATCATCTTCTCGATCGGCAGTACCAGAATCGAGCTGGCGCCAAGCGCTTTCAGTTTCTCCATGGTTTCCCAGAACAGCGTTTCGCTGCTGACCATGTGCATCGCCACGCGCTGTTGCTCGCCCGCCAGCGGCAGAATTGTCGGCCTTTCAGCGCCTGGCAGCAGGGCGATAACCTCTTCCAGGCGTTCGCTTGGCGCGTGCATCATGATGTATTTCGATTCGCGCGCCTGAATCACGCCCTGAATACGGGTCAGCAATTTATCGATCAGCTCTTGCTTGCTCTGTGCCATCTCACCGTCGCGCTGAATCAGACAGGCTTTAGAGCGGTAGATAACTTCGACTTCACGCAGGCCGTTAGCTTCAAGCGTCGCGCCGGTAGAGACCAAATCGCAGATAGCGTCGGCCAGCCCCGCGCGCGGCGCGACTTCGACAGAACCATTTAACAGACACGATTTAAAAGAGACGCCTTTCTGGTCGAGGTAGCGTTTGAGGAGGTGCGGATAAGAGGTAGCGATACGTTTACCGTCCAGCGCGGCCGGGCCGTCCCAGGCTTCGTCAACCGGCGTTGCCAGCGATAAACGGCAGCCGCCGAAGTCAAGACGGCGCAGGGTAAAATAGCGCGGATCTTCGCCCTGCGCGCGGCGGTTGAGTAGCTCTTCTTCCAGCACGTTCTCGCCGATAATGCCGAGATCGACCACGCCATCCATCACCAGACCCGGAATGTCATCATCACGCACGCGCAGGATATCAATCGGCATGTTTTCCGCCATCGCAATCAGGCGCTGAGTGTGTAAATTAATTTTTATGCCGCAGCGGGCCAGCAATTCTCGTGAATCATCGCTTAAACGGCCTGATTTCTGAATAGCTATGCGTAAGCGAGTGTTGTCTAACATTCTGCGTTCCTCTTTATCCTGTCTGAACCGGTCTGTATCGCGCGCCAAAAAAAAGCCCCCGGAAGATGATCTTCCGGGGGCTTTCTCATGCGTTCATGCACCACTGGAAGATCTGAATGTCTTCCAGCACACATCGCCTGAAAGACTAGTCAGGATGATGGTGATGATGGTGGTGTTTAAATTGAACGCGTGTCATAAAAATTCCGATGAATGCTTATTCATTTGATACCTTTTAACCTAAACCACTTTTACGCCTTAAAGCAAGCGCTTTTTTCATTTCGCATTTATAGTATGAATTGTCAGTCACGGCGGGCTGGCGTAGCCTTATGTATAAGGCGTTAAAGTCAGGAGAAAATGGATGAAAAAGGTCGCAATTGTCGGTTTAGGTTGGTTAGGCATGCCGCTGGCAATGTCGCTGGCAGCGAGAGGCTGGCAGGTTACCGGCAGCAAAACCACCCTTGACGGGGTGGAAGCGGCCCGTATGAGTGGAATTGAAAGCTATCCGCTGCGTCTGGAGCCGGAGCTGGTCTGTGAGGCGGACGATCTTGACGCTCTGCTGGATGTCGATGCGCTGGTGATAACACTGCCCGCGCGCCGTAGCGGTCCGGGAGAGGATTTTTATCTGCAGGCGATGCAGGAGCTGGTCGACAGCGCGCTGGCTTATCGTATCCCGCGTATTATTTTTACCAGTTCGACGTCTGTTTACGGCGATGCGCAAGGCGTGGTGAAAGAGAATACGCCGCGTAATCCGGTCACGGCCAGCGGGCGTACCCTGAAGGAACTGGAAGATTGGCTGCATAATCTGCCGGGCACGTCAGTGGATATTCTGCGGCTGGCGGGGTTGGTCGGGCCTGGACGCCACCCCGGACGTTTCTTTGCTGGAAAAACCGCGCCGGATGGTCAACACGGGGTCAATCTGGTGCATCTTGAAGACGTGGTTGGCGCAATTACCCTCTTGCTACAGGCGCCAAAAGGAGGGCACATCTATAATATATGTGCGCCGGCGCATCCAGCCCGCAACGTGTTTTATCCGCAAATGACGCGCTTGCTGGGAATAGCGCCGCCGCATTTTCGTGACGCACCGGACAACGGCAAAGGGAAGATTATCGACGGTAGCCGGATTTGTAATGAGCTGGGATTTGAATATCAATATCCCGATCCGCTGGTGATGCCGATGGAGTGAGTCGCTGTCCAGCAGGTGGTCGCCATATAGCGCAAGGGGACGAGTATGAAACCACTGCTGGACGTTCTGATTATTCTTGATGCGTTAGAAAAAGAAGGCAGCTTCGCGGCGGCGTCGGCAAAATTATTTAAAACGCCGTCCGCCCTTAGTTATACCGTTCATAAGCTGGAAAACGATCTTAATATCCAACTGCTCGACCGTAGCGGGCATCGCGCGCGATTTACGCGAACCGGTAAGATGCTACTGGAAAAAGGCCGTGAAGTGCTGCACACCGTTCGCGAGCTGGAAAAGCAGGCGATTAAACTGCATGAAGGCTGGGAGAACGAACTGGTCATCGGTGTGGATGATACCTTTCCCTTTTCTCTTCTGGCCCCGCTTATCGACGCTTTTTATCAACGCCACAGCGTGACGCGCCTTAAATTTGTTAATGGCGTTCTCGGCGGTTCATGGGAGACGCTGACGCAGGGAAGGGCGGATATCATTGTTGGCGCCATGCGCGCGCCGCCGCCTGACACAGGCTTTGGCTTTGCAAGACTGGGCGATCTTGAACTGGTGTTTGCTGTCGCTCCGCATCATCCGCTGGTTCATGAAGAGGAACCGCTTAGCCGCCAGACGATCAAACGTTTTCGCGCGATTGTGGTTGGCGATAGCGTCCATTCCTCGCGATCAATAGGGTCTGAACTGCTCGACGCTCAGGAAGCGATTACCGTGTTTGATTTTAAAACCAAGCTGGAGCTGCAAATTAGCGGCCTGGGATGCGGCTATTTACCGCGTTATCTGGCGCAGCGATTTTTGGAAAGCGGCGCGCTTATAGAGAAGAAAGTTGTAGCGCAAATCGTCTATGAACCGGTGTGGGTTGGCTGGAATGAACAGACCGCCGGGCTGGCCAGCGGCTGGTGGCGGGATGAAATTTTAGCAAATAATGCTATTGCTGGGGTGTATGCAAAATCGCCGGTTTAAAAATCAATCGCTTATGAAAAATAATTTTTTGAACGCGCTCGCATTCTCTTGTCATTTCACTTCAATTTAGGGCAGAATACGCCGCTTGCAAAAAATGACACTAACCGACGTTTTAATACGCGTCGGTTATTTTTTTGCTTCAAACACATCATTCAATACCAAGAGGCCGGGCTTCGTACCGGATAGATACTTACTTAAAAATCGACAGTTGTTGTCGCTGAGGAATCCAGAAAATGGGGCAATTTTTTGCTTACGCGACGGCATTCGCCGTAAAGGAGAATGACCATGTCGCATAACGTTACTCCAAACACCTCTCGCGTGGAATTACGTAAAACGCTTACGTTAGTTCCGGTTGTAATGATGGGTCTTGCCTATATGCAGCCGATGACGCTGTTCGATACATTTGGTATCGTTTCAGGCCTCACTGACGGTCACGTACCGACGGCGTATGCATTCGCGTTAATCGCGATTCTGTTTACAGCGTTGAGCTACGGGAAACTGGTGCGTCGCTACCCTTCCGCGGGTTCGGCGTACACCTATGCCCAGAAATCCATCAGCCCGACCGTTGGCTTTATGGTGGGTTGGTCTTCTCTGCTCGATTATCTGTTCGCGCCGATGATCAACATTCTGTTGGCGAAAATTTATTTTGAAGCGCTGGTGCCCTCCATTCCGTCATGGGTGTTTGTCGTGGCGCTGGTGGCCTTTATGACGGCCTTTAACCTGCGCAGCCTCAAATCGGTCGCTAACTTCAACACCGTGATTGTAGTGCTACAGGTGGTGCTGATTGCGGTCATTCTGGGCATGGTGGTTTATGGCGTATTTGAAGGCGAAGGCGCCGGTACGCTGGCGAGCACCCGTCCGTTCTGGTCCGGCGATGCGCACGTTATCCCGATGATTACGGGAGCGACGATCCTGTGCTTCTCCTTTACCGGCTTTGACGGCATCAGTAACCTGTCGGAAGAGACCAAAGATGCTGAGCGCGTGATCCCGCGTGCGATTTTCCTGACCGCGCTGATTGGCGGCCTGATCTTCATCTTTGCAACCTATTTCCTGCAATTGTACTTCCCGGATATCTCTCGCTTTAAAGATCCGGATGCGTCTCAGCCGGAAATCATGCTGTACGTGGCGGGTAAAACCTTCCAGGTGGGCGCGCTGATCTTCTCTACTATCACCGTACTGGCTTCCGGTATGGCGGCGCATGCAGGCGTAGCGCGCCTGATGTACGTAATGGGGCGTGACGGCGTATTCCCGAAAAGCTTCTTCGGTTACGTTCATCCGAAATGGCGTACGCCAGCGATGAACATCATCCTGGTCGGGGCGATCGCGCTGCTGGCGATTAATTTTGACCTGGTGATGGCGACGGCGCTGATTAACTTTGGTGCGCTGGTCGCGTTTACCTTCGTTAACCTGTCGGTGATTTCGCAGTTCTGGATCCGTGAGAAGCGTAATAAAACGTTGAAAGATCACTTCCAGTATCTGTTCCTGCCTATGTGCGGTGCGCTCACGGTTGGTGCGTTGTGGGTTAACCTGGAAGAGAGCTCAATGGTACTGGGCCTGATCTGGGCGGGTATCGGGCTGATTTATTTGGCGTGCGTAACTAAAAGCTTCCGCAACCCGGTTCCACAGTACGAAGACGTCGCGTAATCGCGCGTATTATTGGTAATAGTAAAACCGGAGGCAGTGCCTCCGGTTTTTTGTTTGTCATCCAGCATGTTTACCGGATGGCGGCGTAAATATTTATCCGCTCTGGATTAACAATGCCCGTCAGGCATTGGTCAATTACACAATCTCAGTTGCGTACTGCCACAGTGATTTCAGCAACCCCAGCTTCGTTTTATCTTCCGCATACTGCTGAGAAAGCATCTGCAATTCGTTGGCATACTGTTGTAAAAACTCCGGCGTCAGCACCTGACGGCGATGCTCCAGCCAGCGCTGCTGCTCTGCGTCATCCAGCGTACCGGGAAAATTGCGTGCGCGGTAATTAAACAGCAGCTTCTCAATGCGCTTATCGACAAAGGTAATATCCAGCGCGGGCAGGTTACGCGGCTCGGTTTCGAGTACGATTTTCATGGCTGCGCGATCGGCATCGCTGAAAAAACCATCATAGAGCTGGGCATCAACGTTATCCGAGGCGGCAAAAGGTTCGGCTTCGGCGAAAATCGCCACCACTTTGTCGCGGACCTGCGGGTTTTCACGCAACACTTTCAGGTTATCCAGGCAGTGCTGGCGGTTAATTCCCAGCCGGTCGGCATCCTCCGGGCGCAAGGTATTCGCCTGCGCCAGTACCGGACATTTATTGATATGCACCAGCTTTACCGGCACTGCGGCGTGATCGCCAAGATCGGCTTTGGCCGTATAAAGCCGCTCGCGAAGGGTTTCGCTGTCCAGTTCAAGAAGAGGAGAAATATCGCCTGCTAAATCGACCATGATCACCGCGTTACGGTTTTCAGGATGCCACGCCAGCGGCGCGACCCAGCTTGTATTACCGCGCCACGCGCCAAACATGCCGGAGACATGCACCAGCGGCTTCATTTGCGGGACGTCAATCAGCGCCGCCAGTTTATGTTTACTGCGGTGGCTATAAAGATAATCAAACAGCCGCGGCTGGCGTGTTTTCACCAGTTGCGCCATCGCAATAGTGGCGTAGACATCCGCCATCGCATCATGCGCGTTGCTGTGTTCGATCCCGTTCGCCTGGGTTAAATGTTCCAGACGAAAGCTGGGCAGGCCGTCGTCGTTTTCCGGCCAGTTAATTCCCTCCGGGCGCAGCGCATAACAGGCGCGCATGACATCCAATAGATCCCAACGTGAATTATCATGCTGCCAGCTCCAGGCATAGGGATCGTAAAAGTTGCGATAAAAAATATTGCGCGTGACTTCATCATCAAAGCGCACATTGTTGTAGCCCACAACGCAGGTTTTAGGAACGGTAAACAGCGCATGAATGCGTCTGGCGAAAGCGGCTTCGTTTTCTCCTTTCTCACGCGCTTCCTGCGGCGTGATGCCGGTAATCAGCACTGCGCCGGGCTGCGGTAGATAATCATCGGCGGGTTTGCAATAAAACACCTCCGGCTCGCCAATAACGTTGAAGTCGTTATCCGTACGGAGCGCGGCGAATTGCGCAGGTCTGTCGAGGGCCGGATGCGTACCGAAGGTTTCGTAATCGTGGAAGAGGAATGTGCTCTGTATGCTGTCGTTTTTAACTGTCACTTGATGTACACGCCTGATGTTATATGTATATGAAATATTTTATTCTTTTATTTTGTCGTTGATTGATTGTATTTGTACACCAATTGATATTGTTGCTAATGTTCGTACATGCGATGGTGAGTACAAAATACTAAAATGACCATCAGCGACACTAAGCTACGCTCCCTCTATGGTAAACCATATTCCGGTTCATCTGAAATTACTGATTCCGATTTAGTACTGTATGGAATTTAGGCCAGGGTCAATCTGGCCGGGATCTCAAAAAATGCATGGACTAAAACGGGTCTATTTACAGAGGGACACAACGCTGTGTCCCTTAATTCCATACGGGTTAAGGCTGGACTACGCCCAGGCCAGTGGCAGGATGGATGACAGAACACTCGGGAAATATTTTCTGGCATGACGTTGCATACTATCCGCCACAACGCTGGTACAGGTAAAGGCGCCATGGAGGCCGTGAAAACGGTCGGACCAGTCGGTAAACTGTTCGCTGGACGGGAAGATCGCCGGAGACAGCTCCCAGGCTTTCTGCATCAGCGCCTCCGCATAGCCTCTCAGGGCCGGCGGAGAGTCATGCTCAGTGCCGAAAATGGCGCTGGAGGAATAGCGTGCGAATGCGGTACTGAGACAGAACAGGGTTTCCGCCTGCTTCTGTGGGGTGGCGTCAGTCAGGTGATAAGCACTGAGGATGTGCTGGTAGTGTGCCGGGCTGAGTTTGCCTTCAGGAAACAGGGGGTCAAAAATGGTGTTCAGACGCGACACTGAGGCATCATCAATCAACTTCACGGTGGAATGTTTCTGGTTCGTGGCGGCAATAAACTGCTGGTTCAGCTCCCCGTGCTCTTCAGTGCTGAGGATGATATCAATCAGTTCCCCAAAGCGTCGCTGCACGGCCTGCTGATTAAATGCGGCGAGAAACACCGGAAAGTCATGACGGAATAACTCTACCGGAGAGATTTGCGCGGTGGAAACGTTCTCTCCGGCTCGCAGCAGGTAAAAGTTGTCCCATGCAGTGTCAGGAGTAGGGTTTAGCATTGTTAACAGCGTGTCAGTGGAGAGCATCATCGCCGTGTCTGAATCCTGGGAGGAAAGCAGCAGGAAATTATCTGCCGCGCGGGTTGTCCAGTCCGGGCTGCCGTCATAATTGCCGAAGAGCCCATTATGGATGTGGGGAGACACCGCCGGGTGAGCAAGATACTGTTCATAAAGCGCTGCAGCTTTCTGGCGGATGCCATCAGTGCAGTCCACGCCTGTCATACAGTGTAAAATCACCTGATTAAAGAGTCCGCTGTGAGTGGTCATGGCGTCGCTGTTCCTGTCAAACGAATCCAGCAACACAGGCAGTATGCGCTGCTGATAATATGTGTCAGGAGCCGGCAGGGGAACGTCATTATAGGTCTGGCACTGGTGGGCAAAAAAACGTTCCTGAACAGGCCTGATCCACTCGCTGATAAGCGCACTTTGCGTATAGGGGGGGTGGGCCAGTACGCTCACCAGCGAGCTTTCAACTGGCCGGATACGTGCCTCTGTTAAGCGGCCACTCCGAAATGACTTTACCAGATCTTCCATTGCCCGGACTTTTTCCTGTCTGTATTTATCGGGCAGGTTGTTAATGGTCATCAGAATACTTTTACCATTATTATGTTCATGATTTAAAAATCCATCCACAGCGTTCTCAGTCCAAAGGAGTGGCATTTGCAGCCAGATATCACCTAGACGAATAAAATTTCCGCCCCCTGACATTGACGGAGGTAATAAATTATCCGGTTCATTTAAAATAACGCCAGAGAGGTTGGCTTTGTGAGGTATAAGCGTATTTTTTAATGTTGTATTAATAAAAGAGGGCTGTTGTTGTGTAGTAATTGAATACAGTAAAGACACTTCATTCATGTCTGAATTACTAAATTTCGTATTACTGCAGACTACATCATTCAGTGTCGAATAAGTGAATCGGCATTCGTCAAAATGTAAATGAGATATATCAGAATAAGTAAATTTTGAATTTGAAAAATTGAACCCCTTGATAATATCGCCGTCTCGCTTCATGAAGTTGGGGGGCAATATTTTGCTGAATTTAATATTACGGAAATCTGCGTTTGAAAAATCGCGATCTGCGGTCGTAAGGGGTTCTCCGGCTTGCTGTCGTAAAACTGCATCCGTGAGTTTCTTAGCCCAGTCGGCAGGTGATGACGGGGAAGACGTAGCCTGAAGTGAGAGGGAGGGGGATACTGGTGGTGTTCTACCTTCAGAAACCGTTGGCCTGTTATTGGCTGATACAGAGACTCCACTGGGGAGCGGGGCCGCACCTGTCACTCTGTAATTATAATCACGTGATTGATTTGCTATATGCTTACGCATGAATGCTGCAGTCATTTTTGAGGCATCTTCTTCTGAAATATTTTTCTTACCTGTATTATTTGTATCTTTAATATTTTTAACAGTAATCAATGTTTTGTTTAAGGTGTTTTTATCTTTCGGCTGAAAGAAGTCTTTTATTTTTTGTGGTAACGTGAACTCAATCGGTGAGTCCTTTCCTGTTTTAAATTTTTCATTTAAAGATGTATGCGTGTTTTTAACACTGGTTATTTTTGAGGCGAGCCCGTTTTTCGTATGTTCACGAATAGAGGTAATTAATTTTTTAACCTGGTTAGGAATAGTAGAAAAATTAATTGTGCCTGATGATATTTTCATTAGAATTCCTTATCAACATCATTATGGAAAAACGGTCTGGATTTTTAACGCCTTAGAAGTAAGTTTCATATGTCGGTGTGGCGATGGAGATCACAATTCACCATGTTATCTGGCAGGTTTCTTTCAGAAAGTGTCCATTCTGCCATCATGTCACCGTATTGTGGGATGCTGACGTATCTGCGGAAAAATCCATGCATAAGAGAGCGGGTCGGGTAACGAAGCCTATAAGTGCGCAAAAGTAAACCCGCTTTGATGCTCAATCAGCGTTTTTTCGCCGGCATTCGGGATATCGTCGGCGGACGGTCCGGCGCGTATGAGAAAGAACAGCGTAAAGCGCGCGAAATCGCTTTTCAGGAACTAATCGTTTTTTTTAAAATATTATTACGTGTTATTGGAGTTGTATCATTTTTATAATTAACAGTGGGTTGTTTGATAATTCTGCTGATTATTCAATGACAGTCCATGTGCGTGTTCAGAAAATATAAAATTTTTATAAAACAAAAGGTTTTATCGTGTTGGCGTGTTCATTTTAACAACTATTTCAAATTGTGATTGAAGCCGACATTTCATAATACAAATTAAATATAATCTTCAGCTATATCTAATAACAGGAGGTTATATGAGCATTAGTCGTCGTTCTTTTTTGCAGGGGGTAGGCATCGGCTGCTCTGCCTGCGCGCTGGGCGCTTTTCCGCCCGGGGCGCTGGCGCGCAACCCGATTGCCGGCATTAACGGTAAAACCACGCTAACGCCAAGCTTGTGCGAAATGTGTTCCTTTCGTTGCCCTATTCAGGCGCAGGTAGTCAATAACAAGACCGTTTTTATCCAGGGCAATCCTTCTGCGCCGCAGCAGGGGACGCGCATATGCGCCAGGGGCGGGAGCGGCGTCAGCCTGGTCAATGACCCGCAACGGATTGTAAAACCTATGAAACGCACCGGGCCACGCGGCGACGGTGAATGGCAGGTGATTAGCTGGCAACAGGCTTACCAGGAAATCGCGGCGAAAATGAATGCCATCAAAGCGCAGCATGGCCCCGAGAGCGTGGCTTTCTCTTCCAAATCGGGTTCGCTCTCCAGCCATCTTTTCCATCTGGCTACGGCCTTTGGTTCGCCTAATACCTTTACTCACGCCTCAACATGCCCTGCCGGGAAAGCCATTGCGGCAAAAGTGATGATGGGCGGCGATCTGGCGATGGATATCGCTAACACGCGCTATCTGGTTTCGTTTGGCCACAATTTGTATGAAGGGATTGAAGTTGCCGATACCCATGAGTTAATGACCGCGCAGGAGAAGGGGGCCAAAATGGTGAGCTTCGATCCGCGTCTGTCGATATTTTCCAGCAAGGCGGATGAGTGGCACGCTATTCGTCCCGGGGGAGATTTAGCGGTTCTGCTGGCGATGTGCCACGTCATGATTGATGAACAGCTCTACGATGCGTCTTTTGTTGAGCGTTATACCAGCGGATTTGAACAGTTAGCACAGGCGGTAAAAGAGACGACGCCGGAATGGGCCGCCGCGCAGGCTGATGTCCCGGCCGACGTCATTGTCCGGGTGACACGCGAACTGGCCGCCTGCGCGCCTCACGCTATTGTCAGTCCTGGTCATCGCGCGACGTTCTCGCAGGAAGAGATCGATATGCGGCGTATGATTTTTACGCTTAATGTACTGCTCGGTAATATTGAGCGTGAAGGCGGGCTATATCAGAAAAAAAACGCGTCGGTTTACAACAAACTGGCCGGAGAAAAGGTCGCGCCAACGCTGGCGAAACTCAACATTAAAAATATGCCGAAACCGACGGCGCAACGAATCGATTTGGTCGCACCGCAGTTTAAATATATCGCCGCTGGCGGCGGCGTGGTGCAAAGCATTATTGACGCGGTGTTAACCCAGAAGCCTTACCCGGTAAAGGCGTGGATTATGTCGCGGCATAATCCTTTCCAGACCGTCACCTGTCGTTCGGACCTGGTAAAAACCGTTGAGCAACTGGATCTGGTGGTTAGCTGCGATGTCTATTTGAGCGAGAGCGCGGCATATGCCGACTATCTGCTGCCGGAATGCACCTATCTCGAACGGGACGAAGAGGTATCGGATATGTCGGGACTGCACCCGGCTTACGCTCTGCGCCAACAGGTCGTAGAGCCGATTGGCGAGGCGCGTCCGAGTTGGCAAATCTGGAAAGAACTTGGCGAGCAGTTGGGATTAGGGCAGTACTATCCGTGGCAGGATATGCAGACGCGCCAACTCTATCAATTGAACGGCGACCATGCTTTAGCGAAGGAACTGCGACAGAAAGGGTATATCGAATGGGGCGTTCCGCTGCTATTACGCGAACCAGAATCCGTTCGCCTGTTTACGGCGCGTTACCCTGGCGCTATCGCGACGGACAGCGACAACACCTATGGCGAACAGCTTCGCTTCAAATCGCCCTCCGGCAAAATCGAACTTTATTCCGCAACCCTGGAGGAATTGCTCCCAGGCTACGGCGTTCCGCGCGTTCGTGACTTTGCGCTTAAAAAAGAGAATGAGCTTTACTTCATTCAGGGCAAGGTGGCCGTGCATACCAATGGCGCGACGCAGTACGTACCTTTACTCAGCGAGCTAATGTGGGATAACGCGGTCTGGGTCCATCCGCAAACGGCGCAAGAAAAAGGCATTAAGACCGGAGATGAGATCTGGCTGGAAAATGCTACGGGTAAAGAGAAAGGTAAGGCGCTGGTGACGCCCGGTATCCGTCCGGACACGCTTTTTGTCTATATGGGATTTGGCGCTAAAGCTGGGGCCAAAACGGCGGCGACGACACACGGTATCCACTGTGGCAATTTACTGCCGCACGTGACGAGTCCGGTATCCGGTACGGTAGTGCATACCGCAGGCGTGACGCTGAGCCGGGCATGAGGGAGTAGGGAACCATGAATCATTTAACGAATCAGTACGTCATGCTGCATGATGAAAAACGTTGTATCGGCTGCCAGGCGTGTACCGTTGCCTGCAAAGTGCTTAATGACGTACCGGAGGGATTTAGCCGCGTACAGGTACAAATTCGCGCCCCTGAACAGGCATCCAACGCACTAACCCATTTTCAATTTGTCCGCGTCTCCTGTCAGCACTGTGAAAATGCGCCATGTGTCAGCGTTTGTCCTACCGGAGCGTCATATCGTGATGAAAACGGGATCGTGCAGGTGGATAAATCGCGCTGTATTGGCTGCGATTATTGTGTTGCCGCGTGTCCTTTCCATGTGCGCTATTTGAATCCGCAAACCGGTGTCGCCGACAAGTGTAACTTCTGCGCCGACACGCGGTTGGCGGCTGGCCAGTCTCCGGCGTGCGTATCCGTTTGCCCAACGGACGCGCTGAAATTCGGCAGACTGGATGAGAGCGAGATCCAGCGCTGGGTCGGTCAGAAAGAGGTCTATCGCCAGCAGGAGGCGCGTAGCGGCGCGGTCAGTCTGTACCGTCGTAAAGAAGTCCATCAGGAGGGTAAAGCATGAATACTATCTGGGGAGCGGAACTGCATTATGCGCCAGATTATTGGCCGCTGTGGTTAATTTACGCAGGCGTCGTGGTGCTGCTCATGCTTGTTGGGCTGGTTATCCATGCGTTATTGCGCCGGATGCTGGCGCCAAAAACGGCGGGCGGCGAAGAGCATCGTGACTATCTCTACTCGCTGGCGATTCGCCGTTGGCATTGGGGAAATGCGTTACTGTTTGTTTTATTACTGTTAAGCGGTTTATTTGGTCATTTTTCTCTCGGCCCTGTAGCGCTAATGGTACAAGTGCATACCTGGTGTGGTTTTGCCTTACTGGCTTTCTGGGTCGGGTTTGTTCTGATCAATCTCACCACAGGTAACGGGCGTCACTATCGGGTAAATTTTTCCGGACTGGTAACGCGCTGCATACGCCAGACGCGTTTTTACCTTTTTGGCATCATGAAAGGGGAAGCGCATCCGTTCGCGGCAACAGAGCAGAATAAGTTCAATCCACTGCAACAACTGGCATATCTGGCGATTATGTACGCGCTGGTACCGCTGTTAATCATCACCGGTTTGCTGTGTCTCTATCCGCAGGTTGCGGGTCTGGGCCCTGTGATGCTGGTGCTGCATATGGCGCTTGCTATCATCGGCTTACTGTTTATTTGCGCGCATCTCTATCTGTGTACTCTTGGCGACACGCCGGGACAAATTTTCCGTAGCATGGTTGACGGCTATCATCGTCATCGTCATCGTACCGCGCCGCGCGGGGATAAGTCCGCCGTCTGAGCGTATCCATAAAATAAAGTTAGCAAGAAAATGTGCCTTGTGTCACATTTTCTTGCAATTTATCCATGTTTGTTTAACTGAACTTCCGTAAAAAGAACGGCAAATTGAGACCATCCTGAGGACATGCTGTTGAAACGCCGTTTGTTTATTGCCGCTTCTTTATTCGCGATGCACCTTTCTCCTGCGCTTGCGGCCGATGCCGTAAGTTTTGCTCCCCAACCGCCAGCCATTGATGCAGGCGCCTGGGTGTTGATGGATTACACTACGGGACAGGTTCTTACCGCCGGTAATGAACACCAGCAACGTAATCCTGCCAGCCTTACCAAGCTAATGACGGGCTACGTCGTCGATCGCGCCATCGATAGTCATCGTATCAGCCCTGACGATATCGTCACCGTTGGGCGCGACGCCTGGGCGAAGGATAATCCGGTGTTTGTCGGCTCCTCGTTGATGTTTTTAAAAGAAGGGGATCGCGTGTCGGTGCGTGATTTAAGCCGTGGCTTAATTGTGGATTCCGGTAACGATGCCTGTGTGGCGCTGGCGGATTATATCGCGGGCGGGCAGCCGCAGTTTGTGGCGATGATGAACAGCTATGTGAAAAAACTCAATTTGCAGGATACCCATTTTGAAACCGTCCACGGTCTGGATGCGCCGGGACAACATAGCTCCGCGTATGACCTGGCCGTACTCTCCCGGGCGATTATTCACGGCGAGCCTGAATTCTATCACATGTACAGCGAGAAAAGCCTGACCTGGAACGGCATCACGCAGCAGAACCGTAACGGCTTGTTATGGGATAAGACCATGCATATCGATGGGCTTAAAACCGGACACACATCGGGGGCGGGATTTAATCTTATCGCATCGGCGGTGGACGGGCAGCGTCGACTTATCGCTGTTGTGATGGGAGCGAAAAGTTCGAAAGGCCGTGAAGAACAGGCGCGAAAACTGTTGCAGTGGGGCCTGCAAAACTTTGCGACGGTGCAGATTTTGCACAGCGGTAAAAAAGTGGGCAGCGAGCGAATCTGGTATGGAGACAAAGAAAAGATTGCGCTGGGTACGGAACAGGATTTCTGGATGGCGCTGCCTAAAGCGGAAATTCCGCATATCAAAGCAAAATATGTGCTGGATAGAAAAGAGCTGGAGGCGCCAATCGCCGCTCATCAACAGGTAGGTGAAATAGAGCTCTACGATCGGGATAAACTGATCGCTCAGTGGCCGCTGGTCACTCTGGAATCGGTGGGTAAAGGCGGTATGTTCTCTCGTCTGAGCGACTATTTTCAGCATAAAGCGTAAGCCGTTGTCACATACCGTTCACCGTCATCTGAGGTGTCAAAAGGGCGGGATTGCGAGGTTGCTCACAAAATGATCACGCTGTCCTTGTGACCGTAAAATGCTGTAATTATGCTGTACATTCATACAGTATGGTAAAGTGACGGAGGCAGCATGGATTACGAAATCAGGCAGGAACAAAAACGCAAGATAGCCGGTTTCCACATGGTCGGTCCATGGGAACACACCGTGAAGCAGGGTTTTGAACAACTGATGACGTGGGTGGATCGACAGCGGATCGTGCCAGTTGAATGGATTGCCGTCTATTACGACAATCCAGATGTCGTACCTGCAGAAAAACTCCGCTGCGATACCGTGGTGTCCGTGGCAGAGAATTTCATCCTGCCGGACAATAGTGAAGGCGTAATCGTGACCGCCATTGAAGGCGGCGAATATGCCACTGCTGTCGCGCGAGTGGAAGACCGTGACTTTGCGAAGCCGTGGGAACGGTTTTTTGACGTCCTGGAGCAGGATAGCGCTTATCAGATAGCCTCTGCGCCCTGTTTTGAAACCTATCTGAATAACGGTATGGAAGATGGATACTGGGATATTGAAATGTATATTCCGGTACAGCGGAAGTGATCGACTGGTTTCCTGGCTGAAAAGAGCGGACGGATAATGTGTTCCGTCCGCCAGTGCGCTATTTTTGCTATAAAGCAGGTACAATGCATTTTTTGCCATTCCCGTAAGGAGCGCAAGCGTGCGTGCCGATAAGTCATTAAGCCCTTTTGAAATACGGTTGTACCGTCATTATCGCATCGTGCATGGCATACGTATCGCCCTGGCGTTCATTCTTACCTTTCTGCTGGTTCGTCTGTTTTCTATTCCCGAGGGCACATGGCCGCTAATCACGTTAGTGGTGATTATGGGGCCCATCTCATTCTGGGGAAATGTAGTGCCTCGTGCTTTTGAGCGCATAGGCGGTACGATCCTGGGCGCGGCGTTAGGGCTGGTGGCGCTACGCCTGGAGCTCTTTTCCTTACCGCTGATGCTGGTGTGGTGTGCGATAGCGATGTTTTTGTGCGGCTGGCTGGCATTAGGGAAAAAACCGTATCAGGCGCTACTGATAGGCATAACGCTCGCCGTTGTTGTCGGCGCTCCCGCTGGTGATATGAATACGGCATTATGGCGTGGCGGGGATGTGATTTTGGGGTCGCTACTGGCAATGTTGTTTACCGGCATCTGGCCCCAGCGCGCCTTTTTGCACTGGCGCATCCAACTGGCGCATTGCGTCACGGCGTATAATCGGGTGTATCAGGCAGCGCTGTCGCCGAATTTGCTGGAGCGCCCCCGGTTGGATAAACATTTGCAACGGTTGCTGAACGATGTCGTCAAAATGCGCGGGCTGATAACGCCCGCCAGTAAAGAAACCCGGATACAAAAATCTATTTTCGAGGCCATTCAGACCATCAACCGCAATCTGGTTTGTATGCTTGAATTACAAATCAACGCCCACTGGGCAACGCGCGCCAGCCATTTTGTGATGCTTAACGCGCGCACATTGCGTGAAACCCAGCAGATGACGCAGCAAACCTTGTTAACGATCGCCCACGCGTTGTTTGAAGGCAACCCGCAGCCGGTACTGGCAAACACCGGTAAACTGAATGATATTGCTGCCGAGTTGCGGCAGCTAATGAACGAGCAGCAGGGCGACGCGGTGGCTGAAACCCCCATCCACGGCTATGTTTGGCTAAGTATGGAAACGGCCCGACAGTTGGAACTGCTTTCGCATTTGATCTGCCGGGCTTTGCGCAAATAAAAAGCAGATGGGGTGAATGAATTTGTTGCTGCTTCGATTCAGCAAAGATTAAGAGTATGATACTAATATAAGGATAAAATGAGTGCTACTGACAACGATTTTATCTCCGAACCTTCAGGTTTCCCCCAGACGGCGACGTAACGGTGTTTCCTCTGGCGGCTTGAAGTATGACGGGGATAAACGTAATGTTTATCCACTAGCAGTTGCTTAACGAATCCGAATCTCACATTATCAGGGGTGTAAAAATGGAAACAACCAAGCCTTCTTTCCAGGACGTGCTGGAGTTTGTTCGTCTGTTCCGTCGCAAAAATAAACTGCAACGTGAAATTCAGGACATTGAGAAGAAGATCCGTGACAACCAGAAGCGTGTGCTGCTGCTGGACAACCTGAGCGACTACATCAAGCCAGGTATGAGCGTTGAGGCGATTCAGGGTATCATCGCCAGTATGAAAAGCGACTATGAAGATCGCGTTGATGACTACATCATTAAAAATGCCGAAATCTCCAAAGAGCGTCGCGACATTTCCAAAAAGCTGAAAGCGATGGGCGAAATGAAACACGCCGATGTAAAAGCCGAATAATGCGCTACGGCAGTGGGAGCGTATATCAGGCTCTCACTGCAGTTTGACCCCGCCTGTGACCATCTTGAGTAAATGTTGTTTTGGCCAGTGTCGGGTAAGTTTTTTCTCTGCCAGCTTACCTTTCAGGCGCGCAATGTCATGACGTTTCCGGTCCAGCATCAGACCCACCACGCTACCGCTATGTGCCACGTTCAATCCGTATAAATCACACTCTTCGACCAGCGACAGCAGGGCGGTAAAGCCCGGCTTAGGTAACAGCGTCTGGCTGGCGATAGCGCTAAGCGTAGCCGCCTCACCCAGTCGGAGCGGATTTTGCGTTATACAGGCTTCCTGCACCAGATTCCAGGCCTGCTGCAAGGTTGCTGAACTTGCTATTAATTTCTGCTGGCGAGGGAGACGGTGGTAATCTTGCGTGCGCAGTGTGACCGGGCTTTCCAGTACCAGCAAATCGATTGGCGGCGGTGGCTCGCAGGCGATTTGCGTGACCGCATTATTATGATCAAACAGCGTTAACTGATGAAAAACGGTGCTATCAGTGGGTTCGATTGAGACGCAAAGCTGTGCAAGGGTAGTTTCATCCAGCGAATGGCCAAGATGATGCGCCGTTGCCACTGCCGTAGCGGCAATATCTGCGGTGCTGCTGGCCATGCCTTTGGCAACAGGAATTGACGAACGCACATCGACGCGAATCTCGTTACTCCAGTGCGCAGGATACTGCCAGTGCGCCAGAACGCGCTCCACCATCGCCCGCGACAATGGGCGCTCGTTTACCAGCGGCGGCGCAGCCGTGACTGCTACGGTGCTGTACCAGTCAACAGGGCAGGAGACCAGTTTCTCACTGCCCAGAATCCATCCCTGGATAAGTTCCCCGCATGAGGCGGGGCATTGCGCAACAGCCACGTTATCACCTTTCAGGTACAAATAGTGTGCGCGCATAGTGTCATGGTAAAAGCGTTATTACCATGACTTGCCGCAATGCGTCGTATAACCCTCTCAGGCTGGTACACAAAGCCCTTCCGTGGCCGGTAGCGCAATGCGCATAACGTCTTGTGCGATCATTAACTCTTCGTTGGTGTTGATGACGGCGACTTTCACCAGGGCGTTCTCCGTCTGGATAAATGTCGCATTACGTTGATTTTTCTCTTCATCAACGGCTAAGCCCAAAAATTGCAAATTATGGCACACCGCCGATCTGGCGCGCGCTGAGTTCTCGCCAATGCCCCCAGTGAATACCAGCGCATCCAGTCCTCCCATTTGCATAATATAGCTGCCAATGGTGGCGCGAATGCGTTCGGCAAACAGAGTGAGAGCGAGTTTAGCCTGCCGGTTACCGGTATTGGCTGCCTGTTCGACATCGCGGTAATCAGACGACACGCCAGAAACGCCCAGCAAGCCTGACTCATTATTTAATAACTGATTCAACTGTTGCGGCGTTTTGCTTTCGCGCTGGGCTATCCACGGCAGAATAGAGGGATCAATATCTCCGCTACGGGTGCCCATCATCACGCCTGACTGCGGCGTGAAGCCCATCGACGTATTGACCGAACGCCCGTTCTTGATGGCGCAGATGCTGCTACCGTTTCCAAGATGACAACAAATCACCCGTAATGCGCTGAGTGGTACGCCCAGCTTTTCCGCCAGAACGCCGCTGACATACTTATGGCTGGTGCCATGAAAGCCATAACGGCGAATCCCCAGTTCAGCGTAATAATGCCAGGGAAGCGGGTAAATATAGGCGGGTTCATCCAGCGTCTGGTGAAATGCCGTATCAAACACGGCTACGGAAGGGGCATCAGGCAACAGTTGACGGAAAATGTGAATACCCAACGCGTTTACCGGGTTGTGAAGCGGGGCCAGTTCAGCAAGACGTTCGATTTGCGCTAACGTTTCATCCGTGACCAGCGTCGAGTCTTTAAAAAACTCACCGCCGTGCGCCACACGATGGCCCACCCCGTCAATGTCCCGCAGACTGTTAATGATTTGATAACCCAGCAGCTTTTCCAGAAGCAGCGTTACCGCATCGCGATGATCGGCAACGGGGACGGTTTCCTGCCATTTTTGGCTGTGCGTCTTAATTGTCACCTGCGCATCCGCCATACCGATACGTTCAATCAGCCCCTGACAGAGCATGTCGCCCTGCGGCATCTCCAGCAGCTGGAATTTTAACGATGAGCTGCCGGCGTTAATGGCCATTATTTTGTAAGACATAAAGGTTCCTTCGAATTCAGAAAATCCAGCACGGCGTCGAGACCCGAATTATTCAACGCGCTGGTAATAAAAATCTGCCGGGCGCCAGCCTGCGTAAGCCATTCCGCAACCAGCGAAATACGCTGCGGCTCGGCGAGATCGGCCTTGGTGACCAGGCCAATCGTCGGGCGGTTCATCGGGGCGGTAAACCCCGGAGAAAAGGGCGACCACTGGGCGTCGGCATTCAGCACCAGCGCGATGACGTCGGCCTCGCAGGCGCTGGTCAGCAGGGCGCTATACAGGCAGCGGTTCTCCAGATATTCGCCCGGCGTATCGATAGTCATCGGAGACCATTCAATGGCCTGGGTTTTCTTATAATGGAGCGCTTCGCCGCGCAGGCTTTGGGTTAGCGAGGTTTTCCCGCACTGGCTGGGGCCGATAAACATCAAACGCTTCATGACGTTACGTCCGGGTGATCGAGCAAGTGGTGAACTGCATCATCTCGCCCAGGGTGCGCGTCACCTGTTTAAGGGCATATTCCACGGCGGAAACATCGCCAGTCAGCACCACCGCGCCGGTAAAGCGGTCAAGAAAACCAATCTCCACCGCGCCGGATTTGGTAGCAATATCGCAGGCGATAATCGACGCCTCGCTCGGCGTGATGGTAAGGATGCCAATCGCGGAAACCGCATCCGGCAGGCCCAGCTTCTTAAAGAGATCTTTCCCCGGATTGGCAATCAGGTGCGCGAGGGTGACCTGTTTCCCGGGAACGTACTCCTGAATCATGCGATCCGTTGTTGGCTGTCTTTCCATTATCCCTCCACCATCTGTCGCCACATGGCTTCATGCGGGCGCGGGATCACCGAGCGGTAAACCAGCAACCCTTTCTCGCCCGCGCTTTCGCTGGCGACCGTCACGGCGTTGTTGACGTCAGAAACATCGCCTGCCACCACCATGTAGCATTTACCGCCGATGCCGAAGGCCATATGCACCCGCACCAGGGTGACGTTTGAGCCTTTCACCGCCCGGTCTGCGGCGCTGATGCAGGCCGCCACGCTCCAGGTTTCGACGATACCTACCGCCTGGCGCTTATCGACGCTGTTCAGGCCGCTGATGGCCGGAAGTACGCTGGGATGAATATTTGCCAGCACCAGGCTGTCGACGAGCATCTCGCCGGCCTGCGACGTACCGGTTTCAATGGCCTGCTGGACAGCGCCGATATCGCCGCCCAGCATCAGTAAAAACTTACCTGGGCAGATGGTCTTGCTGACCAGCAGATTAACGTTGGCGCTTTTCAGCATGGCATCACCAAGCTCCATGCCTTTGGCGATGCTGGTGAGTTCTAAAATTCCTATAGCCTGAGACATGGTTAACCTCTTACAACCGTGATGGCCTGTTCGCTGATGGCCGAAACAATGCCGTCGATGCTGGCGTGAATGGGTGCGCCGAGCGCGCCAGGCGGGACATCGGCAACGCATTGCCCGCGCGTCACGCGCTCGCCGACGGCAACAGTCGGTACTGCGCTGGCACCAATATGCTGGCGCAGCTGCAAAGTGACTTTTTCTACTGACGGCTCTTCTTCAACCAGCGGCGCTTCCTGGTACCAGGGGCTTAGTCCCAGTTTGGCGATCAGCCGCTTCACCGGCACCAGGCGATATTTCGCCATTTCGTCGGCCGGATTCAGTGGCCCTTCGTAGCGCTGGTTTTGCGCCCGTAGCTCGCGTTTTAACATGCGGTTGATGCGCATCGGCGAGATCCCCACCGGGCAGGCCACGCTTTCGCAAACGTTGCATTCCGAGCAGGTAAGGGCGCTCAGCAGCAGCTGTGGCGTGGCGGCCTGGTGAAAGTTCACCGCCCGCACCAGCAGGTGCGGAGAGAGTTCGTGGCCGATCAGGTGTCGCGGACAGAGATCGGTACACAGTCGGCACTGTTCGCAGACGGTGCGCGCGACGGAAAGCACCGTGCGCTCGTCCTGCATTCTCCGCTGGATAAGCGGATGGCTTTTGGGGAGCACCAGCAGGCCGCCGGTAGTTTTCGTCACCGGGTTATCAAGAGAGGTAATCAGGCCACCCATCATCGGGCCGCCGTTAATAAAACCAGGGTCGTCGACCGTTGCGCCGCCCGCCAGCGCCAGCACTTCATGCAGTGACATGCCGATAGGAACGGTAACGGTCAACGGTCTGGCGACCGCGCCGTTCACGGTCAACGTGCGACGAGTGACCGGAAACTGCTGCTCGACCGCCCGGGCAATATTCAGCACCGTTTGCACGTTATTGACGACCACGCCGACGCTGGCGGGTAGCGCAGCCGGGGCGACCCGGCGGCCGGTTGCCATCCAGATAGTCAGCACCTCATCGCCCGCAGGATAAACATCCGGCAGGATATGCAGGCGGATACCGGCTGGCAGCTGCGGGGTGAGCGCGTCGATGGCCCGCCGGTATTTTTCTTTCAGGGCTATCACCCCTTCGCGCGCGCCGGTTGCCGTCATGGCGTACTGTACGCCGCGCACAAGACGCGCGGCCTGCTGCCACATCAGTTGCTGGTCAACTTTGAGCATCGGTTCACACTCAGCGGCGTTCACCAGAAAAATCTCTACCTGCGCCTGTAGTTTGACGTGAGCGGGAAAACCTGCGCCGCCCGCACCCACAACGCCCGCTGCGCGAACGCGCTCGCGAATTTCATCAGCGCTATGAGACATTTCAACGACGTTGACGGCGGTACTCATAGCAGTTCCTCCAGCAGTTCCCGAATGGCTTCGGCATTGGCCGGGCGCGGGTTGGTGCGCAGCGTAACGTCAGCCAGCGCAGCCTGCACCATCGCCGGAATGCGTACGGAAAAGTTGGATCTTCCTTCTTTAAGCGCAACGGCCAGTGAGGGAATGGCGCAGCGTTGCTTAAGCAGTTCGATTTGCTGAATTAGCGCATTGATTGCCGCAACGTCATTGGCTTCTGCCGGGCAAAAGCCGCAGGCTTTGGCCATTCGCGCGTAGCGTTTGGCGGCGCGCGGAACTCCGGCGTTAAAACGGATAACCGTGGTTAACAGCAGGGCGTTGGCCAGGCCATGCGGAAGATGAAACTGCCCACCAAGCTGGTGGGCGATAGCGTGGTTAAGCCCCAGCCCCGCCTGGCTGAAGGCCATCCCCGCCAGCGTTGAGGCGTTGTGCATTTTCCCGCGCGTCGCCACGCAGTCGCCTTTTTCCACCGCCGTGGGCAGATACTGGAACACCAGTTTGGCGGCCTTTTCCGCCAGCGCGTCGGTAAAGTCGCTGGCGTGCGGTGAAACCCACGCTTCCAGGGCGTGGGTCAGCACGTCCATGCCGGTGTTGGCGGTAATCTGCGGCGGTACGCTGACCACCAGCTCCGGGTCGAGGATCGCCATATCCGGATACAGCGCATTGTTGAACAGCGGGTACTTAATGCCTTTATCCGGGTCGCTAATCACGCAGGCGCTGGTCACTTCCGAGCCGGTGCCGCTGGTGGTCGGGATCGCCACGCAGGTTTCGATGTTGATCCCGCTTTGCTGGCTAAACCAGACAATCGCTTTCGCCGCGTCCATTGCCGAGCCGCCGCCAAAACCAATCACCACCTGCGGCTGCAGGGCCTGCATTTGCGCAATGCCCTGCACCACGGTATGGATGGTGGGGTCCGGCGTTATCTCGCTAAAGACGCTGATGCGGTTATCTGCGGGCAGCGCGTTACGCAGGGTATCCAGCAGCGGAGAGCGCGCCAGAAAGCCATCGCAGATTATCCAGATGTGCTTATTGGTAAAGCGCTTGAGCACCGCCAGGCTGCCCTGACCGCTGTACAACCGCGTTTGTAGTGAGAAGGTATTCATCGCGACCTCGGTTAGCGAATAGAAAAGCCGTTGGTCAGTACGCAGCGCCGGGAGCGGGCAAAAGTACGCGCTGACGTGGTCCCTTCACCGGTTGGCGTGGCGATAGTGAAGGTGGTAAAGCCTTCGCCGCCGACGCCGATCCCGGCATAAGAGGGGCCGTTTTTGACGAATATCGAGGTTTGCAGCGTGCGGGCCGCGAGGTTCAGGCGCGACACGTTCTGCGAGTGCATAATGGCGGTATGATGTAGCCCCTCTTCAACCTTCAGGGCCAGCGCCAGCGCGCTATCGAAATCGCTGACTTTTACCACCGGCAGCATCGGCATCAGCTGTTCGCTGGTGACCCACGTATCGTCGGCATTGACAACGGCAATCAGCAGACGCGGCGCTTTTGCAGGGACAGCGATCCCGGCGGCTTCCAGCATGGCCGATGGGCTCTTGCCGACCAGTTTTTTATTCGCCTGGCCTTCAGGCAGGCAGACGGCGCGGAGTTTGTCGGTATCGGCAGGGCTTAGCAGCAGCGCGCCGAAGGTTTGCATTTGCTGCACCAGACGCTCGGCGACGCTCTCCACTACGATCAGGCTCTTCTCGGCAATGCAGGGCAGGTTGTAATCGAATGACGCGCCGTTGATGATATCTTCCGCCGCTTTCACCAGGTCTGCCGTTTCATCGACGATGCAGGGCGGGTTACCCGCGCCAGCGCCAATCACCTTCTTACCGCTCTTCATGCCCATTGCCACAATGCCCGGGCCGCCGGTAATGGCCAGTACTGCGATTCGCGGGTGGGCCATCATCTGCTGGGTCGCTTCGAAAGTCGGTTCAGCCACGGTCACCACCAGATTGCGGATGCCGCAGCAACGGAAGGCAATCTCTTCAATCAGGCTAATCAGCTTCAGAGAGACCTTTTTCGCTCCCGGATGCGGGCTAAAGTAAATACTATTGCCCGCCGCCAACATGCTGATGCTGTTATTGATGATGGTTTCCGTCGGGTTGGTGCTTGGGGCGACCGAACCGATGACGCCAAACGGCGAGTATTCAAAGAGCACCATGCCGCCGTCACCGGTCAGCGCGGTGGTGGTGAGATCTTCTACGCCCGGCGTGTTGTCCAGCGCAGCCTTGTTCTTGAGGAATTTATCTTCTTTGTTGCCCATTCCCGTTTCATTGGCGCTCTCTTCCGCCAGGGTCGCCAGCAGCGGCGTCAGCTCCTGACGCATCGCGCTGATAATGGCGCTGCGGGTTTTTAGCGGGCACTGCTGATAACGTAAGAACGCCTGGTGCGCGGCATCGATGGCCTCGCTCACGGACTGGAAAATCCCTTTGCCCTGAGGCTGGGCCGTAGTTTGCGCCGGCGTTGTTAATTGCTCGCTAAGAATGGTGCGAATCAGGGTTTCGAGTTCAGAAGTATTCATTGATGAGTTCCCACGTTAATAGCCGCGATGGCGGTCTGTGCTATGTCCATGTCCTGCTCAACGCTGCCGCCGCTGATGCCAAGACCCCCAATTAATATGCCGTCGCGCCATAGGGCGTAACCGCCGCCAAAGGTGACCACTTTTCCCTGTAAATGACTTTCCAGGCCATAAAGCGCCGCGCCTGGCTGAACAACATCGCTCAGCTCATGGGTCGCCGTTTTCATTGCCACTGCGGTCCATGCCTTTTTCGGCGCCAGTTCGCTGCTGACCAGCAGGGCGTCCGGCATCCGCCAGGTCACAGTTTCCGTACCGTGCGCGTCAACGATGCTGACGACTACCGGAACCTGCAGTTGCTGCGCGCGTTCAACGGCGGCCCGGGTGAGCTGGTGCAGATCGTGGAATGAGAGAGCCACGGGCGTTGTCTCCTTGCTGCGGGTCGGCTGGCTGGCAGCCAGATAGCGCTTGCTAACTTCACGGATGATGTTGGCCTGGTGCGCATCGCTATCTTCCGCGCGGGCCAGGGCGTACAGGCAGTCCGATAAGCGGTTGATGTAGCGCATCAGCACCTGACGTACGTTGACTTCCGCCGCCAGCTCAACCAGACGGCGTTCGGCGCGGCGCGCCAGCGTGCGGGCAAAATGTAAGCGGCTCGCGGCTTCGCAGCGTCCGGGTAAAATAAAGCTGTGCAGCGGTTCGACGCGGGCCATTGCCCGATCGATAGCGGCTTCCAGGGCCGAAATCTCTTCGCTGCTGATGTAGCGCTGTTTGGGCGACGGCTGCTCGCTGTCGCTGGCCAGCTCTGCGCTAAACCAAAAAAGTTGCTGCTGGATGGCCTCGAGTAAGGTGCGGTGATTTTCATCCGCAGCGGCGCAGGCGCACAGGCTCAGCGCGGCGTTCAGCTCATCCAGCGTGCCGTAGGCTTCAACCCGCGGGTGGGTTTTGCTCACCCGCTGGCCGGTAAACAGTGATGTGGTGCCAGCGTCACCTGTTCGGGTATAAATCGCCATAACCGCCCCTTAACGCGAAAGCGTATCTACAATGCCGACAACGGCGAGGTCGATGGCCTCATTTGGCCCGGAAAAAACGTGCCTGGCGCTGGAGCCGCCGCTGAGCAAAACCAGTTCGCCGACGCCTGCGCCGACGGAGTCCACGGCCACTTCATCGCCGGAGGTAGGCGAGGCGGGGAGTTCGCCATCGGCGCTGACCCGACGCACCAGCAGCAGCTTTTTCCCAATCAAAGAAGGTGATTTTTGCGTGGAGACAACCGCGCCCGTGACTCGTGCCAGATGCATGATTTACTCCTGCTTAATTAATTGAATATTCCGCGCATTGGCCGCGTCACGCGCCATGGCGGTCACGATGCATTTGCGGTGGACAACCACACGCCCCCGGCTTAGCAGCGCGACATCGCGATAGCTCAGCACCGAACCCGCATGCAGAACCAGCGGCAGTCCGTGCTCGTCGGTGAATACCAGCGGCAGACGAGCCAGTTTTTTTACCGGGATAACCGGCAGCAGCTGGCTGTGCAGGCTGAGCTGTACGCGGATGCCGAACGCCAGCGCGTCGTGAATTTTCCGGGCGGCGGCATCGTCGGTTTCTGCATCCGCAAGCTGACTCAGCAGCGGCAGGTCGACGAGCAGGATGCGCAGCGACGCGTGCTGACAGAACAGTGCTGGACAGTCGGCATCGCGAAGTTGCGTAACGCTCAGCGTCGCCGTGCTCTGGGCACGGCGATGCAGCCGGGAGACAATCTCCTCGACAATGCGCTGCAGGGTTTCGCCGTTCATCGCGGGCCTACCAGCCGGGCAAAGGCCTGCGGGTTATCGGCACCAGCGGCGTTGGCTTCATCGGTATCAATGTGCATTTCGAGGCGCATGTCCGGTGAAACGCGAATCGCCACGTTGTTGAAAATCAGCCCGCGCTCGTCGCCTTCAATCGCCACTGAAACCCTATCGCCGTGGGAAACCCGCAGGATCAGCGCATCAAGCGGCGACATATGGATATGCCGCTGCGCGACGATAACCCCGGAAGGTAGCTCCAGTTCGGCAAAGGGGCTGACCAGGCGGATGCCCGGCGTCCCCTTCAGGTTGCCGGACATTCTCAGCGGCGCGGCAATCCCCAGCGTTCTCGCATCGGTACGCGAAATTTCCACCTGGCTTACCGAGCGCAGCGGACCGAGCAGGCGCACATTTTTGAGCTGCCCTTTCGGTCCCACCAGGGTGATGGTTTGCTCCGCGGCGTATTGTCCCGGCTGCAGCAGCGCTTTTTTCTCGCTGATGGGATGGCCGGGAAACAGCCGCTTATAATCCTGTGCGGACAGGTGGATATGACGGTTTGAGACGCCCAGCGGGATAGGCCGCAGGCGCATCTCATCAAGAACTTTACTGACCGTTGATTGCAGAAGCTCTTTATCCATTACGCTTCACCTCGCTTGCCGGAATGGATGCAAAGCGTACGAGGTTCGCCCTTCTGGCGCGGACATTTTGGATCCAGACACAGATTGCAGCTGACCAGTTCTGATTCCTGCGGGGCCTCTTCTGCTGGCGCTTCAGAAACGACATCGGCCATCTCTGACGCTTCAGGCTCAGGTTCAATGACGGAGGGGGGGGGTGTCTCTGCGAGCAGGATCCCTTCTCCGGGCCTGGCGATAACCTTGTGGGCCACCAGGCCATTCCGCTGTTCGGCGAAATGCGCACCGGTGGTGATGGCCGCCTGCACGGAGGCCACATCACCGGTAATTTTAATCACCATCCAGCCTGAACCATTGGTCTTTTCGAGGGCGAGCAGCGTGATAGAAGCGGATTTCGCCATGATATCGGCGCAGCTGATAGCCAGTGCCAGACCACAAACTTCAAGTAATCCCAGTGATTGCTTCACGCGGTGCTCCTTATTCGCCATCGATTAGGCTGATTTCGGTAAAATGGCCTCAACATCACTGTGCGGACGCGGGATAACGTGGCAGGATTTCACTTCACCCACGACGCTTGCCGCCGCGCTGCCGGCATCTACGGCTGCTTTAACCGCGCCGACATCGCCGCGAACCATGACGGTAACCAGGCCAGAACCAATTTTTTCGTAGCCCACCAGCTGTACGTTGGCGGATTTAACCATTGCATCGGCGGCTTCAATGGCGCCGACCAGCCCTTTTGTTTCAACCAGTCCCAGTGCGTTATTCATACTGCAGTTCTCCTGTTGCTTAGCTATTCAGATCCCGGAAAGGGATCCCTTTGACCAGCCGTGCCGCGTTATTACCGGTATTGCGATGGGCCTGACTGTCCTGATGATGCATCAGCGTAAAAAGCGGCACCGATGCGGGTAAATTCTTGTAATGCACGACCAGCGAGTGTCGATCGCAGGCAATGCCGACCAGCAGCGGCGAGCTGCGCGCCGCCTGCCAGGCGCTGTCAACGACATCTCCAGCCGGGTGACGCTGAAGCAGGAAAGGGATGCCTTCCTCTTCGATACCCAGCAGCACTTCGTGCCAGAGGCTGGCGCAGTCGCTGATAACGGTAATGACGATAGCCGGGGCGCTGTGATTACTGTCCATGTGCAAATTCCTTGTGCCAGGAGAGAATCAGGCCGGTGGCCACCGCGTTTCTTGGGCCTTCGCTGCCGCGAATATTTCCTCGCCCGGCGACCAGGCGGTAGTGCGCCAGCGCATCGGTGACCAGCTGAGGTACTTCGAAATCCAGCGACGAGCCGCCGACCAGCACCACGAACGGAATATCGCGAATGTTGCCGGTTGGACTGACCTGGCGCAGCGCGCGCAGCGCGTTGGTGACAAAGACGCGCTCTTTGGCGCTGCGACGAATGACGCGCACTTTTTCCAGCGCTAAGTCGCCGGGAAGCGGCACCAGTTCGTCCGGTTTCACCACGCAGACGCGGGCGAACACGGCGGGAGGCAGCGGCGTCGGGAAGAACTGGACGCTGCCGTCCTCGTGGCGCAAATGGAACAGGCTTTCGACCTTAGCCAGCGGGTATTTTTTGATCTCTTCCGCCAGATAGCGGTCTTCCAGCCCCAGTTCGCGGGCAATAATCATCGTGACCATGTCGCCTGCCCCGGCGAGATGGGTGGCGATGATTTCACCTTTAGGGTTGATGATGGAGGCATCGGTGGAGCCCGCGCCGAGGTCGAGGATCGCCAGCGGTCGGGTGGTACCCGGCGTGGTCAGCGCGCCCAGAATGGCGGCTTCAGCCTCAGCGCCGCCGATCTGCACGTCGATATTAAGCTTCTGCTCAATTTCACGGGCAATCATCGCCATCTGCAGACGGTCTGATTTCACCATCGAGGCGATGCCGACGGCCTGCTCCAGCGAGAACTCCCCGGCCAGACCGCCGGTGACGCTCACCGGAACCGAGGTGTCAACGGCCAGAAGATCCTGAATGAAAATCTCGCTGCTGGGCTTATTGGTTAGCTCGGCCATGGTCTGGCGTACGTGCTCCAGCATGCCGCCGATATTGGTCCCGGCCTCGCCGGTGACGTTGTCGAGTTTGCCGCAGCCGTCGACCGCTTTCATGATAGCTTCGGCACCGGCGGCAACATCCACGCGCACGGTACGACCCTGAGCCTGCAGCTCCAGGTTACCGGCGGGTATTGCGCGCGCTTTGACGTCGCCGGATGGCGTTTTAACCACCACGGCGGAACGGTTGCCGATCAGCGCGCGCGCCATCGGGACGATGTTTTTCGTCTCATCGGCGTTGAGGTTGAATACGGTGGCGATGCCGTAAGGGTTGGAGAGGGTCTCGATAACCTTCCCCGGCACGGCGACTTCAATCGCCGCCAGCATCCCCAGCGGAATGCGGTCGATGTACAGAACTTCGTCAACGATCGGCAGCGATTTTTCCAGCCGGTTGCTGACCAGTACGCCATCGTCGCGCTGCAAAATGACGCCGGTAATCTGGTATCCGGCGCGCATTGAGGCGTTGATAACATTGGCGATATCGGCAAAATCAAAGGCTGACGATACCACCAGAATATAGGACGAGTCCGCAGGGCGGGTTAACAGCTCCTCCGGCGTAATCGTGATACCCACACCAAGGCCTACTCCCCCCGGCGTTTTTGGGTTATGGCCGATCATTGTCGATTCGGTGATGATGGTTTCGGTAATGGTTTCCATCGCCACATCGCCAATCACCGGCGTGGCTTCGTTAATGCGGATGAGCGAAATATCGCTGACATTGATCCCCGCGCGCTTTGCGACGAGGGCGAGCGCTTCCTGAATGCCGAACACGTTACGCAACGTGCCTTTGATCCCGGTCGTTTCCGCCAGCGCGCTGTGCGTAATCGTCAGTACGCCAGTCTCATCTTGCCGCGCCAGCGCGACTTCCGTCGATGAGTTACCGATGTCAATGCCAGCTATATATCGCATCACATACCCCTGTAATTAATCGTCGCCTTTGAGTTTTTTACGCTCAACGTACAGCCCTGCCGCTTCACGAACGAAAGCTGCGCAAATCTTTGCCTGATAACGGTTTTCGAGATCGTCGGCGATAGCGAGCAGCTCTTCTTTCGTTGAACGATACGGACGAAGGGCGTTGTAGATTTCAAGAATGCGATCGTCCGGTACCGCGGTCAGTTCGGCGGCGCGTTCGAAGTTCATCGCCAGCCGGTCGCGGCCCGCATCTTTGGCGATAGACGCCTGTAAGCGCAGGGTTTCCGGGGTAATACGCATATCCTGAGCGGTGACTTTATTGCTCAGCACGTTTTCCAGCGTAAAGTCGTCCAGCGTTTTATTGGTGGCGGTTTTCACCCATTCCGGGTGTTTGTTCGCCAGCGGGTAGTCGCTGACCTTTGCGCTGCGGGACGTGCCGCCTGCCGCAGGAGCCGCTGCTGGCGCATCGCCCTGCAGGCTGTTCATGCGGCTCAATACGTCCCGGACCATCGATTCAATTGCGTCGGTATTCATGGAGTTATCCTTTATCAAAGCGCCACGCGCAGTTCCTGCGGGTTTTTGCCCGTCACGACGTACTTGGTCTCTTTAATGTGCAAAATGGCCGACTTTGCCTGGTACTTCGGGCGTGCCATCTGGTCATTGAGCGTAGGGACCGGCTGCGGTGATTCGCGTTTCGCATAACGGGCGGCGTTTTTACCAATCTGACGGTAGGTTTCCAGCGTCAGCAGCGGTGCCTGCGGGAACAGCTCCAGGTTGGAGAGCGGCGGTAGCCCCTGCTGGTGGATAACCGTAGTGCCTTTCGACTGGATGCCGATGGAGATGCCGGATCCGCTCAGGCGGTTACCTTCAACGGCGACGAACGCCACGTCGGAAGATTTAAAGCAGCGAATCACGCGCGCCTTGATGCCTTCTTCTTCAATACCGGCAATGACTTCGCGCAGAATGCTCTTATGCGGTAAGCCCACGATATTGACGGTTTGCGCCAGGCCAAATGCCGGGCCGACGGCGATAATGACTTCGTCCTGCTGAGTGCCCTGGCGCGCTTCGCCCACTTCGGTCAGAAAGCCGTCGCCCGCAGGCGCAGCGGTCTGTGGTGCTGTGGATGCCGCAGGCGCATTAAACGAGACGGGTTTATCGCTGCCCTTCATATCGCGGAGCACGTCTTCAATTATCTGGCGCAGCAATTTTTCATTAATTTCCATTTCTCACCCCTTAATCAATCTCGTTGGGATCAAGAGCGCCAGGGATGTTTTTAATCTCTTCCCAGCGTTCTCCCTGCAGGCGATAACCTGTTGCCGGACCGGCATAGTCATTGACGTCATTAACCGCAGAGAGCACTTGTCCGTCGCCGACGATAATGGCGGAGGTGTGCAAATAGTCGCCGGTTAGCTTGGCTTTCTGGATGTTGAGCATGTCCTGGGCCACGTCGGTAAACCCGCCCTGCGCCAGCGCTTTAACGACTTCCAGACCGTTGCGGTTTTTATTGATGATTTCCTGGGCGAACTTGATGTCTTCGACGATGTTACGCTCCGGCATATCTTTCGAACCGTGGGCATAGGTCGCGGCTTCAACTTCTTCATCGGTAATCGGCGGTAGTCCCATTCCGGCAAACACGGCCTGCAGCGCGCGGGCGGCTTTGTTACGGATGGCGATAACGTCCTCTTCGCGAACCGGGCGCAGACCGCCGTCCACTTTCAGGTCACGCTGGATAACGTTGTAGTCGTCAAAGTCTTCCGCATCTTCGTTGGAACCGGCGAACATGTTGTCGTAGTTCGGCACCGCGGAATAACCAGAGGAGATAAAGTCGGTACCCGGCAGGAACTGCATCAGCAGGCGCGCGGTACGACGCATATCGGAGTGGGTGAAGGTCTGGTCGTTACTGGAGGCGCATTCCAGATCCAGCGACGAGCAGATCAGGTTTTCCGCCAGCACGGCACGAATGCCTGACGGCACGGCAGACGGTACGCCGATGCAGCTTACGGAGCCGTTTTGCAGACCCTGAACGCCAGCCGCTTTGGTGATATAGATGCAGCGCGCTTCCAGATACAGCATGGATTTGCCTTCGGCGTAGCCCATCTGCACTTCGGATCCGGAGCCGGAGGTGAAGCGCATTTTCAGGCCGCGAGAGGCGTAGGAAGAGGCTAAGAAGCCCTTCGACCATGGTGTATCGTCACCGTCGGTGAAGACCGGCTCGGTGCCGTAAACGGAGATGGTTTCGGCGTAGCAGGTGTGGCCCAGCATGCCGAGCTTAAGCTCGGTGGCTTCTTCCAGGGAGCACTGCGTCAGTACACCCGGACGACCAACCTGAGAACCGACCAACAGCGCGATGGCGTTGAACGGCGCGTAGCGTGCTACCGCAACCGTGGTTTCTTGTTCGTCAAACCCGCGCCATGCGCCTTCGGCGGCATCGGCGGCAATTTGCACCGGGTTATCCTTGACGTTGGTGACGTGCGCCTGCTGAGATGGAGTGCGGCGGGCGCGCATTTTCTGCATCGCCATCATCATCTCAACCACGTTCATATGCGAAACCACTTCAACAATTTTCGCCGGGGTCATGGCGGTGGTCAGCGGAACGATTTCGCTGCGCTTGACGTTAGGATCGCACAGCATATTGGCAAGCTTGACCGAATCTATCGCCATCACTTCTTCGGCGCGGTTCAGGTTGATGCCGTAGCGGGCGATAAAGTGGTCGATCAGGTCGAATTCGCTAACCGGTTTTCCGTCCAGCTCGGTCACCGCGCCGTTAACGATTTTAATCGACGGTTTCGGGTCGTTCGGGCTTTCCATTGCGATAAAGCCTTCTTCGATCCACTCCTTAACAAAGCCGTCCTGATTCACAGGGCGTTTCGCCAGTGCTTCAAATCTTTTCGATCTCATGAATCAGCCTCGTGGGTATCAGATGTAGGACGGGCGATCGTTTTTCGGTTCAGAACCGAGGGTCGCAAGGACGGTTTTGCCGATTTCGCGGGCGGAGGTCACCGCCTGACGGACCGCGCCGGAGTCGCCGGAAATCACCAGAATGGCTTCGTTACTAAAGCTGGTGCCGTGCGCCGGAGAGCTGTACGCCACGACTTCAACGTTGGCTGACTTCAGGGCGGTATCAGCCATCAGTACGCCGACGGAAGCCGGAGCGCCGACAATGACACCGCAGGCACGGCCAATCGGCGCGCCGAACGCTTTTTCCAGCGCGTAGCTGGCGCGAGCGGTGTACTGCAGCTCGATATGCCCGGCTTCGTTGCCGTAAACATCACCGAAGGTGCGGTCCAGCTCTTTCAGCGCGACTTCGATACCGCGCTTGACGTCGGATACATCGTTACCGCCTAAAATAATCAGCGAACCGTGGCCCGCTCCGCCTTTGGTATCGCGCGGCAGCTCAATGCTGACCACTTCGGTGTTGGTGGCTTTCACCGCTTCGTCCGCCGCCATAATGTGCGGGCCTGCGCCGGTGCGGGCGCCGAGAATGCCGATGGAACGATAGCGCTTCTCAAGTTTCATCGCGTCCAGCAGGGCGGTATCGACGTTGGCGATAACCAGGCCCAGGGTATCGCCAATGGCGGTCCCGACAAATTCCGTTAAACTGCAGCTTTTTTCTGCCATAGCCGTCTCTCGTATAGGTTGGGGTTGACCAGGGATGGCCTGTTGTTCCGGCGTTGCCACACGGGCAATCACCTGCGCCATGATCTGTTCCACCAGCTCATTGCTGCTCATTGGCTAATTCCCTTCGGTAAGATTTTTTCTACATCGGTGTGAGGGCGTGGGATGACGTGTACGGCTTTCACTTCACCCACGTTGCGTGCGGCTGCGGCACCTGCATCGGTGGCCGCTTTGACCGCGCCAACATCGCCGCGCACGATGACGGTTACCAGCCCGGAGCCAATCTTTTCATAGCCCACTAACATCACATTGGCTGACTTAACCATTGCATCAGCGGCCTCTATGGCTGCGGTTAAGCCTTTGGTTTCTACCATTCCTAGTGCTTCTTGTTGCATAAAGACCTCGCATGGAGTGTTCCGATAGTGGGGACTATAAGAAGATGCGAGGAAAAAGAATGGCTGACTTGCTATTGAACATCAGAAAATAATGGGAAAGCAATATGATTAAATTGCCTTTTATTTTTATAACTTATTGATAAATTACATTTAATTTATTATTGTCTATATGATTATTTTGTTTTTATTATTTCATTTTTACATTTTTGTTAGTGACGAGAGTATTTTTATTTGATATGGCGAAAGACGCAAAATGTGATGCTTATTCGAAATTGATAAGTTGGCTTGTGCAATATTTTATTATTTCCACAGGCGTATTTTATAGCTCAAATTTCCCGTGTGATGGGCTGATAAAAATATCGGAAAAGCAAAATTTTGCTATCGCAACACGATTTTTCCGGGAGACAGGTCCGCAGGTTGCCAACAATTTACAGGCGGCACTTTTTATAGTGAGGTTAGCTGTACTCTACTGCCAGCCGAAACTTGCGCTGGCCAGGACACGAACTTTGCTCAGAAGGTGTCACATGAATGATTCTCTAAAGGCGCAATGTGGTGCGGAATTTTTAGGCACCGGACTCTTTTTGTTTTTTGGTATCGGTTGTTTGAGTGCGCTCAAAGTCGCAGGTGCCAGCCTCGGATTATGGGAGATTTGCATTATTTGGGGGCTTGGAATTTCACTGGCCGTTTACCTTACGGCCGGGATCTCCGGCGGACATCTTAACCCTGCGGTGACGATTGCGCTGTGGCTGTTTGCCTGCTTTCCCAAACAGAAAGTATTGCCTTATATTATTGCCCAGTTTGCCGGCGCTTTTGGCGGCGCTCTGCTGGCGTATGTGCTTTATAGTAGCCTTTTTACTGAATTTGAGACTGCGCATCATATGGTGCGCGGTAGCGTCGAAAGTTTGCAATTAGCCAGCATTTTCAGTACCTATCCGGCCGCAGCGCTAAATGTATGGCAGGCTGCGTTGGTGGAAGTGGTCATTACGTCGATTCTGATGGGCATGATCATGGCATTGACGGATGATGGCAATGGCATTCCTAAAGGGCCGCTTGCGCCTTTGCTTATTGGGATATTGGTTGCCGTTATCGGCGCGTCTACTGGACCCCTTACCGGTTTTGCAATGAACCCGGCGCGTGATTTCGGTCCCAAACTGTTCACATGGTTAGCGGGGTGGGGGAACATGGCGATGAGCGGTGGGCGAGAGATCCCTTATTTTATCGTGCCGATTGTCGCGCCTGTTATCGGCGCCTGTGCCGGAGCAGCCATATATCGCTATTTTATTGGTAAGAATTTACCTTGTAACCGCTGTGAACTGTAAGAAAATGCGAACCAGATTCACAGCAATGATGTATCGTAAAAACAGGTGAGATAATTTCGTGATCTGCTTTCACGAACTGATCAAAACGTCTCCCAGCAATGGGAGACTTTTGATATTGTCATTGTACTTTTTATCAGGGCCAGGATAATGCTAATAAAAAGTAAATGTAAATAATGTGTTTTGTTTATAACAATAAATTAACTGAGGGGTTTTATCATGATTTCTGCGAGCGCTCTGAACTCAGAACTCATTAATAAAATCGCACAGGATTTTGCACAAGCCACCGGTCTGGCGGTTGTGGTTGTCAATATTCATGGTGATGAAATATCTGAGCTATTCAATTTCACGCCGTTTTGTCAGTTGATGCGGCAGCATCCCCAGCATAGTACACGTTGTCGTATGAGCGATCGCTGCGGGGGACTGGAGGCATCGAAGTCCGATCAACCCTGTATTTATCGTTGTCATGCCGGTCTAACGGATTTTTCTATTCCGCTGGTAATCGCAGGGCATTTAGTTGGCTTTGTTTTATGCGGGCAGGTTCGTTTAAGTAATGACGTGGAGCTGGTAAACATTCTTAATGTCGACGATCGCTGGCAGGCTGACCCTGAGCTCTTGAATGAATTTCGGAATGTGCCAGAGATGGACTATTCACGCGTTATCGCTTCCGCCGATCTCCTTAAACTGATTGTTGAGAATTGCCTGAAAAAACAGCTCAATTTCGTGGTTATCAAAGACAATCCGCAGCAATCGGAGGCAAATAAAGCCGCTCGTGGTCCCACTCCGCATGACAGTAAAATGAAAAAAGCGCTTCGCTATATTGATGCGCATTTGTCCGACGATCTTCGTCTTGAGGATGTCGCCTCACATGTCTATCTCAGCCCCTATTACTTCAGTAAGCTATTCAAGAAATATCAGGGAATCGGATTTAATGCGTGGGTGAACCGCCAGAGAATGGTTAGCGCCAGAGAATTGCTTTGCCATAGTGACTGGAGTATTGCCAGTATTGCGCGTAATTTAGGCTTTTCGCAAACCAGCTATTTTTGTAAAGTCTTCCGCCAGACCTATCAGGTTACGCCGCAGGCTTATCGCCAGCAGATAAATGAGAATTCTCATCCTCCATCGTTATGAATAGCAATATTTTGCTATTGCCGATTTTTGATAGTGTTTTGTATCTTAATCATTTCAGAAAGAAAATTTATCTGGTGTAACAATAAATTGTCATAGCGCAACAAAATAATAAAATTTAGGGCATAAACTGCACCAGTTTTTATTTTTGTGATGAAGTACAGTGTCAGGAAAGATAAGTTTTATTACGCTTTGTCGATACGTTTTATCGTCAATATACCGGTAAGGATGAGTAGATTAACGTCAGATGAGCAACCGCTCAGGTTATTGCTCACAGAAATGTAAAACGTAGCACATTATTAATTGCCGTTATGGGTGTGCCGTACAGCCATAACGTAAACCAACAGGTTTGCCACATTTGTGGTAGGGAAGGGGGTGAAAATCCCCCGCAGCCCCCGCTGCTGTGATGCTGACGACCCCGTAAAGACCACTGATCGCAAGATTGGGAAGGACGGGCGAGGAGGACGCTAAGCCAGAAGACCTGCCTGTCGGTGATAACCAACAACTTCGGTGGGAAGTGGGTTGCGAAGACGCGTACAGTCGAAAGACTGAACATGCGCGTACCTGTATACCCCTACCACCCTGAACAGGATCAGGGTAATGGCGGCAAGGCATCACGCATTTATTCTTGCAGGCACAGGAAGCGGTTGCGGCAAAACCACGGTGACGCTTGGTTTGTTGAGGCTGCTGCAAAAACGCGCGCTGCGCGTACAGCCGTTTAAAGTTGGGCCAGATTACCTTGATACCGGCTGGCATACCGCTATCTGTGGCGTGGCGTCCCGTAATCTTGACAGTTTCATGCTTCCTCCTCCTGTTCTCAACGCCTTATTTTGCGAACAAATGCGGCAGGCGGATATCGCCGTCATTGAAGGGGTCATGGGGCTGTATGACGGCTATGGCGTCGACCCCAATTATTGCAGTACAGCCGCAATGGCGAAACAGCTTGGTTGCCCGGTCATCCTACTGGTGGACGGCAAGGCTGTTTCAACGTCGCTTGCGGCTACCGTTATGGGATTTCAGCACTTCGACCCGACCCTCAACCTCGCGGGCGTGATTGTGAATCGCGTCACTAGCGACGCCCACTATCAGCTCCTCAAAAATGCCATTGAACATTATTGCTCACTGCCGGTACTGGGGTATGTCCCTCCTTGCGACGGCGTCGCATTACCTGAACGCCACCTGGGGTTGATTACTGCCAGAGAATCCCTCGTCAATCAGCAATCATGGCATGATTTTGCCGCCACGCTGGAACAAACAGTGGATGTGGATGCGTTACTCTCGCTGAGCGTGTTATCAGCGCTTCCGACGGGAATGTGGCCTGAGCGCCCCGATAACACAGCGGGGGCAGGGCTGACGCTTGCTCTGGCGGATGATGAGGCCTTTAACTTTTATTACCCCGATAACATCGATTTGCTGGAGCGTGCCAGCGTTAACATTGTGCGTTTTAGCCCACTGCATGACCGCGCATTGCCTGATTGTCAGATGATCTGGCTGGGCGGTGGATATCCCGAATTATACGCCGCAGAGCTGGCGGCAAATACGGCGATGTTAAAACATTTGCGGGCGGCGCATCAGCGCGGCGTGGCGATTTACGCGGAGTGTGGCGGTCTGATGTATTTGGGGAGCACTCTGGAGGATAGCGGCGGGGAAATTCATCAGATGGCGAATATTATCCCCGGTCACAGCAAAATGGGTAAGCGACTTACCCGCTTTGGTTACTGTGAGGCGCAAGCTATGCAGCCAACGCTATTGGCGGTGCCTGGTGAGATAGTGCGCGGCCATGAATTTCACTACTCAGATTTTATCCCCGAAACACCCGCCGTTATGGCCTGTCGTAAGGTTCGCGATGGTCGCGTGTTACAGGAATGGACCGGCGGCTGGCAGACAGGCAACACGTTTGCCAGCTATCTGCACGTCCATTTCGCCCAGCGTCCGGAAATGTTGCAGCACTGGCTGGCGGCGGCGAGGCGCATATTATGACGATCCTTGCCTGGTGTATCGCCTGGGTGCTGGATTTTATCATCGGCGACCCTCAACACTGGCCCCATCCGGTACGCTGGATAGGTCGTTTAATCACGTTTGTGCAGCGTATTGTGCGTCGCTATTGTCCCGGCGATAAAGCGCTGCGGATTGGCGGCGGCGTAATGTGGGTTGTGGTTGTCGGGGCGACCTGGGGCGTGGCATGGGGCGTACTGGCGCTGGCGCAGCGGATTCACCCCTGGTTTGGCTGGAGCGTCGAAGTCTGGATGATCTTTACCACGCTGGCCGGACGCTCTCTGGCCCGCGCCGCGCAGGAGGTTGAACGACCGTTGCGGGAGAACGACCTTGCGGAAAGCCGAATAAAACTCTCCTGGATCGTCGGGCGCGATACGTCGCAACTTCAGCCAGCGCAGATCAATCGCGCCGTGGTGGAAACGGTTGCAGAAAACACCGTTGACGGCATTATCGCGCCGCTCTTTTTCCTCTTTCTCGGCGGCGCGCCGCTGGCGATGGCCTACAAAGCCGTCAATACCCTGGATTCAATGGTGGGCTACAAACATGAAAAATACCGGGCGATTGGTATGGTCAGCGCCCGTATGGACGATGTAGCGAACTATCTTCCTGCCCGACTGAGCTGGCTGTTGCTGGGCATTGCGGCAGGACTGTGTCGCCTGAGTGGTTGGCGGGCGCTGCGTATTGGCTGGCGTGACCGTTATAACCACAGTAGCCCAAATTGCGCCTGGTCGGAAGCGTGTGTGGCCGGCGCCTTAGGAATCCAGCTCGGCGGCCCAAATAACTACTTTGGCGAGCGTGTGGACAAGCCCTGGATCGGCGACGCGCAGCGCGATATTTCCGTGGACGATATTTCTCGAACGATTCGATTGATGTGGGTCGCTTCAACCCTGGCGCTGGCGCTGTTTATTGCGGCGCGGTGCGGGTTATCTGGTGTGGCCTGAGGACGACAGTATGCATTATATCCAGCAGCCCCAAACCATTGAGGCCAACAGTTTCACCATTATTAGCGACATTATTCGCGAAACGCGTCCTGATTACCGTTTCGCCAGTCCGCTCCATGAGGCCATTATCAAGCGGGTTATTCATACCACCGCCGATTTCGACTGGCTGGACATTTTGTGGTTCTCTGCCGATGCGCTGGAGCAGCTTTGTGATGCGCTACGTCAACCATGCATTATTTATACCGATACCACGATGGCGCTGTCCGGCATTAATAAAAGATTACTGGCGACGTTTGGTAGCGAGTGTCGCTGTTATATCAGCGATCCGCGCGTGGTGCGCGCCGCAAAAACGCAGGGGATTACCCGTTCAATGGCCGCCGTCGATATCGCTATCGCCGAGGAGGAGAAAAACAAGCTCTTTGTTTTCGGTAATGCGCCGACGGCCCTGTTCCGTTTGCTTGAACATAACGTGACGGTGAGCGGCGTGGTGGGCGTACCGGTAGGCTTTGTCGGCGCGGCGGAGTCCAAAGAGGCGCTCACCCATAGCCATTTTCCCGCGGTTGCCGCGTTAGGGCGTAAAGGCGGCAGTAACGTGGCTGCCGCTATCGTCAATGCGCTGCTCTATCACCTCCGGGAGGCCTGATGAGCGAGCTTTCTTTTGACGCGCCGGTCTGGCGCCACGGTAAAGCGTTACGTAAAGGATATACCACCGGTTCCTGCGCGACGGCGGCGGCAAAAGTCGCCGCGCTGATGGTATTGCGTCAACATCTGATTCATCAGGTCTCCATCGTCACGCCGTCGGGCGTCACGCTATGCCTGAACGTGGAGTCGCCGCACATTGAAGGCCGACAGGCGATAGCCGCAATTCGTAAAGATGGCGGCGATGATGTGGATGCCACGCACGGAATGCTGATTTTTGCCCGCGTTACGCTCAACGACAGCGGTGAGATTACGCTCACTGGCGGCGAAGGTATTGGTACGGTAACGCGTAAAGGGATTGGACTACCCCTCGGGAGCGCCGCCATCAATCGTACGCCGCGTCATACCATTGAATCTGCGGTGCGCGAAGCGATAGGCCCGGCGCGTGGGGCCGATGTGGAGATTTTTGCCCCGGAAGGTGAAGCGCGGGCGCAAAAAACGTATAACTCGCGGCTTGGCATTCTTGGCGGCATTTCCATTATTGGCACTACCGGCATTGTGACGCCGATGTCGGAAGAAAGCTGGAAACGCTCGCTATCGCTGGAACTGGAGATCAAACGGGCGTCAGGATTAACGCGGGTGATACTCGTGCCGGGCAACCACGGCGAACGGTTTGTTCGCGAACAAATGGGCGTCGACACACAGGCGGTCGTCACCATGAGCAATTTTGTCGGCTACATGATTGAAGAGGCGGTACGGCTGGGATTTTGCCAGATAGTGCTGGTGGGGCATCCTGGAAAATTGATCAAAATCGCCGCCGGGATCTTTCATACCCATAGCCATATTGCCGATGCGCGCATGGAAACGCTGGTCGCGCATTTAGCTTTACTGGGCGCGCCGCTGGAGTTACTCACCCTGGTCAGCGATTGCGATACCACTGAAGCGGCAATGGAGCACATTGAAGCATATGGCTTCGGGCATATCTATAACCATCTTGCCAGGCGTATTTGTTTGCGAGTCATGCAGATGCTGCGTTTTACCAAAACGCCGCCTGTCTGCGACGCCATCCTGTTTTCTTTTGATAACCATATTCTCGGCAGTAATCGTCCCGTCGACGAGATTGCTAAGGAGCTGCAATGCTAACGGTCGTGGGAATGGGGCCCGCCGGACAGCATTTGATGACGCCTGCGGCGCTGGAAGCGATAGACCACGCCGATGCGCTGGCAGGCGGTAAACGGCATTTGGCGCAGTTTCCGGCGTTTGGCGGCGAACGATTTACGCTGGGCGCGGATATTGGCGCGTTGTTGTCATGGATTGCCGCCCGTCGGGATAAAGGGATCGTGGTGCTGGCCTCCGGCGATCCGCTGTTTTATGGCATCGGTACACGCCTGGTGGCGCATTTTGGTATCGAACAGGTTCGCATTATCCCTGGCATCAGCGCCGTACAGTATCTGTGCGCACAGGCTGGAATTGATATGAATGACATGTGGTTGACCAGTAGCCACGGTCGTTGCGTCAGCTTCGATCAGTTAGCGAACCATCGCAAAGTGGCGATGGTCACGGATGCCCGCTGCGGGCCGCGAGAAATCGCGCGGGAACTGGTCGCGCGGGGCAAAGGGCATCGCTTAATGGTGATTGGTGAAAAGCTGGCGATGGAAAATGAGCGGATCCACTGGCTACCCGTCAGTGCGGTCAACGCCGACTATGAAATGAATGCAGTGGTGATCCTGGATGAAAGATGAGCTTTTTCTGCGCGGCGAGAACGTACCGATGACCAAAGAGGCGGTACGGGCGCTGGCGCTGTCGAAACTTGAGCTCCACCGCGCCAGTCACCTGATTGACGTCGGGGCGGGAACGGGAAGCGTCTCAATTGAAGCGGCGCTGCAGTTTCCTTCGTTGCAGGTGACGGCTATCGAGCGTAATCCTGCCGCGCTACGGCTGCTTGATGAGAATCGTCAGCGCTTTGCCTGCGGCAATATCGATATTCTCCCCGGCGAAGCGCCAATGACCATAACCGGGAAAGCCGATGCGGTGTTTATGGGCGGCAGCGGCGGTCATCTGACGGCGCTGATTGACTGGGCGATGGGCCATCTGCATCCCGGTGGCCGTCTGGTGATGACCTTTATCTTGCAGGAAAACCTTCATAGCGCGCTGGCGCATCTTGCGCACATCGGCGCATGTCGAATGGACTGTGTACAGCTTCAGCTTTCATCGTTAACGCCGCTGGGGGCGGGACACTATTTCAAACCGAACAATCCTGTTTTTGTTATCGCCTGTCAGAAGGAAGAAAACCATGTCAGAGACATTTGATCCACGCTGTGTATGGTTCGTCGGCGCCGGGCCGGGCGATCGCGAGCTGATCACGCTTAAAGGCTACCGCCTGCTGCAACAGGCGCAGGTAGTTATCTATGCCGGTTCGCTGATCAATACCGAACTGCTGGATTACTGCTCCGCGCAGGCAGAACGCTACGACAGCGCCGAACTGCATCTTGAGCAGATTATCGAGCTGATGGCTGCGGGCGTGAAAGCGGGAAAAACGGTGGTGCGGTTGCAAACGGGCGATGTCTCGCTGTACGGCTCCGTGCGTGAGCAAGGCGAAGAGTTAACCCGCCGTGGTATCGACTGGCAGGTAGTGCCTGGCGTCAGCTCGTTTCTCGGCGCTGCGGCGGAGCTGGGTGTGGAATATACCGTACCGGAGGTATCGCAGAGTCTCATTATTACCCGTCTGGAAGGGCGCACGCCAGTACCGGCGCGCGAACAACTGGAGGCGTTCGCCAGTCACCAGACGTCGATGGCGATTTATCTTTCCGTTCAGCGTATTCACCGGGTGGCGGAACGTCTCATTGCCGGCGGTTATCCGGCAACTACGCCTGTCGTGGTCATCTATAAGGCTACCTGGCCGGAAAGCCAGACCGTTCGCGGCACGTTAGCGGATATTAGCGACAAAGTACGTGATGCTGGCATCCGTAAGACGGCGCTAATCCTGGTCGGGAATTTTCTGGGTAAGGAGTATCACTACTCAAGACTCTATGCAGCGGACTTTAGCCATGAATACCGTAAAGCCTGAATCCATTGCGTTGTTTTGCCTGACGCCCGGCGGCGTGGCGCTGGCAAAGAGACTCGCCGCGATGCTGCCGTTAACCTGCTTTACCAGTGAAAAACTGCGGGAAGAGGGATTTATTCCCTTCGATGGCGGATTCGCTAATACCGCCCGGCAGGCTTTTACCACTTATACCGCGCTTATTTTTATCGGCGCGACCGGCATTGCCGTTCGTGTCCTGGCGCCGTTAGTGAACGACAAGTTCAGCGATCCGGCGGTGGTCGTCATTGATGAACGTGGTCAGCATGTCATTAGCCTGCTTTCCGGTCATGCGGGAGGGGCCAATGCCTTGACGCGCTACCTGGCAGGAATGTTAGGCGCCGATCCGGTGATTACCACGGCAACGGATGTCAATGAGATGTCCGCGTTGGACACCTTAGCTTTCCAGCTTAACGCCCGTATGACCGATCTTCGAACGGCGGTAAAAACCGTTAACCAGATGTTGGTCAGTCATCAACGGGTGGGGTTATGGTGGGATGCCGAACTAACGGAAGAGATCGGCCAGTGCGATATTCGCGGTTTTATCCCTGTTGATGATTTGCAGCAGTTGCCTGAGCTGGATGCGCTTATCTGCGTCTCTTTGCGTAATGACCTCCCTGAGCTTCCCGTACTGCACTGGAAACTGGTGCCCCAGCGTGTGGTGGCGGGAATTGGCTGTCGCCGCAATACGCCATTTCCCCTGTTAGCGACATTACTGGCGCGCCAGCTTGAAGCGCAGAAACTCGATCCGCTGGCGTTAAAAGCGATTGGCAGCGTCACGCTCAAAAAAGGGGAGCCGGGGCTTATTCAGCTCGCCTCCTGCTGCCGCGTGCCTTTTAAAACCTTTACCGCCGAAGCGTTGCGCGAATTCGAACACCATTTTCCCGGTTCTGGCTTCGTCAGAAAAACGGTGGGCGTTGGCAGCGTATCCGGCCCGGCTGCGTGGTTATTAAGCCAGGGACAATTGTTAGGCGAGACCCTGCGAGAACAGGGCGTCACTATTACTTTAGGAGTTGCACACTGATGTTGAGCGTAATTGGTATTGGCCCCGGTTCGCAGGCAATGATGACGATGGAGGCGATTGAGGCGCTTCAGGCGGCGGAAATCGTCGTGGGCTACAAAACCTATACCCATCTGGTTAAAGCATTTACCGGCGATAAACAGGTGATCAAGACCGGCATGTGTAAGGAAATTGAACGCTGCCAGGCGGCTATTGAACTGGCGCAGGCCGGGCATAACGTCGCGCTCATCAGCAGCGGGGATGCGGGAATTTACGGCATGGCGGGTCTGGTGCTGGAACTGGTCGGCAAGCAAAAACTGGACGTCGAGGTGCGGCTCATTCCTGGCATGACCGCCAGCATCGCCGCCGCCTCTTTACTGGGCGCGCCGCTGATGCATGACTTCTGCCATATCAGCCTCAGCGACCTGCTGACCCCGTGGCCGGTAATTGAAAAGCGCATCGTTGCCGCCGGAGAGGCAGACTTTGTTATCTGTTTTTACAACCCGCGCAGCCGCGGGCGCGAAGGGCATCTGGCGCGCGCGTTTGACCTGCTTGCCGCCAGTAAAAGCGCGCAAACGCCGGTTGGCGTGGTGAAATCCGCCGGACGTAAGAAAGAGGAAAAATGGCTGACTACGCTCGGCGATATGGATTTTGAACCGGTAGATATGACCAGTCTGGTCATCGTTGGTAATAAAACGACCTATGTTCAGGATGGGCTGATGATAACGCCGCGAGGTTACACGCTGTGAATGAGGGAGATGTGCTGGTGGTGGGCGGCACCAGCGATGCGCGCGCGTTATGCCGACAACTGGATGCGGCGAACGTCGCATACACCTTATCCGTGGCGACGCCAGCCGGAAAAGCGCTGGCTGGCGACATTAAAGGACAGGTGCGCTGTGGTCGTCTGGAGTACGGGCAGATGGTCGCCTGGCTAAAAGAAAACCGTACTCGCTGGGTAATAGATGCATCGCATCCTTATGCAGAAATGGTCAGCCATAACCTCCTTCGCGCCTGTGAAACGGCAGGCGTGTTGTTAAGTCGTTATCAGCGTCCGGAGCAGCTTAGCAATCTGACGCATCCGCTTCTCTATACGGCGCGCAGTATTGCCGATGCCTGCGAGATAGCGAGGCGTTTTGGTCCGCGCGTGTTACTGACGACCGGCAGTAAAGATCTGGCCGTCTGGCGTGCCGGGCTGGCGGAAAAAACGTTGCTGGCGCGCGTACTGCCCGTGGCGGAGGTGATTCAACGCTGCAGCGAACTGGGGTTCGGCGTTGGAGAAATTTTCGCATTGTGTGGGCCGTTCAGCGCTGATTTTAACGCCGCGTTTTACCACCAGTGCCGGGCCGACGTGGTCATTACCAAAGCGTCCGGCGCGGAGGGGGGATATCAGGAAAAAGTTCAGCCCTGTCTGGATGCGGGCATTCCCTGCATCGTTATTGCGCGCCCGACGCCACTTGTGACGGGTGATGAGTTACTGGAAAGCCAGGCCGCCTTTGCGCAGCGTTTATCGCGCTGGCTGGCCGCAGCTAAGGAGTAAAAATGAAAAAAGCGCTTCTGGTGGTCAGTTTTGGCACCAGCTATCACGACACCTGTGAAAAAAACATTGTGGCGTGCGAACGTGATCTGGCGGCGTCCTGTCCCGATCGCGACCTGTTTCGCGCCTTCACTTCCGGAATGATCATTCGCAAGCTTCGCCAGCGTGACGGTATCGACATCGATACGCCATTACAGGCTTTGCAAAAGCTTGCCGCACAGGGATATCAGGACGTGGCGATTCAGTCGTTGCACATTATTAACGGCGACGAATATGAAAAAATTGTCCGTGAAGTACAAACCTTGCGTCCGTTATTCACTCGCCTGACGCTGGGCGTGCCGCTGCTGAGCAGCCATAACGATTATGTGCAGCTAATGCAGGCGTTGCGACAACAGATGCCATCGCTCAGACAAACGGAGAAAGTCGTTTTTATGGGCCACGGCGCCAGCCATCACGCATTCGCAGCTTATGCCTGCCTCGATCATATGATGACCGCGCAGCGCTTTCCGGCGCGCGTCGGCGCCGTAGAAAGCTACCCGGAGGTCGACATCCTGATCGACAGCCTGCGTGACGAAGGCGTCACCGGCGTACATTTGATGCCATTAATGCTGGTAGCGGGCGATCACGCCATTAATGATATGGCTTCAGACGACGGCGACTCATGGAAAATGCGCTTTAACGCGGCGGGAATTCCGGCGACGCCGTGGCTGAGCGGGCTGGGAGAAAACCCGGCTATCCGGGCGATGTTTGTCGCGCATTTGCACCAGGCGCTGAACATGGCGGTAGAGGAGGCGGCATGAACGGTAAATTATACGCATTAAGTACCGGGCCAGGCGCACCCGACCTGATAACCGTCCGCGCAGCGCGGATTCTTGGCTCGCTGGACATTCTGTATGCGCCCGCCGGTCGTAAGGGGGGCGATAGTCTGGCGCTGTCGATTGTGCGCGACTATCTCGGCGAGCAGACGGAAGTACGTTGTTGCCATTTCCCTATGAGCGCTGATGGCGCCGAGAAAGAAGCGGTCTGGAACGAGGTTGTCGCCGCGCTTACCGCAGAGGTGGAAGCGGGTAAACAGGTCGGTTTTATTACCCTGGGCGATGCGATGCTATTCAGTACCTGGATTTTTTTACTCCAGCGAATCGGCTGCCCGGAGTGGCTGGAGATTGTCCCCGGCGTCACGTCCTTCGCCGCGATAGCCGCCCGCGCGAAAATGCCGCTCGCCATAGAACGGCAATCGTTGGCGGTTATTTCTTGTACCGCGCCGGAAGCGGAAATAGCCCAGGCGCTACAACAGCATGATAGCCTGGTGTTGATGAAAGTGTATGGCCGATTCGCCCGTATTAAAGCGTTGCTGGCGCAGGCTGGCCTGCTGGAGTGCGCCTTAATGATGTCCGAGGCCACGCTGCCCGGCGAGCAGTGCTGGCGCCATCTCCACGAGGTCAACGATGATCGACCGTTGCCCTATTTTTCGACCATTCTGGTCAATAAACAGTGGGAGTATGCAGAATGAAACTTGAACAGCAGCTTAGACAGTTGTCTTTCAGTGGACTGGCTGCAGCGCTATTGCTGATGGTTGTCCCGCAACAGGCGTTTGCGATGCATATCATGGAGGGTTTTTTACCGCCAGTGTGGGCGCTGGCCTGGTGGTTACTGTTTTTACCCTGCTTGTGGTATGGGCTGGTGCGCTTACGGCGTATTGTGCAGGAGGATAATCATCAGAAGGTACTGCTGGCGCTGTGCGGCGCGTTTATTTTTGTCCTGTCCGCGCTCAAAATTCCGTCGGTAACGGGGAGTTGTTCACATCCGACCGGCGTTGGTCTGGCGGTTATTTTGTTCGGGCCCGGGGTGGTGGCGATTCTCGGCGCGGTTGTGCTGTTGTTTCAGGCGCTATTGCTGGCGCACGGCGGCCTGACGACGCTTGGCGCAAATGGAATGTCGATGGCGGTGATTGGCCCGGTTGTCGGTTATCTGGTGTGGAAAATGGCCTGCCGTGCCGGACGGCGCCGCGATGTCGCCGTTTTTCTGTGCGCGATGCTGGCGGATTTGGCGACCTATTTTGTGACTTCAGTCCAGCTTGGCGTTGCGTTTCCCGATCCCCATGCCGGAGCGACAGGGTCTGTTGTGAAGTTTATGGGGATTTTCTGCCTCACACAGATTCCTGTCGCCATTGCCGAAGGTTTATTAACCGTCATGATTTATGATCAGTTAACCAAACGGCAAGTGATTACCGTACAAGGACATTAAAATGAAAAAAACGTTGATGTTGTTAGCGATGGTGGTGGCGCTGGTGATTCTGCCGTTTTTTATTAACCATGGCGGTGAATATGGCGGTTCAGACGGCGAAGCGGAAAGCCAGATTCAGGCTATTGCGCCGCAGTATAAACCCTGGTTTCAGCCGTTATATGAACCCGCCAGCGGTGAAATTGAAAGCCTGCTGTTTACCCTTCAGGGCTCTCTTGGCGCGGCGGTGATTTTTTATATCCTGGGGTATTGCAAAGGTAAACAACGCCGTGATGACCGGGCTTGATCGACTCAGCTATCAAAGCCGCTGGGCACACGTTGCGCCGCAGCGCAAGTTTTTGCTGTGGCTGGCGATGATGATACTGGCGTTTGCTCTGCCGCCTGTAGGGCAGGGCATTGAGCTGCTGATCATTGCCGGATTGAGCTGTTGGCTATTGCGCATATCCCTCTGGCGCTGGTGTCGATGGATGGCGATACCTTTTGGATTTTTGTTGGTCGGCGTGATAACGATTATCTTCAGCATCAGCCGCGAGCCGCAAATGCTGCTGGCTGGCATATCTGTCGGGCCATACTGGATCGGGATTACCCGTGCGGGCGTGGTTACGGCGAATGAAACGTTCTGGCGTAGCCTGACGGCGCTGTCCGCGACGTTGTGGCTGGTGATGAACCTACCGTTTCCGCAGTTAATTAGCTTGCTTAAGCGCGCGCATATTCCACGCCTGCTTACCGAGCAAATCCTGTTAACGTGGCGTTTTCTCTTTATTCTTCTGGATGAGGCGGCGGCAATTCGTCGCGCGCAAACGCTGCGTTTTGGTTATTGCAGCCTGCCGAACGGCTATCGATCTCTGGCAATGCTGACTGGACTCCTGTTTACGCGGGTGTTAATGCGTTATCAGCAAATGACCACCACGCTGGATATCAAACTGTATCAGGGTGATTTTCACCTGTAAGGACTATTATGCTTGCCACTTCAGACCTGTGGTTTCGTTATCAGGATGAGCCGGTACTTAAAGGGTTAAATCTGGATTTTTCGCTTTCGCCTGTTACCGGTTTGGTGGGTGCGAACGGCTGTGGGAAGTCTACGCTTTTTATGAACCTGAGCGGCCTGTTGCGTCCGCAAAAAGGGGCCGTGTTGTGGCAGGGAAAACCGCTGGATTACAGCAAGCGCGGACTACTGGCGCTGCGCCAGCAAGTTGCGACGGTTTTTCAGGACCCTGAACAGCAGATTTTTTATACTGATATCGAGAGCGATATTGCGTTTAGTTTACGTAATTTGGGGGTGCCGGAGGCGGAAATCACGCGCCGCGTCGACGAGGCGCTAACGCTGGTTGACGCCCAACATTTTCGCCATCAGCCCATTCAGTGTTTGAGTCATGGGCAAAAAAAACGTGTGGCTATCGCCGGAGCGCTGGTGCTACAGGCGCGCTATCTATTGCTGGATGAACCCACTGCTGGTCTCGATCCCGCAGGGCGCACTCAGATGCTTGCTATCATCAGGCGGATTGTGGCGCAGGGCAATCATGTCATTATCTCCAGCCATGATATCGATCTTATTTATGAAATTAGCGATGCCGTATACGTGTTACGTCAGGGCCAGGTCCTGACGCATGGCGCGCCTGGCGAGGTTTTCGCGTGTACGGAAGCGATGGAACAAGCGGGGCTAACCCAGCCCTGGCTGGTCAAACTTCATACCCAACTGGGACTGCCGCTGTGTAAAACAGAAACGGAGTTTTTTCATCGAATGCAAAAGTGCGCATTCAGGGAGGCGTCATGACACAGGCAGTTATGTTGCAGGGGACGGCATCCGACGTCGGCAAAAGTGTGCTGGCGGCGGGTTTATGCCGCATTTTTTATCAGGATGGTCTGCGTACCGCGCCGTTTAAATCGCAAAATATGGCGCTTAATTCTGGTATTACGCCGGATGGCAAAGAGATGGGGCGGGCGCAGATTTTTCAGGCGGAAGCCGCGGGGATCACGCCAGATGTGCGTATGAATCCGGTGCTGCTCAAACCGACCAGCGATCGCCAGGCGCAGGTCGTGCTGATGGGGAAAGTGGCGACCAATATGGATGCGGTTAGTTACCATGACTATAAACCGCGTTTGCGTGAGCAAATCCTTGCGGTCTATAACAGCCTGGCGCAGGAATATGACGTTATTGTGCTGGAAGGCGCCGGAAGCCCGGCGGAAATCAATCTGCGCGATCGTGATATCGTCAATATGGGAATGGCGGAAATGGCCCAGTGTCCGGTTATTCTGGTGGCGGATATCGACCGGGGCGGCGTATTCGCCGCTATTTATGGCACGCTGGCGCTGTTGCATAAACAGGAGCGTGACAGAGTAAAGGGCGTCATTATCAACAAATTCCGCGGCGACGTGGCACTACTCTATTCCGGTATCGAACAAATCGAATCGCTTACCGGCGTCCCGGTCCTGGGCGTGATGCCGTGGCTGGATGTGGATCTGGAAGATGAGGATGGCGTCGCGCTGCAAAACGATAAATATCGCGGTAACGCCCCCCGTGATATCACTATTGCCATTGTGCAACTGCCACATATTTCTAACTTTACGGATTTTAACGCTCTGGCGGCGCAGCCGGATGTGCGCATACGCTATATTCGCCGCCCGGAAGCATTGACTGACGTTGATCTGGTGATCCTGCCGGGCAGTAAGAATACGCTGAGCGACCTCGCCTGGCTGCGCGAAAGCGGGATGGCGGATGCGGTATTGCAGACACATCGGCAGGGCGTGCCGGTGATGGGAATTTGCGGCGGCTACCAGATGCTGGGCGACACCATTGTGGATGAGGTGGAGTCGGGGCTGGGTACGCAGCCGGGCCTGGGGCTGCTTAATACGATCACTCGCTTTGCACAGGATAAAACCACGACGCAGGTTAACGCGACAATGTCAGACGAGCTGCCCGGCTGGCTGGCTGCCGCAGCGGGGCTACCGGTACGCGGTTATGAAATTCACATGGGGGAAACGGTGCTGCAGGAAGGATGCTGTACGGCCATGACGTTACAGAAAAATGGATGCTCTGTGGCGGATGGCGCGGTCACCGCCGACGGACTGGCGTTTGGCACTTACCTTCACGGCCTGTTTGACAGCGATGCGTTTACCCGTGCGGTGGTCAATGGGTTACGGGCACGAAAAGGGCTTGCGCCGTGGGAAACGACTTTTTGTTATGCGGAGCATAAAGCGCGGCAATTTGATCTGCTGGCGGAAGCGATGCGGCAACATATTGATATTGATAAAATTTATACCATCATGCAACAACATCAGGAGCCGGTATGATGATTCTGGTAACGGGCGGGGCGCGTAGTGGTAAAAGCCGTCATGCTGAAACCTTAATTGGCGATGCGTCGCAGGTACTGTATATCGCCACCTCGCAGATTCTTGATGACGAGATGGCGGCGAGAATTCAGCATCATAAAGATGACAGGCCGGCACACTGGCGGACCGCAGAATGCTGGCGGCATCTTGATACGTTGATTACCGCGGATCTTGCCCCTGACGACGCGATTTTACTGGAATGTATTACCACCATGGTGACGAATCTGCTGTTTGCGCTGGGAGGAGAAAACGATCCCGAACAGTGGGATTACGCGGCGATGGAGCGCGCCATTGACGATGAAATTCAGATTTTAATTGCAGCCTGCCAGCGCTGCCCGGCGAAAGTGGTACTGGTGACAAATGAGGTGGGAATGGGGATCGTCCCGGAAAATCGTTTGGCGCGCCATTTTCGTGATATTGCCGGTCGGGTCAACCAACGACTGGCGGCAGCGGCGGATGAGGTCTGGCTGGTGGTCTCAGGTATTGGAGTCAAAATTAAATGAGTAAGCTGTTTTGGGCCATGCTCGCTTTTATTAGCCGCTTGCCCGTGCCATCACGCTGGTCGCAGGGACTGGATTTCGAGCAGTATTCGCGTGGGATCGTGATGTTTCCCTTTATCGGGTTGATTCTGGGGGGCGTAAGCGGCCTGATTTTCATCCTCCTGCAATCCTGGTGCGGTATTCCGCTAGCGGCGTTGTTCTGTATTCTGGCGCTGGCGCTGCTGACCGGTGGTTTTCACCTGGATGGGCTGGCCGATACCTGTGATGGCATTTTTTCCGCGCGCCGCCGTGAGCGAATGCTGGAGATTATGCGCGATAGTCGTCTGGGAACCCATGGCGGGCTGGCGCTTATTTTTGTGCTACTGGCAAAAATTCTGGTGGTCAGCGAACTGGCGTTACGTGGAACGCCAATGTTGGCGGCGCTGGCGGCGGCCTGTGCGGCTGGGCGTGGCAGCGCCGTTTTATTGATGTACCGTCATCGCTACGCCCGTGACGAGGGGCTCGGCAATGTATTTATCGGTAAAGTCAGCGGACGGCAAACCTGCATTACTCTGGGATTGGCGGTAATCGTCGCCACGGTATTACTGCCTGGTATGCAAGGACTGGCCGCAATGGTGGTCACACTCGCGGCGATTTTCATCCTTGGCCAGTTGCTTAAACGTACGCTTGGCGGTCAAACCGGCGATACGCTGGGCGCGGCGATCGAACTTGGCGAACTGATCTTTCTGCTGGCTCTGTTATGAGCCGATTATTACGGACGAGACATCTTATGCAGACACTACACGCTTTACTCCGTGACATTCCTGCGCCGGACGCCGAGGCGATGGCGCGTGCGCAGCAACATATTGACGGCCTGCTCAAACCGCCGGGCAGCCTGGGCAGACTGGAAGCCTTAGCCGTTCAGCTCGCGGGAATGCCGGGGCTTAACGGTACGCCGCAGGTAGGTGAAAAGGCGATGCTGGTGATGTGCGCCGACCATGGCGTCTGGGATGAAGGCGTAGCGGTTTCGCCCAAAATCGTGACGGCGATTCAGGCGGCGAATATGACGCGGGGAACAACCGGCGTATGCGTGCTTGCCGCTCAGGCCGGTGCGAAGGTGCATGTCATTGATGTTGGTATTGATGCTGAACCTATTCCTGGCGTAGTTGATATGCGCGTCGCGCGCGGCTGCGGAAATATTGCCGTTGGCCCGGCGATGAGTCGCTCGCAGGCTGAGGCGCTTTTGCTGGAGGTTTCCCGCTACACCTGCGACCTGGCGCAACGCGGCGTGACCTTATTTGGCGTAGGGGAGCTGGGAATGGCGAACACCACGCCAGCCGCCGCGATGGTCAGCGTTTTTACAGGAAGTGATGCAAAAGAGGTGGTGGGGATTGGCGCGAATCTTCCGCCTTCCCGCATCGATAATAAAGTGGACGTCGTGCGGCGGGCGATTGCGATTAATCAGCCCAATCCGCGCGATGGCATTGATGTGTTGTCGAAGGTGGGTGGTTTCGATCTGGTCGGGATGACCGGCGTGATGCTTGGTGCGGCAAGGTGTGGCTTACCCGTATTGCTGGATGGCTTTCTTTCCTACTCGGCAGCGCTGGCGGCCTGTCAGATTGCGCCTGCGGTGAGACCTTATCTGATCCCGTCGCACTTTTCGGCGGAAAAGGGTGCCCGCATCGCGCTCGCGCATTTGTCTATGGAACCCTATTTGCATATGGCGATGCGGTTAGGTGAAGGAAGCGGCGCGGCGCTGGCGATGCCGATCGTGGAAGCCGCGTGCGCCATGTTCCACAACATGGGGGAGTTGGCGGCCAGTAATATTGTCCTGCCGGAGGGGAACGCAAACGCAACATAACCCGGGCGCACAACACCAGCCGTGTGAGAAAAAAGCTATACTTAACGCACACCTGCCGCGACAAAGGAAGGGATATAATGCGTCGTACCACACCTTTTTTTCCGTTTTTCGTCTTGTTGGTAAGCCATTTCTCGCTGGCTATAAGCTATCCGTTGCCGCCCGAAGGCAGTCGTCTGGTAGGACAGCCTGTCACAATCGCTGTACCGCAGAACAATACTCAGCCCTTAGAGTCATTTGCCGCCCGCTACGGTCAGGGACTGAGTAATATGCTTGAAGCGAATCCCGGCGTGGATGTGTTTTTACCTCAGTCTGGTTCCACACTGGTAGTGCCGCAGCAGTTGATTCTGCCTGACACCGTTCGTGAAGGTATTGTGGTAAACGTCGCCGAGATGCGCCTTTATTATTATCCCGCAGGCACGAATACGGTTGAGGTGCTACCCATTGGTATTGGTCAGGCTGGCCGTGAAACGCCGCGCAACTGGGTAACTGCGGTTGAACGCAAACAAGATGGCCCGGTTTGGGTGCCAACGGCTAATACGCGTCGGGAATATGCTAAAGAGGGAAAAACGCTGCCCGCGATGGTGCCTGCGGGGCCGGATAACCCTATGGGGCTATACGCAATATATATCGGCAGGTTATATGCCATCCATGGCACTAACGCTAACTTTGGCATTGGCCTTCGCGTCAGTCAGGGCTGTATCCGTTTACGCAATGACGATATTAAATATTTATTCGACCATGTTCCTGTAGGAACCCGCGTTCAGATTATCGACAGGCCCGTTAAATTTTCGGTAGAGCCGGATGGCAGTCGTTGGCTGGAGGTACACGAACCGCTTTCTCGCAACCGTGCTGAATTTGAGTCAGACAAAAAAGTTCCATTGCCCGTTACGCCAGTGCTGCGCACGTTTATCAAAGGGGCTGACGTTGATACTTCGCGGGTTAATGAGGTGCTGGAGCGCCGTTCCGGAATGCCGGTCAACATTAGCGCGGGCAGGTCTGGCCTTTAAATATCCTGCCACATTGCTGGTTTTCATGGGCTGGAGTATCTGTATTAGTAGTGAGTGTCATGGCAGGGGCTTCATTTTCTCAACGAACCGTGAGGCCCCCGATTAAGTCCCCAAAAACTATGGGTGTCAAAAAACCCGGCAAACCTTATCAGGTCAACCGGGTAAAGATAAGTTCTTGTTTTTTAAACGTCTCCGGACTCACCAGGATGTCCCGAAACTAAAATCTGGCTCCTCTGACTGGACTCGAACCAGTGACATACGGATTAACAGTCCGCCGTTCTACCGACTGAACTACAGAGGAATCGTGTGGGGTCGTATATTAGCGGCGGAAAAATTTTTGTCAAACCCCATTTAACCCCTTACAGATTCGATTGCGGGTTATCTCATCACTTTGTTGCATTTGCAGACATTTTTTCTGCAAAAAGCTTTGCAGCCTTACGATTTCTCGCTCATTATTGAAATGTGGTTTCAACTCTCTTCTTTAAGGTCCATTTTGAACGTCTCCACTGCCTTACGCCAGGTTGTCGTCCGTACGCCCTGGTATGCCAAACGCAAGAGTTACAAGGTGTTGTTCTGGCGTGAAATCACCCCACTTGCTATCCCCATTTTTCTGGAAAATACCTGTGTTTTGCTAATGGGCGTGCTCAGTACTTTTCTCGTCAGTTGGCTGGGCAAGGAAGCAATGGCGGGCGTGGGGCTTGCCGACAGTTTTAATATGGTAATTATGGCTTTTTTTGCGGCTATCGATCTTGGTACTACGGTGGTGGTCGCCTTTAGCCTCGGCAAGCGCGACAGGCGACGGGCAAGGGCGGCGGCGCGCCAGTCGCTGGTGATTATGACGCTATTTGCTGTTGTGCTGGCAGTGGTCATTCATTATTTCGGCAGTGAAATTATTAATATTGTCGCAGGCGAGGCGACGCCAGAAGTAAAGGGGCTGGCGTTAACGTACCTTGAACTGACGGTGCTGAGTTATCCGGCTGCGGCAATTGCGCTAATCGGTAGCGGCGCGCTGCGTGGGGCAGGGAATACGAAAATCCCGTTGATGATTAACGGCGGGATGAACATTCTCAATATTATCATCAGCAGCATCCTGATTTACGGGGCTTTCTCCTGGCAAGGGCTGGGTTTTGCCGGCGCGGGGCTGGGATTAACCATTTCGCGCTACATCGGCGCGGTAGCGATTATTTGGGTGCTGATGATTGGTTTTAATCCGGCGCTGCGCATTCCGCTGAAAAGCTATCTGAAGCCGCTGAATTTCGGCATTATCTGGGAAGTGATGGGTATCGGTATTCCGGCGAGCATTGAGTCAGTGCTGTTCAACGGTGGCAAGCTACTGACACAAATGTTTGTCGCCGGAATGGGCACTAACGTTATTGCGGGTAACTTTATTGCCTTTTCCGTGGCGGCGCTTATCAACCTGCCGGGTAACGCCCTTGGTTCGGCGTCGACTATTATCACTGGTAAGCGTCTTGGTACCGGGCAAATTGGTCAGGCAGAGCGTCAACTGCGCCATGTATTCTGGATGTCAACTATCGTACTTACGGCAATTGCCTGGGGGACAGCGCCGTTCGCGGGTCTGTTTGCCTCATTTTATACCCAGGAGCAGGACGTAAAAGAGGTAGTGAAAGTTCTGCTCTGGCTTAATGCCGCCTTTATGCCAATTTGGGCGGCCGCGTGGGTGTTGCCGTCGGGTTTTAAAGGCGCGCGCGATGTGCGATTTGCGATGTGGGTATCGATGCTGGGGATGTGGGGCTGTCGCGTTGTGGCAGGGTATACGCTTGGTATTGTGCTGGGTATGGGGGTTGTAGGGGTTTGGCTGGGGATGTTTCTTGACTGGGCCGTGCGCGGCGCACTGTTTTACTGGCGTCTGGTAAGCGGGCGCTGGCTGTGGAGATACCCGCGCGTAAAGAGGGAGTAAGCGCTTTTTGCTGTGAAAATCATCAGGAAACGGTGAATTTTAACCGAAGTGTGGAATAAAACAGCAAACGAACTTTTTTTGTGAAAACAGGCTTTGACAAGCCAGGGGCACCTCGTTAATATTCGCCCCGTTCACACGATTCCTCTGTAGTTCAGTCGGTAGAACGGCGGACTGTTAATCCGTATGTCACTGGTTCGAGTCCAGTCAGAGGAGCCAGATTTTAGTTTCGGGACATCCTGGTGAGTCCGGAGACGTTTAAAAAACAAGAAATTATCTTTACCCGGTTGACCTGAGAAGGTTTGCCGGGTTTTTTGACATCCATAGTTTCTTGAGGGCTTAATCGGAGGCTTCACGGTTCGTTGGAAAAATGGAGCCCCCGCCGATGGCATTAACCGATACCGCTATCCGCAAGATCAAACCCGTATCAGTATGCTGACATATAGATGTGTTCGGTTCAAACGGAGCGATCACACAAGCTTGCCAGGTGATGCCCCTGGTGGGAATCGCGACTGTCTCTTTCATCTGATTTCAGATATTTTCCGTGATCTTGATCCGTTCTTTCCCAAAAGATTGATTTCTTTCATTCGAAACAAGGCTGTACAATAAGCAAACCAAAATAGCAGCTATAGAGTTTCTAATGGATACAGTAGAAGAACTAAATGGAACATACTTCTATGCAGGAAAATCCAATCTGAATGCTGCCGAACTTCTGTTTATGATTCTTTGTGAGAATACCGCAAGCCAGTTTGGGATTGGTGTTGCAGATTTCGGGGCCGTTGTTGCTCTGGTATCAGGTCGCAATAATCTCTGGACAAGGGCGAAACCCGCTGGAGCGACTAAAGGCACATCATACGCGTCCAGGACTGCACGTGCAGTGTTTAAAAAGTCAAAATTTCCCTTTGGAATATCCCTTCCGACATGGTTAGGGCGGTTACACCCCGTGGACAGCCAGACGTGTTATGGTTCGTAACATTGCGCCGTTTGTTGGACGTTCCATTCCTTTGATCGGGGAAATTATCCTTGCCGCAGATGTGTCACAAATAACATATCGCACTATACGCGACTACAATACCATTGCTCGGGGCAATGATAAGTTATGGTAGACAATATTGAACAGCAAGTTTACGAGCTTGTACGGCCTTATGTTGGCACATATCTGTTCAACATTAAGCAAGTGGAATTAACACCAGAGATTGACCTTGATACTGATCTGAGCATTGATGAACTTGAAGCCGAAGATCTCATGAATAAATTCTTCGAGAAACTCAATGTCGAGCGAGGTAACTTCAGAATAGAAACCTATTTTCCTAATCACCCTTTTTCATGGCATCCGTTCAAGAAAACGGAGCCTGTACCCGTCCCAGATTTCACTATCAGCATGCTGATCGAGTCAGCAAAAGCCGGGAAATGGTTATATGACTAATTGTAATGAACTTAACAAATGGCTGTACCAGTACCCTTCTTTTTGAGCGATGATGGTGGCGCTAAGATAGTTCTCTTTTCTTTTTAAAGGGTTCATGTTTACTGCCGCCGCCCTTACGCTAACCCTTTTAGTTTCTTCCTTTGCTGTCATACTATCGAATGACGTGCCTCACCTGTGAACGCTAAGGAGAATAATATGGAAAATAAAGGCACAAACCTGACGCCCGAGCAGGCGCTGGATCGCCTGGAGGAGCTGTACGAGCAGTCGGTTAACGCGCTCCGTGAAGCCATCGCTGACTATGTTGATAACGGCACGCTGCCCGATCCCCATGCCAGGCTTAACGGACTGTTTGTTTATCCTTCGCTGTCTGTAAGCTGGGATGGCGCGACACCGAACCCGCCTAAAACACGCGCTTTTGGACGCTTTACTCATCCCGGCTGTTATACCACTACCGTTACGCGGCCTGCGCTATTTCGCGCTTATCTTCTGGAACAGCTTAACCTCGTTTATCATGATTATGGCGCGCATATTGCGGTGGAGGCCTCGCACCATGAGATCCCGTATCCTTACGTGATTGACGGCTCAGCTCTGACGCTGGATCGTTCTATGAGCGCCGGGCTAACGCGCCATTTTCCTACCACAGAACTGGCGCAGATTGGCGATGAGACGGCAGACGGTCTGTTCCACCCCGGCGAATTCTATCCGTTATCGCACTTCGACGCGCGTCGTGTTGACTTCTCGTTGGCCCGGTTACGGCACTATACCGGTACGCCGGTTGAACATTTTCAGCCCTTCGTTTTGTTTACCAACTACACCCGCTATGTCGATGAGTTTGTGCGCTGGGGATGCAGCCAAATTCTTGATCCTGACAGCCCCTATATCGCGCTTTCCTGTGCCGGCGGAATTTGGATCACGGCAGAAACGGAAGCGCCGGAAGAGGCTATTTCCGATCTGGCCTGGAAGAAGCATCAGATGCCCGCCTGGCACCTGGTAACGGCAGATGGGCAGGGGATTACGCTGGTAAATATTGGTGTCGGCCCTTCAAATGCTAAAACGATTTGCGACCATTTGGCCGTGTTGCGGCCTGACGTCTGGCTTATGATTGGGCACTGTGGAGGGTTACGAGAAAGTCAGGCGATTGGCGATTATGTGCTGGCCCATGCCTACTTACGCGATGATCATGTGCTGGATGCTGTTCTGCCGCCTGATATTCCTATTCCAAGCATTGCGGAAGTACAGCGTGCGCTGTACGACGCTACCAAAGCGGTTAGCGGAATGCCCGGCGAAGAGGTGAAACAGCGACTGCGCACGGGAACAGTCGTCACCACGGATGATCGTAACTGGGAGCTTCGTTATTCCGCATCGGCGCTGCGATTCAACCTTAGCCGCGCGGTTGCGATTGATATGGAGAGCGCGACGATTGCAGCCCAGGGCTATCGCTTTCGTGTGCCTTACGGCACGTTGCTTTGTGTTTCTGACAAACCTTTACACGGTGAAATTAAACTGCCCGGGCAGGCAAACCGGTTTTATGAGGGGGCTATTTCAGAACATTTGCAAATTGGTATTCGTGCTATTGATTTGCTACGCGCAGAAGGTGATCGTTTGCACTCACGTAAATTACGCACGTTTAATGAGCCACCGTTTCGCTAACGAAATGAGCTGTCGCCTGCTGTTGGACAGGAGCGGAAGAGGCGTATTTATATGATATGGAAAGTGGCTGAATGAAGCCTTAGCGGGAGGCGATTCCGCATCCCGCTAAGGCCTTATTGTGCCGCGAGCTTCATCACCATCGCCGGAGACCTGTCGCCGATAATCACGTCTACGCCAGGAAACGCGCCGGAAGGCGAAAACATTGCGCCACACTTCACGCTCCTTGAGCGCCTGACCCACAAGCCCGGATTGACAAGTAGATACAGATCGTGTGAATCGGTCAGTTTAAAGGGGTTATCAAAAGGCTTGATACTGCGGATTTTCGTGTCGGACAGGAATATAGGGTGGTCACGCCATTATCGAACTGAAATGGCCCCAAATCAGACCACCAATTTCGCCGGATACGCAGGAAAAACCAGACACACATCGGGAAAGATTTTCACGCTAACTTATTGAAACCTAACTGAATAGTGACTTATAAGTACGCCTGAAAACAGGAATTTGGCTCCTCTGACTGGACTCGAACCAGTGACATACGGATTAACAGTCCGCCGTTCTACCGACTGAACTACAGAGGAATCGTGTGAACGGGGCGCATAGTAACGATGTGTGATCGGCTTGTCAAAGGGGGAAATAAGATTGCGCGTTTGTTTGCTGACAAAAACAACAAAGCGTTGAAGTTTTGATCTAATCCCTGCTTTGCCCCAGCATGGCGCAACTTTGTCTGTAATTACACAAGTCAAATTTTCCTGAAGGATTTTTTCATCAGCCTGTTTTTTTGCGTTCGGGTCAATCCCTTGAGCCAGCTACCTTTTAGCCTCGTCACGGCATTATCTGGCATCGGCAAGCGATACAGCAGGGTAAACCCCAATGGAAAACACCTCCTGATTGCCATAATAGCGGTAGCCCAACTGCCAGTATTTCGAACCGATAGAGGCCAAACCCGTCAGTGAGCTTGACAGCCTTTTCCGCTGGTCTGGCATTTTTTACTTTAGTATCAGTAAGTGACATGACGGTTCCCTCCGCGTGCTGGTAAAACGTAAATCGAACCAGCTTTACCAGCAAAAGGGTATGGCTTCGAATGATTTTTAGTGAACGAGGGTGAACCTGAAAAAGGGGATAATCAGTTGATATAAATGCAGAAAGCAGACGTCAGTGAACGTCTGCTTCCCTAAATTTGGCTCCTCTGACTGGACTCGAACCAGTGACATACGGATTAACAGTCCGCCGTTCTACCGACTGAACTACAGAGGAATTGTTTCAACGAGGCGCATAATACTGGGCCCGCTATAACGTGTCAACAGTAAAATTAACGCGCCAATTCAATTGGTTAATTAACCCACAAAGTGAGGAATTAATGTTCGGATTCCTCGCCGTAGTCGCCTTCGGCAGCGTTTACCCGTAAGCGCTGAGAAGGATCCTGGCGATAGAACTGGCAAAAACGCTGCCATAGCGCCGGGAAACGTGGAGCAAACAGTTCTGGCGCGCTGAAAAAATACTCTGACAACACGGCAAAACATTCTGCAGGGTCGGTGGCGGCATAGGCATCTATACTGGCAGCGCTTTCGCCAACAAGATCGATTTCATCCTGAATATTATTCATTGCCGCGTGGAGATCGTGTTCCCAGCCAGCCACATCGCGCAACGGGATGAAAGGGATGCCGCTGGCGCGATCGCCATTACGCATATCCAGTTTGTGCGCGACTTCATGAATAATGAGGTTGAAACCTGAAGCATCGAACGAGTCCTGGATATCCAGCCAGTTCAGAATGATGGGCCCTTGTTGCCAGCTTTGTCCCGACTGTACGACACGCTGGCTGTGCACCAGACCTATGTCATCTTCCCATTCATCATCTACCACAAAGGGCGCGGGATAAATGAGCACTTCATGAAAACCATCAAGCCACTCAATACCGAGCTCCAGGATCGGTAAGCAAAAAATTAACGCAATACGTGCACTTTTTAACGAGTCGAGCTCAAATCCCTGTAGCGCTACCAGTCTTTTCTGCTGCAAAAAACGTTCGGCTAGCGCAATAAGCCGAGCCTGTTCTTGCGCGGTGAGGTTTACCAGAAGAGGTATAGCCAGCGCATCATCCCACGGCCAGTCTTCGTTCTGGGTTATTTCTTGTGCTTTCCAGGGCCACTTAATCATCGTTTTGCTCGTAAACTCGTCACTTGAACAAAATTACCCGAATAGGGTCTGTTAAAATGCCAAATTACCTGGCATCATTGCAATATACGGAGAGATGCCGGAGCGGCTGAACGGACCGGTCTCGAAAACCGGAGTAGGGGCAACTCTACCGGGGGTTCAAATCCCCCTCTCTCCGCCACAATTCAAACACTTAGCTCGTCTTCTTTCAGCGATCAGTCTCACACTTAGAATACACTTAGAATATTACGTGAAAAACGTATCGCCATCTTGTGCTTTTTCTGCCAGAAGAGGGGGCCAGGGATAGTGTTATTTTTACTTTTCGATCATAAGTCAACTCCTGGTTTTCTGCCCCCGCTCTTTCGCCGTACCCCATCTGGATTAATATTGATGTCACTAGCGGCGATTTAACGCCGTCGTCCTCGGTAATCGTCGCACCCGGCCTGTTGCCCGAAATGTTCCCCTGTAGACATGGGCGCAGGGCGAAAGATTAATTGCTGTCAGGGAAACGCGCTGGCGCGTGGCGATAACTTACGCTGCGGGGCTGTCGACGCTGTACAGAAAATGTGGCCTCCAGACTGGCTTAAATATGCACACATGACAATACAACCGGAAAATTTACAAAACCCATAATTTGAACTGAGAGAGAAACTTACAAACGAAGCGACGAAGATTTAAACAGCCGTAGTGACTCCGGTATCTTGCGCGCATGTTTAAATAATACTACTGTATATAAAAACAGTATTCGAGGTATGGATTATGGAATTTTTCAGACCTACAGAGTTGCGCGAAATTATTCCTCTCCCATTTTTCAGTTACTTAGTGCCGTGTGGATTCCCCAGCCCCGCAGCGGACTACATTGAGCAGCGTATCGATCTTAATGAGTTGCTCGTTTCTCATCCCAGCTCAACATATTTTGTCAAAGCCACGGGTGATTCAATGATTGAAGCAGGCATCAGCGACGGCGACCTGCTGGTGGTGGATAGCTCACGGAACGCTGACCACGGTGACATTGTAATTGCGGCAATTGAAGGAGAGTTCACCGTAAAACGGTTGCAGTTGCGCCCGACAGTGCAGCTAATCCCCATGAACGGCGCCTATCGACCTATACCTGTCGGCAGTGAAGACACGCTCGACATATTCGGGGTGGTGACCTTTATCATTAAAGCGGTCAGTTGATTATGTTCGCGCTCTGCGATGTTAATAGCTTTTACGCCTCCTGCGAAACGGTCTTTCGTCCTGATTTATGTGGCCGACCGGTGGTGGTGTTATCAAACAATGATGGCTGCGTTATCGCGTGTAGCGCCGAGGCGAAACAGCTTGGTATCGCACCAGGTGAGCCATTCTTCAAACAGAAAGAACGCTTCCGGCGATCCGGTGTTGTTTGCTTCAGCAGTAATTACGAGCTTTACGCTGATATGTCGAACCGGGTAATGACCACACTCGAGGAGATGGCGCCGCGGGTAGAAATTTACAGCATTGATGAGGCTTTTTGTGATCTGACGGGAGTACGAAACTGCCGGGATCTGACAGATTTCGGGCGCGAGATAAGAGCGACGGTCCTGAAGCGCACGCACCTGACTGTCGGTGTAGGCATTGCCCAGACGAAAACCCTTGCCAAGCTGGCTAATCATGCTGCGAAAAAGTGGCAGCGCCAGACCGGCGGGGTGGTTGACCTGTCGAACATCGATCGCCAGCGTCGGCTGCTGGCCCTGATACCCGTAGAGGATGTCTGGGGTGTCGGCAGGCGTATCAGTAAGAAGCTCAATGCCCTGGGCATCAAGACTGCTCTCGATCTCTCTGAACAAAGTACCTGGATCATCAGGAAACACTTCAATGTCGTGCTGGAGCGTACCGTGAGAGAGCTTCGCGGAGAGCCATGTCTGGAGCTTGAAGAGTTTGCGCCGGCAAAGCAGGAAATCGTTTGTAGCCGCTCTTTCGGCGAGCGGGTCACAGACTATGAGGAAATGCGCCAGGCTATTTACAGCTACGCTGCGCGCGCGGCAGAAAAACTCCGCGGCGAGCACCAGTACTGCCGTTTCATCTCAACATTCGTCAAAACATCCCCCTTTGCCCTGAACGAGCCCTACTACGGTAACAGCGCCGCGGTGACGCTTCTCACCCCCACGCAGGATTCACGCGACATTATCAATGCGGCTGTGAAATGCCTGGATAAAATCTGGCGCGACGGCCATCGCTACCAGAAAGCGGGGGTGATGCTGGGTGACTTCTTCAGTCAGGGCGTAGCGCAACTCAACCTTTTCGACGATAACGCGCCGCGCGCCGGTAGTGCGAAGTTGATGGAAGTACTGGACCATCTTAACGCAAAAGACGGGAAGGGGACACTGTACTTCGCCGGGCAGGGGATGTCGCAACAGTGGGCTATGAAGCGAGAAATGCTTTCGCCTCGGTACACCACAAGATACTCTGATCTACTGCGTGTTAAGTAACTTGTGCGATCAATGCATGAGATAGTTGCCAAATCATCCCCGTTCTCTAACCGGTTTTGGTCGCACGAGATCACAGGAACCTCTCACGATGATGCGCATGTATTCTGGTTTACGACATCAGAAAATGTGGCGCGTTTATTGCCAGGTAGGCGTTGTGAGACGTAACTTATTTACGCCTGGTTTCAGCCGTAGCGACGGGCATGGATAAAAAGAGTATGGCAATCAGCGTGATAATGCTAAAAAACAATTAATATTTTTTTAACAAAACTAAAGCTTGCTATGTTCAGTTAACCATGCGTTAATGGTTGTGCGGTTTGATACAAACTTATCTGAAGTAGTGATTGTAATATTTCTCATCATTTGTACCTCTTGAGATCTCCTTTAGGTTTTTTCTCTCTGATAATTTTCTTCAGGCCATTTTGCCCAAGGGCTCATTCAAAAGGTAACAATATTATGACGACGAAAATCACTGGTTTAGTAAAATGGTTTAACCCTGAAAAGGGCTTTGGTTTCATTACGCCTAAAGATGGCAGCAAAGATGTGTTTGTGCATTTTTCCGCCATTCAAAGTAATGAATTCCGCACTCTGAATGAAAATCAGGAAGTGGAGTTTTCAGTAGAGCAGGGACCAAAAGGTCCATCAGCGGTCAACGTTGTGGCGCTTTAAGGTATCTGATATTACTAATAAAATTCACTTCCGGTGTCCATGTTGCCATGGTTCACAATACAGAACATCGACATTTGATGTTACTGAGCAAAACCCATTTGGCGCGAAATGTATTTTTTGTAAGTCAACCATGATCACTTTTGATAATGTTGGATTATACATTCGCTCAGGACAGGTTCCGCCAGATTTTAGAAAATAATTCATATCAGCTCCGTACAGGAGCTTTTTTTATGCCCGGATGATTATCATCTATAGACGCTGGAATCCATCATCTATAGTGGCATTTTCCTTTCCCCAAAAGTGTTATTTCTCTTGCAGACAGCGCCTGAAAAGAGCGAAATTGTCCTCATCTATCCGATGAAACCAGGTCACCTGTCTTTGCGCCGTTATCCGTTATTTAATTCTTGCCCTATAATAACAAGCCCGCGCTAAGCACGGGCTTGAATAACATAAAGCGTCTTAGAACTGGTAGACCAGACCAATACCTACGATATCATCGGTTGCAATACCGTTGTTTGCGTAGAAGTCATCATCTTCGTCCAGCAGGTTGATTTTATAATCAACGTAGGTGGACATATTTTTGTTGAAGTAGTAAGTCATACCGACGTCAACATATTTAACCAGATCTTTGTCGGTGTAACGATAGTTACCATGGCTATCCATATCCTGGCCGCCTAAATCTTTGCCCTTAGACTGCAAGTAGGCGATGGACGGACGCAGACCGAAATCGAACTGATACTGTGCAACCACTTCAAAGTTCTGGGTTTTGTTAGCGATACCGCCGCCACCCAACTTACCGTCTGCAGAGTGATAGTCGCTGTCTCCATAAGAGGTCATATTGCGGGTTTCAGAGTACATCGCCGCCAGGTATACGTTATAGGCGTCATATTTGACACCTACGGTCCAGGCTTCGGCAGTTTCACCGCCGGCATCATTGTTGCCATAGTAACGATGACCATCACCATATCCATTACCTACTTGGGCATCGGTACGGTCAGAACTTGAATAAGCAGCCCCCAGGCTCAACCCGAAGTCAAAATCATAAGAGGTAGAGATGCCGAAACCGTCACCGTTTTCTTTATCTATACCGCGGCTAGTTCCATTACCGGAGCCTTCCTGGCCAAATCCGTTATTGCCACTTTCGTTATTACCCTGGTATTGCAGCGCGAAGTTCCAGCCTTCCACCAGGCCGAAGAAGTCGGTGTTACGATAGGTGGCCAGGCCGTTAGCACGCTGAAGCATATATACATCTGTCTGGGTGTAAGAGTCGCCGCCGAATTCCGGCAGCACATCGGTCCAGGCTTCAACGTCGTAGATAACACCATAGTTACGGCCATAATCGAAAGAGCCGTACTCGCCGAATTTCAAACCGGCAAAGCCCAGACGAGTCCAGGACGTATCCCTGTTACCTTCAGTGCCACTCGCCTGCATGTTGTATTCCCACTGACCATAGCCGGTCAGCATATCGTTGATTTGCGTCTCACCCTTAAAGCCAATACGGGCGTAGGACTTATCGCCGTCGTCGCCTGCATTGTCAGAGAAGTAACGCAGACCATCAACTTTGCCGTACAGGTCGAGTTTGTTGCCATTTTTATTATAAACTTCAGCCGCATTTGCTGCGCCTGCCACTAATAACGCCGGGACAAGCAGTGCCAGAACTTTTCTGTTCATTATGTATTCCCTTATGATAATAATTTATATGAATATGTAGCCACTTCAACAAAACTACAAATTGATACTATTCTATGAAGTTCATGGAATTTAAAAAATAACATGTAACAAAGGTATTTAAAATATTTCAATTTGTTTCTATTTGGTTTTTTATAATACAGACTATATAAGTAACTAAGAATATATATTCTATAATTATCATTTTTTATCAATGGGTTATGTGTTTTGATTTGATGGTTGTTGGTGTGAATATAATTTGTTTTTTATATGTATTTGATGCTTTGATTATGAAAAAACATAAAAAAAACCGGCATAAATGCCGGTAATGTGGGTAATGATAAAATAAATGATAAAAGGCTAATAACCGAATCATTCTGACACTTAATGCTAATAAAATAAAACGCTATCGCGGTGCGTAAAAATAAGTTGTTCTGGTTATGGGTTATTCTGCATCAGAGTGCGATTCAATCACCATTCCCTTATTTAACAGCAGGTTCAGCGCCAGGCGTAACATTAACTGAGAATAAACTATTTGTGGAATGAATAACCAAAACAGGTGGATAAGGTATTCTATGGTCGAAATGTGACTAATGTCACATTATAATGTAATTAATGTCATATGACTTACATCACAAAAGCGGAGTAAAGTTTGAGTACCAGGGAGGACAACGCCACCCGTAGCATGGGTGGCAAATTAGCGTTATGGGTTTTTTATACCTTTTGCGGCTACTTCATCTGGGCGATGGCGCGTTGCGTGTGGCTGATGTCCGCCATACAAACCGAGCCGGTTCTCGGCCCAATCAGCACTCCTGGCAGCGCAACGGAAAAATGGCTTAACGCGCTTTCGCTGGGCGTCGTCTGGCTTATTCTGGGGAGTATTGCCTGGTATACCCGGCCTCGCAAAAACAGGGCTTATCCCGCCGACACTAAGCCAGAAACGCGCAAGTAAGCAGGGATGTAAAGTGGTGGCGGATATGTCAGGATAGCGAACCCTGTGCTCAGGCATGTAATAAAAATGGTCTGCTATAAAGAGAGGGCGTATGGACTCAGGATACTGGCAATCGCAGTTTGAAGACTGGCTACGTCACCACCATCAGGAACAGGATGCCGCCCATGACATCTTCCATTTTCGTCGTGTTTGGGCAACCGCGCAAACGCTGGGGGAAAACAGTCCTGTCGACTGGCTGGTGGTGCTATCGGCATGTTATTTCCATGACATCGTCAGCCTGGCGAAAAATCATCCGCAGCAGCATCGTTCTTCCATTCTGGCGGCGGCAGAAACCCGGCGTATTTTTCTGCGGGATTTTCCTGACTTTCCGGCAGAAAAACTGGCGGGCATTTGTCATGCTATCGAAGCGCATAGTTTCAGCGCAAAAATTGCGCCCACCACGCCAGAGGCAAAAATCGTGCAGGATGCAGACAGGCTGGAGGCGTTGGGCGCCATTGGTCTGGCGCGGGTCTTCGCGGTCTCCGGCGCGCTGGGCGTCGCGCTGTTTGATGCCGACGATCCCTTTGCCGACAGACGGCCTCTTAACGATAAGCAATTCGCGCTCGACCATTTTCAAACCAAACTGCTGAAACCGCCGCTGACGATGCAGACCGAACGGGGCAAGTACCTGGCGCAGCGTAATGCGGATTTTCTGGTGTCGTACATGGCGAAACTGAGCGCTGAGCTGAAAGGCGACTATGAAACACGGGATGAGGCGGTCATCCAGATGTTTGCTACGCATCAGTAACCCCTGCCGCTGAAACGTAAACCGCGTCATTTTATGTTAGTCTGTCGGCAATTATTTTTGGCCGGTTAAATGTATGCAGGAAAATATTTCAGTAACACACGCCCGGAACCTCATCGCCGACGACGCCGGAAGCGAGATCCAGGCGATGCTGAGTCAATTGCTGGAAATCTACGATGTTAAAACGCTGGTGGCGCACCTTAACGGCCTGGGCGAGCAGCACTGGAGCCCGGCCATCTTCAAGCGCGTAATGATGAACGCGGCATGGCATCGCTTGAGCGACAATGAACTCACCTGTCTTAAAACAGGGTTGCCGACGCCGCCAGCGCATCATCCGCATTACGCCTTTCGTTTTATCGATCTCTTCGCGGGCATCGGCGGCATTCGCCGCGGATTTGAAGCGATAGGCGGACAGTGCGTGTTTACCAGCGAATGGAATAAGCACGCGGTACGGACATATAAAGCGAACTATTTTTGCGATCCGCTGCAACATCGCTTTAATGAAGATATCCGCGATATCACGTTGAGCCACCGGGAAGGGGTCAGCGATGATGAGGCGGCGGAACACATTCGCCAGTATATTCCGCAACATGATGTCCTGCTGGCGGGCTTTCCCTGTCAGCCATTTTCTCTGGCGGGCGTTTCCAAGAAAAATGCGCTGGGCCGCGCCCACGGCTTTGCCTGCGAGACTCAGGGGACGTTATTTTTTGATGTCGTAAGAATTATCGACGCTCGCCGCCCCGCGCTGTTTGTGCTGGAAAACGTGAAAAACCTTAAAAGTCACGACCAGGGCAACACCTTCCGCATTATTATGCAAACGCTCGATGAACTGGGATATGACGTGGCGGATGCCGCTGACAATGGCCCGGACGATCCGAAAATTATCGACGGGCAGCACTTTCTTCCTCAGCATCGGGAACGTATTGTGTTAGTGGGATTCCGTCGCGATTTAAACCTGAAAACCGATTTTACGTTACGCAATATCGCCCGCTGTTATCCACCGCGCCGTCCGACGCTGGCAGAACTGCTGGAGCCCGTCGTCGAAGCCAAATATATCCTGACGCCGGTGCTGTGGAAATATTTATATCGCTACGCGAAAAAGCACCAGGCGCGGGGAAACGGTTTTGGCTATGGCATGGTTTATCCTGACAATCCGGAAAGTGTGGCGCGCACGTTATCTGCTCGCTACTACAAAGATGGTGCCGAAATTCTGATCGATCGTGGTTGGGATATGGCGAAAGGCGAAGTGAATTTCGACGATGCTGGCAACCAACAACATCGTCCCCGCCGACTCACGCCGAGAGAGTGCGCGCGTTTAATGGGATTTGAGGCGCCGCAAACGTACCAGTTCAGGATACCTGTCTCGGATACGCAGGCCTATCGCCAGTTTGGCAATTCCGTGGTGGTGCCGGTATTTGCCGCGGTAGCAAAGCTGCTGGAACCCAAAATTCACCAGGCGGTGACGCTGCGTCAGAGAGAGACGGTAGATGGCGGACGTTCACGATAAAGCCACGCGCAGTAAAAATATGCGCGCGATAGCGACCCGCGATACGGCTATTGAAAAACGTCTTGCCGGCCTGCTAAGCGCGCAGGGGATTACGTTTCATACTCAGGACGCGACATTACCAGGCAAGCCGGACTTTGTGGTGAATGACTATGATTGTGTGATTTTTACTCACGGCTGCTTTTGGCATCATCACCACTGTTATCTGTTCAAAGTACCGGCCACGCGAACGGCTTTCTGGCTGGAAAAAATCGGTAAGAACGTTGAGCGCGATGAGCGCGATATTCAGCGTTTACAGGCGCTTGGCTGGCGGGTACTGATCGTCTGGGAGTGCGCCTTGCGCGGGCGAGCGAAATTGAGCGACGCGGCGTTGGCGGAGCGCCTGGAAGAGTGGATCTGCGGCGGCGGCGCCAGCGCGCAGATCGACACCCAGGGGATTCATCTACTGGCGTGAATCTTCCGTTTTACACGGCGTGACCACCGCCTTGACAGGAAACAGGTACTTACCCAGAGTCACCAGCACTACGGCAAACACAATCACACCCAGCGCGGCCCATTCAACGGGCGATAACCTCTCGCCGCCCAGGCCAGTGCCAAGCAACACGGCGACAACCGGATTCACGTAGGCGTAGCTGGTCGCCAGCGCCGGACTGACGTTGCGAATCAGGTACATATAGGCATTAATGGCGATAATAGAACCGAACAACGCCAGGTAGCCGACGGCCATAAACCCCGATAAGCCAGGCAGCGTGGCGAGCTTTTCGCCGGAAAGAAACGCCGCGCAAAGCAATACCACGCCCGCCGCCAACATTTCAATCGCGCCCGCCATCATGCCCACAGGGAGGGCGATGCGCGAGCCGTAAACGGAACCAAATGCCCAGCTCATCGAACCTATCAGGATCAAAATCGCGCCCCACGGATTGCCGCTTAAATTGCCGCCGCTGTTCAGCAGAATAATCCCGGCAAGTCCAATGGCAATCCCCACCCATTCTAATTTGCGCGTTTTAATACCAAAAAAGTAGCTAAAGCACAGCGTAAATAGCGGGACAGTGGCGACCACGACGGCAGCAATGCCTGATGGCACGTTTTGATGCTCCGCCACCGTCACCAGACCGTTACCCACCGCCAGCAGCAGTAGACCAATCAGCGCGGCGTTGATGGTCTGGCGCAGCGGCGGAAGTTTTTCGCCGCGCAGCAGCAAAAACGCCATGAGCAACATCCCCGCCGAGAGAAAACGTACGCCTGCCATCATCAGCGGCGGCCAGCTTTCAACGCCTATGCGGATAACAAAATAGGTAGACCCCCAAATGATGTACAAGGCAAAAAGCGCGCCAAAAAGAGGTAATAACTGCCGGAAACGCATAATCACTCACGGTGAAATAAAAAGGGTGGATATAGTAAACGTCAAAATTATTATGCTGGCGAGCATTATAATTGTCCTTTTGGAATAAAAAGGCGTTGACCCGCGCCGCCGGTTTCGGCATTGCGCGTTTTGCTACATACTTAACGTCTTAGAAGAAAAGACCGAGGAAATCATTTTGGCAGGAAGTAGCTTACTGACATTACTCGACGATATCGCCACGCTGCTGGACGATATTTCGGTAATGGGCAAATTGGCCGCGAAAAAAACCGCGGGCGTACTGGGGGACGACCTGTCGCTCAATGCGCAGCAGGTGACCGGCGTTCGCGCTAATCGCGAGCTGCCAGTGGTATGGAGCGTGGCGAAAGGATCATTAATCAACAAGGTTATTCTGGTGCCGTTGGCGCTGCTGATAAGCGCATTTATCCCGTGGGCCATCACGCCTTTATTAATGTTAGGCGGCGCGTTTCTCTGCTTTGAAGGGGTAGAAAAAGTCCTGCATACCTTTGAGGCGCGAAAACACAAAGAAGACCCGGCGGAGCGGCAAAAACGTCTTGAGGCGCTGGCTGCGCAAGATCCTTTGGCCTTTGAAAAAGATAAAGTAAAAGGGGCGGTCCGTACCGATTTCATTCTTTCCGCTGAAATTGTGGCCATTACCCTGGGGATTGTCGCGCAGGCGCCGCTGCTTAATCAGGTGTTGGTGCTGGCGGGGATTGCTTTGGTTGTGACTATTGGCGTGTATGGCCTGGTGGGTATTATTGTCAAACTGGATGATATGGGGTACTGGCTGGCGGAAAAGCGTAGCGTGTTGGCGCAGGGCGTCGGTAAAGGATTACTGATTATCGCGCCCTGGTTAATGAAAGCATTATCCATTGTCGGTACGCTGGCGATGTTTCTGGTCGGCGGCGGGATTGTCGTACACGGTATTGCGCCGCTACACCATGCCATTGAACATTTTGCGCAGCAGCAGGGGGCTTTCATGGCGCATACGATCCCTGCGGGGCTGAATCTGGTGCTCGGCTTTATTATCGGCGCCATTGTGGTGGCGCTGGTGAAAGGTGTGGCGAAAATTCGCGGTGTTTCGCACTGATTTTCTACAATGAATTATGCAAAATTGCCCATCCTCGTCTAAGGTGAAAACGTTTCATCTGATACAGGAGGCAGGTATGGTCTTTTCTGTCAGTGAGGAAGTTACCGTGAAAGAGGGTGGGCCCCGGATGATCGTCACCGGTTATTCCAGCGGAATGGTAGAGTGTCGCTGGTATGATGGTTTTGGCGTAAAGCGGGAGGCATTCCATGAGAATGAGCTCGTGCCAGGCAAGGAAAGGCGCGTGCGGGACGAAGCCCGATGACAAAACGCCCGGTTAATGCCGGGCGTTTTGCTGTGGAGAAAAAGAGTCGTCGCGCTGCGACATGCTGCTACCTGGTTATGCCAGGATTGAGTGGTATCCCTTGATGAGGTCTGGCTACCGTAAGCCATCAGGGGGCGTTGTATCAATAACCAGGAGTTACCAGGGTGCCGCACGAAACACTGTTAGATAATCAAGGCTGGTTTAAAAAGCTGGCGCGGCGTTTTGGTCCCGGTCATGTCGTCAACACCTGTTTTCTGATCGTGATGCTGTTCTCGACGCTACTTACCTGGCGGGAAGTGATGATACTGAAAGACGCGTATGTCGCCAGTCAGCGCAATCATCTGGGGAGCGTCGCGAATGTCCTTGACCGCCAACTGCAATTCAACATGGACAGGTTGATCTTTTTACGCAACGGTATGCATGAAGCGCTGGTGGCGCCGCTGGCTTTTTCCGCATTGCAAAGCGCGGTGACGCAGTTTGAGCAACGACGCGTCAGACATTTCTGGCAACTGGAGCTGGATAAGCGGCGGACATTGCCGTTATATGGCGTTTCCGATCAATTTGTCGCCCGGACGACGCTTCTTTCGCGGGAGAGTCGTGACCTGGCAAATGAATTAACCGCCACGCTGGAGTTAGGGTATCTGGCGCGTCTGGCGCGCTCAGCCGCCATGCTGACGCTGGAGACGATGTATGTTTCTCGCTCAGGGTTTTACCTCTCAACTCTCCCTACGGCGTACGGTAGCGATATTGTCTCCCGTTACTATCAGTACGTGACCCAGCCCTGGTTTATCGAGCAAAGCCAACGGCGTAACCCACAGCGCGGCGTGCGGTGGTTTACCTCCGCACAGCCCTATGTTGCTGACGAGCAGAAAAAAGTGACAGCCAGTCTACCGCTGGATCACGATAATTACTGGTATGGCGTACTGGCAATGGATATTCCCGTCGCGTCATTACAGCGGTTCCTGCGCGATGCGGCCGAAAAGGATATTGAAGGGGAATATCAGCTATACGATAACCATCTCCGTTTGTTGACGGACTCCGCGCCGGAACAACAAACCGCGAATACGTTAAATGACCGTGAGCGCGCCTTACTGGCGCGTGAAATAGAAAAAGATACCCTGGGCGGGCTGCGTTTAGGAACGCATTATGTAAGCTGGGAGCGGCTGGATCATTTTGATGGCGTCCTGCTGCGCGTGCATACATTACGTGAAGGCATACAAGGGAATTTTGGCAGTATTAGTATCGCGCTGACGCTGTTATGGGTGCTTTTTACGGCGATGCTGTTGATCTCCTGGGGCGTTATTCGACATATGGTCAAAAACATGTTTGTTCTGCAAAATTCGCTGCAATGGCAGGCATGGCACGATCCGCTGACCCGGCTATATAACCGTGGCGCGCTGTTTGAAAAAGCGTCCAGGCTGGCAAAGCGCTACCGGGAAGCCCGCCAGCCATTTTCTGTGATACAGCTGGATTTAGATTATTTTAAAAGCGTTAACGATCGCTTTGGTCATCAGGCAGGCGATCGCGTGTTGTCCCATGCCGCTGGGCTCATTGGCAGCACCATTCGAGCGCACGACATCGCCGGACGGGTAGGGGGCGAAGAGTTTTGTATCGTGCTGCCCGGCGCGACGAAAGCGCAGGCGCTGCAGATTGCCGAACGCATACGCCAGCGCATTAATGACAAAGAGATTCTGGTGACGAAAAGCACGACGCTTCGTATCAGCGCGTCAATGGGGATCAGTAGCGCGGAGGAATACGGCGACTATGATTTTGAGCAGTTGCAGTCGCTGGCCGACAAACGGCTTTATTACGCCAAACAGTCCGGACGCAACCGTATTTGCGCCAGCGACGCGACTCAGGAGCGGGAAAAGAAATAGTCCATTCCTTCGCGCCAGCCATCCGGCCCTTCGTTCTGGCTACGGTAGACGCGCTGAGGATCGTCGTTACGCAAATGTACGCCCTCCCGGTTTAGCCCTTTAACGACAACCGCATAATCCATCACATCCAGTAAGGGCGCATCATTGGGGCCGTCTCCTAGCCCCAACGTCAGAGGGCGCGTGCGCCACTGCCGACGATATGCTTCTATCAGCCAGTTGGCAGCCTGATCTTTACCGGCGGAGGCGTCCAGCACATGCCAGAAACGGGCGCCATGGACAAATTGCAGTCCCAGGTCATTTAAATGGGCGACAAACTGCGCCATGCGTTCATCGCTATCGCGCCAGATCAGCGACACCGACGCTTCATGCAGACGGGTTAGGGCAGACTGTGCCCGGTTTAGGCCCGTCCATTCGCTTATCACCTGATCGTCAACGTCATCAAACGTGGTGAACTTAAACTGTTCCTTTTCACGCAATTTATGCAGGACGAGGCGGATTTCGTTGTGAGAAATACCGGCAATCAGACGGGGATAGTTGGGATGGTCTTCCCAATGAACGTCCAGTTGGATCACCGCGCCGTTTTCCGCAATTAGCGGCAGTCCCTGTAGATTTAACGTCGTCTGGAGCTGAAGCATTTCAGCCGCAGTTTTACTGCTACAGAGGATCACGGGCACGCCGCTTTCATGCAGGCGTGTAAGCCAGGGAGCCGCGGGCTGCCACTCAAAAGTGTGGCTGTTCAGCAATGTGCCGTCCAGATCGGTAAAAATCAGCAAGGGGTCATGGATTGAGAGCATTTTTTCCTCATTTTTCGTTGCAACGGCGGGCTTATTTCCAGGAAAAGTCCTAAAGCACACCCGAAAGAAGTCGAACGCTAACTGGAACCGATCCCGTCGCTTCCAGGCAGCACATGCGTTGTCACACTTTTGCTACCGAACTATTAGCGCGCTTAATCATTCATGTAAAAAATATTTACTTGTCATGCAAAAAAATTGCAGATAAGGTAAATCTCACATCAGATTTCCTGGTGTAACGAATTTTCAAGTGCTTCTTGCATAAGCAAGTTTGATCCCGACCCGTAGGGCCGGGATTTTTTTCGGCCATTTTTAACGGTTTACTTCTGTTACACTAAAATCATGAATATCCAGCTCGAATGCTTCAGCTAATTCATGCCATGTATGATATTCCCGTCCGTCTACGCTCACCCGCTCAGGATCTTCCTGGCTACGGTGAACCTCGCTTTCGCTGATTTCATTGATGGCCGCCAGTAGCGCATCTACATCGACGCTCACTTCGCGCTTGGCCGTATCACTGTACTCTTTTGCCGTTTTCATCTTCACTACCTCACGGGTTCCTGACAGCCTAAGTATAGACCGTTGAGAAAACCAGCAAACACGCCGGCAAGGCGCTGTCAGACGCAGAAAATTGTTCTACACTGGCACAAAGCGACAGGAGGAAAATGATGAAGGTGAATGATCGGGTAACCGTTAAAACGGACGGCGGTCCCCGCCGACCAGGCGTGGTACTGGCAGTGGAAGAATTTAGTGAAGGCACAATGTACCTGGTTTCGCTGGAGGATTACCCGCTCGGCATCTGGTTCTTCAATGAGTCAGGTCACCAGGATGGTATTTTTGTCGAGAAGGCGGAGCAGGACTAATTGAGCCGGACTGGAGGTACATTGCCAGTCCGGATGTCTCAGCGCATGTTAACAAAAATGCCGTTAGTGACGTTATCTGTCAGCCGCACTACGTGATAGATCACTTGTTTATTATGTGTTTTTATCTTTCTTTTTATATTCCCCTTATGGGAGGATACTGTTTTTGCTTTAATATTCATTCTGTCAGAAATCTGAATGGTTCCCTGACCTTCCATCCACATTCGCAACATGCTGGATTCAGTTCGACTTAACGATAATGTTGGTAAATTTATGGTTCCTGAAATACCCGACTCTTTTTTCAGAATATCGCCAAGAATGGTATCCAGCGAGTCAGGTTTAATCGATTTCGAGCTAATCAATAAGTTTTTTCTTACTAATAAATATTCATCAAAATGCACATTAGCAATTGCCATAAAAACAATAAATAACGTGTCAGGATGTTGATTAATGATTTGCTTTATTTGTTGACTGTCTGAAGGCGTATGAATGAAACAGTCCTCATTAATAAACACCACCGAAGGCTGATGCGCGCCACAAGCGATAGCGAGTTCGTCAACGGTTTCGATGTCGTTGATTTCCCTTTTTTTCACCCCTCTGCTGACCAGATACCCGCTTAACCCTAGCCGGGTGTAACTGCATAAATCCATAATAATCGTTGACATGGCATACCCTCACTCAATGCGTAACGATAATTCCCCTTACCTGAATAACTCACCATAATCAGACGGAACACGAATAGTCACCTTAGACAACGCTTACGCGGTTTTTCAGGCGAACTTACTATCCCGTAAAGTTACATATAATTTGCCAGGAATCATCTTAAAGTAAAGTGAATGTTGCGTTATGTGAGTGAAGTAAAAACAAATAAGGGGCAGCGGATATATCCTGGTGAATGTTTTTTAAAATTTATTTTCGGATAAACCTTAGTAAAACAGGATAAAAATTATGGGTTATTATTTATCGGCATCTCGCTAACAATATCAGCAAGCAAATTGAAAATTTCGCTGAATAAATGTTCGCAAAACGGCGCAATTAATGGCATTAGCGCGGCCATCAGCATAATGCCGACGGTGAGGGTAAGCGGGAAACCGATAACAAATATCGAGAGCTGCGGCGCCATGCGGTTTAATAGCCCCAGCGCCAGGTTGAGCGTAAGCAGGAGGGTAATGACCGGCAATGCCAGCATCAGTCCGTTTAAGAAAATGAGCCCTCCGGCCCTGGCGAGCGCCATAAATGCATTACTGTTCACCGGGTTACTACCGATGGGCAGAGTATGGAAGGTATCGACCAGCAGCGAAATAAGCCACAAATGGCCATTAAAGGTGAGAAACAGTAGCATGGCGAGCATATCCATAATACGCGCCAGAACCGGCATATTCAGGTGGCTGCCCGGGTCGACGAAGGTGGCAAAGGAAAGCCCCATTTGCAGACCGATAAACTCACCTGCGGTACGCACCGCCGCAAAGGCGAATTGCATGGTAAATCCCAGCGCAATACCGATCAGAATTTGTTGCATCGCCAGCCATAAGGCGGCAATAGAAAAAAGCGGCGTATCGTTTGCCGGTAGCGACGGCGCGATAACAAGGGTAATCATTATTCCCAACCCCAGTTTTACCCGCTTGGGAATAGCGCGCTCGCTGAGAATTGGCGCCGTTGAAATCAGCGCCAGTACGCGCAGCAAAGGCCAGAAATAGAGATGCAGCCAGTATAGCCATTGCTCGCTTGTAACCTGTATCATCGTTCTGTTTATCCGATGATATAAGGTAAATTGCTGAACAGAGTGCGTACGTAGTCCAGCAGCAGGTTGAGCATCCACGGGCCGGCAACGATAATTGCGATGAATACCGCGACGATTTTAGGGATAAACGACAGCGTCATTTCATTAATCTGAGTCGCGGCCTGTAAGATGCTGATAATGAGGCCGGTAATCAGCGCGACGAGTAACAGCGGCGCAGCCAGGGCGAGAGCGACTTTCATCGCCTCGGTGCCCATCATCATGACGGATTCAGGAGTCATTTTGCGCCTCTAACTGTAAAAGCTTTGGGCCAGCGACCCCACAAGCAATTGCCAACCATCGACCAGCACAAACAGCATCAGCTTAAACGGTAGGGCGATTGTCGCTGGCGGCACCATCATCATCCCTAACGCCATCAATACGCTGGCGATCACCAGGTCGATAATCAAAAAAGGGATGAAAATCGTAAAACCGATCTGAAACGCCGTCTTTAATTCGCTGGTGACATAAGCGGGCAGGAGGATACGCATCGGTACTGCTTCCGGTCCCTGTAACGGACCGCTATTGGCCAGACGGGCAAACAGCGCCAGATCGGCTTCGCGGGTTTGGCGCAGCATGAACGCGCGTAACGGTTGCGCGCCTTTATCCAGCGCTTCCTGCATAGAAATTTTCTGCTCGCTAAACGGCTGGTAAGCATCCACGTAAATCTTGTCAATGACGGGCGACATAATAAAAAAGGTCAAAAACAACGCCAGTCCGAGTAACACCTGGTTTGGCGGTGCCGAGGGCGTGCCCAGCGCGTTACGCAACAGGCCAAAAACAATGATGATACGCGTGAAGCTCGTCATCATCAGTAAAATCGCCGGCAGAAACGTCAGCGAGGTGATGAAAACCAGCGTCTGGACGGATAATGACCAGCTTTGGCCTCCGCCCGCTAATGGTTGGCTGATAAGCCCCGGTAGTTGCGCAGCGGCGGCGGGACTAAAAAGCCACAGACCCGCCAGAGAAAGGAATAACAAACGGCGCATCAGGATCTCCCGGAACGCTTGAGTAAGTTCTTCATCATGTTCTGGAAATCCGCCGGTGGGGCAACGGGTGCTTCCGTGTCATTCTCCGCGGGCGGGAGGGTGTGCAGCAGGTTGATCTGCGAGGCGGTCACGCCCAGTACCAGACGCGCATTTTCGACCTCGACAATCACCACGCGTTCGCGCGGGCCAAGCGAGGCGCTGGCTGACACCTTGAGTCCCCGGACGCTATTTCCTTTTGGTACGAATCCCATACGCTTAATCATCCAGGCCGCCGCCAGAATGAGCGCAATAATGCCAATTAATGCGCCGCTCACCTGCATGAGCGGCGATCCGGCTGGCGCGGTGGGCTGAGAAACCGTGGCTTCTGTCTTCATCATTAACGACTCAAACGACGCATACGCTCGGATGGCGTAATAATATCGGTGATACGTACGCCGTATTTATCCGCCACGACGACCACTTCACCCTGGGCAATCAGGTAGCCATTAATCAGGATATCCAGCGGCTCGCCCGCCAGCCCGTCCAGCGCGACGACCGACCCCTGCGTCAGACGCAACAGTTCTTTAATGGTCATTCGCGTGCGGCCCAGCTCTACGGTCAGTTTGACCGGGATATCCATAATCAGATCGATATCCTGCATAGCACCGCTGACATCGCCGCCGCCAAGCTGTTGGAAAACCGCGTCGGCGGCGCTTTTATTGGTGGTCGCTTTTTGCTCGTTTAACGCGTCAGCCCACAGATCATCCAATGCGCCAGTATTCTCATCGGACGGATTATTCATGTCACTCATTTGGGCTGTTCCTCATTCAGCGAATTCAAAATTGGGTTGATCAAATGTTCTACGCGTAGCGCATACTGTCCGTTTACGGTGCCATATTGGCTGGTGAGTACCGGAACGCCGTCCACATGAGCAATAATGCGGTCGGGTTTTTCAATCGGCAGTACATCGCCGGGTTTCAGCTTCAAAATCTGGGAAAGACGTAACGGAATATCGGCAAAATTCGCCACCAGCTCCAGTTCAGAGTGCTGAACCTGGCGCACCAGGTTATCACGCCAGTTCTGATCTTCATGGCGCGAGTTTTCCAGCGGCGGATTCACCAGCAGCTCACGCAGCGGCTCGATCATGCTAAATGGCAGACAGATGTTAAATTCACCGGTCAGATTGCCGATCTCCACATGAAACGGCGTATTGACGACGATATCGTTCGGCGAGGTGGTGATATTGGTAAATTTCACCTGCATTTCGGAACGTACATACTCCACTTCCAGCGGATTAATGGCTTTCCATGCGTCGCTATAGCCTTCCAGCGCCAGTTTCAGCATACGGTTGATGACACGCTGTTCCGTATGGGTAAACTCGCGGCCCTCGACTTTGGTCGGAAAACGGCCGTCGCCGCCGAACAGGTTATCGACGGCAATAAACACCAGACTCGGCGAGAACACCACCAGCCCGGTGCCGCGTAGCGGCTTCAGGTGGATCAGGTTCAGGTTGGTCGGTACCGGCAGGTTACGCGCAAATTCGTGATACGGCTGAATACGTATGGCGCCCACGGTAATATCCGGGCTGCGGCGCAGCAGGTTAAATAATCCCATCCGGAACTGGCGTGCGAAACGCTCGTTAATAATCTCCAGCGCCTGCAAGCGTTCACGCACGACGCGACGCTGGGTATTGGGATCGTAAGGGCGAATATCGCTATCGCTTGCGATACCGGGAGTGGGTTCGTCTTTGGTGTCGCTGTCGCCGTTCAACAGCGCATCGATTTCAGCCTGAGAAAGAATACTATCGCCCATATCGTTACCGCAGAATAAAAGCTGTATAAAGCACGTCAGTGACGACCTGTTTTGGTTGTCCGGCAACGAGCGGCGCGGCCAGCGTCTCTTTAATGGCGGCAATCAGTTTTTGTTTGCCAGCTTCTGTTGAGAGCTCGGCGGCATTCTGACGGGAAAACAACAACAGCAGACGGCTGCGCACTTCCGGCAGATATTCATTTAATCGCGCGCGCGTCGCTTCGTCTTTCAGACGCAGGGTCACGCCGATATACAACACGCGATCCGCATCGCCCAGATTGACGGTAAACGTATCCAGCGCAAAAAATACCGGCGCGGGCGGCGGAGCCGGTTCCGCTTTAGCGTTCGTGGTCGGTTGCTGCTGCATACGCCAGTAGCTATAACCGGCGGTCGCGCAGGCGGCGAGGGTAATCAACACCAGCAAAGGTATCCAAATCGAGCGTTTGCTCTTTTTGTTAATCGCGGAGTCAGTCATCTGATACGGGCTTCCTGTTTCGGTACTGCTTATTGGCTGATTATCCCGTGTCCTGTCCACGACAAAGCGTGGAAAAGACGCGGATAATCATGCTACCTCTGGCGTTAGGCGAAGATATCCACTGCGCCATTGCCGCGCGCGGCGGCCTGAAGCGAGGCCGGCGCCGCTAACGCTATGTCATCTTCAGCGCCAAACGCGTCCGGGTGTTGGGCGCGGGCAGACTGCTGTTGCGACGAAGACTGCTGCTGTCCGGCAAAGCTTTCGCTACTGATACTGCTTTGTCCCAACTGAATGCCGCTTTCCGCCAACTGAGTGCGCAACATGGGCAGGGCGGCTTCCAGCGCGGCGCGGACATGGCTGTGCGGCGATACCATCTGGAGCTGCGCCTGATTGTCATCCAGCTTGAGCGAAATATGCACCTGACCTAACTCTTCCGGATGCAATCGAAGCTGCGCGCTTTGCTGTCCCTGACGCGTAAATAACATGACCTGCTGACTGAACGTTTGCTGCCATTCATGGCTGCCTAACGGCGCGCTGAGTACCGGGGCTGAGGCGACAGGTAGCGGTTGCGGTTGCGCCGTGGCGCTGCTGAGCGTCGGCATTGCCGCGCCATGCGTTACTGGCGCGGACGGGCTATCCACCTCCACTTTCGCGCTGGTCGCGGCGGCAGCGACCACCAGCGGCGTCAGTGCTGGACCCGTGGCGCGATCGTCGCTGGCGCGCGCAAGCGACGCCTCGGTTTTCCCTTTTTCATGCTCGCTAAAAGAGAGCGTATGTGTCTCTTCCTGCGGCGCCGATGGCATGTCGCCGCGCAACAGTGACGGCAAGGCGATGTGATTTTCAGCCGGCGTCTCTCCGGCGACAGGCGTCGCGACAGGTTGTCCGGGCAGCATGGCGAATAAGGCGCTCAGACTGGCAAGATCCTCATCGCTCAGCGCGGGCGTTTTCTCATCATGCTGCGCCGTCTTACTCAGTGCGGCCAGAGCGCTGGTTTTCAACGATGGCGTTAGCGTAGACAGTAGATGCTGCGCTTGTGTCAGATCGGTAAGCGTTTCATCCGTCGCATTCGCTTTTTGCGCCAGCAGGTCGGCAAGCTTCACCGCCTGGCCCGGCTCGCCATGTCGGGTCAGTAGCTCTTTCGATAACTTGCCGCCTGCCGCCTGTAAATCGGCCAGCGTGATGCGGGCGTCTTTGCCCTGTGCGCCGTCTGCGCCTAACGCGCCCGCCAGGAGCGCCAGAAAGTCCTCGGCTGAACCGGTGGTTTTTCCTGACGTCAGACCCGCGGTCATGTCGGTATCGGTGGTGATCAGTTGGGGCAGGGTGATCATTCGGGTTTCCTCATTGCTGCACGCTGAGCAAATTCATCCATCTTTTTCTGATCCATGCGGTTTTCAGCTAACAGCGCTGCCGCGGTTTGTCGGTCCTGTAAGGTTTGCCAGGCCTGAAGTCGCTGCTTTTTCTCACGCCAGCTCTTCAGCGCCAGGTCGACTTTTTGCGTCCACTGCGTAAGCTGGAGGCGATGCTGCTCTATCGCCTTTTCCAGTGTCTGAATAAACTGCTGATAGTTGATCCAGCGATTACTGGCGATGCCGTTGCCCATATCGGTGTTCAAATTACTGCGATACTCATTCTGATAATCGATCAGCATTTTGAGCTGTTCTTCCGCCTGTTGGCAGCCGCGACGCATTTCGCCCAGTAAACGCGCCGCGTCATCTACCTCTTTTTCGGCCAGATCTTTGAGTGTTTCCAGAGCGCCATGTTGTGCCATGATCGTCGCCCTCCTGCTTTATCACACCGTCGGGAAAATTAAATCGAGCGCCTGCAGAGAGTCTTCCCAGTCGGCCCGTTCAAAAATGCCTTGCTGTAAAAACGCTTCCAGTTGCGGCCATAAGGTAATGGCTTTATCGAGCATCGGATCGCTGCCTTTGGCATAAGCGCCGACGCTGACCAGATCGCGGTTACGCTGGAAACTGGAAAGCAACTGTTTAAATAGCCGTACCCGCGCATAGTGCTGCTCGGTAATGAGCGCGGTCATCGCCCGGCTGATTGACGCCTCGATATCAATGGCCGGATAGTGCCCGGCCTCCGCCAGACGGCGGGACAAGACAATGTGCCCGTCGAGGATTGCGCGTGCCGAGTCGGCAATGGGATCTTGTTGGTCGTCCCCCTCGGTCAACACGGTATAAAACGCGGTGATAGAGCCGCCGCCATGGATACCATTACCGGCACGCTCGACCAGCGCCGGTAGCTTTGCGAACACCGAGGGCGGATAACCTTTGGTGGCTGGTGGTTCGCCGATTGCCAGCGCAATTTCACGCTGCGCCATCGCATAGCGCGTCAGCGAATCCATAATCAGCAACACATGCTGTCCGCGATCGCGAAAGTCTTCGGCGATGCGGGTGGCATAGGCGGCGCCCTGCATTCGCAGCAGCGGCGAAACATCCGCCGGGGCGGCAATCACCACCGAACGCGCGCGACCGTCGGGGCCGAGAATATTTTCGATAAAATCTTTAACTTCGCGGCCACGTTCGCCGATAAGTCCCACGACAATCACGTCCGCCCGCGTGTAGCGCGCCATCATGCCAAGCAGAACCGACTTACCGACGCCGGAACCGGCAAAGAGTCCCATACGCTGACCGCGCCCTACGGTTAACAACGCGTTGATAGCGCGTACGCCGGTATCCAGCACATGTTCGATTGGCGTTCGCTGTAGCGGGTTAAACGGCGGCGTGATTAACGCGCCGGTTTCCAGCGTATCCGGCGCAGGCAGTCCGTCGAGCGGTTTACCGCCGCCATCCAGCACCCGACCAAGCAGGGCCGGGCCGAGCGGTAACTGTTTGCCGCTTTGCAGACCGTCGCCATGCCCGTTACGGGCGTAAACGCGGGCACCGGGCAGAATGCCTTCGACCTCTTCCAGCGGCATTAAAAACAGACGCTGGCCGTTAAAACCGACGACTTCCGATTCCACCTCTTTGGTTTCAGGGCCATCCTGGCGCTCAATAATGCAGGTGGCGCCCAGCGGAAGCTGGAGACCGGTGGCCTCCAGTACCAGGCCAGTGGCGCGGGTTAAACGTCCATAACGACGCACCGCCGGCAATAACGCCATTTTTGCTTCAAAGTTGTCGAGCGCGGTAAGCCAGCGGGTCAGACGCGTGGTCATCAGAGCACTCCCGGCGCCGCCAGGCGACACAACTCTTGCCAGCGAGTAGCGACGCTGGCGTCCAGATCGCCCTCATCGGCAGAGACTTTACACCCGCCGTGATGCAACGTTGGATCGCCGCGCAACCGCCATCCGTGAAGACTGAGCGTGGCGCCCAGCATCTCTTCCACCCGCTGTAAGTCGTCCGGATGCACGCGCAACTGCGGCTTGCCGCTAAAGAGCGGCTCTTGCTGCAACAGTTGTTGGATCTGTTTAATCAGCGCCGAGTTGTCCACCGCCGGCGTTTGGCCGATGACCTGACGTGCGGCCTCCAGGGCCATTTGCATCAGCCGTGAGGCGATAACGCTATCGAGCGCGTCAAGCGTGTTCTGAAACTCGCTCACTAACTGCTGCATACGGGCATGAATCGGCGCCTGCTGCGTCTGCGCCTGGGCTTGTCCTTGCTCCAGCCCCTGCGCTAACCCTTCCTGATATCCCTGCGCGTGTCCTTTTTGCCGTCCCTCCGCCAGCCCGGCATTATAACCTTGTTCATGGGCCTGTATTTTTAGCTGCGCCAGCTCCTGCTCCAGCTGCTGTTCGGCAGTGAGTTCGGGCTCCGGCGTATCGTCTGTCAAGGTCACGTTATCAGCCTCAACCGGCACAAACGTCTCCGGCGGCGGGGCGAGATCGTCGGGGGTCCAGACTTGCCACGGCAATTCATTAGACATAGGTATCCTCGCCGCTGCCAATCACCATTTCGCCGGTTTCCGCCAGACGACGCACAATAAGCAGAATTGCTTTCTGCTCGTTTTCCACCTGAGACAGACGAACCGGGCCACGGTTGGCAAGGTCGTCGCGCAGGATATCGGCGGCGCGCTGGGACATATTGCGCAGGAACTTCTCGCGTAATGGCGGTTCGGCACCTTTCAGAGCGATCAGCAGCGATTCGGAATCCACTTCCTGCAACAGACGCTGGATACTGCGATCGTCCACATCCACCAGATTTTCGAACAGGAACATCTCGTCGATGATTTTCTGCGCCAGTTCGCCGTCGAATTCGCGCACAGCGGTAATAACCGCTTCTTCCTGCTGCGTTTTCATCAGGTTGATAATTTCCGCCGCGGTTCTTACGCCGCCCATTTTGCTGCGTTTCAGGTTCTGACCGTCGAGCAGGCCATTCAGCACTTCGGTCAACTCCGCCAGTGCCGCCGGCTGTACGCCGCCAAATGTCGCGATACGCAGCATCACATCATGACGCAGACGTTCGTCAAACAGCGCCAGAATATCGGCGGCCTGACTGCGTTTGAGGTGGACCAGAATGGTGGCGATAATCTGCGGGTGTTCATCGCGAATCAGGTCGGCGGCGCTCTGCGGTTCCATAAAGTTGAGCGTTTCGATACCGCTGGTGGTATCGCGCGTTTCCAGAATATCTTCCAGCAGGCTGGAGGCGCGTTCTTCGCCCAGCGCTTTAACCAGTACGGAGCGCAGGTATTCGTTGGCGTTAATATTCAGCGCGGCGAACTGCTCCGCTTCTTGCTCAAACTCTGATAGTACGTCCGTCAGTTGTTTGTTGGAGATCTGACGCACGTTAGCCATCGCCGTACTTAACGCCTGTACTTCGCGGGTGGAGAGGTGTTTAAACACCTCTGCCGCCCGGTCTTCGCCAATGGTCATCAACAAAATGACGCTTTTATCGGTACCGCTAAGATTACTCATGATCGTTACTCATCCACTGGCGAATGACCAGCGCCACCACGCGCGGATCGTTGTCTGACATTTCGCGAATACGCTGGCTCATCACCTCAGCGCCCAGACGCTGGTTAGCCCGGCGTTGCTGGAGCTGCTCGTCTTTGCTAAGGCGTACTTCCACGGCTTCTTCGGTTTCCTGGCGAACCTGCGCCTGTTCCTGCGCCGCTTTCGCTTCTTCAACACGGCGCGTCAACTGCGGACGTACCGCTTTGCGCCACAGAATCCAGGCCACCACCAGTACCAGCAACCAGCGACCTGCCGCGAGCAACTGATCGATAAAGGACTGCTGTTGCCAGAAGGGCAGTTCGCCGCCGGTGTTATCCACTGCGCTAAACGGTGAATTCACCACGTTTAGCGTATCGCCGCGTTTATCAGAAAAACCCATCGCTTCACGGGTTAAATCCTCGATCTGTTTCATCTGATCGGCGGTCAATGGCAGCGGTTTGCCATCTGCCAGCGTTTTGTAATTCACCACGACGGCCACGGAGAGACGCTCAATATCGCCCACATTCATTTTGGTGTGACGAATGGTGCGGTCCACTTCGTAGTTACTGGTTTCATTACGCTGTGTATTGCGCGGGCCAGCACTGTTACTGTTGGTACTGGTGCTGGTTTGTGGCGTATTCTGCGCGTTTTGTTGATTGGTCGGCGGCGTGGCGATCGGCGCCTCGTTAGGCGGCGCTGGTTGGTTCGACAGCGCGCCAGGCACGCCGCCGGGATAGCCCGCGCCTACCTGTTCGCTAATATTCAACTGACGTGAACGCAGGGTGGCCTTCGACGCATCGCCGTTCGGGCTGTAGTGCTCTTCCGTCTGTTCTTTATTGGCAAAATCCAACTGGGCGGTTACCTGAGCGTGAACATTACCGTTCCCGACGATAGGCGACAGAATGGCTTCGATACGGCGTTGGATGCGGCTTTCCACATCATTAGCAAATTTTAATTGCGCGTCATTAAGGTCGCGACCGCTGGTATTGGATTGCGTGAGCAGATGACCGGATTGATCGACCAGAGTGACGTTTCCTGGCGGCAAACCGGCGACAGCGCTGGAAACCAGATGTACCACGGCGCTAATTTGTCCTTCATCCAGCGCCCGTCCCGGTTCCAGTGTGACGGTGACGGAGGCGGAAGGGGATTTTTGTTCCCGCACAAATAGTGACGGCTTTGGCATCGCCAGGTGAACACGGGCGCTTTTTACCGGACCCAGCGTCTCGATCGTCCGGGCCAGTTCACCTTCCAGCGCGCGCTGGTAATTCACCTGCTCGCTGAACTGACTGATACCGAATTTTTCCTGATCAAGCAGTTCAAAGCCTACCGCGCCGCCTTTAGGCAGCCCCTGCTGCGCCAGACGCAGACGCAGTTCATGCACTTTGTCGGCGGGCACTTCAATCGCGCCGCTGCCATTGGCAAAGCGATAGGGGATATTCATCTGGGTCAACTGCGCGACGATCGCGCCGCCGTCCTGATCGGAAAGGTTGCTAAATAGCGTGCGGTAATCGGGCGTTTTGGCCCACAGCACCATCGCAACGACGATCGCCACGGCAGCGGAACCCGCTACAATTAACGGAATTCGGGGATTCGCGCGTAGGCGATTAAGCCACTCGAGAGGTTTAGGTTGGGTTGCAGTCGATGCAGTCGCACTCATCTCGCACCTCGTGACTGATCGTGGACGGCGTTTTTTGCAAAGTGGAACAAGACTCACTCCCGGGTCAGCAAACTCGAAAAATTGACGGTCTCATTATTTGTGGTTTCGAATTTTTCTATGCGCTAAAAACCGAGGTTTTTTATCGTTATTTAACGCCTTTATCTTATTGACAAACTGGTAATCTCTGCTGCGTAAAAAATCATCCAGGGGAATAGCATGGCAGCAATACAGGGGATTGAAGGGGTTATTAGCCAGTTACAGGCGACGGCGATGGCCGCGCGCGGGCAAGACACGCACTCGCAGTCGACGGTGAGTTTTGCCGGCCAGCTACATGCTGCGCTGGATCGTATTAGCGACAGACAAACGGCGGCGCGCGTTCAGGCAGAAAAATTCACTCTGGGTGAGCCGGGCATTGCGCTTAATGACGTAATGGCCGATATGCAAAAAGCGTCCGTCTCCATGCAAATGGGGATTCAGGTGCGCAACAAGCTGGTCGCCGCGTATCAGGAAGTCATGTCCATGCAGGTTTAAGCCAGAGCTGACAACACATCCGCAGCGAACTCCCGGGCGCTTACCTACGTCAGCGGCGGGGGACGCGACGCCCATGCAACCAGTGCGTGATTATGTGGGCTTGTTTTTGCGAGGCGCGCTCATTTTATTGATAAGCGGGTTGCACATTGTTGCAGGGACTTATTAAAAATAGGGTACGCCTGTTTACTGACGCCATTCATTCCTACTATTCGTTCTGACGCTATTGTCATTGAGTTTGCAATCCAGAATGTTCCTGCAATATATGCGCCGTTGCGATAATACACGGTAAATTCTTTATTAATGCCTGGAATATCTGTTTCATGGAGATCCAGTATATACCCATACGGGGACAGATTATCAGCGAGACAGCGGGCAATGGCGCTCGGATGTGCATTGACCACTGTGACGGGTGAGTAACGGGCAGCGGCAAGACAGACGACTCCAATAATGGAGATGAAAATAAATTTTATCATTTTTTTGGCTTCTGCTGTGCATAAATAAATCATCACCTGATAATGTCAGTGAGTAAAAATATAAATACCTGATAGTCTTTTATGACGTAGAGGGAAAATAATAATTGTTTTATGTTTTGCTTAAAATAACCCTGGGTTTTTCATCGGCTCAGACAAAATTAAAACGGTATACGTTATATAATAGATTTATGCCACGGCGCACAAGACGACCTTGTCTGATTTCTTTTATGCGTTGTAGATTTTTGCCGGTTATGCCGTAAAAAGGTCTCCCGCCGTAACGTACAGCGGGAGTATGCGTTTATTTTTGAATCAGATAACGAATTGTCGGGCCATCCTGCTGGATATCCAGCACCGTATAGCCGTGATTGCGCGCATCCAGTGGAATATTATTAATGGACTGCGGACAGTCGCTCACCACCTCCAGGATCTCCCCTTTTTTTAGCTGCGGCATCGCTTCCAGAGTGGCGACCGCCGGGTACGGACAAGGTTCGCCAACCATATCCAGACGGTAATCAGGGACGATATTTTTCATACAGATTCCTTAGCAGGCGTCAGCCCCGCACGGCGGAAAAAACGTTTTTCCCAGCCGATAATTAACATCAGCGCGGCAAATAATAACAGGTAGGTGACCAGCAGACCGCCCAGCGGACCAAAGGTATTCAGCAGGTTAACTTTATCCCAACTGGTCGCCAGCGCGGGCGCGAAATCATCCCAGTAGTAAGCCAGGATGGTCGAACCGATGACATTGCCGAGGCCCACCCACCAGTAATGCACCTGGCCTTCTACGGCGCGGTACATCCAGCCGGTTTCGCAGCCGCCCGCCAGCACGATGCCAAAACCGAACAGCAGTCCGCCAATGACCGCATTCGGGCCAGCCCACATAATTTTAGGTGCAACGCCCAACTGCACGTAGCTGAAAATACCAATGGCGCTGACCGCCATGCCGAAAATAATCGCTTTCGCCATATGGGCGCGTCCGGAGATCCACAGGTCGCGAAAGGCCGAGGTAAAGCAGATTTGCGCGCGCTCGATCAGCAGCCCAAACCCGACGCCGAACAGCATCGCCAGCCCCAGTTTCGGCTGATGCATTGCCGTTAATAACGCCCAGCCAATCATGCCGATAAAGACCAGCATACCGAGCCTGAAACGCCGTCTTGCCTGATCCGGTTTCTGCGTCAGTGGTGAAGCCGCGGAGACCTTCTGCATTTTCACCGGTATGCGAAATATCGGCAGCAACGTAAAGCGGGCGCCGAACCAGGAGCCGATAGCGGTCGCCAGCGCAAAGAACCACGCGTGTAGGGAGAACTGCGGGATCCCGGTAAAAAAGGCGGCCAGGTTACACCCCATCGCCAGACGCGCGCCGAAGCCAGCGATCATGCCTCCGACCACCGCCTGTACGATACGGATTCGGCTGCGCGGCATACGCAGTTTTACGTTGTTGGCCCACAGCGCGGCGGCGAAACAGCCGCCGAACATGCCGAGGATCATCATGCCGTCGATACGCGTCAGCGGCGTACCTTCCAGATGAATCAGCTTGTAGTAGCCCCACTGTTCGGCATGAACGCCAAAAAGCTGCAAAATTTGCCCGCCCCAGCGGGTAAATTCGCCCGTCACGGCCCAGAACGTGCCGGTGATGCCAAAATAGTAGGTAGAGAGAATACCGGCTGCGATCACCGCAGGGGCCGGCGCCCAGAATTTAATTAACCAGGTTTGCTTGAAGTGTTGCCATGACATGTGTTTAGCCTCTGAACTCAGAAGGTGTGAAACAAGAAGTGCGCATACTACACCGATCACAGAATTTGCCTACACCTAATAAGCGGTAATACCGACTGGATCAAATTGCGGTCAGCGCCTGGAAAGGCTGGCGGCGTCAGGGCTTTAATGCCACAATTCCTCTTTCTTCTGATGCAGGATGAATGATGAAAAAAGTAGCGATCGTTGGCGCATTGCTGGTTCTGGCCGGATGCGCCGAGGTGGAAAACTATAATGATGTGGTGAAAACGCCCGCGCCGGCCGGTCTGGAAGGGTACTGGCAGTCAAAAGGCCCGCAACGTAAGCTGGTGAGCCCTGAAGCTATCGCCAGCCTGGTGGTGACTAAAGAAGGCGATACGCTGGACTGCCGCCAGTGGCAGCGCGTTATTGCTCTGCCGGGCAAGCTGACCATGCTCTCCGATGACTTAACCAATGTTACGGTTAAGCGTGAGCTCTATGAAATTGAGCGCGACGGGAATACTCTGGAATATGATGGCATGACGCTGCAACGGGTCGCTCGTCCGACGCCGGAGTGTGCCGCCGCGTTAGAAAAAACGCCGCTGCCGACGCCGCTGCCGTAATTTCGCTTCCCGGCAGCGCTCTGCCGCCGGGAACGCTCATCACACGTCCTCAATGACCCACACGCTGACGCTGCCTGCGTTGCAGAAGAACGTCGCTTCGCCTTGATCATTAGTTACAACATGCTCATTGCGGTTTCCCAGAAAATCACGCCAGGTCTTGTTAGCGTAATTGTCGCCGAGCAGGAGGGTTTTTTCACCGTCGTCGCCATTGGAAAGTACAACCACACAGCCCGAATTCTCTTCAGTACCGCTGCGACTAAAGGCGATACAGTTAGGATGATCGAAAAAGAGTGTTTGTATACCGTGCGCAAAACGCTGACGAGCGAGGATCAGCCGATCCAGTTGGTTAATCACCGGCATGTCGACCCGACAGGTCTCGCCATTTTCGCCGCTATCCTCATAGCTGGCGCCGTATAAATCGGGATAAAACACCGACGGCACGCCGTTTTCACGAAGCAGGATCAGCGCATAGGCCAATGGTTTGAACCAGGGTTCTACCGGCGCTTCCAGCGCCTGTAACGGTTGTGTATCGTGGTTAGCGACCAGCGTCACCGCATGAAAAGGGTCGGCTTCTACCAGCGTGCCGGTGAAAATGTGGCGCATGTCATACTCCGCGCCCTGGCGCGAGGCTTCATGAAATTTCATCTGCAACGGCGCGTCGAACAGCATGGTTTTCCCGTCGACCTGATCGATGTACGTTTGCAGTTTATCTACTTCATGCGACCAGTATTCTGCGACAATAAACAGCGGTTTTGGTGCAACCGCCTGTACATGCTCAATCCATTCTTTATAAAACCAGGCGGGTATATGTTTTACCGCGTCCAGGCGAAAGCCGTCACAATGGGTTTGTTCCATGACCCAACGAGCCCAATATTTAATCTCCTCCGTAACCGCGTGATTGCGAAAATCGATATTTTCACCCATCAGATAGTCGAAATTACCCATCTCATCATCAACCTGATCGTTCCAGCCATCGCCGGTATAGTCATTGACGATCTTAAAAATGCCGTCTTCGTCGAGGTTCTCGATGTGATCAATGCCGCTGAAACAGTGATAGTCCCAAATAAAGTTGGAATACTGGCCCGCGCGGGCAGGGAAGGTGTAGCGCGTCCAGCCTTCGCATTCAATGATGTTGTCATCGATTTGCGTGCGGTCATCCTGATTCACGCGCTGAACGCGAATACGTTCTTTTTCGTCTGCGCCCATTTTGTGGTTCACGACGACGTCGAGCAGCACCGCAATATTATTTTTTTTGAGCGCGTCTATCGCCGTCAGTAACTGGCGTTTATCGCCGTACTTTGTCGCGATAGTTCCTTTTTGGTCAAATTCGCCGAGATCAAACAGGTCGTAGGTATCATAGCCTACGGAATAGCCGCCGGAGGCGCCTTTACAGGCGGGCGGTAGCCAGACCATATTGATACCGATATCATTCAGCCCATCAGCACGTTCCGCCAGCTCAGACCAGAGTTTACCGCCGTCGGGATAATACCAGTGGAAGTACTGCAATAACGTGGGGTTTTTCATCTTCCGTGCTCCAGAAGTCGTTTAGCCGACCTCTGGAGTATGGAAGAATTTTCATACGAGACGGGAAAATATTATGAGGCGCCAGGCGCGTCTGGCACGAGTAACATACCGGAAAGACGGCCATACGCGTTGTTGAGTGATTTTTGGCGGGTGGATTGTCCGATCAAACTACTGAGTTCATCCAGTCGCTGTTGCAGCAGCCCTTTCAGGAGCTGCTCATTATCCAGCGTTTGTTTGATGTATCCGGCGACCATATCCTGAATACTTCGCGTAATACCCGGTGGAGTTTGCTTTTCCATCACCGTTTCAATACTTTGCAGATAGGAGACCTCTTGTTGCAGTAAGAGATCCCATTCACCTCGCTGCGCAAGTTCAAGCAGCGATTGACTGAGCAGCGCAATACGCTGCCAACGGTTGATAAACTCCACGGTTGAGGTCATTAACGAGACTCCTGGAAAGATGCTTTCGGTGAAATCTGTTTCCAGGCTTCTGCAATATTGCTGAGTAACCCTTCCACTTCTTCGATGGCCTGAGCGTCGTTACGCAAATTAGCCTGCAGTAAACGGCGAATCATATAGTCGTATAGCTCGGAAAGATTCGTCGCAATCTCACCGCCTTTTTCCTGATCGAGGCCGGCTTTCAGCCCGTTATCGATAATATTGATGGCTTTGCTTAACGCTTCACCTTTCGCGACAACATCGCCTTGTTCTAAAAACAGGCGAGCGCGCACCAGAGCGCTATTCGCGCCATCAAACAACATTTCAATCAACTGATGCGGGCTGGCGCTCATCACGGCGCTTTCCACGCTGACTTGCGCATAAGCTTTGATACCGCTCGCGGTGTACATGGTGACCTCTGTTATCAGGACTTGTTCATAGCTGTAAATTGCTGGGTCAAATAACTACTGGTGTTATTCAGTTTACTCATCATGGTATCCAGTTGGGTAAACTGGGCCTTGTAACGGGCAACGGTTTCATCGATGCTATTGCTAACGGACAGGTACTGTTTCGTCAGGCTTTTCAGCGTGGCGTTAACGTTGTCCTGCGCATTATCAATAATGCCGTCATCCGCCAGATAACTTTTCACTTCGGTGGCAATTTTGGTGGTGATCCCCGTTTCTTTACCATCGCCCACCAGCAGCTCACGCGCTGCGGCTGTATTATCTTTCAGTACTTTGGTCAGCTTATCATCATCAATCTTCAGTTTGCCGGAAGTCCCATCCTGGGTGATGCCAATTTCCGCCATTGTTTTGAACGCAGAATTACTGCCGCTATTGGCAAATTGTGCCCGAATCCCGGTCTGGATAGTACGAACCACACTATCGCCTAACAGCGCGCCGTTTTTATCGCTGGCTTCTTCGCCCGGCTCAACGGCGGTATATTTGGTTAACGAGCTAAAGGTATCCACCAGCGAGTTATAGGCATCCACCCAGGATTTAATCGCCTCTTTCGCCTTGGTATCATCTTTCGTTACCGTCACGGTCGCGTCGGTCACTTTCTTCGTCAGGGTGAGCGTAATTCCCTGAGGGGCGTCGGTTACGGTATTGCTCTGACGTTCAATGTCGATGCCGTTTACGTTCAGCTTCGCGTTTTCTGCTTTCACCAGCTCTTGCATATTGCCGGTATTGGTGGTGCTGTCATAAGCGAGTAGATCGTTAAGTTTTGTATCGCCTTCCACCGTGATCTTCATCGTATTGTCGGTACCGCTATTGGCGGTAAGCACCAACTGGAATTCGTTCTCTTTGACCTTAACGATACTGGCGGCGATACCGCTGTCGGCGTCATTGATGGCGTCACGGATCGCCTCCATGGAGGTGTCGCCTTTATCCAGCTTAATTTCCAGCGGCTCTTTACGTCCCGGCTGTTCAATTTTAATTGTCCGGGACGTGACCGACGTATCGCCCAACTGCTCTTTGGTGGTCGCGAAGGTGGTTTTTGTCGCCAGCGACTGTGCGGCGGCAAGCTGGGTTACGTTAATCTTATAAGTCCCTGCGGCAGCGCCAGCGGTAGTACTGACTTTGAGATCTTCAGTGGTGCTGGACGCCACGGTAGACTTAAATAAATCCGCTTTATTTAACGCGGTATTTGCCGTCTGGAATTTTTCTAATGCGCTTTTCAATGTGCCATAGGCGGTTAGCTTTGCCGAATTCGCGCTCTGCTGTTTGGTAATTGGCGTTAAGCGTCCTTTTTCGTTCTTTGTCAGGTCTGTCAACAACTGGTCTAACGGTAAGTTTGATCCCACACCTAATGATGAAATTGAAGCCATGCCTTCTTCCTTTTTGATTGCAAACAGTAGTTAAGCGCGTTATCGGCAATCTGGAGGCAAAGTTTAATGATAATTTTGCAAAAATAATGCGCGGAATAATGATGCATAAAGCGGCTATTTCGCCGCCTAAGAAAAAGATCGGGGGAAGTGAAAAATTTTCTAAAGTTCGAAATTCAGGTGCCGATACAAGGGTTACGGTGAGAAACCGTGGGCAACAGCCCAATAACATCAAGTTGTAATTGATAAGGAAAAGATCATGGCACAAGTCATTAATACAAACAGCCTGTCGCTGTTGACCCAGAATAACCTGAACAAATCCCAGTCCGCTCTGGGCACCGCTATCGAGCGTCTGTCTTCCGGTCTGCGTATCAACAGCGCGAAAGACGATGCGGCAGGACAGGCAATTGCTAACCGTTTTACCGCGAACATTAAAGGTCTGACTCAGGCTTCCCGTAACGCTAACGACGGTATCTCCATTGCGCAGACCACTGAAGGCGCGCTGAACGAAATCAACAACAACCTGCAGCGTGTGCGTGAACTGGCGGTTCAGTCTGCTAACAGCACCAACTCCCAGTCTGACCTCGACTCCATCCAGGCTGAAATCACCCAGCGCCTGAACGAAATCGACCGTGTATCCGGCCAGACTCAGTTCAACGGCGTGAAAGTCCTGGCGCAGGACAACACCCTGACCATCCAGGTTGGTGCCAACGACGGTGAAACTATCGATATCGATCTGAAGCAGATCAACTCTCAGACCCTGGGTCTGGATACGCTGAATGTGCAGAAAAAATATGATGTTGATAACACGGCTGTCACGAACCCTAATTATGTTGATGGTGCAGCGTTAAGCACTACGATGCCTACTGCGGCTGAGATTAAAACGGCTATTGGCACTGGTGCGGGAACTCCGGCAGTTAAAGGTAATGAAGTTCAATTTGATAAGAGCACTGGGAAGTATTACGTTGAAATTGAAGGATATTCAGCTCCTGATGCAGCTAAAAACGGCATTTATGAAGCCAAAGTTGCTGATGATGGCACAATATCTTTGGAGACTGGGACCAAAAAAATTGGCACCGCAATGCCTGCTGGTGCTGAAGTTATTACTCACGTGCAGAAAAAAGATCAACCAGTTGTTGTTGATGCCAGCGTTAAAGATGCTCTAAAAGCTGGTGGGGTAGATGATGCAGTTGCAGATACCGCGCAATTAGTCAAAATGTCTTACACTGATAAGAATGGTAAAACAATTGAAGGCGGTTATGCGCTTAAAGCTGGCGATAAGTATTACGCCGCAGATTACGATGAAGCGACAGGAGCAATTAAAGCTAAAACCACAAGTTATACTGCTGCTGACGGCACTACCAAAACAGCGGCTAACCAACTGGGTGGCGTAGACGGCAAAACCGAAGTTGTTACTATCGATGGTAAAACCTATAATGCCAGCAAAGCTGAAGGTCACAACTTTAAAGCACAGCCTGAACTGGCGGAAGCAGCCGCTAAAACCACCGAAAACCCGCTGGCTAAAATTGATGCCGCGCTGGCGCAGGTTGATGCGCTGCGTTCTGACCTGGGTGCGGTACAGAACCGTTTCAACTCCGCTATCACCAACCTGGGCAATACCGTAAATAACCTGTCTTCTGCCCGTAGCCGTATCGAAGATTCCGACTACGCGACCGAAGTCTCCAACATGTCTCGCGCGCAGATTCTGCAGCAGGCCGGTACTTCCGTTCTGGCGCAGGCTAACCAGGTTCCGCAAAACGTCCTCTCTTTACTGCGTTAATCCGGCGATTGATTCACCGACACGTGGTACACAATCAAGGCAGCGAAAGCTGCCTTTTTTAATTCCGGAGCCTGTGTAATGAAAGAAATCACCGTCACTGAACCTGCCTTTGTCACCCGCTTTTCCTGTTCTGGCTCGGCCTGCCGCGACCACTGTTGTAAGGGCTGGAAAATCACGCTGGATAAGACGACGGTCAAAAAGTATCTCGCCAGTAAAGACACGACGATTCGTACCATCGCGCAAGACCATATTATCCTGCTGAAAAAGAACAACAGCCACTGGGGGGAAATTAAGCTGCCTTCCGCGCTGGGGAATTGCCCTTATCTGGATGAGGACCGTCTGTGCCGGGTACAAAAAACGTTAGGCGCAAAGGCATTAAGTCATACCTGTTCCTCTTTCCCACGGGCGCACCATACCTACAAAAATGAGGTACGTAACTCCCTGAGTCTTGCCTGCCCGGAGGTGACGTCCCGCATTTTAAACGATCCTGACGCGATGGCGCTCGGCGAAAAAACAATCATTCAGCAGACATTCAATACTGCGCCGTTATTCCCAGCGCAGCAAAAGTTACTCAATCTGTTTTGCCTGAGTCTGATCAACCATGCCAACAGCAGTACGGAAGCCGCGCTCTATGCGTTGATTAAATTTGTCATGTATACGCAGAAATTTGCCAAAATAGATGATGCCGCGCTGGGCGAACTGGAACAGGTGTATGCCGCGTTACTTGAACAGTTGCAGACCGGCGTGCTGGCGCAGGAGTTAATGAATATCGCGCCGGACAGCAAGGTAAAAACCTCGCTGGTATTGCAGATGCAGGACTATTTCCGCTCGCTCCCGCTTAGTCGTGGCAGTGTTATCCTCGATCACTATATCCAGTGCCTTCTGCGGGTGCTGACGGCGGAAGAGGGCGTCTCAATGGAGCAGAAGGTTAGCGATATTGAGTCCTCATTAGCGCGCTGTTTACAGGCGGATGAGCAGCAGAAGAACTGGGCCTTCAGAAATTTAATTCTCTATAAAATTTGGGAAAATAATTTCCCCAACCAGCCGAATGTCGACCCGTTACGCGCGCTGTATATTATCGTGGCGGAATATGCCTTTATTAAGCTATTAACGGCAGCCAGCGTGTATGAGCGCGGGCGTCTTGAGTGGGATGACGTTACTAATATTGTGTATAGTTTTCACTCCCGCAGCCAGCATAACAGCGAGGTGGCGGCGAATTTTCATCGCCATATAGAAACGGTGCGTACTGGCGACGATCTGTCGATGATTCATCTTCTGACATAGTTTTGTTCGGGGTGGGCTTTTGCGCATCCCGTTTATCCTATCTGGCTGATTTTATTCTGCTCTTTGAGCCGCTAAAAAGGCGCTACAGGTTACATAAGTGAAATAACCCTTCTTTTATAGCCTTATTCCTTCGATAGAACCCTCTGTAGAAACGGATAATCATGCCGATAACTCATTTAACGCAGGGCTGTTTATCGTGAATTCACTGTATACCGCTGAAGGTGTAATGGATAAACACTCGCTGTGGCAGCGTTATGTACCGCTGGTGCGTCACGAAGCATTGCGCCTGCAGGTGCGATTGCCGGCGAGCGTGGAACTGGACGATCTGCTACAAGCGGGCGGCATCGGGTTATTAAATGCGGTCGACCGATATGACGCTTTGCAAGGAACGGCATTTACCACTTACGCAGTGCAGCGTATTCGTGGGGCGATGCTGGATGAATTACGCAGCCGCGATTGGGTGCCGCGTAGCGTCCGGCGTAATGCCCGCGAAGTGGCGCAGGCGATGGGACAACTGGAGCAGGAACTGGGGCGTAATGCGACGGAAACCGAAGTGGCGGAACGTCTTGGCATTCCTGTTGCGGAGTATCGTCAGATGTTGCTCGATACCAACAACAGCCAACTTTTCTCTTACGATGAGTGGCGGGAAGAGCATGGCGATAGCATCGAACTGGTGACTGAAGAACATCAACAGGAAAACCCGTTACATCAACTGCTGGAGGGCGACCTGCGACAGCGGGTAATGGATGCGATTGAATCGCTGCCGGAACGCGAGCAACTGGTGTTAACGCTGTATTACCAGGAAGAGCTCAATCTCAAAGAGATTGGCGCGGTACTGGAAGTCGGCGAATCGCGGGTCAGCCAGTTGCATAGTCAGGCCATCAAACGATTACGCACCAAACTGGGTAAGTTATAGGTCGCGCATGGTCGCACCCGAAAAGTGCCGCACAACGTATAGACTACCAGGAGTTCTCATGACGGTGCAGCAACCTAAAAGGCGGCCCTTGAGCCGCTATCTTAAAGACTTTAAACACAGCCAGACGCATTGCGCGCATTGTCACAAATTGCTCGACCGCATTACGCTGGTTCGCCGTGGCAAGATCGTTAATAAAATCGCTATTTCACAGCTGGATATGCTACTTGACGACGCTGCCTGGCAGCGGGAGCAGAAGGAGTGGGTGGCGCTGTGTCGCTTTTGCGGCGATTTGCACTGCAAAAAGCAGAGTGATTTTTTCGATATTATCGGTTTCAAACAGTATTTGTTTGAACAAACAGAGATGAGCCATGGCACGGTGCGGGAATATGTCGTGCGTTTACGACGTCTTGGCAACTACCTCAGCGAGCAAAACATTTCCCACGATCTGCTGCAGGACGGTTTTCTCGATGAAAGCCTGGCGCCATGGTTGCCGGAAACCAGCACCAATAATTACCGTATCGCACTACGTAAATACCAGCAATATAAAGCACATCAGCAGATTGCGCCCAGACAGAAATCCCCCTTTACCGCCAGTTCTGATATATATTAAAAAAGCATAAGATGTAGCAGAGTCGTGTTGGTGAAACGTGGCAAACCTTCTACATTAGGCTGAGTCCCCCAAAGGTTCGCGAGACGTGACGATGCGCCATGGCGGGACACAGTCTATGGTCATTAACGGCAATATTCGGGGTTACTATGAAATTAGCACTGCTGGGACGTCAGGCACTGATGGGAGTAATGGCTGTAGCGCTGGTGGCGGGAATGAGCGCGAAGAGCTTTGCCGATGAGGGTTTGCTGAACAAAGTTAAAGAACGCGGCACGCTGCTGGTAGGGCTGGAAGGTACCTATCCGCCGTTTAGCTTTCAGGGCGAAGACGGCAAATTAACCGGTTTTGAAGTCGATTTCGCCGAGGCGTTGGCAAAACATCTGGGCGTTAAAGCGTCGCTGAAGCCGACCAAATGGGACGGAATACTGGCGTCGCTGGACGCTAAACGCATTGATGTGGTGATAAACCAGGTCACGATTTCAGACGTCCGCAAGAAAAAATATGATTTCTCTACGCCTTACACTGTCTCCGGCGTTCAAGCGCTGGTGAAAAAAGGCAATGAAGGCACGATCAAAACGGCGGCCGATCTGCAGGGCAAAAAAGTCGGCGTTGGGCTGGGGACTAACTATGAAGAGTGGCTACGTCAACATGTTCAGGGTGTGGATATCCGTACTTATGACGATGATCCTACAAAATACCAGGATCTGCGCGTAGGCCGTATTGACGCGATTTTAGTCGATCGTCTGGCGGCGCTGGATCTGGTGAAAAAAACCAAAGGTACGCTGGCCGTCACCGGTGATGCGTTTTCGCGTCAGGAGTCCGGCGTTGCGTTACGTAAAGGCAACGAAGACTTGCTGAAGGCGGTAGATAACGCCATTGCGGAAATGCAAAAAGATGGCACCTTAAAAGCGCTCTCTGAAAAATGGTTTGGCGCTGACGTGACCCAATAATGCTCTACGTTGCCCGGCAGGCAGAGCGCCGCCGGGCAATATCAACCTCATACTATGTCAGCAGACGGAGGCGCGTGAATCGGCGCCTTTTTTATTTCCGTTGGATCAACGTGCATAATAAAAAGAACACACCACAACGTTACCGGAGGCTCAATGCCACTACATCACTTAACGCGCTTCCCTCGCCTGGAGCTTATCGGCGCGCCGACCCCGCTCGAATACCTGCCGCGATTGTCTGATTATCTTGGCCGTGAGATTTACATTAAGCGCGATGACGTTACGCCCATTGCAATGGGCGGCAATAAACTGCGCAAGCTGGAGTTTCTGGTGGCCGACGCGCTGCGAGAAGGGGCGGATACGCTGATAACCGCAGGGGCGATTCAGTCAAACCATGTCCGTCAGACGGCGGCGGTCGCGGCCAAATTGGGGCTGCATTGCGTCGCTTTGCTGGAAAATCCAATCGGTACCACCGCGGAAAATTACCTGACGAATGGTAATCGCCTGTTACTGGATTTATTTAATACACAAATTGAGATGTGCGATGCGCTAACCGATCCGGATGCGCAGCTGCAAACGCTGGCGACGCGCATTGAAGCGCAAGGGTTCAGGCCCTATGTGATTCCGGTCGGCGGCTCCAGCGCGCTGGGCGCAATGGGATACGTAGAGAGCGCCCTGGAAATCGCCCAGCAGTGTGAAGAGGTCGTCGGGCTCTCTTCGGTAGTGGTGGCCTCCGGCAGCGCCGGAACGCACGCCGGGTTAGCTGTCGGGCTGGAACATCTGATGCCGGATGTCGAACTAATTGGCGTGACCGTTTCACGTTCTGTCGCCGAGCAGAAACCCAAAGTAATTGCCTTGCAGCAGGCTATTGCCGGTCAGCTGGCGCTGACGGCGACGGCGGATATTCATTTATGGGATGACTATTTTGCCCCGGGGTACGGCGTGCCAAATGACGCGGGGATGGAGGCGGTGAAACTGCTGGCGAGCCTGGAGGGGGTGCTGCTGGATCCGGTATATACCGGCAAAGCGATGGCGGGTCTGATAGACGGCATCAGCCAGAAACGCTTTAACGATGACGGGCCGATTCTCTTTATTCACACCGGTGGGGCGCCTGCGCTGTTTGCCTACCATCCTCATGTATAACCTCCAGGTAATCAACGCGAATGCAAGAAAGTATCCAACTGGTTATTGAATCGCTGCCGTATTTGCTTAAAGGCGCCGTCTTTACCCTGCAACTGAGTATTGGCGGTATGTTTTTTGGTCTGCTGCTGGGATTTGTGCTGGCGCTGATGCGGATGTCTCCGCTATGGCCGGTTCGCTGGCTGGCGCGCTTTTATATCTCGATTTTTCGCGGTACGCCGCTTATCGCCCAGTTATTTATGATCTATTACGGCCTGCCGCAATTTGGGATTGAGCTGGACCCTATCCCGGCGGCGATGATTGGTTTATCGCTCAATACCGCGGCTTACACGTCCGAGACGCTGCGCGCGGCGATCTCGGCTATCGACAAGGGACAATGGGAAGCGGCGGCGAGCATTGGCATGACGCCGTGGCAAACGCTACGTCGCGCTATTTTGCCGCAGGCGGCTCGTGTCGCGCTTCCGCCGTTGAGCAACAGCTTTATCAGCCTGGTGAAAGATACGTCGCTCGCCGCGACGATTCAGGTGCCGGAGTTGTTCCGCCAGGCGCAGTTAATTACCTCGCGAACGCTGGAGGTGTTTACCATGTATCTGGCCGCGTCGTTAATCTACTGGGTAATGGCGACCGTCTTATCGGCACTGCAAAACTATTTTGAAAACCAGCTTAACCGCCAGGAGAGAGAGCCAAAATGAGTGCGATCGAAGTCACTAACCTGGTCAAAAAATTTCATGGTCAAACGGTGCTGCACGGTATCGACCTTGAGGTGAAGCCCGGAGAAGTCGTCGCCATTATCGGCCCGAGCGGCTCAGGGAAGACAACGTTATTACGCTGCATTAACCTGCTGGAGCAACCGGAAGCGGGCACCATTAAAGTAGGCGATATTATCATCGATACCGCCCGCCCATTCAGCCAGCAAAAAGGGTTGATTCGCCAGCTACGTCAGCATGTCGGCTTTGTCTTTCAGAGTTTTAACCTGTTCCCGCATCGTACCGTGCTGGAAAATATCATTGAAGGTCCGGTGATTGTAAAGGGAGAGCCGAAAGCCGAGGCGACGGCGCTGGCGCGGGAACTGTTAGCCAAAGTCGGGTTGGCTGGTAAAGAGACCCGTTATCCGCGCCGCCTGTCGGGCGGGCAACAGCAGCGCGTGGCGATTGCGCGTGCGCTGGCGATGCGCCCGGAAGTGATTCTGTTTGATGAGCCGACGTCGGCGCTTGATCCTGAATTAGTTGGCGAGGTGCTTAATACGATTCGCCAGCTGGCGCAGGAAAAGAGCACGATGGTGATCGTCACTCACGAAATGGGCTTTGCGCGTGACGTGGCTGACCGGGCAATATTTATGGATCAGGGGCAAATCGTCGAGCAGGGGCCGGCGAAAACCTTGTTCGCCGATCCTCAGCATCCGCGTACCCGCCAGTTCCTTGAGAAATTTTTAGTGAAATAATACCTTTTCAACGCTCGCCCGAATTAGCCGCGCCTCGGGCGAGCGCAATGAATAATTATGAAGTCATTCTGCCAGATTATTAACCTCGCTCTCAGGCGGAAGCCAAAAAACTGTAATGCCGCTCAAGTATTCTACGATTCGTCCGATATTTCTTATATATAAACACTATTTATGTGTTAATTTAAGTCATTCATAATAATGATTATCAATATCAAAGGCGTGACCATAAAATATGCAGGAAAATGATTTCTTCACCTGGCGACGCGCAATGTTGTTACGCTTTCAGGAGATGGCGGCAGCAGAGGATGTTTATACTGAATTGCAATATCAGACACAGCGGCTGGAATTTGATTATTATGCCCTGTGTGTTCGTCATCCCGTTCCCTTTACCCGGCCTAAAATATCTCTTCGTACCACTTATCCTCCGGCGTGGGTAACGCATTATCAGTCCGAAAACTATTTTGCGATCGATCCGGTATTAAAGCCGGAAAATTTCAGGCAGGGTCATTTACATTGGGATGACGTGCTATTTCATGAAGCGCAGGCGATGTGGGATGCCGCCCAGCGTTTCGGATTACGCAGAGGCGTAACCCAGTGTGTGATGTTGCCGAACCGGGCGCTGGGCTTTTTATCTGTCTCCCGTAGCAGTTTACGCTGCTCCTCGTTTACCTACGATGAAGTGGAGCTGAGGTTGCAACTGCTGGCGCGGGAGAGTCTTTCGGCGCTGACAAGATTTGAAGACGACATGGTGATGGCGCCTGAGATGCGTTTCAGTAAACGTGAGAAAGAGATTCTGAAGTGGACGGCGGAAGGGAAGACCTCATCAGAGATCGCCATTATTCTGTCGATTTCTGAAAATACCGTTAACTTCCATCAGAAAAACATGCAGAAGAAATTCAATGCGCCAAATAAAACACAGATTGCCTGCTACGCTGCGGCGACAGGTCTGATATGACGTGCTGACGATGCTTCGCGCCAGACGCGAAACCGGCTGAAAGCGATGCTAACAGCCGGTTTTTTACTACTGGCGGTAAGCTTGTTTAATTTGCTTAACCGTACTGGAAAATACCGCCGCTTGTGCTTCATCATCCATCTGCGCGATTTGTTTTTCCATTTTAAGAATCACGCGCCCTGCATCGGCCTGGCCCATCGCCTGCAGCATCAGCGTTAACATGGCTTTCAGGCAGTTGACTTCAGTAGCCAGTTCTTGATTATTCTCAGCGGTGGAAAAATCAGGCGTACTCATTTATTTTCCTCGTTATGTTTCAGTGAAAATGTGCGATAGCAGATGTTAAGGCGGCGGAGTATACCATAAGCTACGCTAAAAATAGCAGTGGTTGTTTTTTGATCAAAAAGAGGAAGGTTTACCCACAAAATAAACGTTGCCGCGTGATGCATATATTTTCTTCATTCTTTGTTTATTACGCGTATTTCACTCGTTAATTATTGTTACAAAGTTGATTCTCTAATTAGTGTTTAGACAGCGGAACGTGAAATTTTTGTCACCATTATGAAATAGCAGCGCGGGACAGCGCCGCCAGAAGGGGCTACAACGTTGGCAGTTGCCACATGACGTACAACATAATTTCCAAAAACGAGAGCAAAATCGAATACCCGGTGTTTTTTTACGTTTCAAAGTTGAGATAAAACCAGCTAATATAAGGACGATTAACTATCAGTAGCGTTATCCCTATTCTGGAGATATTCCTTTGATCAACGTTCTTCTTGTTGATGACCACGAACTGGTGCGCGCAGGGATACGACGCATTCTTGAAGATATAAAGGGCATTAAAGTTGTCGGTGAAGCGTGCTGCGGAGAGGATGCGGTAAAATGGTGCCGTACTAACGCCGTTGACGTCGTGCTGATGGATATGAACATGCCCGGTATTGGCGGCCTTGAGGCAACGCGTAAAATTGCCCGATCGACAGCGGATATCAAAGTGATCATGCTGACCGTCCATACGGAGAACCCGTTGCCCGCCAAAGTGATGCAGGCTGGCGCAGCTGGCTATCTCAGCAAAGGCGCTGCGCCTCAGGAGGTGGTGAGCGCTATTCGTTCGGTGTATTCCGGACAACGTTATATCGCCTCCGATATCGCTCAGCAGATGGCGCTCAGTCAGATCGAGCCTGCAAAAACGGAAACGCCGTTCGCCAGTTTGTCTGAACGCGAGTTGCAGATTATGCTGATGATCACCAAGGGTCAGAAGGTCAATGAGATTTCAGAACAGCTGAATCTCAGTCCTAAAACGGTGAACAGCTATCGCTATCGTATGTTCAGTAAATTAAACATTCATGGTGATGTTGAGCTGACTCACCTGGCAATCCGCCATGGCCTGTGTAATGCGGAGACGTTAACAAGCCAGTGAGTGAAATATTTGACGCAAAGGCGTTTTTGAAAACCGTTACCAGCCAACCCGGTGTCTATCGTATGTATGACGCCGGCGGTACGGTTATCTATGTTGGTAAAGCAAAAGACCTGAAAAAGCGTCTTTCCAGCTACTTTCGCAGCAACCTGGCTTCGCGTAAAACCGAAGCGCTAGTTGCGCAAATTCAACACATTGATGTCACGGTAACGCATACCGAAACGGAAGCGCTGCTGCTTGAGCATAATTACATCAAGTTGTATCAACCGCGTTACAACGTGTTGTTGCGTGATGATAAATCCTATCCTTTTATTTTTCTGAGCGGCGATACCCATCCGCGTCTGGCGATGCACCGTGGCGCTAAACATGCGAAAGGCGAGTACTTCGGCCCATTTCCTAACGGCTATGCCGTGCGGGAAACGCTGGCGCTGTTACAGAAAATTTTCCCTATCCGCCAGTGCGAAAACAGCGTGTATCGCAACCGCTCGCGTCCTTGCCTGCAATACCAGATTGGCCGCTGCTTAGGCCCCTGCGTTGCAGGACTGGTCAGCGAGGAGGAGTACACGCAACAGGTGGAGTATGTCCGGTTGTTTTTGTCCGGCAAGGACGACCAGGTCTTAACACAGCTGATTGCCCGGATGGAAAAGGCCAGCCAGGATTTGGCATTTGAAGAGGCGGCGCGTATTCGCGATCAGATCCAGGCGGTACGCCGGGTCACGGAGAGACAGTTTGTCTCCAATGCGGGCGACGATCTCGACGTTATCGGCGTGGCTTTCGATGCGGGTATGGCCTGTGTGCATGTGCTGTTTATTCGCCAGGGTAAGGTGCTGGGCAGCCGCAGCTATTTTCCAAAAGTGCCTGGCGGTACGGAACTGGGCGAAGTGGTGGAAACCTTTGTCGGGCAGTTTTACCTGCAGGGTAGCCAGATGCGCACGCTACCGGGCGAGATACTGCTCGATTTTAATCTTAGCGATAAAACGCTGCTCGCCGACTCGTTGTCGGAGCTTGCCGGACGGCGTATTCATGTCCAGACAAAACCGCGCGGCGATCGCGCCCGTTATCTCAAGCTGGCGCGGACCAACGCGGCAACGGCCTTAATTACAAAACTTTCGCAGCAGTCCACCATCACGCAGCGTTTGACTGCGCTGGCGGCGGTATTAAAACTTCCTGCTATCAAGCGGATGGAGTGTTTTGACATCAGCCATACCATGGGGGAGCAAACGGTCGCATCCTGTGTGGTATTTGACGCTAACGGGCCGTTACGCGCCGAGTATCGTCGTTATAATATCGCGGGCATCACGCCGGGTGATGACTACGCGGCGATGAATCAGGTGCTACGTCGGCGTTATGGCAAGGCCATAGAAGAAAGTAAGATTCCGGACGTTATTCTGATCGACGGCGGAAAAGGGCAGCTCGCCCAGGCGAAAGCCGTTTTCGCTGAGCTGGATGTCCCCTGGGATAAGCATCGCCCTTTGTTGCTCGGCGTCGCCAAAGGCGCAGACAGAAAGGCCGGTCTGGAAACACTCTTTTTTGAACCGGAAGGAGAGGGGTTTAGCCTGCCGCCGGACTCGCCGGCGCTGCATGTTATTCAGCATATTCGCGATGAGTCGCACGATCACGCGATCGGCGGACACCGTAAAAAACGCGCAAAGGTTAAAAATACCAGTACGCTGGAAACTATTGAAGGCGTTGGGCCTAAACGTCGCCAGATGCTGCTGAAATATATGGGCGGTTTGCAAGGACTACGTAACGCCAGCGTAGAAGAAATTGCAAAAGTGCCGGGTATTTCGCAAGGTCTGGCAGAAAAGATCTTCTGGTCGTTGAAACATTGAGGCCACTGTAGCAACATAGGGGTAATTTCACTGACAACAGATAGTTACCCGTCACTATGCAATTTAATATCCCTACGTTGCTCACGCTGTTTCGCGTCATCCTGATTCCATTCTTTGTCGTGGTGTTTTATTTGCCGTTCGCCTGGGCGCCGATGGTCAGCGCGCTGATTTTCTGTATTGCCGCTATTACCGACTGGTTTGACGGCTTTCTGGCGCGACGCTGGAACCAGAGTACGCGTTTCGGCGCTTTCCTCGACCCCGTCGCCGACAAGGTGCTGGTGGCGATCGCCATGGTGTTGGTCACTGAGCATTATCATAGCTGGTGGGTGACGTTACCTGCGGCGACGATGATAGCCCGCGAAATTATTATCTCTGCTCTGCGTGAATGGATGGCGGAGCTGGGCAAACGCAGTAGTGTAGCGGTCTCTTGGATCGGTAAAGTCAAAACTACCGCGCAGATGGTGGCGCTGGCGTGGCTCTTGTGGCGTCCGAATATCTGGGTAGAGTATGCCGGGATCGCGCTTTTCTTTGTTGCAGCGGTGCTAACGTTGTGGTCCATGTTGCAATATTTGAGCGCTGCACGCGGAGATTTGCTTGATCAGTGATCGTTTCGCCGCAAATTTCAGCAAACGATCGTGAGTGACGAAAAATATCGTTGACTCAGTGCGTCAGGTAAGTAGAATGCAACGCATCGAACGGCAGCACTGATTGCCAGACGATAACAAAATCAAGTGATTAACAAAGTTGCTTGATACTGCGGGAATAGCTCAGTTGGTAGAGCACGACCTTGCCAAGGTCGGGGTCGCGAGTTCGAGTCTCGTTTCCCGCTCCAGTTTAAAAGCATTGGCGTAAAGCGGATGCTGGCTGAAAAGCAAAAAAATTTGGCGCGTTAACAAAGCGGTTATGTAGCGGATTGCAAATCCGTCTAGTCCGGTTCGACTCCGGAACGCGCCTCCAATTTTTCCCGAGCCCGGATGGTGGAATCGGTAGACACAAGGGATTTAAAATCCCTCGGCGTTCGCGCTGTGCGGGTTCAAGTCCCGCTCCGGGTACCATGGGAAAGACAAGAATAATCAAAGCAATAAGCAGTGTCGTGAAACCACCTACGGGTGGTTTTTTTGTGTCTTCAATTTGTATGCCGACCGCGAGCGTGAACTTTCCAGCGCGATACACGGTAAAAAAAACACCGGTAGCGGCATTTCTGCCAGTACAACAGTTATGTGCTACCGACCCGCAAGAACTTATGCCTGGTAAATACTAAACGTCGGGTAAATCAGCCGATAAAATCCATTAATCTCTATAAAAATTGCTGATATGTTTTATGCCTGCTTTATAAAGTGAGTGGGTCTGCCAGTGAAATATACCGATAATGCAAAATTATTTATTAGCTTCATTAATATTGGGATTGTAGGTTGCGCTTTTTTACTTTTTTTTATTTTGTATGAGCCTGAGAGTGCAATCGCAACCTACTCTCTTCCAGGCGAGTTTTCCTCTTCGACATGTGATGCGCGTAATTTTATTGGCTACGTCGATGAAAACGACTTTGCAGAGTATATAAAAAAAGTAGAACTGACGCGCTACAGTATGTATTGTCTGAAAAAAACAGGGGCGGGTCAGTGGAGTATTTATGCAAATTAAACGAGTATATAACTGTTCAGGGGGGGGGGTCTGCACAATTTAATTAAAGGTAGATAGCGAACTAATATTCATCATAAGGTAATGTGATCCGCTTCATGCTTTAATCACGTTTTGCAATATTGTCTTAATAACAGGTCAACTACAGATAATTTCGGGTTTTCGTGAATGGCGGTTTTGGTCAGTCTCTATATTATGCTTTCCCCGCTTTACGGAGATGATGATGCAAAAGAAAACCTGGGCCGTTTTATTGATACCATTGTGCCTCACCGCTTGCCACCAGACGACCTACCGATCAACAGCCAAAGATGAAATTCTCACAGGGAGCTATATTGACCCGACAAAAACACGCTTTCCGTTAGCGGATTATTCACAGTCGGTTGATAAATGGATACCTCCGGACTCGGCTGATTACACTATTCCGGTTATTGATAGTGCTACCCAACAACGCTACTTTAACGCACTAAAATCTCATTATTTCGGAATGGACAGTGAAGCGCACTCGCCGTGGAATGGTTTTTATATTACCGCATTGCTGAAAAAAAACGCAGCACAGGCGCGGGATGCCAGTATTAAGCAGTTTCTTAGCGACGGCAGTGCTTATTGGGGGGAAAACTTCAGACTTTATACCTCTCGCTGGAAAGAGGGGGTTAGAGGGAATACGGATACGCAGATTGACAATATCTATCATGCCTCCCGGCGAGGCATTATGGTCAGGGAAAGTTTAGTCAGAGCGCTGCCAACGGACGACCCGCTCTTTAACGATCCCCGTCAGGCGGGCGAGGGGTACCCGTTTGATAATTTACAAATGTCTTCGCTGCGTCCCGGTACGCCGGTCTATACGCTGACGAAGAGCAAAGACCAACGCTGGCAATATGTCGTTTCACCAGCGGTAACTGGCTGGGTTCATAGTGAAGATATTGCCAGTGCGGATCAGAAATTTATAACACAGTGGGTTTTGCTTGCTCATAAGCAACTGGGGGCATTTATCAACGCGCCGGTTTCTGTCCATGCCGCAGGCGTCTATTATTTCACCGGGCGACCGGGCACTATTTTACCGTTCCGACATCAACGGGCGGGCCAGTTCCTGATTGCGGCGCCAGTTCGCGATAGCAATGGTCGTGCGTTTATCCATTGGGTCTGGCTAAGCGGTAACGAGTTTACGGCAATGCCGTGGAAAATGACGCCGGAAAATATCGCCGTGCTAATGAAAGCAATGCACGGCGCCCCCTACGGTTGGGGAAATTTTAACTTTTATAATGATTGTTCAGCCGAAGTCCGCAGCCTGTTAATGCCGTTTGGCATATTCCTGCCCAGACATTCATCCGCGCAGGTAGAGTCTGCTGGACGGGTGGTCGATCTTAGTCATAAAAATCCCCAAATGCGGATCGATTATCTCACCAGATACGGAAAACCGTTTACTACGTTGGTCTATATTCCAGGGCATATTATGCTGTATATCGGTAACACAACCATGAATGGGCAGGTCGTGCCGATGACTTATCAGAATATCTGGGGATTGCGCCCAAACCATGCTAATAGCCGGAGCATTATCGGTGAGGCGGTATTTTTGCCGTTACTGCGTTTTTATCCTGAAAATCCTGAGCTGATATCGCTGGCTGGTAAGGTTCTGTTTAAGCTTGGTTATATAGAATAGGTTGACAAACTGTGTTATCGCGGAAGACATGATTAAGGCAACCGTGCGCGTGGATATAAAGAGAGTATCCCTGTAAACTGTGTCTGAAAAAAGTATGCGCTATAGTGCGGGCTGTTTATTTGAAATACTATCTGGAGCTGATTCTGGATGTGATTATGTGCCTCACACATTGAAGTGAGAGTTATTGTTGGCGGTATCTGGCTGGAGGCTGGGTGGTAAAAAGACGTAATTTATTGCATTTTAATAACGGTGCCCGGTCAGAGCGCGATCTTGGGGATCTGGTCACTAAAGTTTTTGAGAAAGCGGCGAAAAAAGAACCGCAACCGCTATACACATTTAGCCTGCCGTTGCTGAGTGTGCAGGATGAGATCCGTGTTTACTGTAAGAAAAAAAATATCAAAATAGGGTACGATACGCTGTTTATGGAAATAACCTTTTCTGCTGACAGAGAAGCGGTAGACGAACTCATTAAACACTTTTTTACTGAAAATAAGCTCTATTTGAGAGGGCGGTTTTATCTGTCCGCGGCGGTGGTATAAGTTAGCATGAGTATAATATAGCGAGAAACCCATCTCTCGCTTTTGTGTGGGGCGAGCGTTTCCTGGCAGAAAATCTGCGCCCTGATCCTCCTTTTGTGCGTTAACTTCCGGAATCCTCCTCATTTCGTGTTAATCTGGCCCCTGATGGTTGCCATCCAAACTGCCTGCAAAAAAATTATTTTTATCCGCTGCAATGTAAGAGGCCTACAGGCGGAAGTCATCACTGAGGAAAAGCGTTATGAAAATGGAACCATTAAACGAGAACGAGCTGGAATGGCTGGATGATGTGCTGACGAAATACAATACCGATCAGGCCATTTTGGATGTCGCGGAGCTGGACGGTCTGATTACTGCGGTACTAAGTTCTCCGCGTCCCATCGAGCCGGAACAGTGGCTGGTCGCGATATGGGGGGGACCCGCGTACGTACCGCGCTGGACATCTGAAAAAGAAATGACGCGATTTATGGATCTGGTGTTCCAGCACATGGCGGACACAGCCGCCCGGCTTGAAGACTACCCAGAACAGTTCGAGCCGCTGTTTGGCCTGCGAGAAGTTGATGGCCATGAATTAACGATTGTTGAAGAATGGTGCTTTGGTTACATGCGCGGAGTGTCGCTGTCCGACTGGTCTGACTTGCCGGATACGCTAAAACCGGCGCTGGAAGCGATTGCCTTACACGGCACTGAAGAAAACTTTGCGCTGTTGGATAAAATGAGCCCGGAAGCGTTCGATAAAAGCGTTGACGCTATCCGTATCGCAGCGCTTGAGCTGCATGCCTGGTGGATGGCGCATCCGCACACGACGCCGCTACAGATGCCGATAAAAGCAGAGGTGAAAGTGGGGCGTAACGATCCTTGTCCATGCGGGAGTGGCAAAAAATTTAAGCAGTGCTGCCTGCATTAATGGCTCGTAAACGGCCATAGCGTGATGATTATCGAGCCTGGACGGCGTCCGGGCCCGGTAATCTTTGCCTGGCATTAACCTGGATCGGGCAGGAACCCCAGTGCGATCGAAAACTGGACGCCAATCACGACAATGCCGCAGATAAACACCAGCGCCAGCGCTGGCGTGCCGCCTGCCACACGATATCCCGCCTGAGGGCTCTGTTTACGGCATTGCCAGACCAGCATGGCAGGGATGAGCAGTGCCAGCACTGCCAGCGCTACGCCGGCATAGCCTAATGCCATCACAAATCCACGTGGGTAGAAAAGCGCAAACGCCAGCGGCGGCAGAAAGGTAATCAGCCCGGTTTGCAGACGTCCGGACACCGTACTGCGGCGCTGGAATAGATCGGCCAGGTAATCAAATAATCCTAGCGCTACGCCCAGAAAAGAGGTCGCCAGCGCCAGATCGGCGAACAGGTGGACCGCCAGTTCGACATGTGGCGAAGCGACCACTTCTCTGAGCGCCTGCAGCAGGCCATTTAACCCGGCATGGCTGGCCAGTAGCCCTCTGAATGTCGGCGAGTCGATACTTCCCAGCGTGGCGAGCTGCCAAAAAATATAGGCCACTAACGGAATGGCACTACCCGTCATAAAGACCCAACGCAGCCGGCGAATGTTGCCGTTCATATAACTCACAATACTCGGTACGCTTCCGTGAAAACCAAACGAGGTGAAAATGACCGGTATGGCGGATAACGCCAGCCCCTGCTGTAAAGGAAGCGTAAGAAGATTTACTTTATGAATATGTGGCGTGAGCAACGCAAGCATGATGACCAGAAAAATGATCTTTGCGCTAAACAGGAAGCGGTTAAAAAGGTCGACCAGCGAGGTGCCCACACACACCACCCCACCGGCAACAAAGGTGAACAGCAGCACCCCGGCAGCGGGCGAGAGCGTGGCGCCAAGCCAGTTATTAATACTGGATGCCAGTAATTCTCCGGCTCCGGAAATGTAGGCGGCGGTGAGCGCATACATTAAGAACATCATACTGAACCCCGTAAGCCACTGTCCGTAACGTCCAAGATAGCGTTTTGCCAACGAGCCCAGCCCGGTATCTGCCGGAACGTGTTGATATACCTCCAGTAATAGTAGCGCGGTATAACACATCAGCGCCCACAGGCCAATCAACAATCCCAGCGTGACGCTGAAACCAACGCCAGCCGCTGCCAGCGGCATTGCCAGCATCCCGGCGCCGATAGTGGTGCCTGCCACGATAAAAATACTGCCCAGAGTTCTGTTTTTCACGCTTTCTACTACCCCGGTAACAAAGAACGGTGATATCCGCGGCGCAGGGTAAGGCATTACGCTATTTTCGTCAAATGGTCGTTACAATGGGTGTACTGTAAAATTTACAGTTCCGGGCATAAAAGCGAATATGGGAAGAGACGCGGACAACCGCCGCAAACCTGCGCTAGCGCAAAGTCGCTCGCACACGGACACATTAGGCTACGAGTTTTATTCAGGAGGGGTTATGGATTCCATTCACGGTCACGAAGTACTCAATATGATGATTGAGTCGGGCGAGCAGTACACGCATACCTCGCTGGAGGCGGCAATAAAAGCGCGCTTTGGCGAGCGGGCACGATTTCACACCTGTTCAGCGTCAGATATGACGGCGGCGGAACTGGTCGTGTTTCTGGCGGCGAAAGGAAAGTTTATTGCCGTGGAGGACGGTTTTTCAACGCATGAGAGTAAAATCTGCCGCCACTAATACGCCACGGTGAGAGCTCGTCTCACCGTGTAAGGACGTGTTGGATTAATTTTGCGTATCCAGTGTGGAGAGTTCTTTATCAATGAAATAAAGCCCTTCGCCGCTTTTTCCCGCCAGCGTTAATTTATCAATAATAGATTTGAACAGTTTTTCTTCTTCATGCTGTTCTGCCACATACCACTGCAAGAAATTAAATGTCGGATAATCCTGGCTGGTCATTGCGGCATGAGCCAGTTCATTAATTTTTTGCGTAATAAGCTGCTCATGCTCATAGGTCGCGCGGAACAGCTCATCCAGTGAGGTGTACTCAGCGAAGGGCGAAGAAACGGTATTAATGCGCGGCAGGCTTCCGGTATCGGTAAGGTAGTCAAACAGGCGCTGCATATGCGTCATCTCTTCTTGCGCATGGCGACGAAGAAATGCGGCCGCGCCTTCAAAACTGTGATAGCTGCACCACGCGCTCATTTGTTGATAGAGCAGGGAGGAGTACAACTCCAGATTCATTTGCTCATTCAGTTTGTCGATCATTTCTGTTTTCAGCATGGTTCCGCTCCACAAATAGCAAAAGATATACAGTAATGTGGCGCCACTATAATTTGTTATTTTATTATTTGCAAAAGGTAAAATATTAAATTTAATTATTAAAAATACGAATGGGAATAAAACGCATTAACGCCAGTGTATAGGGTATAAAAATAAAGGAAAGCCAGCACCTCCATGCTGGCAATAGCGATCTTGCACTCTCCTCCATTGTAGATGGTGTCGGCGTTAAGCCAGCCGCCTTAATAATAAAGCGGCATGATTTGCGGGACGGCAACGCCCCGGCACTGCCAGGAGAGGGTAAATCGGGTGTTCAGACACAACGAGCCCGCATAAATGCTACAGGTTCCTACCGGCTGACCAAACGAAACGGCATCGGCATAGCCCATCTGCTGGCATTCGCGTGTTGCGGTCCCGTGAGATACATAGTCATCTGTCCGTGAAGTAAAAAATAGCGGCTGGTTATACGTCAGGCGCACGATGCCGCTTATCGGGCTGGCTTCGCTGACCTGCGCTTGTCGAGTAATGGTGCATCCCGTCAGGGCTAGCAGTGAAAGAGTAAAAATAAGAGGCTTCATAAAATCGCTCCGACAATTCGGTATCAGACCATGCTACCTCGTGTCTTGCACCGTCAATGGCTGGAATAACTTACGGATTCGCCTTGATTAAAGGTAACGGCAGGGGGTTTACAGCGGGAACAGAAAATGTGTGAGCGTCTTTTCATTTAATGAAACTTCGTTTCATTAAATTTGAATGTGTGTTCGCAAATGTGTAATGTGGGAAAAACATCATGATTTACGCAGGCGCGGCCGTCTGCATTCAGGAGGAACACGATGAAAATTGCACTGATGATGGAAAATAGCCAGGCCAGCAAAAATGCCATCATTTATAACGAACTTAGCGCCGTCGCCAATGAAAAGGGATTTCCCGTTTTTAACGTCGGCATGTGCGACGAAAATGACCATCACCTGACGTACATTCATTTAGGCATCATGGCGAGTATTCTGCTTAATGCAAACGCGGTTGATTTTGTGGTTACTGGCTGTGGCACCGGGCAGGGCGCGCTGATGTCGTTAAATATTCATCCTGGTGTCATTTGTGGCTATTGCATCGATCCGGCAGATGCTTTTCTGTTTGCGCAGATCAACAACGGCAATGCGTTGTCCCTGCCATTTGCGAAAGGCTTTGGCTGGGGCGCTGAGCTGAACGTGCGTTTCATCTTTGAAAAAGCGTTTACCGGGCGTAAAGGCGAGGGGTATCCGCCTGAGCGCAAAGCGCCGCAGGTACGCAATGCGGGCATTTTGAACCAGGTTAAGGCCGCGGTCGTCAAAGAGAATTATCTGGATACACTACGGGCTATCGATCCTGAACTGGTTAAAACGGCGGTTTCAGGGCCGCGTTTCCAGCAATGTTTGTTTGAAAACGGCCAGAATAAAGAAATAGAAGCGTTTGTACGTGAGATGCTGGGGTAATGCCCGGACAAGACAGAGACGTTTCGCGCCTGTCGGCTGGCATGATGTGCCGATAATACGCCAGTAGCGACAGGCGCCACCTCTGGCAAACAGACCAGAAACGGTGTAGGCCGGATAAGCTGCTTCGCGTTGCTATCCGGCTAATAACGTCTCAATATTGTCGCTCGGGGTGCCGCTATCAGTGATGCTGATAGGTCACGACGTTAAGGAGATGCTGATCGGTTTGAGCCAGGCATAACCCTGCTCGTTTAGCGCTGCGAACTTCTTCGAGAATAGTTTGTAAAAGTACGCCATCCTGCTGCTGCTCTTTTTCCAGGGTATGGAGAAAATCGAGCGTTGAGGCATCATTCAGCGCTTTCGCTTCATCTGCCAGACGCGACAGCGTGCTGGCGCGTTGCTGATAATCCTCCAGGGTTTTCTGGAACAATTCTTCCAGAGAGCAGAGCTCTTCACCCGGAACGTCAATGGCTTTAACGATAGGGGTGGCGCCGGCGTTTTTCATAAAATTAAACATGCGCATCATTTGCGTCACGTTGCCTTGCGCCTGGGTACGAAGAAAGGTGGCGGTGCCTGTTAAACTGTGTTCAGAACACCATTCGCTTAGATGGAGGTAAAGATTTGATGCGTAAAACTCAAGGTTCATTGGCGTGTTGAGCTTTTGAACCATTCCTACAGCTGCCATAACAATATCCTTATTTCCAGAAAGTGTTGATGTGCATGACAGACGAGAATGCAACGGGCCGTTGTCACTTTCTTACATCTATCATCTATGCACAATAAATACTCTTAGCAGAAGAACTCCGTTCCGCCAGTCCCTTATGCGATCTCATTTCCTGTTTATCGATCGGTAATGAGAATAGCGCGTCAATAAAAATAAGAAAATCCTTAAATGCAATTGTTTATCTTTTTTTACATTTTCAGCGGTGTGATTTTTTCAGGTGTAATGATTTTTGGTGCGGAGTAGTTGCAACTGTTTGAAAGTTAAATGATATTATATAGATTTATAATTTATGAAGCATTGTTTCAGATCATGGGGTGAGCCTTTCAAGTATGGTAATTTCAATAAAATAAACATTAGCCAGTCTGGATATCACACGCATAAACGGTTGAGAGCAAATATGCCTGTTTTTATAAACTAGCCGATTTTGCGGTAGATCATTTTTAATGTCATTAATCATACGAGCACGTTATTCGGTTGAGCGCAGTTTTGATGGGTGACTCGTTAACAAGGAGCAGTCAATGAAAAAGGTCGCGGTGCTGTTGGCACCAGGATTTGAAGAAGCAGAGGCCATTGTTACTCTTGATATTCTGCGACGTTTGCATATCGACGTCGAAACGCTGGCGTGTGCTGAATCACGGGCGGTGGTGAGTTACCATGATATTCCTATGGTTGCGGACAGCACGCTGAGTGAACGCCAGCAGGCGCTTTTCGATGCGGTAGTGCTGCCGGGCGGTCCGCAGGGGAGCGCTAATCTGGCGGCTAATCCGGCGGTGATCGCTTTCGTTGCGCGTCATGATGCGGCAGGCAAATTAATTTGTCCTATCTGTTCCGCGGCGGCAAGGGTGCTGGGTGCTCACGGATTGCTGAAGGGGCGTCGTTATGTCTGTTCCGGCGACCTGTGGAAAGCGGTTCCGGAAGGTGTCTATGTGGATGCGCCCGTTGTTGAAGATGGTAATTTAATTAGCGGCAAAGGCTTGGGGCATGTCTTTGATTTCGCGCTAACCCTTTCCGCCAGACTGCTGGGAGACGATGTGCCGGTTCGCGAACAGGCTGAACATATCTATTATTCCTGGTAATCGTTATTCACCCAGGGCCGTAAGGATTAGCTGGCTGATGTTATGGATTAATGTGCTGGCTTTCCTGCCTTTTGGCTGATGAATTCGCTCTGGGTTATGTCATTTTTCGCTAAAACTATTCCTGCCATCAGCATTTATCTAATGAATGAAAGATAGTGCACCGTTTTACGTCTTCTCTAACAAGAATCGTTTGACTTTACCCTACATAAAAAACGCTAAAGCTGGTCAATGACTTCCCTGGGTTATGAGTTAATCGTTATTTCTGCGTGTGTCTTAGGGGAGATTCCTGAAAGGCGGCCTCGGAAAAGTCTCATATGTGGTGGCGAGCGTACTGATATCAGGAACGGTGGAGAACGCGATGAACCTGTTCAACATTTCACCTTTTGCACAATACGTGGTTCGCGGCTGAATCCTTCTGGCAGCAGTTATCTTCGACCATTATAAGCAAAAAGCGAAGCGTACGATTTGATGAATTAACACTCAACTAAACAGTATAGCTTCACGTCATCGCCAGCCGCTACCTCGGCTGGCGATGGTCTTTCTAAATGGCGAGCAGCGTCACACTGTCTATACTTACATGACTAATGAGACCGTTTGTGAGTCTCAATATGATGATAAGGAGGAGACCAGGGTGGCAGAACCGTTAACCGTATCCCCCGAACTCACTGCGAACTATGCGTATTTTTTTGACCTTGATGGCACATTGGCAGAGATAAAGCCTCATCCCGATCAGGTAGTGGTACCGCATAAAATCCTTCAGTTGTTAGACCGTCTCGCGGCGCACAACGCAGGGGCACTGGCATTGATTTCAGGGCGTTCAATGACTGAGCTGGATGCTTTGGCGAAGCCTTTTCGCTTTCCGCTCGCTGGCGTTCACGGTGCAGAGCGTTGTGCCATCAATGGTAAAACCCATATCGTGCGCCTTCCTGAAGCGGTAGTCCGTGAGGTGGAGGCGTTATTACGTTCGACGCTTGTAGCGCTGCCCGGAACGGAGCTGGAGACGAAGGGGATGGCGTTTGCGCTGCACTACCGTCAGGCTCCGGAACATGAAGCGGCGCTATTGGCGCTTGCGCAACACGTTACGCAGCACTGGCCGCAACTGGCGTTGCAGCCTGGTAAATGTGTTGTGGAAATCAAACCTAAGGGAACCAATAAAGGCGAAGCCATTGCCGCCTTTATGCAGGAGGCGCCCTTTGCGGGACGGATTCCCGTTTTTGTGGGCGACGATTTGACCGATGAGGCTGGCTTTGGCGTGGTGAATCACGCTGGCGGAATTTCCGTAAAAGTGGGCGTCGGGGCAACCCAGGCGGCATGGCGGCTGGAAAGCGTACCCGATGTCTGGCGCTGGCTGGAGCAAATCAATTATCCACAACAAGAACAACAAGTAATGAATAACAGGAGAGATGGCTATGAGTCGTTTAGTCGTAGTATCTAATCGAATTGCCCCCCCGGATAATAAAGGCGGCGCCGGCGGCCTCGCCGTTGGCGTGCTTGGCGCGCTAAAAGCGGCTGGCGGGTTGTGGTTCGGCTGGAGTGGCGAGACAGGTAACGAGGATGAGCCATTAAAAAAGGTGACAAAAGGTAATATTACCTGGGCATCGTTTAACCTGAGTGAACAAGATTACGAAGATTATTACTGTCAATTTTCCAATGCGGTTCTCTGGCCTGCGTTCCATTATCGTCTGGACCTGGTACAGTTTCAGCGTCCTGCATGGGAAGGCTATATGCGGGTGAATGCGTTATTAGCGGATAAGTTATTGCCCCTTATTAAAGAGAACGACATCATTTGGGTGCATGACTACCACCTGTTACCGTTCGCCAGCGAGCTGCGTAAACGCGGCGTGAACAACCGAATTGGTTTTTTCCTGCATATTCCATTCCCGACCCCGGAGATTTTTAACGCTTTACCGCCGCATGATGAACTGCTGGAGCAGTTGTGTGACTTTGATCTGCTCGGGTTCCAGACAGAAAATGATCGCCTGGCTTTTCTGGATAGCCTTTCGAGTCAAACGCGAGTCACGACTCGCAGCGGCAAGCAGCATATCGCGTGGGGTAAAGACTTCCAGACAGAAGTGTATCCTATCGGTATTGAGCCCGATGAGATTGCTCTGCAGGCAGCCGGGCCGTTGCCGCCTAAACTGGCGCAGCTCAAGGCGGAACTGAAAAATGTGAAGAATATTTTTTCCGTTGAGCGGCTGGATTATTCGAAAGGGCTGCCGGAACGCTTTCTGGCGTATGAAGCGCTACTGGAAAACTACCCGCAGCATCGGGGAAAAATTCGTTATACCCAAATTGCGCCTACGTCACGCGGCGAAGTACAGGCATATCAGGATATTCGCCACCAGCTTGAGACGGAAGCAGGCCGGATTAATGGGAAATATGGACAATTGGGCTGGACGCCGCTCTATTATCTGAATCAGCATTTTGACCGTAAACTGTTAATGAAGATATTCCGTTATTCAGACGTCGGGCTCGTCACCCCGTTGCGTGACGGGATGAACCTGGTGGCGAAAGAGTTTGTCGCCGCGCAGGACCCCGCTAATCCTGGCGTATTGGTACTGTCACAGTTTGCCGGCGCGGCGAATGAACTGACGTCGGCGTTAATCGTCAATCCCTACGATCGGGATGACGTGGCGGCGGCGCTCAATCGTGCGTTAACGATGCCCCTTGCCGAGCGTATTTCGCGCCATGCGGAAATGCTGGACGTGATCGTTAAAAATGACATTAACCGCTGGCAGGAGCGTTTTATTCATGACCTAAAGGAGGTCACGCCGCGTAGCCCTGAGCGTCAGCAGCAGAACAACGTGGCGACGTTCCCTAAGCTGGCCTGAAATATTGCGAGCGGCGACTAGTCGCCCGCTAACGGCACCAGCAACACATCTACCTGGCTGGCGCTGACGACACTTTTTGCCGAGCAGGACGCGCGCGAAAAGAAACTGTGGTTATGGTTGCCGCAAATGACCAGATCAACATGGTGTTTGCGGCACACAGCTAAAATATGCTGGCTTAACTCACCTGATGCGATGAAAGTTTGTTCAATCGGATAATCCGCCTTTTCCCCCAGCATCTTAAGAAAATTCTCGGTCTCCTCATGCATAACCGCGCGTAAATCCTCCATCATGGGCGCGGCGAACTGGTTATACAGTTCGGGATCGGAAGCGAGAGTAATCAGGCTTACTTTCGCCTGAACAGGGCGGGCGATAGAGACCGCTTTAGCCAGTAGCTGGTGACTTTCCGGGGTGACGGCAACGGCGACAAGAATATGGGTGTAGCTCATAACTCGCTCCTTGATTGCAAGAATATGAGATTGTGCTTTAGCTTTACTCTGTTTATCGCATTTCTGCAATGCGCTAATGCCACATTAATGTGAAGGACATCATAATTAATCATTAATTATTCTTATGTAAAGAATCGTGGCATAAGACACTTTTTACACACCACCAGGATGCTTTATTTAAACGGGTGAACAAGGAAAGCTAAAAGTTAAATCAAATGAGCTTATTTTTAACAGAGGAGGGCGTATGCTGTGACGAGATTAATTAATAACGTTTAATATTTAAGCCACTGTTTACTAAAGGTAAAATAGAATCGTTTCTAAAATAGAAATAATAGCCTGTTATCTATTATCCTGGCGTTATTTTAACAGAGAGAAACAAAAAAGAATTTGGTGTTGACGTCCCCCTATTCAGCAGTGTGGAATAGAAAAAGTGAACATTAGGTTATTAATTAAACAAAGTAAAAGCCATGCTGATGGTTTTATAGTAAGTATTCTGTTAAATTATGTGATCTACATCACATATTTTCTAAAATCGCCGTCCCGCTCCGTTGTATGTCACGAAGCTGACGAGTAGAGTTGCGTCGAATTAGGAAAAATCTTAGGCATTTGTAAAAATTGATGTAAACGTGTAAGGCGAATCTCAGTGGGAAGCTGCGTTATACGTCACAATGTCCACAATGTCTGAGCGCTGCTATGCATTTGACCTTTTTGCTTCTTTTACCGGGCCTTCCCGGCGACATCACGGGGTGCGGCTACGTCGCACAAAAATAAAGTTGGTTATTCTGGATGGGAACAATGCATACATCCGAGTTGCTAAAACACATTTATGACATCAATTTGTCATATTTACTCCTTGCACAGCGTTTGATCGTCCAGGACAAAGCATCTGCGATGTTCCGCCTCGGTATCAACGAAGAGATGGCAAACACACTGGGCGCGTTGACCTTGCCGCAGATGGTCAAACTGGCGGAGACGAACCAGTTAGTTTGTCATTTCCGGTTTGACGATCATCAGACGATCACCCGTTTGACTCAGGATTCGCGCGTCGATGATTTACAGCAGATTCACACAGGTATCATGCTTTCAACGCGTCTGCTCAATGAAGTGGACGATACGGCGCGTAAGAAAAGGGCATGATAATGAGTGAAAAAAGCATTGTTCAGGAAGCTCGCGATATCCAGTTGGCGATGGAGTTGATTAATCTTGGCGCTCGTCTACAAATGCTGGAAAGCGAAACACAGCTCAGCCGTGGTCGCCTCATCAGGCTGTACAAAGAATTACGCGGTAGCCCGCCGCCTAAAGGGATGCTGCCATTTTCGACAGACTGGTTTATGACCTGGGAGCAAAATATTCATGCCTCCATGTTCTGCAACGCCTGGCAATTTTTACTGAAGACCGGCTTATGCAGCGGTGTGGATGCGGTGATTAAAGCTTATCGGCTTTATCTTGAGCAGTGTCCGCAACCGCCTGAAGGGCCGTTGTTGGCGCTGACTCGCGCATGGACGCTGGTGCGTTTTGTTGAAAGTGGGTTGCTTGAATTGTCGAGCTGTAACTGCTGCGGTGGGAACTTTATTACCCATGCGCATCAGCCCGTGGGCAGCTTTGCGTGTAGTTTATGCCAGCCGCCATCCCGCGCAGTAAAAAGACGTAAACTTTCCCGAGATGCTGCCGATATTATTCCACAACTGCTGGATGAACAGATCGAACAGGCTGTTTAACCGAAACGGTGTGGACAAACACTCCAGCAGCGGTAAGTCATTACCGCTGCTTTTTTTTGCCTTGCCTTCGCGTTAATCGCCCGACTGCGCATCCTGTCATAGTCAACAGCGGAAGGATGATGTCGTGCTTATCTTATTAGGTTACCTGGTGGTTATCGGTACAGTTTTCGGCGGTTATGTCATGACCGGCGGACACCTTGGGGCACTCTATCAACCTGCTGAACTGGTCATCATTGGCGGCGCGGGGATAGGGGCGTTCATTGTCGGCAACAACGGGAAGGCCATCAAAGGCACGATGAAAGCGATCCCGTTGTTATTTCGTCGTTCGAAATACACGAAATCTATGTACATGGATTTGCTGGCGTTGCTCTATCGCCTGATGGCCAAATCACGCCAGCAGGGGATGTTCTCCCTTGAACGCGATATTGAAAATCCGAAAGAGAGTGAAATCTTCGCCAGTTATCCGCGTATTCTGGCCGATGCGGTAATGCTTGATTTTATTGTCGATTATCTGCGCCTGATCATCAGCGGCAACATGAATACGTTCGAAATTGAAGCGTTGATGGATGAAGAGATTGAAACCCATGAAAGCGAGGCGGAAGTCCCGGCCAACAGCCTGGCGATGGTGGGGGATTCGCTGCCTGCCTTTGGTATCGTCGCGGCGGTAATGGGGGTGGTTCACGCTCTGGCTTCAGCCGATCGTCCGGCAGCGGAGTTGGGGGCGCTGATTGCCCATGCCATGGTAGGTACGTTCCTCGGTATTTTACTGGCTTATGGATTCATTTCACCGTTAGCGACCGTTTTGCGCCAGAAGAGCGCCGAAACCACCAAGATGATGCAGTGCGTAAAAATTACACTGCTGTCTAATCTGAACGGCTATGCGCCGCCGATTGCCGTGGAATTTGGTCGTAAAACGCTTTATTCCAGTGAGCGTCCATCGTTTATTGAGTTGGAAGAACATGTTCGCGCAGTGAGAAACCCAAACCAGCAGCAGACGACTGAGGAAGCATGAAAAATCAGGCTCATCCCATTGTCGTCGTAAAACGCCGCAGGCACAAACCGCACGGAGGCGGGGCGCACGGTTCCTGGAAAATTGCCTACGCCGATTTTATGACGGCGATGATGGCTTTTTTTCTGGTGATGTGGCTGATTTCCATCTCCAGCCCTAAAGAATTAATTCAGATTGCCGAATATTTTCGTACGCCGTTGGCCACCGCGGTAACGGGGGGGAACCGGATTGCCAATAGCGAGAGCCCGATACCAGGCGGCGGCGATGATTACACCCAACAGCAGGGTGAAGTGGAAAAGCAGCCGAATATCGACGAGCTGAAAAAACGGATGGAGCAGAGTCGCTTAAACAAACTGCGCGGCGATCTGGATCAACTGATCGAATCCGATCCCAAACTGCGCGCGTTACGTCCGCATCTGAAAATTGATTTGGTTCAGGAGGGGTTGCGCATCCAGATTATCGACAGCCAGAACCGCCCGATGTTTAAAACCGGCAGCGCCGAAGTTGAGCCGTATATGCGCGATATCCTGCGTGCGATTGCGCCAGTGTTAAACGGTATACCTAATCGCATTAGCCTGGCCGGCCATACCGATGACTTTCCCTACGCGAACGGCGAAAAAGGCTATAGCAACTGGGAGTTATCCGCCGATCGCGCCAATGCCTCGCGTCGCGAACTGGTCGCTGGCGGGCTGGATAACGGAAAAGTATTACGGGTGGTTGGCATGGCCGCCACGATGCGGCTGAGCGATCGCGGTCCTGATGACGCCATCAACCGCCGTATAAGCCTGCTGGTGTTAAACAAACAGGCGGAACAGGCCATTTTGCATGAAAACGCTGAAAGCCAGAATGAGCCGGTAAGTGTATTACAACAGCCTGCGGCAGCCCCGCCGGCAAGCGTACCCACATCGCCAAAAGCGGAACCGAGGTGATAGCGTGAGCATGGATATTAGCGATTTTTATCAGACATTTTTTGATGAAGCTGACGAGCTGTTGGCTGATATGGAGCAGCATCTGCTGGATTTGGTGCCGGAATCCCCGGACGCTGAACAACTGAACGCCATTTTTCGCGCGGCGCACTCCATTAAAGGCGGCGCGGGCACATTCGGCTTCACTATTCTGCAGGAAACCACACATTTAATGGAAAACCTGCTGGATGAAGCCCGACGCGGTGAAATGCAGCTCAATACCGACATTATCAACCTGTTTTTGGAAACGAAAGATATTATGCAGGAACAGCTCGACGCCTATAAAAACTCCGAAGAGCCGGATGCCGCAAGCTTCGAATATATCTGCAATGCGCTACGCCAGTTGGCGCTGGAGGCGAAAGGCGAAACCACGCCGGCGGTCGTAGAAACCGCGGCACTAAGCGCGGCGATCCAGGAAGAGAGCGTAGCCGAAACCGAATCGCCTCGTGACGAGAGTAAACTGCGCATTGTACTTTCACGGTTGAAAGCCAATGAGGTCGATCTGCTTGAAGAAGAGTTGGGCAATCTGGCTACTCTGACGGATGTCGTTAAGGGAACGGATTCACTGTCGGCAACTCTGGATGGCAGCGTCGCGGAAGATGACATTGTCGCGGTGCTCTGTTTTGTCATCGAGGCCGATCAGATCGCTTTTGAAAAAGTGGTCGCCGCGCCCGTGGAAAAAGCGCAAGAGAAAACCGAGGTAGCACCGGTAGCGCCTCCGGCAGTCGTTGCGCCAGCCGCCAAAAGCGCGGCGCATGAACATCATGCAGGGCGTGAAAAACCTGCGCGTGAACGCGAGTCCACCAGTATTCGCGTGGCGGTAGAGAAAGTGGATCAGCTCATAAACCTGGTCGGCGAGTTAGTGATTACCCAGTCAATGTTGGCCCAGCGTTCTAACGAGCTGGACCCGGTAAACCACGGCGATCTCATTACCAGTATGGGGCAGTTACAACGTAACGCCCGCGACTTACAAGAGTCGGTGATGTCGATTCGCATGATGCCTATGGAGTATGTCTTCAGCCGTTTCCCGCGTCTGGTACGCGATTTAGCGGGCAAACTGGGCAAGCAGGTAGAGTTGACGCTGGTGGGGAGTTCCACTGAACTTGATAAAAGCCTGATCGAACGCATTATCGACCCGCTAACGCACCTGGTGCGCAACAGTCTCGACCACGGGATTGAAATGCCAGAAAAACGCCTTGAGGCGGGGAAAAATGTTGTCGGCAATCTGATCCTTTCCGCAGAACATCAGGGCGGGAATATTTGTATTGAAGTGACCGATGACGGCGCGGGGCTTAACCGTGAGCGTATCCTGGCGAAGGCCATGTCGCAGGGGATGGCGGTGAATGAAAACATGACCGACGATGAAGTAGGCATGTTGATCTTCGCGCCGGGATTCTCAACTGCGGAACAGGTCACGGATGTCTCCGGTCGCGGCGTTGGCATGGATGTGGTGAAACGTAACATTCAGGAGATGGGCGGTCACGTTGAGATCCAGTCAAAACAAGGCTCCGGCACCACGATTCGTATTCTGCTGCCGTTGACGCTGGCCATCCTCGATGGGATGTCGGTTCGCGTGGCGGGGGAAGTTTTTATCCTGCCGTTAAATGCGGTGATGGAGTCGCTGCAACCGCGTGAAGAGGATCTTCATCCGCTGGCGGGCGGCGAACGGGTTCTGGAAGTTCGCGGCGAGTATTTGCCGCTGGTCGAATTGTGGAAAGTGTTTGACGTGGACGGGGCGAAAACCGAAGCCACGCAGGGCATTGTTGTGATCCTGCAAAGCGCGGGACGCCGTTACGCGCTGCTGGTCGATCAGCTCATCGGTCAGCACCAGGTGGTGGTCAAAAATCTGGAAAGCAATTATCGCAAGGTACCGGGGATTTCCGCCGCGACGATCCTGGGCGACGGCAGCGTCGCGCTGATTGTTGATGTTTCCGCATTGCAGGGTTTAAACCGCGAACAACGTATGGCGATCACAGCCGCCTGATTGAGTGAGAAGGGAATAATATGACCGGTATGAGTAATGTAAGCAAACTGGCCGGCGAGCCGTCAGGTCAGGAATTCCTGGTGTTTACACTGGGAAATGAAGAGTACGGCATCGATATCCTGAAAGTGCAGGAGATCCGTGGCTATGACCAGGTGACGCGCATCGCCAATACTCCGGCCTTTATAAAAGGGGTGACTAACCTGCGCGGCGTGATTGTCCCCATTGTCGATCTGCGCGTGAAATTCTGCGAAGGCGACGTAGAGTACGATGACAATACGGTAGTGATCGTACTGAATCTGGGGCAACGCGTCGTCGGGATAGTGGTAGACGGCGTGTCTGACGTACTGTCGTTAACGGCGGAACAGATCCGTCCGGCGCCAGAATTTGCCGTGACCTTGTCAACAGAATATTTGACGGGATTGGGTGCGCTCGGCGAGCGTATGCTGATTCTGGTGAATATCGAAAAACTGCTTAACAGCGAAGAGATGGCGCTGCTGGATATCGCAGCATCACACGTCGCGTAATAACGTTGCCGGATGGCGTTGCGCCATCCGGCAATATTCACCGTTATGCTTCCACCAACGGTGAGAGTGCCTCTTCACCGCCCGCGCCCAGCCCCTGCATTTTGCGCCGACATCGTCGCTGCGACGCTGTTATTGTCAATATCGTCTTCCGGAACAGCGTATTTCCTTTTTGCAAAAGTAAAGTTATCACCGCAGGTGCCGATAACGTTGATAACTCGTTATCAGGAAGGTGCCTTATGTTTAACCGTATCCGCGTTGTCACAATGCTGATGATGGTGCTGGGGGTTTTCGCACTGCTACAGCTTGTTTCCGGTGGTTTGCTGTTTTCTTCATTACAGCATAACCAGCAAGGTTTTGTTATTTCTAACGAATTACGCCAGCAACAAAGCGAACTCACGTCGACATGGGACTTAATGCTGCAAACGCGCATTAACCTGAGCCGCTCCGCCGCACGCATGATGATGGACGCTTCTAACCAGCAGAGCAGCGGCAAAACGGATTTACTCCAGAATGCAAAAACGACCCTCGCACAGGCGGCGGCGCACTACGCCAATTTCAAAAACATGACGCCATTGCCAGCGATGGCGGAGGCCAGCGCGAACGTCGATGAAAAATATCAGCGCTATCAGGCCGCATTAACCGAACTTATTCAGTTTCTGGACAATGGCAATATGGATGCCTACTTCGCCCAGCCAACCCAGGGAATGCAAAACGCGTTGGGCGAGGCGCTGGGCAATTACGCCCGGGTGAGCGAAAACCTGTACCGCCAGACATTTGATCAAAGCGCTCATGACTACCGTTTTGCGCAATGGCAACTGGGGGTTCTTGCGGTCGTGCTGGTGCTGATTTTGATGGTGGTTTGGTTCGGCATTCGTCATGCCCTGCTTAACCCATTAGCGCGAGTGATTACTCATATCCGTGAAATTGCCAGCGGCGATCTGACGAAAATGCTCACCGTCTCAGGACGTAATGAAATTGGCGAACTGGCGGGAACGGTTGAACATATGCAACGCTCGCTGATTGACACCGTGACGCAGGTTCGTGAAGGTTCGGATGCGATTTATTCCGGCACCAGTGAAATTGCCGTCGGTAATACCGACCTCTCTTCCCGTACCGAACAGCAGGCCTCCGCTCTGGAGGAGACGGCGGCCAGCATGGAACAACTGACGGCCACCGTGAAGCAAAACGCCGATAACGCCCGTCAGGCTTCCCAACTGGCGCAAAGCGCCTCCGAGACCGCGCGTCATGGCGGCAAAGTGGTCGACGGCGTAGTAAACACTATGCACGAAATTGCCGACAGTTCGAAAAAAATCGCTGACATTATCAGCGTTATCGACGGTATTGCCTTCCAGACTAACATTCTGGCGCTGAACGCGGCGGTAGAAGCGGCGCGCGCGGGAGAGCAGGGGCGCGGTTTTGCGGTCGTGGCAGGCGAGGTGCGTAATCTGGCCAGCCGCAGCGCCCAGGCGGCGAAAGAAATAAAAGCGTTGATTGAAGATTCCGTCTCGCGTGTCGATACCGGTTCAGTGCTGGTGGAAAGCGCCGGGGAAACCATGACTGACATCGTCAATGCCGTTACGCGCGTCACGGATATCATGGGCGAAATCGCCTCCGCCTCGGATGAGCAAAGCCGGGGTATCGATCAGGTCGCTTTGGCCGTTTCCGAAATGGATCGCGTAACGCAACAGAACGCCTCGCTGGTTCAGGAATCCGCAGCGGCCGCCGCCGCGCTGGAAGAGCAGGCCAGCCGTCTGACCCAGGCGGTATCGGCTTTCCGCCTGGCATCGCGACCGCTGGCGGTAAATAAACCTGAGATGCGTTTGTCAGTGGACGCTCAGTCCGGCAATACGCCGCGGCCCTTAGCCGCCGGGGATGATGCGAACTGGGAAACCTTTTGATCGACGTGTGCTGTCGGTTCTCGATTAATTTGCGAACCCGCCGATCCCTTTCGTCTGGTTCGCATAGATAAAAGCAAAAAATGTGTAATACGGGAAGCATGGCGCTGCCGCAGGGCGCGCCCGTTGTACTTTGAATGTGATTAAGAAGGCGCTATGACATCATCTCTGCCCTCCGGGCAAACGTCAGTATTGTTACAGATGACACAGCGCCTCGCGCTGTCCGACGCGCATTTTCGTCGGATATGTCAATTAATCTACCAGCGCGCAGGGATCGTGCTGGCCGACCATAAGCGGGATATGGTTTATAACCGCCTGGTCCGTCGGCTGCGTGCCCTGGGACTGGATGATTTTGGCCGTTATCTCAGTATGCTGGAGGCTAATCAAAACAGCGCTGAGTGGCAGGCTTTTATCAACGCTCTGACTACCAACCTGACCGCTTTTTTTCGCGAGGCGCACCATTTTCCCATCCTTGCGGAACATGCGCGTCGCCGCCACGGCGAGTACCGCGTCTGGAGTGCGGCGGCATCGACAGGAGAAGAACCTTACAGTATCGCCATTACGCTGGCGGATGCGTTGGGGATGGCCCCCGGTCGCTGGAAAGTATTCGCCAGCGATATTGATACTGAAGTGCTGGAAAAAGCGAGAAGCGGTATTTATCGCCTCAGCGAACTGAAAACGTTATCGCCGCAGCAGCTACAACGTTACTTCATGCGCGGTACGGGGCCGCATGAAGGACTGGTGCGCGTGCGTCAGGAACTGGCCAATTATGTTGAATTTTCCTCCGTTAATTTGTTGGAAAAGCAGTACAACGTACCCGGTCCCTTTGACGCGATTTTTTGCCGTAACGTCATGATCTATTTTGATAAAACGACTCAGGAGGACATTCTGCGCCGTTTTGTTCCACTCCTTAAACCTGACGGACTGTTGTTTGCCGGTCACTCAGAAAACTTTAGCAACCTCGTGCGCGAGTTTAGCCTGCGCGGACAGACGGTGTATGCGCTAAGTAAGGATAAAGCATGAGTAAAATCAGGGTATTGTCAGTTGATGATTCCGCGTTAATGCGCCAAATCATGACTGAAATTATTAATAGCCATAGCGACATGGAGATGGTGGCGACTGCGCCGGACCCGTTGGTCGCCAGGGATCTCATTAAAAAATTTAATCCGGACGTATTGACCCTGGACGTTGAGATGCCGCGTATGGACGGCCTCGATTTTCTGGAAAAACTGATGCGCCTGCGACCGATGCCGGTGGTTATGGTCTCTTCGCTGACCGGTAAAGGTTCCGAAGTGACGCTACGGGCGCTGGAGTTGGGGGCCATCGATTTTGTCACTAAACCGCAGCTTGGCATTCGTGAAGGTATGCTGTCGTATAGCGAGATGATCGCCGAAAAAGTGCGTACCGCCGCGCGGGCCCGCATCGCCGCACATAAACCGATGGCGGCCCCGGCAACCTTAAAAGCCGGTCCGCTCCTCAGTTCGGAGAAACTGATTGCTATCGGCGCTTCAACGGGCGGTACTGAAGCTATCCGACATGTGCTGCAACCGCTGCCGCTTTCCAGTCCGGCAGTGATTATTACGCAGCATATGCCGCCTGGCTTTACCCGCTCGTTTGCCGAGCGCCTGAATAAACTCTGTCAAATCAGCGTGAAGGAGGCCGAGGACGGCGAACGCGTATTGCCAGGTCATGCCTACATTGCGCCCGGCGACAAGCATATGGAGCTGGCGCGTAGCGGGGCGAATTATCAAATCAAAATTCATGATGGCCCGCCGGTAAACCGGCATCGGCCTTCCGTGGATGTGCTGTTTCATTCGGTGGCGAAACACGCGGGGCGCAACGCCGTAGGCGTCATTCTTACGGGGATGGGCAACGATGGCGCCGCTGGAATGTTAGCGATGTACCAGGCTGGCGCCTGGACCATTGCGCAAAACGAAGCAAGTTGTGTGGTGTTCGGCATGCCGCGCGAGGCCATCAATATGGGTGGCGTAAGCGAAGTGGTCGATCTTAGCCAGGTAAGCCAGCAGATGCTGGCGAAAATCAGTGCCGGACAGGCGATACGTATTTGAACCAGGAGTAGTATTTTATGGCGGATAAAGAGCTTAAATTTTTGGTTGTGGATGACTTTTCGACCATGCGTCGTATCGTGCGCAACCTCTTAAAAGAGCTTGGATTTAACAATGTGGAAGAGGCCGAAGACGGCGTCGATGCGCTGAACAAGCTCCAGGCGGGCGGCTTTGGTTTTATTATCTCCGACTGGAACATGCCGAATATGGATGGCCTGGAGCTGCTGAAAACCATTCGCGCTGATAGCGCCATGTCGGCGTTACCCGTGTTGATGGTCACGGCGGAAGCCAAGAAAGAGAATATTATCGCCGCCGCACAGGCTGGCGCCAGCGGTTATGTCGTAAAACCGTTCACCGCAGCGACTCTGGAAGAGAAGCTCAACAAAATCTTTGAGAAACTGGGCATGTGAGGATGCGATGATGATGCAACCATCTATCAAGCCTGCTGATGAAGGCTCAGCAGGAGACATCATTGCGCGCATCGGTAGTCTGACCCGAATGCTGCGCGACAGCCTGCGTGAACTGGGACTGGACCAGGCGATTGCCGAAGCGGCGGAGGCGATCCCTGATGCGCGCGACCGTCTGGATTACGTCGTCCAGATGACGGCGCAGGCGGCGGAACGCGCGCTAAACAGTGTCGAAGCCTCGCAGCCGCATCAGGATGCGATGGAAAAAGAGGCGAAAGCGCTAACCCAACGTTGGGACGAGTGGTTTGACAATCCGATCGAGCTTTCCGACGCCCGTGAACTGGTGACGGATACGCGCCAGTTTCTCAGGGATGTCCCGGGTCATACCAGCTTTACTAACGCGCAACTGCTGGACATCATGATGGCGCAGGATTTCCAGGATCTGACGGGTCAGGTGATCAAACGCATGATGGACGTGATTCAGGAGATTGAACGCCAGTTGTTAATGGTGCTGCTGGAAAACATCCCGGAACAGAGCGCGCGACCAAAACGCGAGAACGAAAGCTTGCTCAACGGCCCGCAGGTGGATACCTCGAAAGCTGGCGTCGTCGCCAGTCAGGATCAGGTGGACGACCTGCTGGACAGTCTTGGCTTTTAAGCTTTTTTGACCTGATGGCGCTGCGCTTATCGGGTCCGAATCCGTCAACCAGGCCGGATACGAGACTTTCTTATCGTATCCGGCTATCTCTATTAACGCCATAAACCCCGCCTTTTTTACCGCTTACTCTGCCCATTGGCGTAAAGCGGTTCTGGCATCATTCTCGCTTATCAATCTATCCAGGGTTTGCTGCGTGGCAGAAGAGAGCGACGACGACAAAACAGAAGCCCCCACACCCCACCGACTTGAAAAAGCGCGGGAAGAAGGGCAGATCCCCCGTTCCAGAGAACTGACCTCACTGCTGATATTGCTGGTGGGCGTTTGTATTATTTGGTTCGGCGGCGAGTCGTTAGCGCGGCAGCTGGCGGGAATGCTCTCAGCAGGCCTGCACTTCGATCACCGTATGGTAAACGATCCTAACCTGATCCTGGGGCAGATAATTTTGCTGATTAAAGCGGCGATGATGGCACTGCTACCGCTCATCGCGGGCGTGGTGCTGGTGGCGCTTATCTCGCCGGTTATGCTTGGCGGCCTGATTTTTAGCGGTAAGTCGCTACAGCCAAAATTTTCTAAATTAAACCCGCTGCCGGGAATTAAGCGCATGTTTTCGGCGCAGACCGGCGCGGAACTGCTAAAAGCGGTGTTGAAATCCACGCTGGTCGGCTGCGTTACCGGCTTTTATCTCTGGCATAACTGGCCGCAAATGATGCGTCTGATGGCGGAGTCGCCGATCGTCGCAATGGGGAATGCGCTGGATCTGGTTGGACTCTGCGCGTTACTGGTGGTACTGGGCGTGATTCCGATGGTGGGATTTGACGTGTTTTTCCAGATCTTTAGCCACCTGAAAAAATTACGCATGTCGCGACAGGACATTCGCGACGAATTTAAAGAGAGCGAAGGCGATCCGCATGTTAAGGGCAAAATTCGCCAGATGCAACGCGCCGCCGCGCAGCGCCGCATGATGGAAGATGTGCCGAAAGCGGACGTCATTGTCACTAACCCGACGCACTATTCCGTGGCGCTGCAGTATGACGAAAACAAAATGAGCGCGCCGAAAGTGGTCGCGAAGGGGGCTGGATTAATAGCGCTGCGCATTCGCGAGATCGGCGCTGAACATCGGGTTCCCGCTTTAGAAGCGCCGCCGCTGGCGCGGGCATTATATCGCCACGCCGAAATCGGTCAGCAAATTCCCGGGCAGTTATATGCTGCCGTTGCGGAAGTGTTGGCCTGGGTCTGGCAGCTTAAACGCTGGCGGCTTGCGGGCGGGCAACGTCCTCCACAACCTGAGAACCTTCCGGTGCCAGAAGCGCTGGATTTTATGAACGAGAAGAATACTGATGGCTAATCTGGTCGCGATGCTGCGCCTGCCCAGCAACCTGAAATCGACGCAATGGCAAATTCTTGCCGGGCCGATCCTCATTCTGCTGATTTTGTCGATGATGGTGCTGCCGCTACCTGCTTTTATCCTCGACTTATTGTTTACCTTTAATATTGCGCTATCGATTATGGTGCTGCTGGTGGCGATGTTTACCCAGCGTACTCTGGATTTTGCCGCGTTTCCGACCATTCTGCTGTTTACCACGCTACTGCGTCTGGCGCTTAACGTAGCCTCAACGCGCATTATTTTGATGGAAGGGCATACCGGCGCGGCGGCGGCGGGAAAGGTGGTGGAGGCGTTTGGTCATTTCCTGGTCGGCGGTAACTTCGCGATCGGGATTGTGGTTTTTATCATCCTCGTCATTATCAACTTCATGGTCATCACCAAAGGTGCCGGACGTATTGCCGAAGTCGGCGCGCGCTTTGTGCTGGACGGTATGCCCGGCAAGCAAATGGCGATTGACGCCGATCTTAATGCCGGTCTGATTGGTGAAGACGAGGCCAAAAAACGGCGTTCGGAAGTTACTCAGGAAGCCGATTTCTACGGCTCGATGGACGGGGCAAGTAAATTTGTGCGCGGCGACGCCATCGCCGGTATTCTCATCATGGTCATTAACGTGGTAGGCGGGCTGCTGGTCGGCGTATTGCAGCACGGAATGAGCATAGGCAGCGCGGCGGAAAGCTACACCCTGCTGACCATTGGCGACGGCCTGGTCGCCCAGATCCCGGCGCTGGTTATCTCCACGGCGGCGGGCGTCATTGTGACCCGCGTCAGTACCGATCAGGATGTAGGCGAGCAGATGGTTGGCCAACTGTTCAGTAATCCAAGGGTGATGCTGCTGGCGGCGGCGGTGCTGGGGCTGCTTGGCATGGTGCCAGGAATGCCTAACCTGGTATTTTTACTCTTTACCGCCGCTTTGCTCGGCCTGGCATGGTGGCTGCGCGGGCGTGAAGAAAAAGCGCCGGAGGAGCCGCAGCCGGTAAAAATGCCGGAAAATAACTCGGTGGTCGAAGCCACCTGGAATGACGTACAGCTTGAGGATTCACTGGGGATGGAAGTGGGCTACCGCCTGATCCCGATGGTGGATTTTCAACAGGATGGCGAATTGCTCGGACGTATTCGCAGTATTCGTAAAAAATTCGCTCAGGATATGGGGTTCCTGCCGCCGGTTGTCCATATTCGCGACAATATGGATTTACAGCCTGCGCGCTACCGTATTTTGATGAAAGGGGTAGAGATTGGCAGCGGGGACGCCTATCCGGGACGCTGGCTGGCTATTAACCCCGGCACGGCGGCGGGAACGCTACCGGGTGAGAAAACCGTCGATCCAGCTTTTGGCCTTGATGCCATCTGGATTGAAAGCGCCCTGAAAGAGCAGGCGCAAATTCAGGGCTTTACCGTTGTTGAAGCCAGTACCGTTGTGGCGACGCACCTTAACCACTTGATTGGCCAATTCTCCGCCGAACTGTTTGGCCGCCAGGAAGCGCAGCAACTGTTGGATCGTGTCTCTCAGGAGATGCCTAAACTCACGGAAGATCTGGTCCCCGGCGTCGTGACCCTCACGACTTTACATAAAGTCCTGCAAAACTTACTGGCGGAAAAAGTCCCGATTCGCGATATGCGCACTATTCTGGAAACGCTGGCGGAACATGCGCCGTTACAAAGCGATCCGCATGAATTAACCGCCGTGGTACGCGTGGCATTAGGACGAGCGATTACGCAACAGTGGTTCCCCGGTAATGAAGAAGTGCAGGTGATTGGCCTGGATACCGCGCTGGAGCGTTTGCTGCTTCAGGCATTGCAGGGCGGCGGTGGACTTGAGCCGGGGTTGGCGGATCGCCTGCTGGCGCAGACGCAAGAGGCGCTTTCTCGCCAGGAAATGCTTGGCGCGCCGCCGGTATTGCTGGTTAACCATGCGCTACGTCCATTATTGTCCCGCTTTTTGCGGCGCAGTTTACCGCAGCTGGTGGTGTTGTCGAACCTTGAGCTTTCCGATAACCGTCATATCCGCATGACGGCGACCATTGGAGGAAAATAATGCGTAAATGGCTGGCGTTGTTGCTCTTTCCCCTGACGGTTCAGGCCGCAGGCGAAGGCGCGTGGCAGGATAGCGGTATGGGCGTAACCTTAAATTACCGGGGCGTTTCCGCATCGTCTTCGCCATTGTCGGCGCGTCAGCCGGTTTCCGGTGTGATGACGTTGGTCGCCTGGCGTTATGAACTGAATGGCCCGACCCCCGCGGGCTTACGGGTACGTTTATGTTCCCAGTCCCGTTGCGTAGAACTTGATGGTCAGAGTGGCACGACCCACGGTTTTGCTCATGTTCCCGCAGTCGAGCCGCTCCGCTTTGTCTGGGAAGTCCCCGGCGGCGGCCGACTTATCCCGGCGTTAAAAGTGCGGAGCAATCAGGTGATTGTGAACTACCGCTAACCGCCCCTTTCTTTGCCAGGTAGCAGACCTGACTCTCTTTTTGAATAAATAGAAACGCCGTTTTATAAAATGGTGAGGTAGATTGCCGGACTCTTTGCGTTTTTGCCATTTACGCTCTGGCAATGGCAGAAACAAAAAGGTTTCCGCCCAGCTTAGCTTTTACTGTAGCGAATCGACTGCGTCGGCGGTAAAACTGCACGCAGCACTGAATTCGACATTACACAGAGGTTAAGCAAATGATGGTTTATCCAGTCAAACACAGTCCGCTATTGCGTCAGCCTGAGCATTTTATCGCCAGAGATGAACTAAAAGCCCTGGTGCAAAAGGTGACGCATAACCTGGTCAATATTAAAGATGAGACAGGCGAATTTTTATTGCGACTGGACGACGGACGCGTGATCGATACTAAAGGCTGGGCCGGATGGGAGTGGACGCACGGCGTGGGCCTGTACGGAATGTATCACTATTACCAACAGACCGGCGACCAGACGATGCGTAAGATCATTGATGACTGGTTTGCCGATCGTTTTGCGGAAGGCGCGACGACGAAAAACGTTAATACGATGGCGCCATTTTTAACGCTGGCGTATCGCTATGAAGAGACGCGTAATCCAGCGTATTTACCGTGGCTGGAAACGTGGGCCGAATGGGCGATGAATGAAATGCCCCGTACCGATCACGGCGGAATGCAGCACATCACGCTGGCGGAGGAAAATCATCAGCAGATGTGGGACGACACGCTAATGATGACGGTGCTGCCGCTGGCGAAAATCGGTAAGCTGCTGAACCGGCCGGAATATGTGGAAGAGGCAACCTATCAGTTCCTGCTACACGTGCAGAATTTGATGGATAAAGAGACGGGGCTGTGGTTCCACGGCTGGAGCTATGACGGTCATCATAACTTCGCTAACGCTCGCTGGGCGCGCGGCAACAGTTGGCTGACCATTGTGATCCCGGATTTTCTTGAACTGCTGGACTTGCCGGAAAATAATGCCGTGCGCCGTTACCTGATCCAGGTACTGAATGCGCAGATCGCCGCGCTGGCGAAATGTCAGGATGAAAGCGGTTTGTGGCATACGCTGCTTGACGATCCGCACTCTTATCTTGAGGCGTCGGCGACGGCGGGTTTTGCCTACGGTATTCTTAAAGCGGTGCGCAAACGCTATGTCGAACGGCACTATGCGCAGGTGGCGGAACAAGCTATTCGGGGGATAGTGAAACATATCTCGCCGGAAGGCGAACTGCTGCAAACGTCATTTGGCACTGGCATGGGCCACGATCTCGATTTTTACCGTCACATTCCGTTGACCTCTATGCCTTACGGGCAGGTGATGGCAATGCTGTGTTTGACGGAATATCTGCGTAACTATTTCTGATGTATGCGGATATTCCGGGCGTATCCTTGTCTGATGGCGCTTTGCTTATTTGACTATGGCACCTGACCTGGCTGCGTGGTATCAGCCTGTGGATCAAACAGGTGGTCAAGGATTTTTCGCATGATGGGCGCGGCGGTAACGCCGTCGCTTCCGCCGTTTTCCAGAATCAAGGCAATAGCGACCTTAGGGTTTTTATACGGTGCAAAAGCGGTATAAAACACATGATCGCGCAGGCGAATGGGGATCATTTTCGCGTTGTAGGTCTGATTTTCTTTCAGGCTAAATACCTGCGACGTGCCGCTTTTGGCCGCAATGCCGTAGGGCGCTGTGTGAAAGAACTTATAGCCCGTTCCGTTGGGTGCATTCGCCATGCCATACATCGCCTGACGCACCAGTCCCCAGTATGGCGACGCCGGATCGGCTATCTGTGCCGGTGTTCCTGAAGGGCGATACGGAACCACCGTTTTGCCGCTCTCTTCATTGAGTAACAGGTGAGGGGCAATCACCTTACCGTTGTTGATGAGCGCCACCATCGCTTTTACCATCTGGATGGGGGTGGCAATCCAGTAACCCTGGCCGATGCCGACAGAGATGGTATCGCCCTGATACCAGGCTTTTTTATGGACCCGCTGTTTCCATGCGCGGCTGGGAAGCAGCCCGTCATACTCTTCATTTAGGTCGATGCCCGTCGGTTTGCCATAGCCGAACTGAGACAACATCGTGTCGATACGGTCAATACCCATCATATAAGCGACCTGATAGAAAAAGGTATCCGCAGATTCCTCAATCGCTTTAGTGACATCCAGCATACCGTGTCCGGTTTTTTTCCAGTCCCGGTAATGTCGCTGCGTGCCGGGAAGCGTCCAGGTTGGCGCGCCAAAGAAGGTGGTTTGCGGCGTAATAATCCCGCATAACAGCGCGGACATCGCCATATAGGGTTTAACCGTTGACGCCGGGGGATAAAGCCCTTGCGTCACGCGGTTGATCAGCGGCAGATTTTTATCGTGCAGCAGTTTGCCGTAATCCTGATAGCTAATGCCTTTTACAAAGGGGTTCGGGTCGTAGCTGGGCATAGATACCATCGCCAGCACTGAACCATCGTGCGGATCTTCAACCAGTACGGCAGCACGCTGCCCGGCCAGCAAACTTTCAATGTACTCTTGTAAATGGAGATCCAGCGTCAGGTGAATATTCTTACCCGCGATGGGAGGAACGTCTTTCAGCAGGCGGACAATACGCCCGTGATTATCCACCTCGACCTCCTGATAACCGGTTTTGCCATGAAGATCGTTTTCGTAGTAACGCTCAATCCCCTGTTTACCGATGTTATGGTCCGCCGCGTAATTCTCTGCCAGCCCTTTTTTATCCAGCGCTTTAAGGTCGTTATCGTTTATCTTTGACACGTAACCGAGAACATGCGCCAGCTCCGCGCCGTAAGGATACTGCCGATCCTGATAGCTATTGATCGTGACGCCGTTGAAATGAAACTGATTGACCGCAAAGCGTGCGATTTCAACATCCGTTAGCGCGTTTTTGAGCACCACCGGACGATAGCGGCTACTGGATTTTAGCGCACGGCGAAAGTCGGCGATATCATCGGGGGAGAGATCAACAATAGGGGTGAGCTGTTTTAGCAGCGCATCCATATCGGCAATTTTATAGGGCGTAACCGCGATATCATACCAGGTTACGTTACGCACCAGCGGAATGCCGTTGCGATCGTAAATAATGCCGCGCGTGGGCGCGACGGGTAGCATCTTGATATCGTTCTCATTCGAACGGGTGGTGTAGTAGTGGTGCTGACGGATTTGCAAGTTATAGAGGTTGAAGATCAGGATACCAAAGCAGACAACCACTACACCAAACGCCACAATCACACGTCTCAGGAAGAGTTTCTCTTCCGCATCAAAGTCTTTAAAAGTCATTACCTGTACCTGAACAATCCGCCGCCTAATGATACGGGGCGGTCAGCGCCAGCACAGGTAAAAGATGTTCCATCTCTCTATAGAAATGTGTCATTCCTTGTGATTTGTTACAGATATACCGCTGTGGCAATAAAAAGGCCTGAGTCCGTTCCCCGGAATCAGGCCTGATGATGTTAACGACGACGCGTTTACATGCGTTCTACGGTTTCGATACCCAACGTATCCAGACCCAGTTTCAGCGTCTTCGCCGTCAGTTGCGCCAGTTTTAGGCGGCTATTGCGAACCGCATCATTCTCGGCGCTGAGAATAGGGCAGTGCTCGTAGAAGCCGGAGAACAGCCCGGCGACGTCATACAGATACGCACACATGACGTGCGGCGTACCTTCACGCGCGACCACCGTCAGGGTTTCTTCAAACTGCAGCAGACGGGCAGCGAGTTGCGCTTCGCGATCTTCGCTAATGATAACCGGCGCGCTCGCCAGCGCCTGCTCGTCGATGTCCGCTTTACGGAAAACAGACAGCACACGCGTATAGGCATACTGCATATAAGGAGCGGTATTGCCTTCGAAAGCCAACATATTATCCCAGTCGAAGATATAGTCAGTGGTGCGGTTTTTTGACAGATCGGCGTATTTCACCGCGCCAATACCGACGGCGTTAGCCAGTTTTTCCAGCTCGTCAGCCGGCATATCCGGGTTCTTCTCCGCCACCAGACGACGCGCGCGCTCCAGCGCCTCATCCAACAGATCCGCCAGTTTCACCGTACCGCCCGCGCGAGTTTTAAACGGTTTACCGTCTTTACCCAACATCATGCCGAACATGTGGTGTTCCAGCGGAACGGAATCCGGTACATAACCGGCTTTGCGCACAATAGTCCAGGCTTGCATCAGGTGTTGGTGCTGACGGGAGTCAATGTAGTAGAGCACGCGGTCGGCGTGCAGCGTTTCGTAACGGTATTTGGCGCAGGCGATATCGGTAGTGGTATACAGATAACCGCCATCTTTCTTCTGAATAATGACGCCCATCGGGTCGCCTTCCTTGTTTTTAAACTCATCAAGGAAAACCACCGTTGCGCCCTCGCTTTCAACCGCCAGGCCTTTGGCTTTCAGATCGGCGACGATGCCCGGCAGCATCGGATTATACAGACTTTCGCCCATCACATCGTCACGCGTCAAAGTGACGTTCAGGCGATCATAGGTGATCTGGTTTTGCGTCATCGTGATGTCAACCAGCTTACGCCACATCTCACGGAAATAGGCATCACCGCTCTGCAATTTGACGACGTAGTTACGCGCGCGCTCGGCAAACGCTTCATCTTCGTCATAATGCTTTTTCGCATCGCGGTAAAATCCTTCAAGATCCGCCAGCGCCATGTCGCCCGCGTTTTCCTGCTGCTGTTTTTCCAGCCAGGCGATCAGCATACCGAACTGGGTGCCCCAGTCGCCGACGTGGTTAGCGCGAATAACATGATGGCCCAGAAACTCCAGCGTGCGCACAGCCGCATCGCCGATAATCGTGGAGCGTAGATGACCAACGTGCATCTCTTTCGCGACGTTGGGCGCGGAGTAGTCGACGACAATCGTCTGGCGAGTCGGCTGAGAAACGCCCAGACGATCGGAGGCCAGCGCCTGCTGCACCTGTTCAGCGAGAAAAGCCGGTTCGAGGAAAATATTGATAAAGCCAGGGCCGGCGATTTCAACCTTGCTGGCGATGCCGCTGAGATCCAGATGAGTCAGCACCTGCTCTGCAAGTTGTCGGGGGGCCATACCCAGTTTTTTCGCAACTGCCATCACGCCGTTGGCCTGATAGTCGCCGAACTGAACTTTGGCTGACTGACGAACCTGGGGCTCGCAATCTGCAGGCGCGCCTGCAGCAATCATGGCCTGACTAACTTTTTCTGAGAGAAGAGCCTGAATATTCACCGGAATACCTTACGTTTATGAAGCGGGCTGTATTACCCGCGCCAGTTTAAGAATTAGGGCGGGAGTATACTGCAAATGCCCGTTGGCGTCAGCATTGCGCGCGCGGCGCGTCGCCTGAAATATACGCAACAATAATCTGCATAAGCATTCAATAAACGCCCAATCAAATCAAAGGTTGGTTGCCGGGGCGCAACAGCGTAAATTAGCGGTTTTCACAGCAAGAAGAGCGTCCTGATATGGCGAACTGGCAACACATTGATGAACTGCATGATATTTCCGCAGATTTACCGCGATTCACTCTGGCGTTCAGAGAACTTTCCACTCGCCTTGGTCTGCAGATCAGCGCCCTTGAGGCCGATCACATTTCATTGCGCTGTCACCAGAATACGACGGCGGAGCGTTGGCGTCGCGGTTTTGAACAATGCGGCGAGCTACTGTCGGAAAATATCATCAACGGCAGGCCGATTTGTCTGTTTAAACTGCATGAACCGGTATGTGTAGAACACTGGCGGTTTTCTGTTATTGAATTACCGTGGCCGGGAGAAAAACGCTATCCACACGAAGGGTGGGAGCATATTGAAATCGTGCTGCCCGGCGAGCCGGAGACCTTGAACGCGCGGGCTCTCGCATTGTTGTCGGATGAGGGGCTTAGTCAGCCGGGGATAGTGGTTAAAACCAGTTCGCCACAGGACGAGCATGAACGTTTGCCAAACCCTACGCTGGCCGTGACCGATGGCCGCGTCACGGTAAAATTTCATCCATGGTCGATTGAAGCGATTGTCGCCAGCGAACAGGCGGCCCATTAACCTGCCGAGCGGAGTGAATATGGCGTTACTTGAGATCTGTTGTTACAGCATGGAATGCGCGCTCACCGCGCAGCGAAACGGCGCGGATCGTATCGAACTGTGCGCCGCGCCGAAAGAAGGCGGGCTTACGCCTTCGCTGGGCGTCTTACGCAGCGTACGCGAGCATATTACGATTCCCGTACATCCGATTATTCGTCCTCGCGGCGGGGATTTTTACTACACTGACGGCGAATTTGCCGCCATGCTGGAAGATATCCGCCTCGTCAGAGAGTTGGGTTTTCCCGGGCTGGTTACTGGCGTGTTGACCGTTGATGGGGATGTCGATATGTCGCGAATGGAAAAAATAATGGCGGCGGCCGGACCGCTGGCGGTAACATTCCACCGCGCCTTCGATATGTGCGCTAATCCCTTCAATGCGCTAAAGAATCTGGCTGACGCAGGCGTAGCAAGAGTACTGACTTCCGGGCAAAAAGCCGATGCGGCGCAAGGTTTATCAATAATTATGGAACTTATTGCCCAGGGGGATGCTCCAATCATTATGGCTGGTGCGGGGGTTCGTGCAAATAACCTGCAGAATTTCCTCGATGCCGGAGTACGGGAAGTACACAGTTCCGCCGGAGTCTTACTGCCTTCGCCGATGCGCTATCGCAATCAGGGGTTATCGATGTCTGCCGATATACAGGCGGACGAGTATTCTCGCTATAGGGTAGAGGGTGCGGCGGTCGCTGAAATGAAAGGAATCATTGTTCGCCATCAGGCCAAATGATTTTTACCGTTGCATCATGTCGCCCAATATGATGCTTGCTCGTACCAGGCCCCTGCCAATTCAACAGGGGCCTTTTTTTCTCCTTCATATTTCAAGCCGCAGCAGCGTTGGCCGCCTCGCGCACCCCGGTCACGTAGCTACCTACGTTCCCGGGGATTTGCTGCGTTGCCGCCTTGCTGCAACTTGAACTATTTTGGAGAAACGGTGCTATACGTAACGGTCATTCGGCAATCCATCACGGTTTACGCGCAATCAGCACCGCGCGCTGCGGGGCGGGATAGCCTTCCACCGTCTTGCTGCGATCGTTCGGGTCAAGAAAATCGGCCAGCGACTCGGTAACCATCCACTCGGTACGGCGCTGCTCTTCGGTGGTAGTGACGCAAACGTCAGCGATACGCACATCAATAAAGCCGCATTTTTCCAGCCATTTTTTTAATGCCGGCGCGGAAGGAATAAAATAGACATTACGCATCTGCGCGTAGCGATCCCCGGGCACCAAAACGGTATTTTCGTCGCCGTCGACGACCAGCGTTTCCAGTACCAGTTCACCCTCGTTGACCAACTGATCTTTTAACTGCCACAGATGCTCCAGCGGCGAGCGACGGTGATAAAGCACCCCCATCGAGAAGACGGTATCAAATGCTTTCAGCGCCGGGAGTTGTTCAATGCCCAACGGCAGCAGATGCGCGCGCTGATCGTTACCCAGCAGTTTACGCACCGCCTCAAACTGGCAGAGGAAAAGCTGCGTAGGATCGATGCCGACCGCCAGATGTGCGCCTGCGCCAATCATCCGCCACAGGTGATAGCCGCTGCCGCAGCCGACATCAAGGATCGTCCGGCCGGTTAAATCTGACAGATGCGGCAGTACGCGATCCCACTTCCAGTCGGAGCGCCATTCGGTATCAATATCTACGCCATAAAGCGAGAACGGGCCTTTACGCCACGGCATCAGATTACGCAGCAATGTATCAATACGCTTTAGCTGACCTTCGCTGAGCGGCGTTTCGCTTTCCGCCGTGACACTGTGCAGTAAATCCAGCCGCCAGGGCGTAATTTCCGGTAAAAATTCTACCGCGTTCGACCACTGTTTAAACAAGCCATGCTGCTGCTCGCGTTGCCAGGCGGCAATCTGCGCGGGCAATGTTTCCAGCCAGTGGGAGAGATGATTTTTAGCAATGAGCTGATAAAAGTTACCAAACTCGATCATGCGGCAACTCCGGCTTTTAACGCGACAAGCGACCCGAAATTAAAGCACTGGAACCACAGTTCACTGTGTTCGAAACCCGCCTGACGCAGGCGCGCTTTATGTGTTTCCACCGAGTCGGTGAGCATCACGTTTTCCAGCATACTGCGCTTCTGGCTGATCTCCAGTTCGCTGTACCCATTAGCGCGTTTAAAATCGTGGTGCATGTTGAATAACAGCTCGCCCACTTTCGCGTCTTCAAAGCTAAATTTTTCCGACAGTACCAGCGCGCCGCCGGGATTCAACCCCAGGTAAATCTTATCCAGCAATGCCTGGCGTTCGGCAGGTTCAAGGAATTGCAGGGTAAAATTCAGCACCACCATCGAGGCGTTTTCAATAGTGATATCGCGGATATCGCCTTCAACAACTTCAACCGGCGTTGGCGCTTTATATGCATCAATATGGCGGCGGCAGCGTTCAATCATGGCCGGGGAGTTATCGACGGCGATAATGCGACAATGCTCATGGCGGATATTACGCCGAACAGACAGCGTCGCGGCGCCCAGCGAGCAGCCCAGATCGTAGACCTGCGTGTTCGGCTGCACAAAGCGTTCAGCCAACATGCCAATCATGGAGATGATGTTGGAGTAGCCTGGTACCGAACGCTGAATCATGTCGGGAAAAACTTCGGCTACTCGTTCATCAAAAGTCCAGTCGCCGAGACGGGCGATAGGCGCAGAAAAAAGCGTGTCGCGGTGAGACATAACGTATACATCCGGGAAAAATAAAGGCGCATATTGTGCGCTAATACAGGGAGAAAACCAACTCCCAGGGCATATACCACAGGTTTGCCAGCACCATCAGCAACAATGCGCACCAGGTCGCGCTCATCCCCGCCCGCCGCCAGCGGAACAGGCGGTGGTGAAAACCGTAATAATGCATCAGCCGACCGGCGATTAAAATGATGCCGCAGATATGCACCATCCACGTTTCGGCGCCGTTCATTTCCATAAACAGCAGTAGCACCAGCGCGACAGGAATATATTCCACCGCGTTGCCATGAATACGGATGGCGCTTTGCAATTCGCTAAAACCGCCGTCGCCATAGGCGACACGGTACTGCATTCGCAAGCGAACGACATTAAAAGAGAACTTCATTAATAATAACGCACCCAAAACGGCATACAGCGCGCTTACCATACAAACTCCCTTTTAAAATGGCTGATGGCACTGTCTATGATAGGGGGCATTTTCAGAAAAGAGAAGATTGCTGTGGAATGGACGGAGCAGTGCCGATTTCCGGTAAGACGCTGCGTAAATCATGCCAAAGCGTATTCACCAGTTCCGGCGCCTGCGCGATATCCGGAGTATGTAAAAACAGAAAAGGCGTGGTGGTCTGCCGCCACTGCGGGAGTTTCTGCAACCAGGCGGCGAAAAACTCACGGTTTTGCGCCATATTGTCGCTACCGATAAAACGTACCATCGGGTGGCTGGCCGTCACGACCGCATGTACCGGGACTTTGGGTTTTTTTCGCTGCGCGTCGCGGACGGCCTCGCTGTGGGGATGGGCGGCATGTACCGGACGACTATCCAGGATCACGCGGTTTACGCCGCGCGCGTGTAACCCGCGATTGAGCCGCTGTTCATCCTCACCTTTGTCAAAAAAACACGGATGACGAACTTCTACGCCATAGGTAAACGTGGCGGGGAGCGCATCAAGAAACTGCCATAAGGCGGGGAGATCGCGCGGTCCAAAGGCGGCGGGCAACTGCAGCCAGTATTGGCCAATACGCGTTTCTAGCGGCTCCAGCCGGGTAAAAAACGCCTGTACCAGATCGTCGCAATGGCGCAGCGCGGCCTGGTGAGAAATGGTGGCGGGAAATTTAAAGCAAAAACGGAAATCGTCCGTAGTTTGCGCATACCAGCGATCGACAATTTCCGCTTTCGGTAGCGCGTAAAGCGTGGTGTTGCCCTCCACGCAGTTAAAGTGGCGGGCATACTCTTCCAGACTGGTGATGCCGAGCCGCGCCCATTTCGGGTGCGACCATTGCGGCAAGCCAATGTAGATCATAAGGCGTTTAAAATATCCTCTACGCTGCTTACCCGGCTAATGCGCGGGAAAATATGCGTCATACTGCTCTGATGCTGCTCACTGCTGGCGGCGCTACAGGCATCTTCGGCAATAATAAGGTTAAATCCCAACTCCCAGGCGTTACGCGCTGTGGATTCGACGCCGATATTGGTTGAGATCCCGCACAATATGATGGTGTCGATACCCCGGCGGCGAAGCTGTAATTCCAGGTCGGTGCCGTAAAACGCGCCCCACTGGCGTTTAGTCACTTCCAGATCGCTGTCCTTTTTACCCAATGCCGTAGGCCAGGTCCACCAGTTTTCCGGCAATGCGTGCGCAGGCGTTGCGGCATCCACCGGCTGTTTTAACGCTTCGGCATAATCATCAGACCATCCGACGCGTACCATAACCACGGGTGAGCCGTTGGCGCGACACTTTTCCGCCAGCCGCGCGGCGCGGGCGACCACCTCATTTGCCGTATACGGGCCGCCGGCAAACGGAAGAATTCCTTCCTGTAAATCAATAACCACCAGGGCGGTTGTGGTCGCGTTGAGTTTCAGCATGATAATCACTCTCCTAAAAATAGCGGATTTCACTACACCTTAAGCGCGATTAAAGAGGAAAGCGGCGACAAATATTGTTAATTTTTGTGAGCATACGCAATACCCGCGTGAAAAACCCGGGTACAGTCAGTATGAACCAAGTGTCGATACCGCATGAAACGGGCAAGTTATCGCTCCCATGCTGGATTGACTCTTATCGTGCGGCAGAATTTCCAGTATAATAGCCGCCTTTTTTCATCCAGTTGTGACATACAGCTAAAGCTGCGACTTCGTCGCCTGCATGGCAGGCAACAATCCGCCTGCGGCTAAGTTAAGGGATATCTCATGCGTACAGAATATTGCGGACAGCTACGTCTGTCCCACGTGGGGCAGCAGGTGACTCTGTGTGGTTGGGTCAACCGTCGTCGTGATCTTGGCAGCCTGATCTTTATCGATATGCGCGACCGCGAAGGTATTGTGCAGGTGTTCTTCGATCCGGATCGTGCGGACGCGTTAAAGCTGGCCTCTGAACTGCGTAATGAGTTCTGCATTCAGGTTACGGGCACCGTGCGTGCGCGTGACGCGAAAAACGTCAATGCGGATATGGCGACCGGCGAAATTGAAGTGCTGGCGTCCTCTCTCACTATCATCAACCGCGCAGACTCACTGCCGCTTGACGCTAACCACGTTAATACCGAAGAGGCGCGTCTCAAGTACCGCTATCTGGATTTGCGTCGTCCGGAAATGGCGCAGCGCCTGAAAACCCGCGCCAAAATTACCAGCCTGGTGCGTCGTTTTATGGACGATCACGGTTTCCTTGATATTGAAACGCCGATGCTGACCAAAGCCACGCCGGAAGGCGCGCGCGACTATCTGGTGCCTTCGCGCGTGCACAAAGGTAAATTCTACGCGCTGCCGCAGTCGCCGCAGCTGTTCAAACAGCTCCTGATGATGTCCGGTTTCGACCGTTACTATCAGATAGTCAAATGCTTCCGTGATGAAGACTTACGTGCTGACCGTCAGCCGGAGTTTACTCAGATCGACGTCGAGACCTCCTTCATGACCGCGCCACAGGTGCGCGAAGTGATGGAAGCGCTGGTGCGCCATTTGTGGCTGGAAGTGAAAGGCGTGGATCTGGGGGATTTCCCGGTCATGACGTTTGCCGAAGCGGAACGTCGCTACGGTTCCGACAAACCAGACCTGCGTAACCCGATGGAGCTGGTAGATGTCGCTGACCTGCTGAAATCGGTAGAGTTCGCGGTCTTCGCGGGCCCGGCTAACGATCCGAAAGGCCGCGTGGCAGCACTGCGTGTGCCTGGCGGCGCACAGCTTAGTCGTAAGCAGATCGACGATTACGGTAACTTTGTTAAGATCTACGGCGCGAAGGGCCTGGCGTATATCAAAGTTAACGAACGCGCGAAAGGTCTGGACGGGATTAACAGTCCGGTGGCCAAGTTCCTGACCGCCGACATCGTCGACGCTATCCTTGAACGTACCGGCGCGCAGGACGGCGACATGATCTTCTTCGGCGCAGATAACAAAAAAGTGGTTGCCGATGCGCTGGGCGCGCTGCGTCTGAAACTGGGCAAAGACCTGAACCTGACCGACGAAGACAAATGGGCGCCGCTGTGGGTGATTGACTTCCCGATGTTCGAAGACGACGGCGAAGGCGGTCTGACCGCGATGCACCATCCGTTTACCGCTCCGCGTGACATGACGGCGTCTGAACTGAAAACTGCGCCGGAAGAAGCCGTCGCTAACGCTTACGATATGGTGATTAACGGCTATGAAGTGGGCGGCGGTTCGGTGCGTATTCACAACGGTGAAATGCAGCAAACCGTATTTGGTATTCTCGGTATCAATGAGCAGGAGCAGCGCGAGAAGTTCGGCTTCCTGTTGGATGCGTTGAAATACGGTACGCCGCCGCATGCGGGCCTGGCGTTTGGTCTGGACCGTCTGACCATGCTGTTGACCGGCACCGATAATATTCGTGATGTTATCGCCTTCCCGAAAACGACCGCCGCCGCGTGTCTGATGACCGAAGCGCCGAGTTTCGCCAACCAGGCAGCGTTGACGGAGTTAGGGATTCAGGTTGTGAAGAAAGCCGAGAATAACTGATATGAACAATGTACACGACATCATTCGCGTGATATCGCGGCGGCCCGCAAGGGGGAGTCTCATCAATGCGCGGCGTCACCCAACAGCCAACAACGAGGTCGCGTGAAGGATAAAGTGTACAAGCGCCCCGTTTCGGTCCTGGTGGTTATTTTCGCGCAGGATACGAAACGGGTGCTAATGTTGCAGCGACGCGATGACCCGGCTTTTTGGCAGTCAGTGACTGGCAGCATAGAAGAAGGGGAGACCGCGTTGCAGGCCGCCGTACGTGAAGTCAAAGAAGAGGTCACGATTGATGTTGCGGCAGAGCAACTGACCTTAATCGACTGCCAACGTACGGTGGAGTTTGAAATTTTTTCACATTTACGTCATCGCTATGCGCCGGGCGTCATGCACAATACAGAATTCTGGTTCTGCCTTGCGTTACCGCATGAGCGGCAGGTGATATTCACTGAACATCTGACGTACCAGTGGCTTGATGCGCCTGACGCGGCGGCGCTTACCAAGTCCTGGAGTAACCGGCAAGCGATTGAAGAGTTTGTCATTAACGTCGCCTGAAAAGGCTCGCTTTTTTTGAGGAAATATTTATGGCAGGTCATAGTAAATGGGCCAACACCAGACATCGTAAAGCTGCGCAGGATGCCAAGCGCGGTAAAATCTTCACTAAAATTATTCGTGAACTGGTAACGGCAGCTAAATTGGGCGGCGGCGATCCGGATGCCAACCCGCGTCTGCGCGCGGCCGTAGATAAAGCGCTGGCCAACAACATGACCCGCGACACTCTGAACCGCGCCATCGCTCGCGGTGTGGGCGGTGATGAAGACTCGAACATGGAAACCATCATCTATGAAGGTTATGGTCCTGGCGGTACGGCCATTATGATTGAGTGTCTGAGCGACAACCGTAACCGTACCGTAGCGGAAGTGCGTCATGCTTTCAGCAAGTGCGGCGGTAATCTGGGTACCGATGGCTCAGTGGCGTACCTGTTCAGTAAGAAAGGGGTCATCTCCTTTGAGAAAGGCGATGAAGACACCATCATGGAAGCCGCTCTGGAAGCCGGCGCGGAAGATGTTGTGACCTATGATGATGGCGCGATTGATGTTTACACTGCCTGGGAAGAGATGGGCAAAGTGCGTGACGCGCTGGAAGCGGCGGGTCTGAAAGCAGACAGCGCCGAAGTGTCCATGATCCCGTCAACTAAAGCGGATATGGATGCGGAAACCGCGCCGAAACTGCTACGTCTGATCGATATGCTGGAAGACTGTGACGATGTTCAGGAAGTCTACCATAACGGTGAGATCTCTGATGAGGTGGCGGCGACCCTGTAATGGTGCTGTTAAACGCCGGCGGGCAGGGGGTATAGCGTGTCGATTATTCTCGGTATTGACCCCGGCTCGCGCATTACCGGTTATGGCGTTATCCGCCAGGTAGGCAGACAACTGACCTATCTGGGCAGCGGATGTATTCGCACCAAAGTCGATGATTTGCCGTCTCGTTTGAAGCTTATATACGCAGGCGTGACGGAAATCATCACGCAGTTCCAGCCGGACTATTTTGCTATCGAACAGGTGTTTATGGCGAAAAATGCCGACTCAGCCCTCAAGCTGGGACAGGCGCGCGGCGTCGCGATTGTCGCCGCGGTCAACCAGGAACTGCCCGTGTTTGAATACGCGGCGCGTCAGGTGAAGCAAACCGTCGTCGGTATTGGTAGCGCGGAAAAAAGCCAGGTTCAGCATATGGTGCGCACGTTGCTCAAACTGCCCGCTAACCCGCAGGCAGACGCCGCAGATGCGCTGGCTATCGCCATTACGCATTGCCACGTTAGCCAGAACGCGATGCAAATGAGCGAATCGCGGCTGAATTTAGCGCGTGGGAGAATGCGCTGATGTAAATGCAGGGTCAGGGAGGCCCGTACTATGGCGATAATAAAGTCGATAAAATTTTGGCTAGCAGAAATCGTGCTGCTGGTCGTGGTGTTGCCGATATTAGCAATAATATTCAGTATCTTTAACATTATTTTTAATATTGCTGGCGATATCTATGGGCTTATCGCCACGCTGATGGCCACCATTCTTGTGGGTTGTGCGACTGGCGGTATTCGCGGTCGCTTTATCGATGAACGCGAGCGTTTTATTCCTGGTTTTTTACCTGCCTTATTACTGATTTTCTATTCTCTTACCGTTTGGCTGATAATGATTATCGTCGCTGACGGCGACTTCGAAAGTAGCGTGTTTTATCACGGGATACAGTGGTTCGGACTCTATTCTGCCTTGATCAAATCGGCTTTAATGACGGAATTTTATGAGATATCATCGTCAAGGGTGATCATTGCCCCAGTGATTCCATTTGTCGGCTTCCTGTCGTATACCATCATGCGTTTTATCACCGTCCGGCAGAATAATAAGTTGGAAAACGTCACCGGATGGCGAAGTATTGTTCTGCTCATTGCCGCAATGACAATTGCCATTAGCGGATTATTGGCCTGGCAAACTTATGATCGTCGCGAGCGACGAGTGGTTAACGATCCGGCCAGGGAAATAACGGAATCTTTTGAGCCTGGCACATATGACCCGTTTACCCCCGATAATAAACTGACGGCGCTGAGCGCATCACCTGGGCTATCGCTGGAAAACGACTGGCCGCGACTGAATGGCGCAACGGCAGTTTATCCGGTGTACGCCTCGGCAGCGCAGGCGCTGTATCACAACCTGGATGTAGACAGCGTGTGGAAATATGTTCGCTGCGATCGGACACCTGGTGCCTGGGAGAAGTTAATTCATGGTGAAGCGGATATCATTTTTGTCGCTGAGCCTTCCGCCGAGCAAAAAGCCAGCGCGAGGGCGCAGGGCGTTGATTTACACTTCTATCCCATTGCCCGCGAGGCTTTTGTTTTTGTCACGCATAAGGATAATCCGCTGACTCAACTGAGTGAAAAACAGATTCGCGATATCTATTCCGGGCGTGTGAACAACTGGCTGGAAGTCGGCGGCAACGATGCGCGTATTTACCCCTATCAGCGGCCAAAGGGATCGGGTAGCCAGACGATTATGCTGGCTGCGGTGATGGGCGAGGATAAACTTCGCAAGCCGCTGGAAACCGAATCCGTTCACGATATGATCGGATTGCTGCGTAATGTGGCAAATTACCAGAACAGCGCCAATGCTCTGGGGTATACCTTCCGCTATTATGCTACGCAGCTTCACCATAGCCCTGATTTGCGCTTGCTGGCGGTGAATGGCATCGAGCCAACCATCGAAAATATTCGCAATGGAAAATATCCTTACACTATTGATGTATATATGGTTTCCGCTGGAAAACCCTCGCGGCAATCGCAAAAATTTATCGATTGGTTTTTGAGCGAGCAAGGGCAAAGGTTGATTGCTGACGTTGGATACGTTCCTCTGGCGCGCTAATGCACGTTGGGAGGCGGGAGAGACAATATATCTGTCAGTCATTTGACAGGCCTCGTATCGGCCTGTCAGGATATACTCGCGAGTGGAAATATCAGGGCGTTATGCCGCTTCTCCGGGAAGATGCCCCTGAGAGTGACTCTGATAGATTACATCCAGGTTGGGATGTTGCCACAGGCTGGCGGGCGTCACCGTCTTACGATCCCACGGGATTGAACCTAAAAACCAGAACTTCCAGAAGGCGAGTTTCGCATCAGGATTGCTGTGAAGTAATTCTTCGAATGTCTCAATATCGCCTACCGGAATACACAATGCTTCTTTATAGATATCAAACACAAATTTCGAGCAGAACTGGCGTGATGACTCATATTTAAACCCAGTGTGATAAAACTTATTCAGCCGGGCGGGAACCTGTTCCATGATGGCGAGTTTCTGTTCGACCGTCAGGCCGCCGCACAGGCGACGAACCGCGTAACGTTGTCCGGCTGAACGTTGTATAAACAGTGACAGCGTGGTGACGGTTGAGAGGGGGACGCGACTTTCCGCCACCAGATAGTCATCACCATTATGACCAATAATAATCCCAACATGGTTGCTCCAGCACTGTGAAGCGGTGGATATCTGGCCGAAAAGCGCGGCACCTATACAGGTAAAGACGATATCCCCGGTTTCATATTGGACAGGATAATGTTTTTTCATCTCTGCATTCCATTATTTGAAATAAATTCCTTTTATTTATTCTACAGGGTAGTTAGCATTATACCAGATAAATGACAAGCCTTAGTGTCATCGAAATATGTATGGTGAATATTTCATTTATTGGAATTAATGTCGTAAATATATCTGGGGGAGGAATTAAGGTGGTAAATTTCTCATCATCTGATCTCTTATATTGACAGGGAGTATGACGTGGTTGATGATAAACCAATGAGAATAGGCTGGGTGTTTTATTTTCCTTATATTTTTGTTGCTATTATCCTTCATCTGTTTATTAGTTTTTGTTATTGTTTGAGTATTGATATGGCGGAGGCTAATACCGTTGTTTTTTTATTAAAGCCAGGGACGATTTCATTATTATTTTTACTTCTCCCTGCCAGGCGGTTCAGAACCAGACTGTTGGCAACATTGAGTTCAGTTTTCATTACCTTAGTATTTAACCAGTGGCATTTGGTTGCCGGCAATAAAGAATTGGTTTTGTACCTGCAGGCAGCGTGCTTTATGGCTTTCCTGGCTATGACATCGGTAAAAAAATCCGGGTGGATGATTAGCGCATCATTATTTTTGGTTTGTGCGGCCGGAACGATTCGCCAGTGCTGGCTGGAACAGTTGTTTAACGCTGCCGATATATATATTGTTGATGATGGGCGGAGCTGTGGCGCCAGCGGCCACTGCTTCCAGTATATTGCAGCAAAAGGTCGTGGGTTAGCAGCAAAACGACAGGCACTTTTTAGTAGCGAAGAGTATGTGAATATTTATTATAGTTATTCAGAAGGGATACCAGCCGTGAATTTCGATGGCATGAAAAATGAGTTTGTACAATATTTATTGTGTCATGGTGAATTAAAATCTGTTGCGCGCGACGATAAAACAACATGCGATTAAATTCAGCTCTAGTGGTTAATATTATTAAATCTATTATCGGGTCTGTTTTTTTGGTGCCCCCGATGTTCCGCTGTTGGCATTCGTACTGGATACATTATTAGTGTTATCAGGATACTCATTATTGAAGACTACCGAACGTGCGCCACGGCATGTTGGCAAAAGTTATTCGCGTAGGACGCAAAAAGTTGTCAATGAGTGTACGACTTATTTTGTACGCAGCGGGGAGCGTACCCGTCGTTAACCATCGCGGGATGTCGGAGTAGAGAAATATCGGGATACGTGTTTTTCATCTGGATAAACATCCAGTCTTTTTTTATGATAGTGCATTATCTTTTCAGCCCTTTACGCAGGAGCGTCATGTGATAGGCAGACTCAGAGGCATTATTCTCGAAAAACAACCCCCGATCGTGCTGCTGGAGACAGGGGGCGTAGGCTATGAAGTACATATGCCTATGACCTGCTTTTACGAGCTGCCGGAGGCCGGGCAGGAGGCAATCGTCTTCACCCACTTTGTGGTGCGTGAAGATGCGCAGTTGTTGTACGGATTCAACAATAAGCAAGAGCGCACGCTGTTTAAAGAGCTAATTAAAACGAATGGCGTCGGGCCTAAGCTGGCGCTGGCGATTCTCTCCGGCATGTCGGCGCAGCAGTTTGTGAATGCGGTTGAGCGCGAAGAGCTTGGCGCACTGGTGAAGCTGCCGGGTATCGGCAAGAAAACCGCCGAAAGGCTGATTGTCGAAATGAAAGACCGCTTTAAAGGGCTACATGGCGATCTCTTTACGCCAGCGGTCGACTTGGTATTGACGTCGCCGGCCAGCCCCACCTCGGAAGATGCTGAGCAAGAAGCAGTTGCTGCGCTGGTGGCGCTGGGTTATAAACCGCAAGAAGCCAGTCGGATGGTAAGCAAGATCGCCCGTCCGGATGCAAGCAGTGAAACACTGATTCGCGACGCGTTACGCGCCGCTTTATGAGGTAAAGGATGATAGAAGCAGATCGCCTGATTTCAGCAGGCGCCACGATCGCAGAAGACGTCGCCGATCGCGCCATTCGCCCGAAGTTATTGGCGGAATATGTCGGCCAACCGCAGGTGCGCTCCCAGATGGAGATTTTTATTCAGGCGGCAAAACGGCGTGGCGACGCATTAGATCACTTGCTGATTTTCGGCCCGCCAGGGTTAGGTAAAACGACTCTGGCGAATATCGTTGCCAATGAAATGGGCGTCAATCTCCGCACCACGTCCGGCCCGGTGCTGGAAAAAGCAGGCGATCTGGCGGCTATGCTCACCAATCTTGAACCGCATGATGTGCTGTTTATTGATGAGATTCACCGGCTTTCACCGGTGGTGGAAGAGGTACTCTATCCGGCGATGGAAGATTACCAGTTGGATATTATGATTGGCGAAGGGCCCGCTGCACGTTCAATTAAAATCGATCTGCCGCCGTTTACGCTCATTGGCGCGACGACGCGCGCCGGGTCGTTAACGTCCCCACTACGCGACCGTTTTGGTATTGTGCAGCGCCTGGAGTTCTACCAGGTGCCCGATCTGCAGCACATCGTCGGGCGCAGCGCAAGGCACATGGGGCTTGAGATGAGCGATGACGGCGCGCTGGAAGTGGCGCGTCGGGCGCGCGGTACGCCGCGTATAGCCAACCGTCTGCTCAGACGTGTGCGTGATTTCGCCGAGGTGAAGCATGACGGGGCTATTTCAGCGGAAATTGCCGCGCAGGCGCTGGATATGCTGAACGTCGATGCGGAAGGGTTTGACTATATGGATCGCAAGCTGCTGCTGGCGGTTATTGATAAATTCTTCGGTGGACCGGTCGGCCTGGATAACCTGGCGGCGGCGATTGGCGAAGAGCGTGAAACCATTGAGGATGTGCTGGAGCCGTATCTGATTCAGCAAGGCTTTTTGCAGCGCACGCCGCGTGGGCGTATGGCAACGGTGCGCGCCTGGAATCATTTCGGGATCACGCCGCCAGAGATGCCTTAGCGCCTGAAGTCGCTGCGCTCATCAGACCTGGGCGATTTTGTAGGCCCGGTAAGCGCAGCGCCACCGGGCAACACACGCTTAGTTTGCCTGCTTTTTCATCATACTGAAGATAAACAGCAGCGCGGCACACAGCACTACGGATGGCCCTGCCGGGGTATCATAAAAGGCTGAGAAGGTCAGTCCACCTGTAACCGCTATCATACCTACACCAACGGCGACGCCCGCCATCTGCTCCGGCGTACGGGCAAAGCGACGCGCGGTTGCAGCGGGGATAATCAGTAGCGACGTAATGATCAGCGCTCCGACAAACTTCATCGCCACGCCAATGGTTAACGCCGTTACCAGCATCAATAGCAGCTTCACGCGCTGTAACTTCACGCCATCGACAAAGGCAAGATCCGGACTGATAGTCATTGACAGCAAGTTGCGCCACTGCCAGAAGAGAATGGCCAGTACAATAACGACCCCAATAGTGATCGAGATAAGATCTTCCGGCGTGACGGCCAGCAAATCGCCAAACAGATAAGCCATTAAATCAACGCGGACGTTGGACATCAGGCTGACCACGACCAGTCCTAAAGATAAGGCGCTGTGCGCCATAATGCCCAGTAAGGTATCAATCGCGAGGTGAGGGCGTTTCTCCAGCCATACCAGACCGGCGGCCAGCAGCAGCGTAACGGCGATTACCGCATAAAAGGGATTAACGTCCAGCAACAGGCCAAACGCCACGCCCAGAAGCGACGCGTGAGCCAGCGTATCGCCAAAATAGGACATCCGACGCCAGACCACAAATGAGCCCAAAGGACCAGCGGCGCAGGCCAGCATCATCCCGGCCAGCCAGCCGGGCAGTAATAATTCAATCATGAGTGACCATTTCCCCGGCGCAGTACAATACGACCCTGTAAATCGTGGCGATGATTATGATGATGGCGATAAATCCCTAATTGCTCCGCGCCTCGCGGGCCAAACATAGAGATAAACTCCGGATGCATAGACACCACTTCCGGCGCGCCGGAACAGCAAATATGATGGTTCAGGCATAACACTTCATCCGTCTTTGCCATGACCAGATGTAGATCATGTGACACCATCAGCACGGCGCAATCGAGTTCGCGACGCAGCTGATCGATAAGGTCGTATAACGCGACCTGGCCGTTGACATCCACGCCTTGCGTCGGCTCATCAAGTACCAGCAACTGCGGCCTGTTAAGCAGAGCACGCGCCAGCAGTACCCGCTGCGTCTCACCACCGGAGAGTTTTTGCATGGGCGCGTCAATCAAATGTCCGGCCTGAACGCGTTTAAGCGCCGGGAGAATATCCGTTTTTTGCGTGCCGGGACGTAAACGTAAAAATCGGTTTACCGTCAGCGGAAGCGTGGTATCGAGATAGAGCTTTTGCGGGACATAGCCGATACGGAGTTGCCCGTTGCGCTTGATCACCCCTTCATCAGGGGCTACCAGTCCTAAAACCACGCGTACAAGCGTTGACTTCCCCGCACCGTTAGGGCCGAGAAGCGTTAAAATTTTTCCGGGGCTCAATTCAAGCGACACGTCAGAGAGGACGCGGCGTTGACCAAATGAGACCGAGACGTTTTCCAGTGAAACTAAACTTGTCATGTTAATTTTAGGCTTGCAGAAGTGATAGAATGTTATAATATCACATTTCACACATTCATTACGATGATTAGTCGCATTATGTTACAGAAAAATACGCTTCTTTTCGCAGCATTATCCGCCGCGCTTTGGGGGAGTGCAACCCAGGCTGCCGACGCTGCCGTTGTTGCTTCGCTTAAACCGCTTGGGTTCATCGCTTCCGCCATTGCTGATGGCGTTACGGATACGCAAGTATTACTTCCGGATGGGGCATCCGAGCATGATTATTCATTGCGTCCATCAGACGTAAAACGCTTACAGGGCGCGGACTTAGTCGTCTGGGTTGGCCCGGAAATGGAAGCCTTTATGGAGAAGTCGGTCAGGAATATCCCTGATAATAAGCAGGTTACCATTGCGCAACTTGCCGATGTAAAACCGTTACTCATGAAGGGCGCGGATGATGATGAGGATGAACATGCGCATACGGGCGCCGATGAGGAAAAAGGTGACGTACATCACCATCACGGCGAATATAACATGCATCTTTGGCTCTCCCCAGAGATAGCGCGGGCTACAGCGGTTGCAATCCATGAAAAATTAGTGGAACTTATGCCGCAAAGTCGAGCCAAACTCGACGCCAACCTGAAGGATTTTGAGGCACAATTAGCCGCAACCGATAAACAGGTCGGTAACGAGCTCGCGCCGCTCAAGGGGAAAGGGTATTTCGTTTTTCATGACGCCTACGGTTACTACGAAAAACACTACGGACTCACCCCGCTCGGTCACTTTACCGTGAACCCTGAGATACAACCTGGCGCGCAGCGTTTACATGAAATAAGAACACAGTTGGTTGAGCAAAAAGCAACCTGCGTTTTTGCTGAGCCACAATTCAGGCCAGCGGTCGTGGAAGCCGTGGCGAGAGGGACATCCGTTCGAATGGGAACACTGGACCCCCTCGGGACGAACATTAAACTGGGTAAAACAAGCTATTCAGCGTTTTTAAGCCAATTAGCCAACCAGTATGCGAGCTGCCTGAAAGGAGATTAACGAGGAAGTGAATACGTGCAACAGATAGCCCGCTCTGTCGCCCTGGCATTTAATAATCTGCCCCGACCCCACCGCGTTATGCTGGGGTCACTTACCGTTCTGACACTGGCCGTCGCCGTATGGCGGCCCTATGTTTACCACCCAGAATCCGCGCCAATCGTTAAAACTATTGAACTGGAGAAAAGCGAGACTCGTTCCCTCTTACCGGAGGCCAGCGAACCCATTGATCAGGCCGCGCAGGAAGATGAAGCTATTCCTCAGGATGAGCTGGACGATAAAACCGCAGGCGAAGTCGGCGTCCATGAATACGTCGTCTCCACAGGCGATACGTTAAGCAGCATTCTGAATCAGTACGGCATCGATATGAGCGATATTAGCCGACTTGCCGCTTCTGATAAGGAGCTGCGCAATCTGAAAATTGGCCAACAGCTTTCCTGGACACTGACCGCCGATGGCGATTTACAGCGTCTGACATGGGAAGTCTCCCGCCGTGAAACGCGTACCTACGATCGCACTGCCAACGGTTTTAAAATGAGCAGTGAAATGCAGCAGGGGGACTGGGTCAACAGTCTGCTGAAAGGCACGGTAGGGGGTAGCTTTGTCGCCAGCGCGAAAGAGGCCGGTTTAACCAGCAGCGAAATCAGCGCAGTGATAAAAGCCATGCAGTGGCAGATGGATTTTCGCAAGCTGAAAAAGGGCGATGAATTTTCGGTTCTGATGTCGCGCGAGATGCTGGATGGCAAGCGTGAACAGAGTCAGTTGTTGGGCGTGCGGATGCGTTCCGATGGTAAAGATTACTACGCCATTCGCGCCGCTGACGGTAAATTCTATGACCGTAACGGGGTTGGCCTGGCGAAAGGCTTTTTACGCTTCCCGACCGCCAAACAGTTCCGCATCTCCTCCAACTTCAATCCGCGCCGTCTGAACCCGGTTACCGGACGCGTTGCGCCGCATCGTGGCGTTGACTTTGCGATGCCGCAGGGTACGCCGGTGCTGTCGGTGGGGGATGGCGAGGTCGTGGTCGCTAAACGTAGCGGCGCTGCCGGTTACTACATTGCGATTCGTCATGGACGCACCTACACCACACGTTACATGCACTTGCGTAAGCTGCTGGTGAAACCGGGGCAAAAAGTGAAACGTGGCGATCGTATTGCGCTTTCTGGTAACACCGGGCGTTCCACAGGGCCGCATCTGCATTATGAGGTATGGATAAACCAGCAAGCCGTTAACCCTCTGACAGCAAAATTGCCGCGCACGGAAGGTCTGACGGGGTCAGATCGTCGTGAATACCTGGCACAGGTGAAAGAGGTTCTGCCACAACTGCGCTTCGATTAACAAATGCGCTGACAGAGCCGGTACGCGATGTGTGCCGGCTTTTTTGTTTTGTGTGAGACGCAGACGTCGCTACACTATTCACAATTCCTTTTCGCGTCAGCAGACCCTGGAAAAGCATGGAAACCAAAAAAAATAATAGTGAGTATATCCCTGAGTTCGAAAAATCCTTTCGCTATCCGCAGTATTGGGGCGCCTGGTTGGGCGCGGCGGCAATGGCGGGGATCGCATTAACGCCGGCATCATTCCGCGACCCTTTGCTGGCGACGCTGGGGCGTTTTGCCGGACGGCTGGGGAAGAGTTCTCGTCGCCGGGCGCTAATTAATCTGTCATTGTGCTTTCCGCAGCGTAGCGAAGCTGAGCGCGAAGCGATTGTCGATGAGATGTTCGCCACCGCGCCACAGGCAATGGCGATGATGGCTGAGTTGGCGATGCGCGGTCCGGAAAAAATTCAACAGCGTGTTGACTGGGAAGGTCTGGAAATCATTGAGGAGATGCGTCGTAACGACGAAAAAGTCATTTTTCTCGTTCCGCATGGCTGGGGCGTCGACATTCCGGCCATGCTGATGGCCTCTCAGGGGCAAAAAATGGCGGCGATGTTTCATAATCAGGGTAATCCGGTTTTTGATTATATCTGGAACACCGTGCGTCGGCGTTTCGGCGGACGTTTGCATGCGCGTAATGACGGGATTAAACCCTTTATTCAGTCTGTTCGTCAGGGCTACTGGGGCTACTACCTGCCGGACCAGGATCACGGCCCGGAGCATAGTGAATTCGTTGATTTCTTTGCGACATACAAAGCGACGCTGCCTGCGATTGGTCGGCTGATGAAAGTGTGCCGCGCACGCGTGATACCGCTTTTCCCGGTGTATAATGGTAAAACGCATCGCCTGACTATCCAGATTCGCCCGCCGATGGACGATCTGCTCACGGCTGACGACCACACTATCGCCAGACGGATGAACGAAGAGGTCGAAATTTTTGTCGGCCCGCATCCGGAACAGTACACCTGGATCCTGAAGCTGCTCAAAACCCGCAAGCCAGGCGAGATTCAGCCGTATAAGCGTAAAGATCTTTATCCCATCAAATAAATAAAGCCTCTCGTAAGAGAGGCTTTATGCTGACAAACCCTGTACTACCTGATGAACAGGTGTGGGGGAGTTTTACTCAACGGTCAAAATACGCGTGGTATTGGTTGAGCCGACGGTGCTCATGACATCGCCCTGAGTCACGATAACCAGGTCACCGGAAACCAGATACCCTTTATCGCGCAGCAGATTAACAGCTTCATGCGCCGCGACAACGCCATCAGCCGCGCTATCAAAATGCACCGGCGTTACTCCGCGGTAGAGCGCGGTCAGGTTCAGCGTGCGTTCATGGCGCGACATGGCGAAAATCGGCAGGCCGGAGCTGATACGGGAAGTCATTAGCGCGGTACGACCGGATTCCGTCATGGTGATGATCGCGGTAACGCCTTTCAGATGGTTTGCCGCATACATCGCAGACATGGCAATGGCTTCTTCAACGTTGTCAAACTGCACGTCGAGACGGTGTTTAGACACATTGATGCTGGGGATTTTTTCTGCGCCCAGGCAGACGCGCGCCATTGCGGCAACGGTTTCAGAAGGATACTGACCGGCTGCGGTTTCGGCAGACAGCATAACCGCATCCGTGCCATCCAGGACGGCGTTCGCCACGTCCATCACTTCCGCACGGGTCGGCATCGGGTTGGTGATCATCGACTCCATCATCTGCGTTGCGGTGATGACTGCGCGGTTTAGCTGACGCGCACGGCGAATCAGCGCCTTCTGGATACCAACCAGCTCCGGATCGCCGATTTCAACGCCCAGGTCGCCACGTGCGACCATCACAACGTCAGAGGCCAGAATGATATCGTCCATGGCGTTTTGATCGCATACCGCTTCGGCGCGTTCGACCTTAGCCACAATTTTCGCGTCGCAGCCGGCGTCGCGCGCCAGGCGGCGTGCATAGTTCAGATCTTCGCCGCAGCGCGGGAAGGAGACAGCCAGATAGTCAACGCCTATCAGCGCAGCGGTTTGAATATCGGCTTTGTCTTTTTCGGTCAGCGCTTCAGCAGAAAGCCCGCCGCCGAGCTTGTTAATGCCTTTATTGTTAGACAGCGGACCGCCGACGGTGACCTCGGTAAAGACTTTCATGCCCTGGACTTCAAGCACTTTCAACTGCACTCGACCATCGTCAAGCAGCAGGATATCGCCAGGAACGACATCTGCCGGCAACCCTTTGTAATCAATGCCGACTTTTTCTTTGTCGCCTTCACCTTTACCCAGGTTAGCGTCTAACAGAAATTTGTCCCCGATATTGAGGAACACTTTGCCTTCTTTAAAAGTGGAAACGCGAATTTTTGGCCCTTGCAGGTCGCCTAAAATAGCCACATGACGCCCCAGTTTGGCGGCAATCTCACGGACTTTATCAGCACGCATTTTATGATCTTCCGGCGAGCCGTGAGAGAAGTTCATACGTACTACGTTTGCGCCCGCGGCGATAACCTTCTCAAGGTTGTTATCGCGGTCAGTTGCCGGGCCTAACGTGGTAACGATTTTGGTTCTGCGAAGCCTTCTGGACATGTAATACTCCGTTGACTAAAACAACTTGGTGTTGCGTGAACATTGATCCGGTCGTTCTGAAACCTTAACGGTATAAAATGAACGTCCCCGGATGACGAAAAGGGTAGAACATTGTTATTGCTTTTAGCGGTCATCACTCCTGATGAGTAATTCTTTATCAAAACGCGATTCCTTGAGCGCTTCCTTGACACGCTTCAAGTTATCTCTGAATTTTGCCCCGCGACGCAAAGTAAATCCCGTTGCCAGCACATCTATCACGGTCAGCTGAGCAAGTCGAGAGACCATGGGCATATAAATGTCTGTATCTTCCGGTACGTCGAGGGTAATGGCCAGCGTGGCTTCGCGCGCCAGCGGCGTTCCAGCGGAGGTCAGGGCGATCACCATCGCATCGTTTTCCCGCGCCAACTGCGCCAGTTCCACCAGGCTCTTGGTTCTGCCAGTATGCGAAATGAGCACCACGACGTCATCATCGTTACAATTCATACAGCTCATCCGTTGCAGCACGATATCGTCGGAGTAAATCACCGGCACATTGAAGCGAAAAAACTTATTCATGGCGTCATGCGCGACCGCGGCGGAGGAACCAAGACCAAAAAAGGCGATTTTTTTTGCCTGGGTCAGTAAATCGACGGCGCGGTTGACGGCCGATTTATCCAGCGACTGACGAACATGGTCGAGACTGGCCATGGCGGACTCGAAGATTTTTCCTGTATAGGCCTCAACGCTGTCATCTTCATCCACATTGCGATTAACATAGGGGGTGCCATTTGCCAGACTTTGCGCCAGATGCAGTTTAAAATCAGGAAAGCCGCGGGTATTCATGCTGCGACAGAAACGGTTCACCGTTGGCTCGCTAACGTTAGCTTCCTGGGCCAGCATGGCAATGCTTAAGTGAATCGATCTGCCTGGGGCGGCCAGAATAACATCGGCGACTTTTCGTTCAGATTTGCTTAAATGTTCCAGTTGAGACTGGACTTTTTCCAGCATATTCATGATTAGCAAGGCTCATGGGTATTAGCGATTTCAATGATGCGCGAAACCGAGCGCGTTTTGTTAGATATTACTCCTGGCGGCTGTCAAAGGGGGCAAAATGGCTAAAAAAGGTGTCGTTTTTTTTCATTACATGACCGACGTCGGATTTTAAGTTCCAGCTTGTGTGGAAAAGCGACAATTTTATTAGGCGTTTTGCCGATTATATTGCCAATCAAACGCCGGTTCACCTATGAAAAGGCGTTTACGGTTTCCGTAATCTCGTAAAAGCAGTACAGTGCTGTGTAATAAAATTACAACGATATCCTGGCTAAAGTACCAGGAGATTAACTGAGGAGAATGACATGGCGGTAACGCAAACAGCCCAGGCATGTGACCTGGTCATTTTCGGCGCGAAAGGCGACCTGGCGCGCCGGAAACTGCTGCCTTCCCTGTATCAGCTTGAGAAAGCCGGCCAGATCCATCCGGATACCCGGATCATTGGGGTGGGGCGCGCGGACTGGGATAAAGAAGCTTATACCCACGTCGTGCGTGAGGCGCTGGAAACCTTCATGAAGGAAAAAATTGATGAAGGCTTGTGGGATACGCTGAGCGGCCGTCTGGATTTTTGTAATCTTGACGTTAACGATACGCCTGCGTTCAGTCGCCTGGGCGATATGCTGGATCAAAAAAACCGTACCACCATTAACTATTTTGCGATGCCGCCCAGCACGTTTGGCGCTATTTGCAAAGGGTTAGGGGAGGCTAAACTCAACGCCAAACCGGCGCGTGTCGTGATGGAGAAACCGTTGGGTACTTCGCTGGCGACCTCGCGTGAGATTAACGATCGGGTCGGCGAATACTTTGAAGAGTGCCAGGTATATCGTATCGACCACTATCTGGGCAAAGAAACGGTTCTCAACCTGCTGGCGCTGCGTTTTGCCAACTCGTTATTCGTTAATAACTGGGATAACCGCACTATCGATCACGTTGAGATTACCGTAGCGGAAGAGGTGGGGATTGAAGGGCGCTGGGGATACTTTGACCAGGCCGGTCAGATGCGCGATATGATCCAGAACCACTTGCTGCAAATTCTCTGCATGATTGCCATGTCACCGCCGTCTGACCTGAGCGCCGACAGTATTCGCGATGAAAAAGTCAAAGTGTTGAAATCGCTGCGCCGGATTGATCGCTCCAACGTGCGTGAAAAAACGGTTCGTGGTCAATACACCGCGGGCTTTGCGCAGGGGCAAAAGGTGCCGGGCTATCTGGAAGAAGAGGGCGCGAATAAAAGCAGCAACACCGAAACTTTCGTCGCTATACGCGTCGACATCGATAACTGGCGTTGGGCGGGCGTGCCATTCTATCTGCGCACCGGCAAGCGTCTGCCAACCAAGTGCTCTGAAGTCGTGGTTTATTTCAAGACGCCTGAACTGAACCTCTTTAAAGAGTCCTGGCAAGACCTGCCGCAGAACAAATTGACGATTCGCCTGCAGCCAGATGAAGGCGTAGATATTCAGGTGCTTAACAAAGTACCGGGGCTGGATCATAAGCATAATCTGCAGATCACGAAGCTTGATCTGAGCTACTCCGAGACCTTTAATCAGACGCACCTGGCGGATGCATATGAGCGCCTGCTGCTGGAAACGATGCGTGGCATTCAGGCGCTATTTGTCCGCCGTGACGAAGTGGAAGAAGCCTGGAAGTGGGTGGACTCCATTACCGAAGCATGGGCGATGGACAACGACGCGCCGAAGCCGTATCAGGCGGGCACCTGGGGACCGGTAGCGTCCGTGGCGATGATTACCCGTGACGGTCGTTCGTGGAATGAGTTTGAGTAAATTTGCCACTCACTCTTAGGTGGTATTTTACCGGTAACATGATCTAACACAGATTGTAGAATCATTTTTGCACTTTTAAGCCTCGTGTGGATTCACCTGCGAGGCTTTTTTTATTACACTGCCTGAAACGATTTTGCCCCATTATCACCGGACATCATGTATTTCACTGTCTTTCCACATTGATGAAACGCATGGTAAACCCGGTAGCCGGACAGATAAATTTCAGGAGCCTCTATGAATCCTAATTTGTTACGCGTAACACAGCGCATTGTCGAACGCTCGCAGCAGACCCGAAAAGCCTATCTTGCCCGCATTGAGCAGGCGAAAACCGCCACGGTCCACCGATCTCAACTGGCCTGCGGCAACCTGGCGCATGGCTTCGCCGCCTGTCAGCCAGAGGACAAAGCCTCGCTGAAAAGTATGTTGCGCAATAATATCGCCATTATTACCTCCTACAATGACATGCTCTCTGCGCATCAACCGTATGAACATTATCCGCAGATTATTCGTCAGGCCCTGCATTCCGTGAATGCGGTAGGTCAGGTCGCAGGCGGCGTACCGGCAATGTGCGATGGCGTTACGCAAGGGCAGGATGGCATGGAGTTGTCATTACTCAGCCGCGAAGTGATAGCGATGTCGGCAGCAGTAGGCCTCTCTCACAATATGTTTGACGGCGCGTTATTCCTCGGCGTATGCGACAAAATCGTTCCGGGGCTGGCGATGGCCGCGCTCTCTTTTGGTCATTTACCCGCGATTTTTGTTCCGTCAGGCCCGATGGCGAGCGGCCTGCCGAATAAAGAAAAAGTCCGTATTCGTCAGCTATATGCGGAAGGAAAAGTAGACAGAATGGCGCTGCTGGAGTCAGAAGCCGCCTCTTACCATGCGCCGGGCACCTGTACATTTTACGGCACCGCCAACACCAACCAGATGGTGGTGGAGTTTATGGGAATGCAGTTGCCGGGTTCCTCGTTTGTGCATCCGGATGCGCCGCTGCGCGAGGCATTGACTGCCGCTGCCGCACGTCAGGTAACACGTCTTACCGGCAACGGCAATACGTGGATGCCGCTCGGTAAAATGATCGACGAAAAAGTCGTGGTGAACGGCATTGTCGCGCTGCTGGCTACCGGCGGCTCCACCAACCACACCATGCATCTGGTTGCAATGGCGCGCGCGGCGGGCATTCTGATCAACTGGGATGACTTCTCGGATTTGTCGGAAGTGGTTCCGTTGATGGCGCGTCTGTACCCGAACGGTCCGGCGGACATTAACCACTTCCAGGCGGCGGGCGGCGTACCGGTATTGATGCGTGAGCTGCTCAATGCCGGATTGCTGCACGAAGACGTTAATACTGTCGCAGGCTTCGGCCTGAAACGCTATACGCTGGAGCCCTGGCTCAACAACGGCGAGCTGGACTGGCGTGAAGGCGCGGAAAGGTCACTGGATAACGATGTCATTGCCTCTTTTGATAAGCCGTTCTCTCCTCACGGCGGTACTAAGGTGCTAAGCGGTAATCTGGGGCGCGCAGTAATGAAGACGTCTGCGGTACCGGTTGAAAACCAGATCATTGAAGCGCCTGCCATGGTATTTGAAAGTCAGCATGATGTGCTGCCTGCGTTTGACGCGGGCCTGCTTGACCGGGATTGTGTCGTTGTCGTGCGTCATCAGGGACCAAAAGCGAATGGAATGCCAGAATTACATAAACTCATGCCGCCACTTGGTGTATTATTGGACCGCCGTTTCAAAATCGCGTTAGTTACTGATGGACGACTTTCAGGCGCTTCGGGTAAAGTGCCTTCAGCTATCCACGTAACGCCGGAAGCCTACGATGGCGGCTTACTGGCAAAAGTGCGCGATGGCGACATCATTCGCGTGAATGGGCAGACAGGTGAGTTAACTCTGCTGGTCGACGAGGCGGAACTTGCCGCTCGTCAGCCTCATATTCCGGACCTGAGCGCGTCGCGCGTCGGAACGGGGCGTGAGTTGTTTGGCGCGCTGCGCGAAAAGCTGTCGGGTGCGGAGCAGGGCGCAACCTGTATCACTTTTTAAGATGACACACTAGTAATCAGGCGAGAGAAGAATTCCGATGAAAAACTGGAAAACAAGTGCAGAAGCAATCCTGACCACCGGCCCGGTTGTCCCGGTCATTGTAGTCAATAAACTGGAGCACGCGGTGCCGATGGCTAAAGCGCTGGTGGCCGGGGGCGTTCGCGTTCTGGAAGTGACTTTACGTACGGCCTGCGCGATGGATGCTATTCGCGCTATCGCTAAAGACGTGCCGGAAGCGATTGTCGGCGCCGGAACCGTTCTCAATCCGCAGCAGTTGGCGGAGGTGACGGAAGCGGGCGCGCAGTTTGCGATTAGCCCGGGACTGACTGAGCCACTGCTGAAAGCCGCGACGGCAGGCACTATCCCATTGATTCCCGGTATTAGCACCGTTTCTGAACTGATGTTGGGCATGGACTATGGTCTGAAAGAGTTCAAATTCTTCCCGGCGGAAGCGAATGGCGGCACTAAAGCGTTGCAGGCGATTGCCGGCCCGTTCTCTCAGGTGCGTTTCTGCCCAACTGGCGGCATCTCTCCGGCAAACTATCGTGACTATCTGGCGCTGAAAAGCGTGTTGTGCATCGGCGGTTCCTGGCTGGTGCCGGCCGACGCGCTGGAAGCGGGTGATTACGATCGCATCACCAAACTGGCGCGCGAAGCGGTAGAAGGCGCGAAGCAGTAAGCCGTTAAATGCCCGATGGCGCTTGCTTATCGGGCTTACGAGTGGCGATCAGGCAGGCCTGATAAAAATGCGCTAACGTCGCCATCAGGCGATGGCGCATTAGCCTTTTACCGTCACGTGGCTGGCGGCCTTTTTCGCTTTTATCACCGCTTCTTCAACGTTTTCACCTGTCGCTAACGCTACACCAAGACGACGGGTGCCGTCGATCTCAGGCTTACCAAACAGCCGTACCTGTACTCCGGCTCCTACCGCCGCGTGTACATTATCAAACGTCACATTTCGACTGGTAAGCTGCGGCAGAATCACGGCCGAGGCAGCAGGACCATACTGGCGAATAGCGCCTACGGGCATTCCCAGAAAGGCGCGCACATGCAGCGCAAACTCAGAGAGATCCTGAGAAATCAACGTGACCATTCCGGTATCGTGCGGGCGAGGGGAGACTTCGCTGAAAATGACTTCATCGCCACAGACGAAGAGTTCAACGCCGAACAGTCCATGACCGCCTAACGCCAGTACCACATGGCGGGCAATCTCTTGCGCCCGCTTCAGCGCCAGTTCGCTCATTTGCTGTGGCTGCCAGGATTCGCGATAGTCGCCATCTTGCTGACGATGACCGACCGGCGCGCAGAAATGCACGCCATCGACGGCGCTAACGGTGAGCAGCGTAATTTCAAAATCAAATTTAACCACGCCTTCCACAATCACGCGACCCGCGCCAGCGCGTCCGCCTTGTTGAGCATACTCCCATGCCTGCGCGAGCTGTTCGGCCGAGCGGATAAAGCTCTGGCCTTTGCCGGAAGAGCTCATGACCGGTTTGACGATGCAAGGAAAACCCACTGCGGCTACCGCATCATGAAAACTGGCCTCACTGTCGGCAAAGCGATACGTCGATGTCGGCAGACCTAATTCTTCTGCGGCCAGGCGACGGATCCCTTCGCGGTTCATCGTGAGCTGCGTTGCACGGGCGCAAGGCACGACATTCAGTCCTTCGCCCTCCAGCTCGCGCAGCGTATCCGTGGCGATCGCTTCTATTTCCGGCACGATATAATGCGGTTTTTCCTCTGTTATCACATGACGTAGCGCCTCGCTGTCCAGCATATTAATGACGTGTGAACGGTGAGCCACATGCATGGCAGGCGCATCAGGATAGCGATCGACGGCGATAACCTCGATCCCCAGGCGTTGGCATTCAATCGCCACCTCTTTTCCCAATTCACCTGCCCCTAATAACATCACCCGCGTTGCTGCCGGACGCAGCGCAGTGCCTAATAGCGTCATATTTCTGTCCCCTTATTTACCTGCGCGCAGTATATACGAAAACGTTTGCGTATGTCTTTTCGAATAGATTGCTTTTCTTGCTGCCTTGCAATATACTGTATATAAACACAGGTAAATAAGGGGCTGCAAAATGGCGGTTGAAGTTAAATACGTAGTCATTCGCGAGGGTGAGGAGAAGATGTCATTTACCAGTAAAAAGGAAGCCGACGCCTGGGACAAAATGCTCGATACTGCCGATCTTCTTGATACCTGGCTTGAGCAGTCGCCAGTCGTGCTGGAAGATGGGCAGCGCGAGGCGTTGTCGCTGTGGCTGGCGGAACATAAAGAGGTGTTAAGCACTATCCTCAAAACCGGTAAGTTGCCTTCTCCGCAGGCGGTTGAAAAGGACGCCGCGAGTAAAACGAAAAAGCAAGCCGCCTGAACCCGTACTTGCGCTCCCGGCGTTTTGTACCATGCTTTTCCTGAATCATTGTGCTAAGGAGAAAAGTATGAATAAAAGAGGAGCGTTGTTGAGCCTGCTGTTGTTATCCGCCAGCGTATCGGCATTTGCGGCATCCACCGAGAGTAAATCGGTTAAGTTTCCGCAGTGCGAAGGGCTGGATGCCGCCGGGATTGCGGCAAGCGTGAAGCGCGACTACCAGCAAAATCGTATCGTGCGGTGGGCAGACGACCAAAAAAAGGTCGGGCAGGCTGACCCGGTCGCGTGGGTTAATGTGCAGGACGTTGTGGGTCAAAATGATAAATGGACAGTTCCGCTAACCGTTCGCGGTAAAAGCGCCGATATTCATTATCAGGTCATCGTTGATTGCAAAGCCGGCAAGGCGGAATATAAGCCCCGCTAGCAGCGTAATTTGCGCTTCTTTTGCCGGAACAGACAATTCCTGACATCCCCTCAGGTACGCTTGACCATTATTGGTCTGTATTTGAGGGGTACTATGGCTAACTGGTTGAACCAATTACAATCACTTCTTGGGCAAAAAGGCGCTTCCGCATCGCCTTCCGGTGAACAGGGGTTAAATAAACTGCTGGTTCCCGGCGCGCTGGGCGGTCTGGCTGGACTGTTGGTCGCCAATAAGTCTTCGCGCAAATTATTAACCAAATACGGTACTGGCGCTTTGCTGGTGGGCGGCGGCGCGGTGGCGGGTTCCGTATTGTGGAATAAGTACAAAGATAAAGTACGCGCTGCGCATCAGGGGGAGCCGCAATTCGGCAGCCAAAGTACGCCGCTGGATGTTCGCACTGAGCGACTGATCCTGGCGCTGGTTTTTGCTGCAAAAAGCGATGGGCATATTGATGCCAAAGAACGCGCGGCGATTGAGCACCAACTGCGAGAATCAGGTGTAGAAGAGCAAGGGCGTGTGTTTATCGAGAAAGCTATTGAGCAGCCGCTTGATCCACAACGTCTGGCACAGGGTGTTCGCAATGAAGAAGAAGCCCTGGAAATCTACTTCCTGAGCTGCGCCGCCATTGATATTGACCACTTTATGGAACGTAGCTATCTGAATGCGTTAGGAGACGCGCTAAAAATTCCTCAGGAGGTTCGGGACGGTATCGAGCAGGACTTGCAGCAGCAAAAACAGGCGCTACCAGGCTGATAACCTGCCATTAAGTAACATGTTTCGCTTGCATCATGCGTGTCTTTTGCCACCCTTATAGGATGGATAGTTTACGTCATTCATGTTGCAGGATAGCGGCGAAGCAGTGACATCTCAGGCGCTTACCGAGGTGAGCGACCGGGACTACCATGCTACGCCGCTGTGTTTGCCGCGTGATATATAACAAATATTAACGCAAAAGAAAAAACGACATGTTGCCAAAAGCCAATCGAATTCCCTATGCCATGACCGTACATGGCGATACGCGCATTGATAATTATTACTGGCTGCGAGATGACACTCGCTCGCAGCCGGAAGTCCTTGATTACCTGCATCAGGAAAATGAGTATGGCCGGAAGGTCATGTCCTCTCAGCAGGCGTTACAGGACCGCATTCTAAAAGAAATTATCGATCGCATCCCGCCCAGAGAAGTTTCCGCTCCGTATGTGAAAAACGGCTATCGCTACCGTTATATCTATGAACCCGGCTGCGAATATGCCATCTATCAACGACAATCGGCGTTAAGCGAAGAGTGGGATGTGTGGGAAACCTTGCTCGATGCGAACCAGCGGGCCGCGCACAGCGAATTTTATACGCTCGGCGGACTTGCCATTACGCCGGATAATACCATCATGGCGCTGGCGGAAGATTATTTATCCCGTCGTCAGTATGGGTTGCGTTTTCGTAACCTCGAAAGCGGTAACTGGTATCCGGAACTGCTGGATAACGTTGCGCCTGAATTTGTCTGGGCCAATGATTCCCTGACCCTTTACTATGTGCGTAAGCATAAGAAGACGCTGCTGCCCTATCAGGTTTGGCGGCACACGATTGGCACTCCGTCATCGCAAGATGAACTGGTATATGAGGAGAAAGACGATACCTTTTATGTCAGCCTGCATAAAACCACTTCGCAGCATTATGTGGTGATTCATCTTGCCAGCGCCACCACTAGCGAAGTGCTGTTACTTGACGCGGAACTGGCCGATGCCGAGCCGTTTTCATTTTTACCGCGTCGCAAAGACCATGAATATAGTCTCGATCACTATCAACATAAGTTTTACCTGCGTTCTAACCGGAACGGTAAAAACTTTGGGTTGTACCGTACCCGCGTGCGCAATGAAAACGCCTGGGAAGAGCTGATCCCTCCGCGCGAGCATATTATGCTGGAAGGGTTTACCCTGTTTACCGACTGGTTAGTGGTCGAAGAGCGTCAACGGGGGCTTACCAGCCTGCGGCAAATTAACCGTAAAACCCGTGAAGTGATAGGCATTGCCTTTGACGATCCGGCTTACGTGACGTGGCTTGCCTATAATCCCGAACCTGAGACCTCCCGGCTGCGTTACGGCTATTCTTCAATGACGACGCCAGATACCTTGTTTGAACTGGATATGGATACCGGAGAACGACGGGTACTTAAACAGACGGAAGTGCCTGGATTTGATTCTGGCTGTTATCAGAGCGAACACCTGTGGATCACCGCGCGCGACGGCGTCGAAGTGCCGGTATCGTTGGTTTATCATCAGAAGTATTTTCGTAAAGGGCAAAATCCGCTTCTGGTTTACGGCTACGGATCTTACGGTTCCAGTATTGACGCCGACTTCAGCAGCAGCCGACTGAGCTTGCTGGATCGTGGCTTTGTTTACGCAATCGTACACGTTCGCGGCGGCGGTGAGCTGGGGCAGCAGTGGTATGAAGATGGCAAGTTCCTCAAAAAGCGGAATACTTTTAATGATTATCTTGATGCCTGCGATGCCTTATTAAAACTGGGTTACGGTTCGCCGTTGCTGTGTTACGGGATGGGCGGGAGCGCGGGCGGAATGTTAATGGGCGTCGCTATCAACGAACGCCCCGAGCTTTTCCACGGCGTTATTGCCCAGGTACCCTTTGTTGATGTATTAACCACGATGCTGGATGAGTCGATCCCACTAACGACAGGAGAGTTTGAAGAGTGGGGGAACCCGCAGGATATTGAGTATTATGACTATATGAAAAGCTATAGTCCTTATGACAATGTCAAAGCGCAGGACTATCCGCACCTGCTGGTGACGACAGGATTGCACGATTCCCAGGTGCAATACTGGGAACCGGCGAAGTGGGTGGCAAAATTACGCGAGCTAAAAACGGATCAACGTCTGCTGCTGTTATGTACGGATATGGACTCCGGGCACGGTGGTAAGTCGGGGCGGTTTAAATCCTACGAAGGCGTCGCGCTGGAGTTCGCCTTTTTAATCGGCCTGGCGCAGGGAACCTTACATAGCGCATAGACGCGCGCGCCCGCAACGGCTTGTGAGCGTCGCGGGTTATTGTGGTGTTCCATTGCTGCGTTGCTCGTCAGCCTGAACATCTTCCAGGTAGTGTTTAAGCGTCAGGCGAAGTTCCGGGCTCATATTATCAAGGTTATTAAAAAGCCAGCGTAAATAGCCCGGATCGCGTTTTGCGACTTCAGATACCGCCTTACCGCGGTATTTACCGAACGGGAAAGTGGTTAACAGCGCAGGACGGCCCGTGATATTGACCATCTCTTCCGCGGTCCAGCCAGTGGTTCGCATAATATCAATCAGCAAGGCGGCGGTGATATAGCAATCATAAAGCGCCCGGTGATGATGCAGCCCCGGCGGCGTTTGTACGCTTAGTTTGCGCGATTTATAGAGCGCCATATTGCTGTATTTTATTCCCGGCCACAGGCGTCGCGACAACTTCATGGTACAGATCCACTCACCCGGCAATTCAGGTAATACGCGTCTGTCGAAACTGGCATTGTGAGCGACATACCACTCACTACCGTAATAAAGCGGTATGACATCTTCAATCCACGGCTTATCGGCGACCATGGCTTCGGTAATACGGTGTATCGCCATCGCCTGCGGCGTAATAGGGCGATCGGGGCGTATCAGGTGACTCATGGGATTGACAATGTTGCCATCAATGACATCAACAGAGGCTATCTCTACGATCCCGCCCTGCAGCCCGCAGGTTTCCGTGTCTATAATCCGCAACATGATTCATTCCTCACCGAAAGACCTTAGCGTAATGGAATGATATCGCCTTGCCAACCCTCCGTTGTGCGCAGGCCCGTCAGTAATAGCGAACCGCAATCGGCACGAACAATAAGTTGCCCGCTTTCATCCCACAGCGCGCTACTGCCACAGGCATTGGCCATCAGTACGGCCAGCGCATATTTATGCGAAAAACGTTGTAAGCGTGAGGTAGAAGCATGTAGTTCAGGTTCGTTAAGACATTGACTGGTTGTGAATAACGTAAATGAGGGATCTATATCACCACCTTCTGGCTGCTCATCCATCACGTTGATAGCGCTTCGCTGCCTGGCAATACAGGCGCCATGACTTTTGTGAAACATGAGCGGCGACGTTAGCCATGGGGCAAAAATAGCGATGCCTTTTACGAAGCGGCAGTTATGCTCAACAGGCATACCCACAATGATAGTCATATGGTGAGTATCGGCCGCATGAGTGAGCGGCTGTAAAAGCGCCTCGTCAGGCGGGGCGGGCAACGATTTATTTCTTTCGTCGCAGCCTGATAGCGACAGTGACGGAAAGACCAGCAGTTCGCACTGTTGACGAGCCGCAAGCTCAATATATTCCAGATGATGGGCAACATGCTCCGCCGGCGAGGCGTTCAGGGGCGCATACTGCGCAGCAGCAATTTTCCAGGAGGACATAATGACTTCCTTTTCATAGTCTCTACAGCCATTCTAAAAAGCATAGGTTAAGAATCGCCTTATAATGTAGTCGTCTGCATGTAAGGAAGTGTAACGTTATATAATTTTTATTTAACTTTGGGTTCGTAAGGGAGTCGGGATAGTGATACGGAAGCCAGACGATGGGCAATCAGCCGCTCGCGAAACCAGGCGCGTAGATGCTCTGGCTGCTCACGTTCGACCACCTCCGCGACAACTGGCATATTGTAGCGCTCTTTAAATGCCACCCCGGCTGCCGCCAGGTCCACATTGACTTTATCCATTTCCGCTTGTTCAAGCTGAGCCAGATTCGTTTTCATACGCGTCTCCTTTTTTGTTGCCGCCAGAAGGTACTAAGAGTCCGCGGTAATGGCAAGATGGAAATGATGATCCTCGACTCATTGATTGTTGAAGGTTATTCTTTGTAACGTAGGTATAACAAAAAGGAATAGTGAATATGGTTTCTTCTGCACCATCGCGACGTTTAGCTTTACTGCTGTTGGCATCGACATTTGCGACGCCAGCGGCCTGGGCACATGCGCACCTGACGCATCAGTATCCAGCGGCGAATGCTGCCGTTACGGCCTCGCCACAGGCGCTGACCCTGAATTTTTCTGAAGGGATTGAGTCAGGATTCAGCGGCGCAACCATTACTGGCCCTCAGCAAGAGTCCATCAAAACGCGCCCGGCAAAGCGAAATGAACAGGATAAAACGCAGTTGATCATCCCGCTTGAGCAGCCGTTAAAATCTGGCGCTTACACGGTAGACTGGCACGTTGTGTCGGTGGATGGGCATAAAACAAAAGGGAAATACACCTTCAGCGTGAAATAAATGATGCTGACATTCGTCTGGATAACTCTCCGATTTATTCATTTTGCTAGTTTGATGCTGGTCTACGGCTGCGCGCTTTACGGCGCCTGGCTGGCACCCGCACCAATTCGTCGTTTAATGACGCGTCGATTTTTACATCTGCAACGACATGCTGCCGCCTGGAGCGTTATCAGCGCGGCTTTTATGCTGGCGATTCAGGGCGGACTGATGGGCGGCGGCTGGCCCGATGTTTTTTCCGTCTCGGTGTGGGGCGCGGTACTGCAAACCCGCTTTGGCGCGGTCTGGATATGGCAAATTATCCTCGCGCTGGTCACGCTGGCGGTGGTAGTCATTGCGCCGGTAAAAATGCAACGACGGCTTCTTATTCTAACCGTTGCTCAGTTTATCCTGCTGGCAGGCGTTGGACATGCGACGATGCGCGACGGTGTAGCGGGAACATTACAGCAGATTAACCATGCTCTGCATTTACTCTGTGCCGCAGCCTGGTTTGGTGGGCTGTTGCCAGTGGTTTATTGTATGCGCATGGCTCAGGGACGCTGGCGTCAACATGCTATTAGCGCCATGATGCGTTTTTCTCGTTATGGTCACTTTTTTGTGGCGGGCGTATTGTTCACAGGCATTGGCAACACGCTATTTATCACGGGATTTACCGCTATCTGGCAGACCACCTATGGACAGTTGCTTTTGTTAAAATGTGCGCTGGTGGTGCTTATGGTAGCAATTGCGCTGACGAATCGGTATGTTCTCGTACCACGTATGCGACAGGAAAATCCCCGGACTGACCTATGGTTTGTCAGGATGACGCAAATTGAATGGGGCGTTGGAGGCATAGTTCTGGCGATCGTCAGCCTGTTTGCAACCCTCGAACCTTTCTGATGGACTGGCATAACGAATGAAAAAAATACTCCTTCCGGCGCTTCTGCTGGCCACTTCGGGCGTAGCGTTGGCGGCGCCGCAGGTGATTACCGTAAGTCGTTTTGAAGTAGGAAAAGACAAGTGGGCGTTTAATCGGGAAGAGGTCATGTTGACCTGTCGGCCTGGCCAGGCGCTCTATGTGATCAACCCCAGTACGCTGGTGCAGTATCCCTTGAATGCCATTGCCGAACAGCAAGTAGCGGAGGGTAAAACGCGCGCTCAGCCTATCGCCGTCATTCAAATCGATAACCCGGCGAAGCCCGGTGAGAAAATGAGTCTGGCGCCGTTTATCGAACGTGCGCAAAAGCTTTGTGATCCATCCAATAGCTGACTGATTTTTAATAAAAAACCGTAAACCTTTACGAAAAGGCTTACGGTTTTTTTATCTCTGATGACAGACAAAACGCCAGGTTTTTTCAATCACCTTCGTCACAAACTGGAAAACCTGGCGTCGTCATCTATTCTTAAAGGGCAAGGCGATTTAGCCTGCATTAATGCCAACTTTTAGCGCACGGCTCTCTCCCAAGAGCCATTTCCCTGGACCGAATACAGGAATCGTATTCGGTCTCTTTTTATTTTCCTTACAAATCAAACAATTAAAAACGCTTGTCCGAAAATGTCCGAAATTTGTCCGAATTTCTGTATTCCGGTCTTTTTGGTTATATCACAATCAAATTAAATTTAACATTTATTTCACAACGAAAATTGGAGTATTAGAGCATCATATAAGCTTTATCATCACGCTCATCGAGATAGAGTTTCGTGGTGTTCGCTGATGTGTGGCCCAGGAGTTTTTGGGCGAACACCTCGCCGTGCTCGTTTTTGTACAGCCGCCCGGCCAGACTTCGGATCTCGTGAAATGTCGGTGGATTATTGCTGAAGTTAACGCCGGAGGCTTTTCTTGCTTTTACAAATGTCTTTGTCAATCCATCCGGATGAATATTCCCGGTCGGGCTATTTTTCCTGATTCCGGCACTGATCATGAAATCAGTGCGGCTTACCAGTCGGCAGCGATCGATTACCGTTCCCAGACGTAACCCCGTCGCCCGAAGTGTCAGGGAGAGGGGAATGGCTATTTTCATTCCGGTTTTAATCTGAGTTACGTATAAGCGGTTGTCAAAAACATCACTAAATTTCATATTTACGATATCCTCCCTACGTTGACCAGTAACGAGCGCTAAATCCATCGCGAGAGGGAACCATGCAGGCATATGCTCTGCTGCCGCCCGTGTGGCGTTACACGTTTCCAGTTGCAAGCGTTCCCTGGCAACCTTAATCTCTGGTATCCGGGTTGCTTCCACCGGGTTTTTCACAATATGCCCTTCGACAATAGCTTCTCTGAACATGTCAGATAGAACTGATCTCATTGCTCCCGCCATAGTGTTTTTTCCCTCGGTTATCCACGACTCAAGAAACTTGGCAATGTGCCGGGTTGTTACTTCTGCCAGTATTATTTCCCCCATTTTTTCGCGTACGGTCACTAATTGATTACCGCGAATCTTGTAGGTATTAACCGACAGACTCCGGCGCTGTAATAAAACCTCATAGCGATCAATCCATGCGGACACAGTGAATGAGTCCGTTCCTTTTAGCTTTTCAATAAGCGCCACTGGCGTGTGGTTTTGCGCTATGAAGTTGTTTGCCTCTATGGTCTGTGTGATAGCGTCCCTGCGGGCGATCTGACCGAGCGGAAATTCCTTGTCAGTTACCGGGTTACGCCAGAAAAAAGATTTACTGGCCTTACGGTAGGTGAGGTTCCTCGGGAGGTTAGCATCGTACTTTTTTCGACTCACTGATCAACTTCTCCAGCAATGCACTCGGTTAACGCCATCACACTCTGGTACATAAGTTCGATTTTCCGGCCTTCTTCTGCCGTAAGCACGGTTATTCCTGTCCGTGCGCACTCTTCCAGAAAGGTTTTCTCTTCTTCTTTTCCTGCACTGGTACGGCGGTTAAACTCCGGTGCGATGATGAAGCGTTTACTGAATTCCTCTGGTTCCAGTACCCGGCAGTGAAAAGCCGTTCCTGTATCGAGAGATTTTGTTTTCTCCGTGTCCACGGGGGCATTTTTGCGCCAAAGATAAATTGCTGGTGTATCTGCGATATCATCAAGCTGTGATTTACTGACCCCCGGGCCAGCGTGATACGCCTCGTTAGGGATGTCATAGTAAATGCCTGGCTGTATATCATCAGGGACAGTGAAATTTCCGTTTTCTACGGGATCTGCCGCTTCGCCAGCTTCATCACCGCCAGTACCTGATCCACCGTCCGTTGTAATTTCCTGCCCTGTATCGCCAGCCGTTTCCTGCTGGTTGCTCTCTTTCGGCGTTTCTCCATCTCTTTCTGTTCTGGCTTCCGTTTTTTCGGTCTGGTTTGAGGGGGGCGGAAATAGCGCTGATACATCGAAAGTCCCGTCCGCGTTTCTGGTGACAGCCTCCGGCTCTGCTGCTAGTTGTTTTTCCTCCGGCACCACTTCTTCTTTTTCACCCTGATTTGAGGCGCTGTAATTGTTAGGAACCCATTTCGGATCGTTCGGGTCGCTGATGTCTTCGGCATATTCACCGCGCACGGCTGCCAGTTGTTTACCAACATCAACCGGGTTTTTGGGTGGAATGTTTTTACGTGCTTCGTGCAGTTCTGCCCGTATTTTCTGGTAGCCTGCTTCTGTCTGGCTTACAGGTGGCTCATTCTCCAGCGGCTGTGGATCCGGATGATGTTCAGTTGTGTCCTGTTCCACTGCTTCAGGCGTTGCTGGTTCATCTGCCAGTTCGCCTGTCGGTTGCGGTTTTTCTTCATCACACTGAAATCTCCCTGCCTCAATATCCCGCAGACATTTGCCCGCCTGACGAAGCCTTGCTGCATTTTCTTCATGGGTTGTTGGGGTGTTATCAGGCACATATTCGTACCAGTCCGGATCGCGAACGCCATGAACGGCAACAAAGCTTTCGCACCACGTCCGGCGAAGATCAGGATTACTGGGCTGGAGAATTACACCAGATGTGGCGTTGCCCTGAAACTGGATCTGGTGGCGAATCCGGGACAGCTTGAGCTGGAACGTCATGCCGCCCGATCCGCAGCGTGGTTTTTTGTGACTAAAGGGTGTCTGAAATATTCCGGCGACCTGGTACGTGTTACGCAGATCATCAACGGAGGGCAGAACGGCATCGGTGATCAGCGGGAGCGCTTTGAGAAAGCAAAATCGGTGCTGGTATGAATCTGTTATCTGCTCTTCTGAAAAGATACTGGTTGCAGCTGGTGTTTATTTTGCTGATGGCTGGTGCGTTTATCGTCGGTAATGTCTGGAGTGACAGGGGCTGGCAAAAAAAATGGGCAGATCGCGACAGCGCTGAATCCTCTCAGGAAGTCAACGCCCAGACCGCCGCCCGTATTATTGAACAGGGCCGCGTTATTGCCCGTGATGAGGCTGTGAAAGATGCACAAGCGCAAGCCGCTAAATCTGCTGCCACTGCTGCTGGCCTGTCTGCCACTGTTAGCCAGCTGCGTACCGAAGCAAAAAAACTTGCCACCCGCCTGGACGCCGCAAAGCACACCGCAAATCTTGCCGCTGCCGTCAGAAGCAAAACAACCAACGCCGACGCCAGAATGCTTGCCAACATGCTCGGAGATATTGCAGAAGAAGCTAAACATTATGCTGGAATCGCTGACGAGCGCTACCGGGCAGGAATGACGTGTGAACGAGTATATGATTCGGTGAGAGAGTCAAATAATTACAGGAGGCATTGAAACTCCCCCTGTAATATTGCTGTAAAAAAGTGACTACATATCATCAGATGGAACCAGATGAATAAGAACAGGTTTTTCACCAGATGAAACTGATAAGTACTCACTCAGTTTTGATATAGCTGAAATCTGTCTGAATAACCTGTCGGGGTGCTGGAATAACAACTTTCCGGAAATTCTTCTGCAATGGATTTTACTTTTAGTGACCATTCGCCTCTTTATCTGTAGAGGTGGGTAACGAATTTAAAAAGCATTCTGCTTACTTAGGGGGAACATCCTGATGACTGCCTGCAATATTGCAAATTCCATTTTCATTGTATGAACCACCTGAATCAAGGCACTCATCTTCCATCAGGAATTTCTGCGACCACATACCTGCATAAAAAACGATAATAATGGCTACGATAATAGTGATGATGTTTTTCATTTATGTTCTCTGTGTGTTGTTATTGAAAATGATAATCAATATCGCAAAATGAAATAAATAATCATTAAGTGGTAGTTGTTGATAATTGTTCGCATTTTAAAAAGGTACTCCCGGCGGGGCGGTCTGCCACGGGGCGGCAGCGGCGCGGGATTTGGCGCATTTTTGATTTTTCATGCATCATCATGTTGTAACTCTCTGTTTTAATGTCATTTTTTAAAAGGTGATGGTTTGTATGTTTTTTGTTCATCATATTTTGTTTTTCCGGGGGAGGGCGCGCTAAGAAACAGCCCCAGAGGTAAAAATGGACGGCGAACTGAAGAACCTCAAATGCAATATCAGTCAGCTTGCCGCTATTACAGGGTTACATCGACAGACGGTTGTCAGTCGTCTCTCGGGCGTTCCCCTGGCACCGGGAAGCAATGAAAAAAATAAGCTGTATCTCCTGACGGATGTGATCCGCGTACTGATGGAAACGCCAGTTTCCCAGCCTGCTGAACATCAGGACCCGAATAAAATGACTGCAAAAGAGCGTAAGGGCTGGTTTGACTCCGAAAAGGGGCGTCTCTGGCTGGAAAAAGAGATGAAGCAGGTCGTCCCGTTGCCGGAAGTCCGTCAACAAATGGCGGCGATAGTCAAGGCCATTACGCAGGTACTTGAAGTCTGGCCGGATAAACTGGAAAAGGATAAGGGATGGTCTGCGGATCAGCTAAACGAGGCCCAGGATGTGATGGATGAGGTCAGAATACTGTTAGTTAAGGCAATACAGGAGACCGCAGACGATGACGGGGAATAAATATGGCTCTGCAGCGGCAGTACGCCGGGAGGTTGCTGAATATCTCAGGCCTCCACGCAGAATGCCGGTAGCGGAAGGAATAAAACAATTTATGTTTGTTCCCCGCGGTGCCAATACGGCGGTTCCTTGGGATGACACGTTAGCGTCTCAGTCCTTCCCGAAATGACAACAACGTCCACGATAAAATGTTTCGTGATGGTTCATTCCTGAAAATTGGCTGGCCGTCCATAATCGTTTTTTCTTCGTCGGATTACAAGCGGGTGGCGCTGACCGACTATGACCGTTTCCCTGAAGATATCGATGGCGAGGGAGATGGTTTTTCCCTGGCATCCAAACGTACCACCACCTTTATGTCTGCGGGGATGACACTGGCAGAGAGTTCGCCTGGTCGGGAAATCACCGATGTGAAATGGCGGCGTTCTTCGCCGCACGAAGCCCCGCCCACGACAGGCATTCTTTCTCTTTATAACCGGGGCGATCGCCGTCGGTGGTACTGGCCCTGTCCACACTGCGGCGACTGGTTCCAGCCCGCGATGGAAAACATGGTGGGGTATGGGTGAGGTACAGACCAAAGCCTCGCTGGACAGTCCGGCACTGACCGGCACGCCAACGGCACCAACGCCGGAAACCACAGCTGCAGGTATTGAAATTGCCACGGCAGCGTTTGTGGCTGCGAAAGTGGCGCAGTTGGTTGGTTCTGCGCCGGAAGCGCTGGACACCCTGCAGGAACTGGCTGACGCGTTGGGAAACGATCCGAACTTTGCCACCACGGTACTGAATAAACTGGCGGGCAAGCAGCCGCTGGACGAAACCCTGACGGCGCTGTCAGGAAAAAGCGCTGATGGTCTTATCGAATATGTTGGTTTACGGGAAACGATAAATCACGCCGCCGATGCGTTACAAAAATCACAGAATGGTGGCGATATTCCGGAAAAGCCGCTGTTTGTACAAAATATCGGAGCGCTCCCTGCATCAGGTACGGCTGTTGCAGCGAACAGACTGGCATCACGCGGCGCGCTTCCGGCACTGACTGGTACGACAAGAGGCAGTGATAGCGGCCTGATAATGGGCGAGGTTTACAATAACGGTTATCCAACGCAATACGGGAATATTTTGTGTCTGACCGGAATCGGTGATGGAGAAATATTAATCGGATGGCGTGGGGTTAATGGTGCTCCTGCGTCTGCATATATTCGCAGCCATCGAGATACCGCCGACGCTGAGTGGTCAGAATGGGCGATGTTCTACACCTCACTAAATCCGCCACCGGATTCGTATCCAGTAGGTGTGGCGATAGCATGGACGTCTGATGCTACTCCGGCAGGTTACGCTCTGATGCAGGGGCAATTGTTTGATAAATCTGTTTACCCGTTACTGGCTATAGCGTATCCGTCCGGCATTATCCCTGACATGCGAGGCTGGACAATCAAAGGTAAACCCACCAGTGGGCGAGCTGTACTTTCTCAGGAGATGGACGGCAACAAATCGCACTCGCACACCGCGCGGGCGCAGGATACCGACTTAGGGACAAAAACTACCTCATCCTTTGATTGTGGCACGAAATCGACCAATACAATGGGCAACCATACTCACCAGTTCGGAGGCTATATCAACTCATACCGGGGGGATTCAAATCACACTTCATTTCAGCCTGGAGGTGGTGCGTGGACACAGGCCGCTGGCGACCATGCGCATACAGTTTATATCGGAGGACACGAGCACACCATGTATATCGGTCCACACGGACACGTCGTTATTGTGGACGCAGACGGTAATGCGGAAACCACAGTTAAAAACATTGCATTTAACTATAATGGGGGCCGGATGTGGTCAGGTCCCCCCGGACAGCGTCGCCCGGCAAATGAAGCTGGCGTGGGAAAGTTTCAGTAATCCACCCAAAGTAATCAACTGGCAATACGCCAGCGCCCGCCAGAATGCTGTATTCAGCACAACGGCATACTGTCCGTCAAAGACGCTTTGTCCGAACGCCAGAACGGAATATATCGGTTTTGGTGATTATAGAACGTATTGCAAAAAATCAGGTAACACCTGCATCAGTCCCCGTCATCAGGTTGATGATATTTATATTGGTTCGCATAACCATGCTGTTTCCCTTAGCCCCAATTTTCATGGTAAGCACCTGAAACCAGAGTATTTATCCGGAGTAAAAAATGACGTTTAAAATGAGCGATACCCCGCAGACAATTAAAATTTTTAATCTTCGTTCAGATACAAACGAATTTATTGGTGCAGGTGATGCATATATCCCGCCGCACACGGGATTATCGGCAAATTGTACTGATATAGCCCCTCCTGATATTCCCTCCAGTTATATTGCGGTATTTGACTCTGAAATCCAAACGTGGAGTCTGCATGAAGACCACCGCGGTGAGACAGTTTACGACACAACAACCGGCAATCAGGTTTATATCTCCGATCTTGGTCCGCTACCTGAAAACGTCACATCAGTTTCACCAGGTGGTGGATACAAAAAATGGGATAGTAAGGCTCAGGTCTGGGTGAATGATGAAGCTGCGGAGGCCGCAGCCAGACTTCGTGAAGCTGAAGGAACGAAAAACAGACGCCTGCAAATAGCGTCTGAAAAAATCGCGCCGTTACAGGATGCAGTGGATCTGGACGGAGCAACCGATAAAGAAAAAGCTTCTCTTCTGGCATGGAGAAAGTACCGGGTACAGGTAAACCGTGTTGATACTTTAAAGCCTGTCTGGCCGGAGAAACCAGCCAGTAGTTTATAATTTGTCAGGAAAACTCAGGCCTTATTTATAGCAAATATGAAGAAGGCCTGTCTGTCATAACTGATATGGTTACTGGCTAGTATATTAAATTTATACTCAATAACCTCTACACATTTTAAACCAATCTTCAGGGAAGGGTATGTCAGTAGGCCAAAGATTACACCACTTTTTAGGCATTGGCTTAATTGTTTCTTCTTTTTTATGATCTTGAGAGTCTGCCGCTATTGTAAGAGCAGGATATAGTGAAGATGGTAATATTAAAACCATTGCTAAAAATACGCTCTTAACGTGTTTCATAATATGTTACCTGTTAAATTGTGGCACACTATCCTTACGGTTACAGCATCCTTTACTATAGATATTAAACGTTATTCATTACCATCAGGTGAGTAAATAAAAACCATTTATAAAATATTTAACTTAAATAAAAATGATAAGCACTATTATATTTTATTTTCAATGTAAATTAATTCATGTGAAAGTGATTTCATGTGCTTTTCAAATCATGGCTGGCTCGCCCCCCCGGAGGAACAGGCCAGTTAACATTATCAGGAGTGTTTGTTATATCAATCAACTTCACTTCATTCTTGTAAGCCAGCCACACTAACAGTTTTGATCCTGTCCGCGTATTGTGGACACAGCCTTAAGCGAGGTTCTGGTTTTCAAATTGTTCCGGACTGAGATCGCCGCAGACCCTGACGGCGCAGGCTGGACGCTATCGTTTTTACATTGTACCTCAGGCCCCAGGTTCACTTCCTCAGCAAGCCGGGGCGCACCGTAGCGCTGTTTTGCCTGGCTGAAGGCCTCTCTTACGACATTGTCGCAGTCCTGCCGGAACTGCTGGTGGGTATTAACGACTGTGCGCCTTGTTTGCCAATGCTGATTCCGAACTCATTCTGACGCCGATCATCATTGCCGTGTTGCTCGCGCCTGGTTTCAGCAAAAGCACCACGCTGGCTATACTGCATTTCTTTTTCCGCAGGGAGAAGTGAGTAAATGAGTATGGAAATGGAGCTTTCCCTATAATGGCGGCTGAAGCTAATCATGTGTCATGTATTGCAAATGTCAAAGTGATAAATAAAGTTTCAACAGTCTGTGTTTTTTGTGAAAACGACTCGCTATGGTGCTAACCCTATATGAGGGACTGATTGAACATCAGATATATCCCGGCTTATTTAATACTGCTTACTATGAGGGTAATAATATGTTTTCTCTTATTAAATCACGTAAAGTTTTATTCATAACAACTCTTCTGCTGTTGTCGTCTGCTGCCCAGCCAGCGTTCGCCCTGGGGTGCATAGGGGACGGTGGTAGCACTGCAGACTGTGCAAAGGTTTGTTCCCTGGCGGCAGGTGTAGGCCCCCTTGGTTTTCTCATTTGCTTTTAATGTCTGAGAAGTGGTTATCCTGAGCCTTTCCTGTTCATGTAGTGAAGGCCCATTCAGAACATCATATTTAAACTATCGTAATGGAACAAAGAGTTACTTTAAAGAGCTCTTTGTTCCTTTAACCTTGATGAAGATGGTCAACGTCTGGTTTTACAATTCCGATACAGGCAGGATAGCTGCTATGTTTGTTATCCATCTGGAAGGTTATCTGGCTGATAGCATCAAGCGCCAGTTGTGGCCATTGCTTCAGTACCCAGTGTGCCACTACAGTGCCACTACATTGGTGGCCGTAGGCCAAAACTGACGCCGGAGCAATGGGCGCAGGCAGGGTGCCTTATTAGGGCAGGAGTACCGCGACAGCAGGTAGCGATTATTTATGATGCGGGGCTGTCGACGCTGTACAGAAAATTCCCTGTGTTAGGGTAATGCAGTATTTCCACGGTGCGTGCCACCCAAATATGTGCTGTGGATGCTTTATAGGGTGTGCCATTTTTGTGTCAAACATGGTGAAGCATCATTCTATTTCTAACATCATGTGCCATTGAGTTGAGCAATGGGAATGCGGAAATGTGTATTTGAAACAGTTAGTTAAATGTGATTCTACTAATTCGTAATGCGAAGGTTGTAAGTTTGATTCCTGTTATTGCAACATTTCAATGTTACTGTAACTTCCGTGTTAGCCCATAACCATTCCAATTTCTACAAGACAGGTGCTTGCTATATATTTACCAATCAGTCATTTTAAAAGTGCGTCATAACCGGAGAACTGTCCTCGTCAGGAGGCCTGTTTTCAGAAAGGCAATATCCTGTTTCGACAGTAGCTTATATGTGACCGGGTTAGCAGCACATTCCCCTCCGCCACATTCCAGTACAGTTGAAATAAGGTTGGCAGTAATCAGTAACAGAAATACCCAACCGACAATACTGAACAGGTCCGGATTAATATTCAATGAACGAAATGCAACATTCATGCTACTGATTGCCAGAACTACCGCAACAGCAATAATAATGAGAATTGACGTAATCAGAGTCCAGGTATAAAAGTGTAATCCAAAAAATGCAGAACCATATCCTGTGTCACCGGGCATGATATGCAAACATATTTGCCGGGATGCCATAACTCCGGTCAGGATACTGCCAATAATTACCATCCCGTAATGTATACCTCGTAGACCAAAGCAGAGGTTAAATAAAAAGCCAAAACCGGCGATGATGAGGCCAGCCCGCTGTAATAAGCAAATTGGACAAGGCAGCTCATGCCTAACGAGTTGATAATAAAAGGCTACAACCAGAGCAACGCATATCCCAAGGAGTCCCATCTGATTAATCAGATGAACAAATGTTGTTGGATGATGATGCGTTTTCATACACACTCCTTAAAATGACAAAGTCAGCGAATTGGTCATATGATGGATGAATGATAAAATAGTGACGATGAGTAAAACGGCCCACAGAATGTAGCTGACTTTATCCTTTCTGTTTATGGCTCCCATTGCCACGCTCAGTGCAAGCAAGAATGGCAGAAACATGAACATAAAAAACTCCTTTATTACATTGCTTGTTAATATAATCGCTGTGTATTACCGGGTCTGTATTCCAGCTTATCCACCCCGCATTAGCTGGAGCTCAGTAAGGCATCAGGAATTATTTGCGTTATTATAAATCGATTATTTCTGTGATGAATTATCCCGGCATCTGCTGGTTACAGGGATATTTCTGGCGACAAGAGTAAGAAATATCCCGATAGCTAATGGTATAATAAGCAGCATTGAGTGTGTTGAAATAGCATATCCATAAATATAGTCTTCCAGACTTACCGCAATCAGCGGAAAGATAAGAAATACAAGCGAAGCCTGGAAGGCATTAGCCTTTTGCTGAAGCGCAAAGTAGCACAGGATACCAAAAACTCCAGCAAAAGCCCCGAGATACAGGGTAGCTAATATTGAGTGTACTGAGAAGGTTGATACTTGTGGTCTTTCAAAAAACCATCCTGTCGCAGAAAGTATCAACCCAGCTAAAAGGCACGGGAGTGCATTAAATGTGATAACAGAGACAGTACAACTTCTTTTCTTACATTGTGTATATATTATGGCATGGATTAACACAGCAGAAATAAGTGCAGTGATACCCTGCCAGTGACTCTCTGTACTTGTATTCGTTTCTTCAAGAAGTATCCCCGTCAATGCAGTGATTGCGATAGTTAAGCCCGCGATCTGCATTAGTTTCGCTTTTTCATTTAGAAACAAAACCGATGCTATCAAAACGGCCACAGGCATATTCGCAAAGATAATGGCGGCAAGCCCAGAGTTGACATAGGTTTCACCATAAATCATTAGTGAGAAAGGAATAGAAAAATAAAAGATGCAAATCACAAACTGGAATAATCGTTGTCCGGGAGGAAACAACAGTGTTTTTTTTCTTAACCATGCAATGATGATTAAAAAAGGTGCTGCAAACATAAACCTCATTCCGGTTGCAAACACTGGAGGGATCGTTTCAACGGCAATTCGCATAGCCAACCATGTAGTCCCCCAGGTCAGTGAAACTAGCATGAATAATATAGATATCGACACCTTGCGCATAAGATCCTCTCCGTAAAAAAATTAATTTAGCTTTTTAGCTAGAAAAAAGTAGCGTTTTCTTCACTGTGTTTTTTATATGTTTAGATAAAAATTTCTCTATCAGAAGACGCAGTTATGCTGAATGAGAAAAATAAGAAATGACTCAGGCTGTTACCACACGATTGTCCACTGCGCCAGCAAGACCTGGCAGCAGTTGTCGATTTAATGTCTATTCTTGCTGGAAGGCATAAAACGCCTTGAAGATGAAGAGCTCATCATTAGTCGGGTTCCCTTGTTGAGCCAGGACAAGTTTAACTTATCGCTTTCAACCCTTACGATGATAAATGATCTTATCCACCCATAATGGACATACGGCTAAATGAGTAAATTCTCAAGTAAGAGGCAGGATCTGTATCAACCAGTAAGAAGCCCCGGAAACAGCACCGGCGGAATTCCGTCAGGAAGCTCTGAAACTCGCTGAATGCACGTTGCCCGCGAACGATTGTTAATCAGCGTCATAGCAAGAATAATTGTTTGTTTCACAAGGAGATAGAAAAAAACTATAGCTTTGCGCCGGGGCGGAGGCAGGAGGAGATAACTCGTTGTAATAGAATGTTTTTATATGGCGACCTTAATACTGGCGCCATTTGGGATAAAATCTAATCAATTAACAAAATTGTGATCCGCTTCTAAATTACTTCTCCTGGCCGTACGGCTACCTGGAAGAATTTGTTCTGAGTCAGATTCATCACGAGAGCTTGTAAAACCCATTACGTAGCCGCAGAACATAATGGGTTACCAGAGCAAAACAGTTTATAACGTAACATAGATGCCAGACACACTACGACGCGATGCCTGTAATTGCGCATTAACGCTTCCTGCTGTTACTGTTTGTCCGCCGATCGCCTCAAGTGAGGCAGTAAAATCACCGCTGTAGGTTTCTACTGAACCGGATGATACCCGTGTGGTTAAATCTTTATAGCCATACCAGCCTCGGGCGTTGCCGATGCCCGTCCTGATACGATCGGGCAACAGATTAATCGGCGTACCGGCATCGTTATAGATGCGAATTCCTACTCCGGAAGCTACGCCGGGTTCGCCATAATGGGTGTCCAGTAGCCACGACAGACCGCCTGCGGATGCGGTTATCCCCAGGCGACGAGCCACCGCCACGGCGGTGGGTTGATTAACGACAAACCCCATCGCGACATTGGCGGCACTAATGGTTGGACGGGGGCTGGATACGGCGCCGGACTCACATTCCAGGCTGACGTGGAAAGGTACCTGACTACTCCCCCCGGCGGCTAATACGCCGACGGCGACAGGGGGAATTTTCACGATCGCAGGATAATCTGTGATTTTACATAACGCGCCGCGCGCCGGTAGTGCGAAGCTGATGGAAGTACTGGACCATCTTAACGCAAAAGACGGGAAGGGGACGCTGTACTTCGCCGGGGGGGATGCCGCAACAGTGGGCTATGAAGCGAGAAATGCTTTCGCCTCGGTATACCACCCGCTATGAAGACCTGCTTCTTCCTGATGTTCAGGACATCCTGATTGCCTGTGTGGATGGTCTGAAGGGCTTCCCGGATGCGATAAACAGCGTCTTCCCGCAAACCTATATCCAGCTATGCATTATCTATATGGTGCGTAACTGCCTGAAATACGTGTCCTGGAAAGACTACAAAGCCGCCACCAGCGGCCTCAGGCCCGACCGAAGAGGCGGCACTGATGGCGATGGATGCGTTCGCGAAAGTCCGGGACGATAAATATCCGCAAATCAGCAAAAGCTGGCATGCGCACCGGGAAAACCTCAATACGCTCTTCAGTTATCCGCCGGATATCCGCAAGGCCATCTATACGACAAACGCAATCGAATCCCTGAACTGCGTGATCCGTGCCGCGATTAAGAAACGCAAGGTGTTCCCAACGGATGACTCAGTACGAAAAGTTATTTATCTGGCAATCAAGGACGCGTCAAAAAAATGGAGTATGCCGATCCAGGACTGGTGGCTGGCGATGAGCCATTTTATTATCGAGTTCGGTGACCGCCTGAGCGATCACCTTTAATAACTGGGCAGTTACACAGAATTACTGACAGGCTCATTCTTTTGTGTTGCGCATCTCTGTTTCTATTGTTTTAGATAGCCATAAGAGCTCCGTTGCTGAGAGTTTTAGTCGTGGGGTTCTTTCTTCTGTACCGGGTGGTCGCATTTCAAAACTGCAGGAACATCTGCTGAATACTGTATACTCCTGTATTTTGCATGTTGTTGAGATCAGTGTGCAATTCCTCGGTACTGGCTTGTTCTGTATAGGTCTGGAGATTTCTGGGTAGTGTCCTTGTGGACCTGAACATATGTTTTTGATTGAAAATGGCATCGTGTTTTATCCTTTACGCTGTGAAATGTTGTTTTGTGCTCTTCTGTTGTGATTGGTGATGTGACGGGATCGTCCATGCACCCTTCCTTTTATTGACGGCGTATCAGTCCATTGATGCCATGCTCGCTTAATTTGTCCAGCATCATCAAGCCGTCGTTTTCTTTCTGCTGCAATTCAAGCAACTTAAACCGTATTTCGTTAAGTAAAGGTTTAATAACTCCGCGCTTGCGAACCACCTTTTTGATAACGTCTTTTTCGAAGTATAAACGGCAGAAGTGATTTTCATAATTCGCCTACACTTTTCACCCAGCGCTGGCAAATTTTCAACGCTGAAAGGCTGGGGAGAAGGGCGTCCAGTTGCTGAACGGAGAGCGTACCAAACGCCCTGATTCCACGCGTTATCAAACTTCATACCGTGGTTATCATCCAGACAAGGCGCTTGAGGTTGCTCATGTCTTTTGGGGAAAAAGGTTCGGTGGTGGGTACTGGATATCCTGGTTCGGGAAGTGGGTTCCACTGGTGCCAAATACAGGGTGCTGGTAAACCGGGTGGATACCTCAAATCCTGACAGGCCAGAGCATCAGCCTGATAAAATCGTATTACTGATTTCTAACCAGTGGCACATTAATTGTACCAGCTCAGACTCCAACTGACAGTTTGCTTTAAGCGAGTAGAGGACGTGACCTGCTCCCAGGAGTAAAAATAAACTTTCTATTGATACATTTAATTAACTTATTTATAACGTTATATTCCAAATGCAAACTTGTTCAATTGGATATGTATGGACATTCAAATCACACATCAAGTTACTGAATTTGATAAAGAAGAACTGTTAGCCGGATTAAGAAGCTACAATGCTCAGTTCGTCGATTTTAGTAAAAATGGGCAGCTTGGGGTCTACTGCAGAAACGAAAGCGGCGAAATGGTAGGCGGATTAATTGCTGACAGAAAAGGTCCGTGGCTCTGCATCGACTATCTTTGGGTAAGTGAATCTGCAAGGAGCTGCGGTCTGGGGAGCAAACTTATGGATATGGCCGAAAAAGAAGGTTTGCGGAAAGGCTGTGTTCATGGACTTGTAGATACCTTTAGCTTCCAGGCTCTCCCTTTTTATGAAAAACAGGGTTATATACTTCAAATGTCGCTACCGGACTTTCCTAAAGTAGGTTCGCAAAGGCATTATTTAATTAAGCCTGGTTTATAGCTTTGCTGCATTTGAATACCCATAGTTTTATGAAAGCTGCAATCAGGTGACTTTAAAATATATCGTATTGTTGGCCTTAACACACCATGATCAGCGTCCGCTTCTGGCACAGGGCGGACAGTCAGATTAGGTTTGGCGCTGTGCCATAGATATGTCAGCTCACATTTGAGCTAATACCCCATGGCACGGCTAGAGGTACTCAGACAGTCGCTTGTAGGCGGCATGGTCCGGATACAAAAACATATTGCGCTGTTATATAAACTGTAAACTGGGCTGTGCGTATAATACGAATCTTTCACTCAGAGAAACCTGCTGACAGCGTTAGTACTCCATTAATTAATTTTATACTAAATCTCTGTGGTATGGCACAGGCGTTTAGAAGACAGTTCAATTGCGATCTGCTGGCTGGGATTTCGTCGCGCCGCTCAAAAATGCACAGAGTTTTTCACCCGCCGTCAATGGCTCAATGGGCGTTTTTCCGAGGGCGGTCTCAGTCATGACGATGGCAGGACCAATAAGCATGGACCATACTTCGCTCGTGTCTTGCTCAAGCGATGTGAAGGCAAGGAACAGTGTCTTATCTGAAGGAAAGCGGTGCTGAGTATTAAAAAGTTTCAGCCAGGCGCGGGACTGCCGGTCGGCCTGTGCTGATCGCGTACCGAAGCGGAGTACTCTTTTTAGTATGGTGATACCCACAATGCCTGGCCCCAGAATAAAGGGACTCCCGACGTTTATGGTGACGCCGACCCCGAGAAAAACGAGGGCAAATGACAGCACGTTATCTACTCTTCTGGTAAGGGTACTGTATAGCTTTTCCAGATAGTACCGGTAAAGAATTTGATAACTGATTTCATCCGTGCTCATACATCTCCAGATGGTTTTTCGATTACGCTCCGGTATGCTCCCGGAATCCTGACAGATTCTGCAATTATGCCACACTTCCTGAAGGGTATTAATTAGATAGAATATAAATAGCAGGCAAATATTTTGAGCTTTTAGTCGATATCGCTTTGAAAATCATTTCTCCTGCACCAGGAGATGCTGTTGTCGGGAATCGTGTCAAACGTTGCTGCGCCGGTCGGACTGCACAGGGTAACTCTCGTAGTCAGACTCTCATTATGGTCTCAAATGGATAATCCGCAGTCGTAACACGCCGAATGTCACGACTGACGCTATTATTACCCTGGCTTGTTAAAGCGGCATGACCACATTTTCTATATATAATAATTGGTTGTCTTTCGACCAGTATTGTCGAGTTTTTTGGTTTAATTCAACAATCCATTTAAAAACGCCTGCTGTTGCCAGCTCGGTACAGTATTTTTCATAGGAATGTTCCCCCGAAAAGTGTTTGGCTGAAGTCAATTTTATTAATTGCGTATTTGGTGTTGAATTGACTTTAATCAGCTTTCTATTGCTTTTAATAGAAATGAAGTGGCCTGCATGAGTGATAATTTTAACATTACCGGTAGCAACAAAATAGATGTAATAAGCGATATTATTATATTCCAGATCGATTAGAAATGCGTTGAAATTTGCATCCTTTCTGACGCGCTCGAAAAAGTGGTTAAGCATAAGCTGTAATTCCATTTGTTAACCTATTGTAAGTTCTAATGTTATATGTTGTGTTAGAGTATTGTTGCTTAAAAGCAGCCATACAAAGATGTTACCTAAAAGCAATAATAATCGTCTGGTATCATATAGTTTACGTTATGATTGGAATAGTGTTGCAATTGTTACTGATTATTTCTCGTAGCGCGTTTTTTTGACCACTAATAGATGAGTCAATCCATTTCATTTGTAGTTTTTCTGAACGCCATGAAAAGTCATAATATATAAAAATCAGTTAATTAATTGATATTTAGATAAAGGTTACAGTGGCGGAGAGGTTTGGCATGGCGACTTTATAGGTTTTGAAAAAGCGGCTAACTCGCTGGCAGGATAATTGGTCGCCAGCCTGTGAATGGGGGCAAAATCGTAACAACATCAGCATAAATAATAATATTCATGAATGTTTTGTGTGACGCAGCAGTTGAATTGAAGTGATGTTTTACCTGTTCAGGATTGTCCCGATAAAAATGTTCCTCGATAAAAGTCGAACACCTTGCGCCGAAAAAAAACAGGCTAAGTGACAGAAGAACAAAATCCATCAGGAAAATAAAATTTATAAATATCAATGAGTAAAAATGGTTGTGGAGAAGGTGGCTATTTTTTGAAAGCAAGAAATATAAACAAAGTGTAGCTATGCATAGTTATCTAAAAGGAGAACTACCGTGACTAACATAACACTATCCACCCAGCACTACAGAATCCATAGAAGTGACGTTGAACCAGTAAAAGAAAAAACAACGGAGAAGGACATTTTTGCAAAAAGTATTACTGCCGTTAGAAATAGCTTTATCAGCCTGTCGACGAGTTTGTCAGATCGCTTTAGCCTGCATCTGCAAACAGACATACCGACTACCCATTTTCATCGTGGGAGCGCCTCTGAGGGGAGGGCAGTATTAACCAGTAAAACTGTTAAAGATTTTATGCTGCAAAAGCTCAATAGCCTGGATATCAAAGGTAATGCGAGTAAAGATCCGGCCTATGCTCGTCAGACATGCGAAGCCATATTAGCAGCCGTGTACAGTAATAATAAAGATCAATGTTGTAAATTACTCATCAGTAAAGGGATCAGTATTACCCCATTTCTGAAAGAGATAGGAGAGGCTGCGCAGAATGCGGGGCTACCTGGAGAGATGAAAAACGGCGTATTTACTCCAGGTGGGGCAGGGGCGAATCCTTTTGTCGTCCCCCTCATTGCTGCAGCGAGCATTAAATATCCGCATATGTTTATAAATCATAATCAGCAGGTGTCTTTTAAAGCGCATGCTGAGAAAATCGTTATGAAAGAAGTTACGCCGCTGTTTAATAAGGGGACGATGCCAACGCCACAACAATTTCAGTTAACTATAGAAAATATTGCGAATAAGTATCTTCAGAATGCCTCCTGAAGATAGCAAACACAATACCGCTATTAACCGTATGAATTAATAGCAGATTTTCTGAAACTATATATTCATTTTTATGGCGACGCTTTTAACAAAACGTCGTCATCTTTATTTTAATATAAAAATCAAATGGATAACCTTAAAACTTAAAATAATTGTTATTACTCTAAATACCTGCACAACCAGACAGCTTTTTTTGTAACGCTGCGTGTTGTTAAGTCTATGATACCCGCGCACGGATGATGTCTCGATAAGGATTAATGGTCTGTTAACTGTCAGGAGAGGTTATGCCGCCTTTAAAAAAAATTATGCTGCTTCTGTTTGTGGGGGCGATGGTCGCCACGGTAACGACACCTGCATTGGCGCTGGTTTGCCTTGCAACTCACTCAGCTGAAGAGTGTGCTGAAGCCTGTGGTGTCGATATGTGGTTTATGTTTCCGATATGTTTTTAAGGAGGAAGAATATTGAAGGTGAACAGGCGATAGTGAGTAGCTCGCTGCGCCAGGGGATAACACTCCCCTGGCGCAGCCAGTTATATTTTATTGCGATGATAACAAAGCATTTACTCGCTACTGATGAAATTCGCTATTTACAACAGAGCACGTTTACTAAGCAAAAAAAATCTGCACACGCTATCTTTTTATATCTGTCCTGGGTAATGAACGACAGGAAAAACATGATGCGGCCTGAAGAGATTTATCAGCGAATAGAGGCAAAGAATTGGCGGCATGTCTGGGTGGTCGGCGATATCCACGGCTGTTTTTCAATGTTAATGAAAAAGTTACGTGAGTGTCGATTTGATCCGCAACAAGACTTGTTAGTTTCTGTGGGCGATCTCATTGATAGAGGCCCGGACAGCCTGGGTTGCCTGGCTTTACTGCGTGAGTCCTGGATGATGGCGGTTCGCGGCAATCATGAACAAATGGCGCTGGATGCGCGGGCCTCATCGCAGTCGACGCTGTGGTTGATGAATGGTGGCGACTGGTTTACCCGCCTGACGGCTGAACACGCTGCGCAAGCTGAAGCGCTTTTTATCCTTTGTCAGCGGCTGCCTTGGATACTGGAAGTTCGCTGCCGCCATAGCACGCATGTGATCGCTCATGCAGATTATCCAGCGTCAACCTATCAATGGCAAAAAAAGGTCGACTTACATCAGGTTCTCTGGAGCCGCGAACGGCTCATAAATAAGCGTGGCGGGATTAGCGGAGCCGATCATTTTTGGTTTGGCCATACGCCGTTGCGCCGGCGCATGGATTTTGCCAACGTACACTATATTGATACAGGCGCGGTATTTGGCGGGCAATTGACGTTAGCGCGGATACAATAGCGGTATCAGCGACCAGGGTTAAAAATCGCTATATTGCTGCGCAGGTCGCCAGAAGCCGTCGATAAAATCCTCTACCGGAAAACAGCCGCCATGGCGAATCCGTTGATCGTCCATCGAATAAAGACATTGCTGCTCGGTATCGTAGATGTCCACGACAATATCCTCGCATCCTCCATCCAGGTAACATACAAAAAGTACCAGCGCGAACATTACATCCTCAATGTTAACTACTTTACACGATAGTGTAGGAGAGGTTAGCGCAGGGGGGAAATGAGAAAAGGAAGAATAAATAACCCGCCTGGCGACGGGTTCTTTTTGAGTCAGGCAAGACGCATGACCCAGGCATCAGATTTAGGATCGTAATGATTACGGAACAAAACGGAATGTTCCCCGTTGAGAATGGCGGGAACGCTGGTTTCGGCATCCCAGGCGTCCAGTTGCATACATAAATCCGGATCGGATTTACAGGGGATAGTTAACGTTCGCTCCCCCGGTGATTCGCCATGTAATTCGGCATCGTCGATTTCAAAAGCGCCAATGCGCACACTGGTTTTCATCATCGTGCTCTCCGTTAATACGCTAATTGTGGTACGACCAGTTTAGCCGTCCATTTTTCAGCGTAGTCAACGTACGCAAAAGCGCCAGTCAAAAAGTGCGGTTTTTTTGTGCGCCTTTTAACTGTTACCAGTAAAGAGTTTGCCATCACGTACCAGTTCACGCGGGTAACTGTTCTTTATTCTTGAGCCGATACGTTTTGCCAGACCAAGCGGCTGATGCTGGAACGTCACCAGGACATCATCAGCGGCGGGGGGTGTTTGCGGATAAATATCCCGACCGCGATACCACTCCTCCGCCTCTTGCGCAGAAAGTTCGAACGCGTGAGCATGAGTCGGGCAGGCAAGGGCTATCGTCGCCTCATGTTGCCAGCGATAGCCTTTATTATGACTTTCGGCCAGCTTAATGCCGAGCCGGGAAAAACGGATTTTTCCGATCAGTGATTCAATCTCTGCCGGGAACAGCCAGACCTCTTTATCACGCTGCCAAAGATGGAGATTTTCATCCCATAGCAGTCCGACGGCGTTGGCCGCCTGGGTAACGTGTAATGCTTCGCGGCCTTTGAGGGGGGTAAAAGGAAATGCCCCCACTTTATACCCCGGCGCGGGCATGGCTGGAAGGGATGACATTTTACGCAGACGTGCGACAAAGAATCCTTCGCAGTCGTAAATTTGCGGGAAGACGTGCAGGAAGCCTTCCGGGGTGAGGGCGCGGTCAGCGTCAGGAAACAGATCACCCAGCGGAAAAAATTCAACGGCGTCGGCGTAGGTCTCTTTCAGCCAGAGGCAGACCTCTTCGTTTTCCTGGCGATTTAACGTGCAGGTGGAGTAGACCAGCGTGCCGCCGGGTCGTAAAGCATGAAAAGCGCTGTCGAGCAGTTCCCGCTGTGTCGCCGCGATATCCAGATTGCTTTCTGGCGACCAGTTTTTTAGCGCATCAGGATCTTTACGTACTACGCCTTCGCCAGAGCAGGGCGCATCCAGCAGGATAGCGTCAAACATCTCCGGTAACGCAGCGCCAAATACGCGGCCATCGAAATGCGTCAGTGCGGTATTGGCGATTCCACATCGGCTGATATTAGCGTGCAGAACTTTGACGCGGCTGGCCGAAAATTCGTTGGCCAGAATGGCGCCGCGGTTCCCCATGCGGGCTGCGATCTGCGTGGTTTTGGAACCAGGCGCCGCTGCCATATCCATGACCCGCTGCGGATGATTACCATCGGCGAACAGGGCCGCGACCGGCAGCATCGAACTGGCCTCCTGAATGTAAAACAGGCCGCTTAAATGCTCAGCGGTACTGCCAAGCGGCAATGCCTCTTCATCATCGCGCTCGATCCAGAATCCTTCATGACACCACGGAATTGGCGTGAGCGACCAGCCGTAGGGCGCGATTAGGGCAAGGAAATCAGCCACGGATATTTTAAGCGTATTGATGCGTATACTGCGGCGCAACGGGCGTTGGCAGGCCGAAATAAATTCATCAAAAGAGAGCGTGGAAGGCATTGCTTCACGCATTTGCGTCAGAAAAGCGTCAGGAAAATAGACAGCGTGTTGAGCCACAGGTGTATCGCCGGCAAAAAAACAGGCGCGCAGTGTAGCATAAAACGCTCCGGCGCGAGTACGCCGGAGCCTGGTGTTTAACGTGGCAGAGCGGTACCCCATTCACGCCACTCTTTCGGTTCGCTCTCTTGTAACAGGAAATGCTTACCGGCTTGCGCTTTTGGTGCCAGCGGCGTACCAGGTGGAGTAGCGAAGGCGATACCGCCACGGATGAACTGATTAAATGTTCCCGTTTTCACCACGCCGCCTGTTAGACCAAAGTCGAGACTATAGCCGGAGGCGAGCCAGAATACGGAGTTATTACGCACCAGATATTGGTAACGCTTACTGATGCGCAAGGTGATCATCACGCGATCGGAGAGCGACCCCAGGGACATTCCGGTGACGGTTCCCACTTCGATACCGCGGAACAGGACGGGGGTGCCAATATTAAGCGAGCCTGCTTCTGGCGCCTCCACGACGATGCTTAACCCATCCAGATAGCGTGAGTCGGTAATCGTGGCTTCCTGCAGTTCAAAGTCGCGCCGCGCCGCGCCGCGTCCTGGCTCAACGTTAATATAGGGCTGGAGAATCGTATCCAGATGCTCGACGCCCGCCGCGGAAATTTGTGGCGTAATAACGGAAAAACGTGTTCCGGCGCGGGCAAATGTCTGTACATACTCCGGATAAAGTACGGCTTTTGCCTGCACTTCATTACGTGCGGTGATCAATTCCAGCGTCTGGATCTGGCCGATATCAATACCGAGGTAACGAATTGGCATCCCTTCCGCCAGTTTTCCGGCGTCGAACGCGTGCAGCGTAATTTGTCCGCCTACCGCGCGGGCGGAAGTTTCTGAAGCATAAAGAATGCGTTTATCGCCTTTGTGCCGGCTGGCGCTGGCGCCGCTCAGGTTATCAAAACTAATGGCCCCTTTCAGCGCGCGGGAGAGTGGCGAGGCCTGTACCGTTAGGCCGCTGCCGTTAAGTTGCACCTTCGCGCCGCCTTCCGCCCAGAACACGCTATTGCTGGTTAACAGGTGGCGATATTCCGGCTTAATATGTAGGTCGATGTCAAAGGTATTGGCGCGTGGGCGAACGGTGATGACTTCGCCTACTTCAAATTTTCGATACAGCACGACGGAACCTGCCTGGACATCCGGCAACGTTTCGGCCGTCAGCGTTAAGGTGGTAGTCGGTAAGTCACTGAGGCTATTTTCCAGCGCTTTTTCCAGGTTAGCATAGAGCGGGTAGGTGGATTTCATCTTCCCGCTCGTACCGGGTAAAATACGAATTCCGCCGTCAATCCACTCGCTGGCGCTGGCACCGAGGAACTCTACGCCGTCAAGGCCGACTTTGACATCCACCCGGCTGTTGACCACGAATTTACTGTCGCCCTGTACCAAATCCCGGTGCTGCGGTTCAATCGCGACGGTGAATGACACGCCTTTACTGGATAAGTTGCGCTCAATGACCTGGCCAATTTTTACGCCATGTAAAATTAACGGCTGGCCCGGTTCGATGCCGTAACTTTCCGGGGCCGTCAGCGTCAGGGTTAAGGCATTCGCCTCATGCAGCAAAGCTTTTTCACCCGGCACCACCACAAATTCACTGCGCGGTTCGCCGTCGCCCGGCACCAGCTCGAAGGTTTTTCCGGTTAACAACGAACTGATATTCGCGTCGCTTAACGACAGTTTGGGATTGCGTAACTCAATACGCGTATTTTCCCGCATCAGCGGAACAACGCTGGGATCGACGGTCATCTCTCCGGTGACTTTACCGCCAGGGTTGAGCGTCAGTTTAGAAAGCTCACCCACCTCCAGTCCCTGGTACATGAGCGGCGTAGATTCCGCCTTCAGACCGTCTCCGCTGGGCAGCTCAAGTTTAACGATTACCCCTCGTTGGCTGTGGGCTAAATCTTTATATAAGCCGAACGTGTCATCCTGGGCGGCGGGTTTGGAATTGTCCGGCGAGTCAAACGCAATCGCGCCATTGACCAGGGCCGCGAGGCTCTCCAGTTTCACCTTCGCGCCGCTCAGGCTTAGATCGGCGTCAATGCCGGAGACATTCCAGAAACGGCTGCCTTTTTTCACCAGATCGGTAAACCGTCGCTCAATCAGAACGTCAATCGTAACGCCCTGTTTGTTAGGATTAATCGAATAGTCATACACCCGTCCGACAGGGATTTTACGGAAATAGACCAGTGAACCGCTATTAAGCGAACCGAGATCCGGCGCATTGAGATGAATCATCAGATCGCCGTTGCTAAGCCGGTATTTAGGCTGTGTATCCAGGGCGACGAAATGATCTCTGGGCTTGCCTTTACCTGGCATCATACCGATGTAATTCCCGCCGACCAACGCATCCAGGCCGGAAACGCCCGCCAGCGAGGCTTTGGGCGTCACCAGCCAGAATTGCGTCTCTTCGCGCAACGCATCTTCCATATCTGATTTGATACTGACGCGAACTTCAATTTTGCGCAGATCTTTGCTCAGGCTGACATCTTCCACGGTGCCGACTTCTACTCCCTGATAGCGAACGGGAGTACGGCCCGGTACGATACCGTCCGCCGACATAAAATCGATAGTCACGCTATTGCCGCGATCCTGGTAGCTATCCCATACTAGCCACCCTGCGATCATTAGCGCGATAAGCGGTAGCAGCCAGAAAGGTGAAATACGGCGTTTGGTTTTAATTTGCGCTTCAGTCTTCGAAGCGGGCGTTTCCTGACTCATGTGCATCCCAAAGTAAGCGGCTATCCAGCCATTCCACTGCAAGAATAGTCAAAATTACCGCTGCGCCGAAATAAAACGCAGCCGGTCCCATAGTAAAAGCCAGAATCTGATCGCGATTAATCAGAGACATGGTTAACGAGATAACGAAAAGATCCAGCATCGACCAGCGGCCTATCCATGTCACCAGACGCAGCAACAGAATTCGCGTCCGCAGTCCCTGTTCGCATTTAAAATGGATACTCAACAGTAGCGTAAACATCACGATGACTTTGGTAAACGGCACCAAAATACTGGCGATAAAAACGACGGCGGCGACGGCGATATTGCTGCTGGCAAGCGACATAATGCCCGACAGGATAGTGTCTTCCTGACGCCCGCCATTAATGTAGATTACCGAGATAGGCAGCAGGTTTGCCGGCAGCAAAAAGACAATAGACGCCAGCAAGGCCGCCCAACACTTCTGTATGCTCTGTTTTCTGCGTAACCGCAGCGGAATATGACAACGCGGGCAGCGTCCTTTCGCATCCGGATAGCCGCTAAAGTGGCAGCCAAGACAGACGCGCAATCTTTCGTCCGCACGTTGAGCAGGGCGCTGCGGATAAAATCGTTCCCATAGTTGCTCCACATTCAGATGAATCATAGTCAGAATGCTAAGAACCACCAACGAGACGAATGCTAAAAGCCCGATGCCCGGCTGCAGAAAGGCATAGTCCTGCACTTTGATAGAGGCAACGCCAATACCGACCAGATAGATGTCCAGCATCACCCACTCTTTCAGTTTTTCCAGCATCAGCAGGACTGGACGCAGATTCATGCCGAGGAGGCTGCCAAACCACAGATAAGTAATTGAAAAAACCAGAATAAGCGGCGCGCCCACCACGCAAAAGAGCACCATTGCGGCGGTTAACGGATCGCCCTGCTGCGTCATTTGCCAGATGCCGTGCATCACATTGGCATCAATGCGTACGCCCAACAGGTAGATATGGAGTAGCGGTTCACTCCAGGCAAACGGCATCAATAGCAGCATGGTTACTGCCATCGCGGTCAGCCGCGTCAGCGACCAGTCGCGCCCATCGCGAATTTTGGCCTGGCAACGAGGACAATAAGCGCTTTGATGAGCGCTCATCTCCGGCAAGCTGAACAGCATGTCGCATTCAGGGCAGCGCTGGTAGTGGCTGCGCGGCAGCGCTTCGCTAATTGACCTGATCGTTAGCTTTTTTGTTGGCGTGACGTGTGAGGTGTTCAGAGCCATGTATCGTGAATCAAAGTGTTAGAATAATGTAATCTTAACTCATGACAGGAATAATCTTGAGCAAGAACGCATTTAATGCTTATTTTAATAGCCTGTGTTTAGGAGTAAGACCACGAAGTGATTATATAATGAGCAAAACAGAACTATACGCGGCATTAAACCGCGATTTTCAGTCGTTAATGGCAGGTGAAACCAGCTTTCTGGCTACGCTGGCGAATACCAGCGCGCTACTGTTCGAACGTCTTACCGAGGTGAACTGGGCAGGGTTTTATCTCCTCGAAGGCGATACGCTGGTGTTGGGGCCGTTTCAGGGGCGAATCGCCTGTGTGCGGATTCCGGTTGGTCGCGGCGTGTGTGGCGCAGCGGTAGCGCAGAATAAGGTTCAACGTATTGATGATGTTCATGCGTTTGACGGCCATATTGCCTGTGATGCCGCCAGCAACGCCGAAATTGTGCTGCCTGTCACGGTTGGCGAACGGATTATCGGCGTGCTGGATATAGATAGCACGGCGTTTGGCCGTTTTACCGAAGAAGATGAACACGGCCTGCGTACGCTGGTCGCACAGCTTGAAACCGTGCTTGCAACGACGGATTACAAAAAATTCTTTGCGAGCGTCGCAGGATAATCAACGGATAACGTAGCAATTACTGATGGCGTCATTATAATGACGCCTGTTCATGCCTGCTGCTTGTTGGCTACGTCCGTTGTAATCAGGAAATTTCATGGAAAATCAACCTAAGTTGAATAGCAGTAAAGAAGTTATCGCGTTTCTGGCCGAGCGTTTTCCTCACTGTTTTAGTGCGGAAGGCGAAGCTCGCCCGCTGAAAATTGGTATTTTTCAGGATCTGGTAGAGCGAGTTGGGGGCGAAATGAACCTCAGCAAAACGCAACTTCGTTCCGCTTTACGTCTTTATACTTCAAGCTGGCGTTACCTGTACGGCGTTAAGCCGGGCGCAACGCGCGTCGACCTTGATGGCAATCCGTGCGGCGAGCTGGAAGAACAGCATGTCGAACATGCGCGTAAGCAGCTTGAAGAAGCCAAAGCCCGTGTTCAGGCGCAGCGCGCAGAGCAGCAAGCGAAAAAACGCGAAGCTGCCGCGGCGGCTGGCGAAAAAGAAGACGCGCCGCGACGCGAGCGTAAACCTCGCCCGGTAGCGCGTCGTAAAGAAGGCGCTGAACGTAAACCTCGCGCTGATAAACAGACGACGAAAGCGCCGCGTGCGCCTCGCGAAGAGAAGCACACGCCGGTTTCTGATATTTCAGTATTGACCGTAGGGCAGTCCCTCAAGGTGAAAGCGGGTAATAATGCGATGGATGCCACCGTATTAGAAATCACCAAAGATGGTGTCCGTGTACAGCTGAATTCGGGTATGTCTTTGATTGTACGCGCAGAACACCTGGTGTTCTGAAACGGAGGCCAGGCCTGGCATGAACACTTTTTTTAGGCTTACCGCGTTAGCTGGCCTGCTTGCATTAGCAGGCCAGTCCTTCGCCGTGGAAGATATTACGCGTGCCGATCAAATTCCCGTATTAAAGGAAGAGACGCAACATGCGACGGTGAGCGAGCGCGTAACGTCGCGTTTTACCCGCTCCCATTATCGCCAGTTCGATCTGGATGAGGCATTTTCGGCAAAGATTTTTGATCGCTATCTGAATCTTCTCGACTATAGCCACAACGTTTTGTTGGCGAGCGATGTCGAGCAGTTTGCGAAAAAGAAAACCGTGTTGGGCGATGAGCTGCGCACGGGTAAGCTGGATGTTTTTTACGATCTTTATAACCTGGCGCAAAAGCGCCGGTTTGAACGTTACCAGTACGCGCTAAAAGTGCTGGAGCGGCCAATGGATTTCACCGGAAACGATACGTTTAACCTGGACCGCAGTAAAGCGCCCTGGCCGAAAGATGAGGCTGAGCTAAATGCGCTGTGGGATAGTAAAGTGAAATTCGATGAGCTCAGTCTGAAACTCACCGGCAAGAGCGACAAAGAAATTCGCGAAACGCTGACGCGTCGCTACAAATTCGCTATTCGTCGCCTGGCGCAGACCAACAGTGAAGATGTGTTCTCGCTGGCGATGACCGCTTTTGCGCGTGAAATCGACCCGCATACGAATTATCTTTCTCCTCGCAATACCGAGCAGTTTAATACCGAAATGAGCCTGTCTCTGGAAGGTATCGGCGCGGTGCTGCAAATGGATGACGATTATACTGTCATTAACTCATTGGTCGCCGGCGGCCCGGCAGCGAAGAGCAAGTCGATTAGCGTCGGCGATCGTATCGTCGGCGTAGGGCAGGCCGGAAAACCGATGGTCGACGTGATTGGCTGGCGTCTTGACGATGTGGTGGCGCTGATTAAAGGGCCAAAAGGCAGCAAGGTCCGACTGGAAATACTGCCGGCTGGTAAAGGGACGAAAACGCGTATCATCACGCTGACGCGTGAACGGATTCGTCTTGAAGATCGTGCGGTTAAAATGTCGGTGAAAACCGTCGGCAAGGAAAAAGTTGGCGTACTGGATATTCCAGGCTTCTATGTCGGCTTGACCGATGATGTCAAAGTTCAGCTTCAGAAGCTGGAAAAACAGAACGTTAACAGCATCGTTATCGATCTGCGTTCAAACGGCGGTGGGGCGCTGACGGAAGCCGTTTCGCTTTCCGGTCTGTTTATCCCTTCTGGTCCGATAGTTCAGGTGCGCGACAATAACGGCAAAGTGCGTGAGGATAGCGACACCGACGGCGTGGTCTACTACAAAGGCCCGCTGGTGGTGCTGGTCGATCGTTTCAGTGCCTCGGCATCGGAAATCTTTGCTGCCGCGATGCAGGATTATGGGCGCGCGCTGATTGTCGGTGAGCCGACCTTCGGTAAAGGGACGGTACAACAATATCGTTCGCTAAACCGAATTTACGATCAGATGCTTCGCCCGGAATGGCCTGCGCTGGGTTCGGTGCAGTACACCATTCAGAAGTTTTACCGTGTCAACGGCGGTAGTACGCAGCGTAAAGGGGTCACGCCGGACATCATCATGCCGACCGGCAATGAAGAGACGGAAACCGGAGAAAAATTTGAAGATAACGCCTTGCCGTGGGATAGCATTGATGCGGCGAAATACGTGAAATCGGATGATTTGGCCCCGTTTGGCCCGGAATTATTGAAAGAACACAACGCGCGTATCGCCAAAGATCCTGAGTTCCAGTACATCATGAAGGATATCGCACGTTTCAATGCCATGAAGGATAAGCGCAACATCGTCTCTCTGAATTATGCGCAGCGTGAGAAAGAGAACAATGAAGAAGACGCTCTGCGTCTGGCGCGTATTAACGATCGGTTTAAACGTGAGGGTAAACCGTTGCTGAAGAAACTGGACGATCTGCCAAAGGATTACCAGGAGCCGGACCCATACCTTGATGAAACGGTGAAGATTGCTCTGGACCTGGCGCATCTTGAAAAAGAAAAACCAGCGGAGCAGGCGGCAGCCAATAAGTAACGCTAAACAGGCACAAAAAATTGTGCCTGTTTTTTTTAACAAGCGCAGAAGTCGTCAGGATAATGCTACAAAATGTAAAGTTGTGTTTTTCTCGTGACTTACCGCCTGGTGATGCTTGAAAATAGCCATAAGACCCATACGATGTGGGTAATCGCATAGTGCGCTTTGTTAAATTGAGGTTAAAAGAAAATTATGATGCGAATCGCGCTCTTCCTGCTGACGAACCTGGCCGTGATGGTCGTTTTCGGGCTGGTTCTGAGCCTGACAGGGATACAGTCGAGCAGCGTGCAAGGCTTGCTGATCATGGCGCTGCTGTTTGGTTTTGGCGGTTCTTTTATTTCATTGCTGATGTCCAAATGGATGGCGTTAAAATCCGTAGGAGGGGAAGTTATTGAACAGCCTCGCAATGAAAGAGAACGCTGGTTGATGAACACCGTAGCAACGCAAGCGCGCCAGGCCGGTATCGCCATGCCGCAGGTTGCTATCTACCATGCGCCGGACATTAACGCGTTTGCGACGGGCGCACGCCGTGACGCCTCATTGGTCGCTGTGAGCACCGGTTTGTTGCAAAACATGAGCCCTGACGAAGCGGAAGCCGTCATTGCGCATGAAATCAGCCATATTGCCAATGGCGATATGGTGACGATGACGTTGATTCAGGGGGTGGTTAACACCTTCGTTATCTTTATTTCGCGCATTATCGCGCAAATTGCCGCTGGTTTTCTGGGCGGCAACCGTGATGAAGGCGAAGGAAGTAACGGTAATCCGCTAATCTATTTCGCCGTTGCGACGGTGCTGGAACTGGTCTTCGGTATTCTGGCGAGCATCATCACCATGTGGTTCTCCCGTTACCGTGAGTTTCATGCCGATGCGGGATCGGCGAAGCTGGTTGGCCGTGAAAAAATGATTGCCGCGTTGCAGCGCCTGAAAACCAGCTACGAGCCGCAAGAAGCGACCAGCATGATGGCGTTTTGTATTAACGGTAAATCGAAATCGTTAAGCGAGCTGTTTATGACGCACCCACCGCTTGATAAACGCATTGAAGCGCTACGTAGCGGTGAGTACCTGAAATAATAAGCCTACTGGCAAGTATGAAAAGCGCGTCGAATGACGCGCTTTTTTTACGCCTGAACGCGTGGTTGCGTAATACGTAAACCGCTCACTACCGCCGCGAGAGTCGCCAGGATCGCCGCCGCGAGCAACGAAAGATGCGTACCGCTATCGCCAAACTGGTTCAACATTAGCGCTACCAGCGCGGCGCCAGTACTTTGGCCTAACAGTCGCGCCGTGCCCAGCATCCCGCTGGCGCCACCGCTGCGCTCACGCGGCGCGGAAGTGATAATGGTGTGATTATTCGGCGACTGGAACAGGCCAAACCCTGCGCCGCAAAGGATCATCGGCCAGATAATATTCAGATCGGAGGGGGAGCCTGGCAACATGACCAGCGCAAACAACCCGGCTGCCATTATCACCATTCCCAGCGCCCCCAGCAAACCGGCATGAAGACGTTCTATCAGGTATCCCGCCAGCGGTGCCATCACCATCGTTGCCAGTGGCCAGGGCGTCAATAACAGGCCGGTTTCTACTTCGCTACGGCCCAGCACGGTTTGCAGATAAAAAGGTAGCGAGACCATGGCTAACATTTGCGCGCAGAACGAGCAAATTGACGTGCCGATCGAGAGTGAAAAAAGCGGAATGCGTAACAAGTCGATGGGTAACAAGGGGACGGGCAAAGAAAGCTGGCGGCGCACGAAGAAAAAACCGACCACGACCAGAACGAGCAGCTCTGCGCCAATCAACGTTAGCGACTGTCCTTGGGCAAATCCGCTCAATGCGGTAATCAGCAGGCCAAATGTGAGCGCATTCATTACCGCGCTCGGTAAGTCAAAGCGCGGCTTAGTGTCATGGGCGATGTTTGCTGGTAAAAAGCGTATGGCCAGAATTAACGCGATGATACCTAACGGGACATTAATCAGAAACAGCCATTTCCATGATGAGATGGACAGGATCGCCGCGGCGATCGTCGGACCCGCGGCGGAAGAGACTGCGACGATAAAAGAGTTAATTCCCATGCCTCGTCCCAGATGACGCTGGGGGTAGATAAGACGAATCAGCGCCGTGTTTACGCTCATTAGCGCCGCGCCGCCAAATCCCTGCGCGATGCGCGCCAGCGTCAGCATCTGCAGCGAGTCTGAAAGCGCGCAAAACAATGATGAAAGCAGAAATACCACTAAACCACATTTATAGATCCGGCGATAACCAAACATGTCGCCTAAAAAAGACAGGGAAAGTAGTGAGACGACAATGGCGATTTGGTACGCATTGACAATCCAGATAGAGCTGGCAGGGGAGGCATGTAAATCAGTCGCAATGGTTGGCAGCGCGACATTAGCGATTGCGCCATCCAGAACCGCCATCGAAATACCGATAATAATCGTCAGGATAGCGCCGTATCTCTGCGGGAGGGGCAGGCCATCGGCCCGTGTTTTTTCCATAAGTATTTTGTAATAAGGGGAATTATGAGCTGAATAATAATGTTAGCATTAATATTGAGTTGTTATGTCGCAGATTTGTAACGAAGTAAGCAAAGATGGATTGCGGGCGACCTGGCGTGAAATTATAATAAAAACTCGTTCTGAATTTTATAAAACGCTCGTAATGAGGTGATAAATGGCAAACGCAGATCTGGATAAGCAGCCTGATTCTGTATCTTCTGTGCTGAAAGTTTTCGGCATTCTGCAGGCGCTGGGTGAAGAGCGTGAAATAGGGATTACCGAGCTATCGCAGCGCGTCATGATGTCGAAAAGCACCGTTTATCGCTTTTTGCAAACCATGAAAACGCTGGGCTACGTGGCTCAGGAAGGGGAGTCTGAAAAATACTCTCTGACGCTAAAGCTGTTTGAGCTGGGCGCACGAGCTTTGCAAAATGTTGATCTCATCCGCAGTGCGGACATTCAGATGCGTGAACTGTCTCGTCTGACAAAAGAAACTATCCATCTTGGCGCGCTGGATGAAGACAGCATTGTCTATATCCATAAAATTGACTCTATGTACAATCTGCGGATGTACTCACGTATTGGGCGTCGTAATCCGCTGTACAGTACGGCCATCGGTAAAGTGCTTCTGGCCTGGCGCGACCGTGATGAGGTTAAGCAGATTCTCGACGGCGTAGAGTATAAGCAAAGCACTGGACGCACGATTACCAGCACTGAAGCGTTGTTGCCGCTGTTGGATGAAGTGCGTGCGCAAGGCTACGGTGAAGATAACGAAGAACAGGAAGAAGGGTTACGTTGTATCGGCGTACCGGTATTTGACCGTTTTGGCGTAGTCATCGCAGGGTTAAGCATTTCGTTCCCGACGCTGCGTTTTTCAGAAGAACGCCTACAGGAATATGTGGCTATGTTACACGCCGCCGCGCGTAAAATTTCTGAACAAATGGGTTACAACGATTATCCCTTCTAAGCAACGTTATTAGCATGACGTTAAAAAAAAGCAGCTACGAAAAATGTAGCTGCTTTTTTTATAACATCGGGTGGGATGAAATCGTAAAAGTAGATAATATCTGTCGGCTTATTTAACGGTTATTAAAATATTATTTAACAGTACTTATGAACAACAGCCAATATAGGGGAATTATTGGCGATAGTTTCACTGTGAAATTATTTATTGCCGCTTAGCCATTATCCACCACGGTGGCGATTTTTCTGAAAATGGGACAGTCGGAAAAGCCAATAATGCCGCTGTTGGTATGGAGATATTGCGCCGTGCTGGTGCCGCGTGCGGTCAGGTAATGGCACTGTAAACCCAGCCCCGCAGCGTTCACTTTACTTCCCACCAGGACGCCATAGCCGCTCATCAGCAGGCCTATCCACACCAGGGCAAACAATACAATTGCGCGAATGATCAAACGCATTACTACCTCTTTTCTTTTTTAGTTAGAATAAGAGTAGCGTGTACATTGATTGAAACAAGTGAATCATTCCTAAAAACATATAATGCCGCTACAGTTACTCCTGGTTTAAGTAACTCATGATAATTTAGCGACATAAGATGTAAGATCGGAGAGTGGAGTGAAAAAATTTCGATGGGTCGTTCTCGGCATCGTGGTGGTAGTATGCCTGTTGCTGTGGGCGCAGGTGTTTAATATCATGTGCGATCAGGATGTACAATTTTTCAGCGGTATTTGCGCCATCAATAAATTTATTCCCTGGTAAACGTTTTACACCAGAGATTTCCTTCCCGTGTAGCAGTGGTAGAATGACGTCTCTACATTGAGGTGGTGAAATGAACGACGTTTTAAACTCTGGTGCGTTTTCTCTTGCATCTTTAATAGTATCAATGGTGGTTCTGGTGGTGGGGCTGGTGCTCTGGTTCTTTGTCAACCGGGCAAGTTCCCGTGCCAACGAGCAGATAGAACTGCTCGAAGCGTTATTGGATCAACAGAAGCGGCAAAACGCGTTGTTACGTCGCCTTTGCGAAGCAAACGAACCAGAAAAAGAAGCGGAACCCGCAACAGCGGCAAGCGAACCAAAAGAGGATGAGGACATCATTCGTCTGGTTGCAGAACGATAATGCTTACCGGGGCGCAAATGGCGCCAGTGCCATACGCCCCATTTCCCCGTCGGATCTCTCCGCGTTGCCGTTTGCAACTGATACTACGGCATCAACGCCTTACATAATATATGGCTTTATATGCAACATAGTTTTATATGTATAACAAAAGGACATATGGCATTTTTGTGATACCGCTCATTCTCTATTAAAAGCGAAACGTTTCTCTCTCTTTATGGATTGTCATTGTTTGTTCATTATTTTAAGGCATTCTGTAAAGACGCAGAACATCACAAAAAGCGGTGTCGAAAATCGCTTTTTTTTTCTATTATTTTGATTAAAAGGTGTTTTTTATCATTGTGACAATTTATGCATAACTCAGCATAGAAAGTGATATGAAAAATACAGCTTTTAAATGTGATTTGATGCACTGGAAGAAGCGAAGTTATTGAGCTATGGTAGAAAAATGGCTTTTCAGCAGTGACGTTGTCAGGAGTCCGTCAGCGCGTGAGGATATATCTTTCGCAACTTTGTTGCATAAACGTGCTGTCAATTTGTGAAGGTTCTCGTAATTTGTGCGACGGATCGAGACACGTTTAAAAATGGCTTGCCATAATTAACGTTGTATGTGATAACAGGCTTTGGGTTAAACGAGGTACAGTTCTGTTTATGTGTGGCATTTTCAGTAAAGAAGTCCTGAGTAAACACGTTGACGTTGAATACCGCTTCTCTGCCGAACCTTATATTAGTGCCTCAAGCAGTAATGTCTCAGTTTTATCTATGTTATGCCTACGGGCAAAGAAAACACTCTAAGGAATTTTGCAAATGGCAAAGATTAAAGGTCAAGTTAAGTGGTTCAACGAATCCAAAGGTTTTGGCTTCATTACTCCGGCTGACGGCAGCAAAGATGTGTTCGTACACTTCTCCGCTATCCAGGGCAATGGTTTCAAAACTCTGGCTGAAGGCCAGAACGTTGAGTTCGAAATTCAGGACGGCCAGAAAGGTCCGGCTGCTGTTAACGTAACAGCTATCTGATTGACACCACTGATTTGATGCGTTTGTCGCGTCAGCCTCAGATATAAAGCCTCGCTAAAAGCGGGGCTTTTTAATTCAATATCCTTCAAAATGTGTCTGGATGCGCTCTCGTTAGCGATTTGTTGCAAAGGCGCGATGTTATTAGCATTGTTTTTTCTGGTTTTTCCGTCCGTTTCCCGTTAAATCAATCACCTGAAAAATGATTCGGCTGGAGATCAGGTGAAAAAGAAAAGCGACGGCGATACCCGTAATTTTACGCCCATACGTTTTGCACTACTTTGCACTGCCATTCTGCTCAGTATGGCATTGTTGTTAGGGCGGGTGGCATGGCTGCAAATTGTTACGCCGTCGAAACTGGTGAAACAAGAAGATATGCGCTCGCTTCGTGAAGTGACCACAGCCTCTCCACGCGGCATGATCACCGACAGAGAAGGGCGACCCTTAGCGGTGAGCGTTCCGGTTAATGCTGTCTGGGCCGATCCGAAGACTATCATAAGCAAAGGCGGCGTTGGCTACAATGAGCGCTGGCAGGCGCTGGCCAGCGCCTTACATCTGTCGCTCAGTACGCTTGCGGAACGGGTAAACAGTAACCCGGCAGGCCGTTTTATCTACCTTGCGCGCCAGGTTTCACCCCAGCAAGCCGAATGGATAGATAAACTGAATCTACCGGGTATTAACCTGCGGGAAGAGTCGCGCCGTTTTTACCCTGCCGGACACGTAGCGGCCAATTTGATCGGCTTTACCAATATCGACGGGCAGGGAATAGAAGGTATTGAAAAAAGCTTTAACGCGCAACTGACGGGAAAACCGGGCTCCCGACTGGTGCGTAAAGATAAATTTGGTCACGTTATTGAGAACATTACGGAAGTGAATCCGGTTCCTGCTCATGAACTTCAGCTTAGCATTGATGAACGTCTGCAAACGGTTACCGAAGATGCGCTGGATAACGCCGTCATCTGGAACAAAGCGGAATCCGGCGCTGCCGTATTGATTAACATCCCAACGGGTGAAATTCTCTCGATGGCGAGCTACCCGGATTTCAACCCGAACAATCGTGAAGGCGCGCAGTTGGACGATTTTCGTAACCGCGCGATTAGCGACACTTTCGAACCCGGTTCTACTGTGAAGCCATTGGTCATTATGACTGCGTTACAGCAGGGCATCGTGCAGCCGGACAGCGTTATCGATACCCATCCTTTTACTCTCGATGGACACCGTATCCGCGACGTCGGTTACTATCCGGAACTGACATTAACCGGCATTTTGCAAAAATCCAGCGATACCGGCGTTTCTCACCTTTCTCTGGCGATGCCGGTGCAGAAATTAATGGATACTTATAAAAGCTTTGGTTTCGGCGTGCCTACCGGACTGGGTCTCACCGGAGAGAGCAGCGGGTTATTACCGAAACGCCGTTACTGGAGTGATTTAGATCGCGCTACCTTCGCTTTTGGCTATGGATTAATGGTGACGCCGCTGCAACTGGCGCATGTTTATGCCACGATTGGCAGCTTTGGTATCTACCGTCCGTTATCGATCACCAAAGTTGATCCGCCCGTGATCGGCACGCGGGTAATGCCGGAAGAACTGGTGCACGAGGTGGAACATATGATGGAGAGCGTCGCGTTGCCTGGCGGCGGCGGAACAAAAGCCGCAGTAAGAGACTACCGTATTGCGGTCAAAACCGGGACGGCGAAAAAAATTGGCGATGATGGTAAATACGTCGATAAGTATGTGGCATATACCGCAGGCGTCGCGCCGGCAAGTAACCCCAGGTTTGCGCTGGTGGTGGTGATTAATAATCCACAAAATGGGGCTTATTATGGCGGCGCGGTATCTGCGCCCGTATTCAGCCAGATCATGGGCGATGTGCTGCGGCTGGAAAATGTTGAGCCAGACGGTATGCCAGCCGATTCAGATCACCTTCTGGTGATGCATGGCAGCCACGTTGCGGTTCCGGGCTCGTAAAGGATTTTCCCGGGGCGCAATTCGCGTTACACTTGCGCCCTTTAGCGCCCCAGTCCGGAGTTGTCATGTCGTTTACCTGTCCGCTTTGCCATCAGCCGCTTACGCAGATGAATAACAGCGTTATATGTCCACAGCGCCATCAGTTTGATGTGGCGAAAGAGGGCTACATCAATCTGCTGCCGGTACAGCATAAACGTTCGCGCGATCCGGGCGACAGCGCCGAAATGATGCAGGCGAGGAGAGCGTTTCTTGATGCGGGCCATTATCAGCCGCTGCGCGATGCCGTGATTAACCTGTTGCGCGAGCGGCTGGATCAGTCGGCCACGGCGATTCTGGATATCGGCTGCGGCGAGGGGTATTACACTCATGCTTTTGCCGAGGCGTTGCCGGGAGTCACCACGTTTGGACTGGACGTTGCTAAAACGGCGATCAAAGCGGCGGCGAAACGCTATTCGCAGGTGAAGTTTTGTGTGGCGTCAAGCCATCGACTGCCCTTTGCCGATGCGTCAATGGATGCGGTGATCAGAATCTACGCCCCGTGTAAGGCGCAGGAATTGGCGCGCGTGGTGAAACCTGGTGGTTGGGTCGTTACCGCCACGCCGGGGCCGCATCATCTGATGGAACTAAAAGGGCTCATTTATGATGAGGTGCGTTTACATGCGCAGTATACCGAGCAGCTCGACGGATTCACATTGCAGCAGAGTACCCGCCTTGCTTATCACATGCAGCTCACCGCCGAAGCGGCTGTAGCACTGTTGCAAATGACGCCATTTGCCTGGCGCGCCAGGCCAGAAGTGTGGGAACAACTGGCCGCCAGCGCCGGACTTAGCTGCCAGACGGATTTCAACCTTCATCTCTGGCAGCGTAACCGTTAACCGTGAAAATGCGTCCAGAGGATCTGGACGCCAATTCCTATCAGTACGACCCCGCCGAGAATTTCAGCACGCTTACCCAGCATTGGGCCGATAAAGCGACCGATCATCATTCCGAGGGTGGACATGATAAGCGTGGCGCAACCGATAGCTAATGCGGTTGCGATGATGTTTACCTGCAAAAACGCCAGACCGACGCCAACCGCCATCGCATCAAGGCTGGTCGCGATAGCCGTCGTGACTAATAGCCAAAAGCTGTGGCGACGTAACGGTGTTTCATCTTCATCACTACCGCCGCGGATACCTTCGATGATCATGCGTCCGCCCAGAAAGATCAGCAGAACAAAGGCTATCCAGTGGTTCCATTCCAGAACGAATTTACTCGCCAATATCCCCAGCCCCCAGCCGATTAACGGGGTCAGCGTTTCAACCGCGCCAAAGATAAGGCCGGTACGCAACGCTTCTGAGAATTTGGGTTTATGTAGGGTGGCGCCTTTGCCAATTGATGCCGCGAAAGCATCCATCGACATGCCGAAAGCGAGAAGAACAGTAGCAGTAAAGTGCATGACAACGTCCTGACCGGGGTATCCATTAAACACATCACTGCCCCCAGCAAACATGCATGTCGCCATTCTGTGACGAAATACACAGCAGTTGATGCGCCTATGGTCTCGCCTGACCAGCGGCGGCTGGTCCGTACGCGCCACGTTTTGCAACGAGTATGTTGACGCGTACATTTCCGGAGTCTGGAAATCGGCTACTCCCCAATTGACGGCGCAACATTAACATATTTTTAGAATATAAAACAACAGCGATAAAATATTATTTGTCTTCTAATTGAAAACGATTTTCATTTAGATTTATTCATCAATAAAACGTTAAATTAAATAACAATTGGTCAATAGAAAATATAGCCTTAGCTATATTATGATTCGAAATAAAATTCGAAAAATATAGTTGAGGCTATATCTTAGATTATTGATTTTCAATAAGAAGTTTATATATTTTTTCCAGATCGTCGATATTGCGTACACGGATAAGCAAGCGTCGTTGTTCTAATTGCATCACCAGTACGCCGTCTTCCGATAAATTCATCTCTTTAATACGGTTATATTCTATCCAGACATTGGCGAAGAAAAAGCCACGTTGTTTAAAGATGATCCGTGGCGTGCGGATCCAGAATATATAAAACCCCATTAACGCCAGCGCGCTTAATAACCATGTGGTCATCTGCGCTCCGTGGCTGGTTACGTTGTTATAAATAAGGATGGCGACCAGCCCAACGAAGATAACGCTGTCTACGCGACCACGGCGGAGCAGGGCTATAGAAAGCAGAGTGGGGCCATTGCGACGGGGCATGATGAACTGATCGTAGAGAGCGTAAGCCAATAATGCGGCAATAAAGAGAATCAGCACCAGGTCCGTGATAGTCATTTATCCTCCAGAGAAATAAAAAAACGGGGCCGTTTGGCCCCGGTAGTGTACAACAGCCTTACTGGCCCAGCAGTCCTACGGAGTAGCCGGCGATACCAATGACGAAGAAGCCCACGATAATCCACAGCGGGTTAACTTTCTTACGCAGCAGCCACATACAGGCAAAGGTCAACAGTAGCGGAACCAGCCCCGGCATCAGCTGGTCGAGAATGGTTTGCACGGTGGTAACGCGTGTCTGACCATCCTGACCGGTGATGGTGGAGACCACCAGCGGGATATTCACATGCGTCCACTTGTTAACCAATGCCCCCATGACAAACAGGCCGAGGATTGACGCCCCCTCAGTCAGTTTTTGCAGGAAGCCGCCGCCCATATCTTTAACGATATCGACGCCTTTGCGGTAGCCATAAGCCACGCCATAATAACGGGTCGCCAGACGCACCAGGTTAAACAGGATGAAAAACAGCAGCGGACCAAGCAGGCTGCCGCTCATCGCAATACCTGCGCCCAGCGCCGCGAATACCGGACGGACGGTACCCCAGAAGATAGGGTCGCCGACGCCTGCCAGCGGTCCCATCAGACCGACTTTGATACCGTTGATAGCGCCATCGTCAATCTCTGCGCCGTTCGCACGCTTTTCTTCCATTGCCAGGGTCACGCCCAGTACCGGCGCCGCAACGTAAGGATGAGTGTTAAAGAACTCCAGGTGACGTTTAATCGCCTGTTTACGCGCGTCATTATTCTCCGGATACAGGCGACGAATCGCCGGCACCATAGAGAAGCAGAAGCCCAGCGCTTGCATACGTTCGAAGTTCCATGACCCCTGGAACAGGTTAGAACGAAGAAATACGCCGCGAATATCGCTCGGAGTGAGTTTTTTCTCGGTGGTAGTTTTAGTCATATCAACCATTTCGCTCACCTGTTAGTCCAGTTCGTTATCGAGATCGTTATTGCCAGCAGCCGCTGCAGGCGCGCCCGCTACACGGTTGTATTTCGGGCTCAGCTGGATGTAAAGAATAGCCATCACTGCGCCGATGACACCCAGTGCGACCAGGTTGAAGTTTGTGAAAGCCGCGGTGACGAAACCGAGGTAGAAGAACGGCATCAGGTAGCCTGCGCGCATCATGTTGATAACCATCGCATAACCAACCACGACGATCATGCCGCCGGCGATGTTCAGACCGCCTGTGACGACTTCAGGAATCGCATTCAGCATTCCCTGTACTTCGCTGGTGCCTACGGAGATGGCAACGATAACCGCCGGGATAGCGATACGCATTGCCTGCAGGAACAGAGAAGAAACGTGCAGCCAGGAGAGCGCCGTCAGGTTGCCGTTTTCAGCCGCCTTGTCCGCCGCGTGCTGGAATGCCACGGTGATGGTACGAACGATAATGGTCAGTACCTGGCCTGCCGCCGCCAGCGGAATCGCCAGCGCGATACCGGCGCCAATGCTTTGATGCCCGGCGATGACCAGAACGGTAGAGATGATGGACGCCAGTGCGGCATCAGGCGCAACGGCAGCACCGATGTTCATCCAGCCCAGAGCGATCATTTCCAGAGTACCGCCGATGATAATACCGGTTTTCATGTCCCCCAGAACGGCGCCGATTAAGGTACAGGCGATCAGCGGACGGTGGAACTGAAATTCATCAAGTACCGACTCCATACCTGCGATACATGCGACGATGAACACCAGCACAATCTGAAGAGTGGTAATCTCCATTGTACTTCTCCTATTGCTATCTTAAGTGTGAAAGCTAATTAAATGCCGGCGGTTATTTCGCCACTTTGGCAATTAAATCCATCATTTTCAGTTTCGGATCGGTGGAAACTTTACGCACCTCAAGCTCGATGCCGCGCTCGTTGAGCTTTTTAAAGGCTTCGATATCCTTTTCATCGACGGAAACGGCGTTGTTCACCTGCGTTTTACCTTGACGGTAGGCCATACCGCCAATGTTCACGGAGGTGACTTTCACGCCGCCCTCAACGATGCGCTCGACGTCGGTAGGATTGGTAAACAGAAGCATCACGCGTTCGCCGGCGTATTTCGGGTTATTGTAGACGCGAATCATCTTCGCGACGTCAACCACATGCGCCGTAACGCCCGGCGGCGCAACTTGCGTCAGCAGCGTTTTACGTACGGTATCCGCCGCGACTTCATCGCTCACAACAATAATACGGCTGACATTGGTCTCTTTGGTCCAACGGGTAGCGACCTGACCGTGAATGAGGCGGTCATCAATACGGGCAAGCCCGATAACCATATAATCATTCGGGCCCATCGGTTTTGCCGGCGTGGCCGCTTTTGGCGCGGCGGCGACTGGCGCTGGCGCGGCTTTTTCTACCGGTTTCGCTTTCAGCGCTTTTACGCCTTCACGACCGGTTTCTACCGCCAGTGCGACCAGCTCGTCAAAGCTCGGATCGTCGTCACGAGCCATAAACGTTTCGACCAGCATCGGGATGTTGACGCCGGCAATAACTTCATAGCGCTCTTTATCGACGACAATGCGGCTGGCAGCATTAAACGGACTGCCTCCCCATGTATCAACGAGAAATAGCACGCCTTTACTGGTATCGAGTTTAGCCAACTGAGCGTTGTACTTTTCGATCAGCGTTTCGGCATTTTCGCCTGGAACGAAATCGATCCAGCCGACGTTTTCCTGCTCGCCTAACAGCATTTCGGCTGTTTTAAGTAACTGCTCTGCAGCCCAACCATGTGTGCCTATAACAATAGCAATGGTCACTTGCTACCTCCTTTATTATTGTCAACACATCAACTTGACAGATGTATTTTTTGAATCGCCGTCCGCAAGCGAATCGATTCAGATGAGGGTTACAACGAAAAACGCATGATTTTCGTGAATTATTTTAGATATCGAAAAAAATATTTTGTGTGATGGAGATCCGTAATTTTGTTTTCGATAATGAGAAATTTCGAAGTGTAAAATATCCTGGTTACATCTCTTTGCAAAGGAAGGTAAATCTTTGCCAAAAACCAGTTGTCTCTGTTATGTTTAGCTTCCGTTTAATTAGAATGGGGTATAGGGCAGCAGCCCGTTGTATGGATCGTCACCGACGTCATTTCACTCTTTGGCCGTTTTGCGCCTGTCAATCTGGCATATCTTGCCATAGCCTTACTTTGTTTATTGCGTTACCGCCTGCATCCTTTGAGATGTTGTGGGCGCCGTTTAGTCATTCCTTAAGCAGGAGCTTGTCATGGAATTATTAATGGATCCCTCAATTTGGGTGGGTTTACTCACGCTCGTCGTCCTGGAAATTGTCCTGGGTATCGATAACCTGGTCTTTATCGCGATCCTCGCCGATAAATTACCGCCAAAGCAGCGTGACAAAGCGCGTCTTATCGGGCTCTCGCTGGCGCTGATTATGCGACTGGCGCTGCTGTCCATTATTTCGTGGCTGGTGACCTTAACAAAGCCGCTCTTTACCGTCTGGGATTTTACCTTCTCCGGCCGCGATTTAATTATGCTGCTGGGCGGTATATTCCTGCTGTTTAAAGCGACCACCGAGCTGCATGAACGTCTGGAAAACCGCGAGCATGACACCGGACACGGTAAAGGCTATGCGAGCTTCTGGGTGGTAGTCACGCAGATTGTCATCCTGGATGCGGTCTTCTCGCTGGACGCCGTGATTACGGCGGTAGGTATGGTAAACCATCTGCCGGTTATGATGGCGGCGGTGGTGATTGCGATGGCGGTGATGCTACTGGCGTCAAAACCGCTGACCCGTTTTGTCAACCAGCATCCGACGGTGGTGGTGCTCTGTCTGAGCTTCCTGCTGATGATCGGCCTGAGCCTGGTGGCGGAAGGGTTTGGTTTCCATATTCCGAAAGGCTACCTGTACGCGGCAATTGGTTTCTCGATCGTTATCGAGGTGTTTAACCAGATTGCGCGCCGCAACTTTATTCGTCATCAGTCCACGTTGCCGCTGCGCGCGCGTACTGCGGACGCTATCCTGCGTCTGATGGGCGGTAAACGCCAGACGAGTACGCAACATGAGACGGATAGCCCGGCCGCGATATCGGTATCGGAAGGCGCCTTCGCCGAAGAAGAACGCTACATGATTAACGGCGTACTGACTCTGGCGTCGCGCTCCCTGCGCGGCATTATGACGCCGCGAGGCGAAATTAGTTGGGTGGATGCGAATCTCAGCGTAGCTGAAATCCGTCAGCAGTTACTCTCTTCTCCGCATAGCCTGTTCCCGGTATGTCGGGGCGAGCTGGATGAAATTATCGGTATCGTTCGGGCGAAAGAGTTGCTGGTGGCGCTGGAAGAGGGCGCGGACGTTGCGGCTATCGCCGCGTCTTCTCCGGCGATAGTGGTGCCGGAAACGCTTGATCCTATCAATCTGTTAGGCGTTTTGCGTCGCGCGCGCGGCAGTTTCGTTATCGTCACTAACGAGTTCGGCGTGGTGCAGGGGCTGGTTACGCCGCTGGATGTGCTGGAAGCGATTGCCGGTGAGTTCCCGGATGCCGATGAAACGCCGGAAATCGTTGCCGATGCCGAGGGCTGGATAGTGAAGGGCGGCACCGATCTCCATGCGCTACAGCAGGCGCTGGAAGTTGACCATCTGGTGAACGAAGAGGGCGATATTGCGACGGTCGCGGGGTTAGTGATCGCCGCTAATGGCCATATTCCTCGTGTTGGCGATGTCATTGATGTTCCGCCCCTGCGGATCACCATTGTCGAGGCCAACGACTATCGTGTCGATCTGGTTCGGATTGTTAAAGAACAGCCTGCCCACGACGAAGAGGAATAACGTCACACGCAGGAATCAAGTCTATAGATGCGGCATAACGGACATAATCTGTCCGTTATGCCGGGCGGGCGGCGGCGCGCTGCCCGCCCGCCACTGTGGAAATTCGCTAATGGGCATCGGCTTCGCATAGAGATAGCCCTGTAACATTTGCACGCCATGCTGGCGCAAATGCTGTGCCTGCGTCTGGTTTTCGACCCCTTCCGCCACCAGTTCAATATTCAGTCTCTGCCCTAGCGCGATAATAATATCGGTCACCGTTGAATTGACCGCATCGGTACCGATGGCGGCGGTGAAGGATTTATCGATTTTCAAAATATCCGGCCGCAGTTTTTCCAGCCAGGAGAGCGAGCTGTTTCCTGTGCCAAAATCATCGATGGCTAACTTCACGCCTTTACGATGCAGCTCGCGCATCAGGCGGTAATCAACGTCAAGCAACGCGTCGCGTTCCGTGAGCTCCAGCACCAGTTGCTGAACAGGTTCCGCACTAAACCAGTACTGATTAAGATCTTTGAGAAGCACGCCGTGTCGGAAATGGCTTGCCGCCACATTGATGCCGATATGAAACTGATGGTTGATGGGGAAGTAGTGCCGCTGCCGAATGGTTTCCGCAATCACATAGCGGGTCAGCGGCGCTATCAGGTTATGCTCCTCGGCGATAGGAATAAAAACATCCGGTGAGATCCAGCCCTGGCGCGGGTTATTCCAGCGTAACAGGATCTCAACGCCGGTACACTGCTGCGTGCGGGCATTAAGCAACGGCTGACAAAATAGCTCAAACTCCCGTTCGGCAAGGGCCAGATTAATCTCCCAGGAAAAGCTCATTCTGCTGGCCGTCGCCAGCCAGGCGATATAACCGATCAACAGGCTAAGCAATACGGCCAGGGGTAACTGTGTCGGGAGATGTTTGAACGCCAGTACGCCTGCCGACGGCCCGCTGACGCTGATAGTAAAAGGGAAATGCCGCGATGAAAGCTGGTAACGCTCTTCATCTTTTTTTAATTCCGGAAGAGTATCGACCACGCCCCGACCATATAACAGGTGCCGTTTGCCGACCGTCAGGCTGGCGCTGGTAATTTGCGGCTGCTGTGGCTCAAGTAGCATGGTCGTCAGCAAGCCAATATTCACAATTTCCATCACGCCATCCTGACCATCGGCAGAGGCGGGATACCACTGAATGAGGATCGGGCTTCCCTTGAGTAACGAGTGATCCGTGGAAAGTAGCAGCAGATCGCCGGCTGCGGGAAGATCAGGCTGAAGCTGGCGTATGGGAGTATTGCGGGCGCCAAAAATGCTTGAGCAGTAGAGAATTCCCTCTTTTACCAGCCCGATAGAACGAATGGTTTGCAGGCGGGCGGCTTGCTTACGCAACGGCAAATGTGCGGTCGCGCACGGAAGCTCAAGTAAGGGTAGCAGTATGTTTCGTCCGACCAGGAGAGGATGCAGCACATTATCCAGCGCATCAACGGCATGATTCGCAAATGCAACCGTGCGATGGTGATTTAAGTTCCGCTCCGAAATAAATCGGATGCTCAGCGTAAGAATGAGCGTGACCAGTGCACAAATCGTGCAAACAATGAAACGATTACGGCGATAATGATTGATGATCCGTTGTGCTGTTTGCATGCGGGCCGCCCAATAAGCGTTGGCGACAAAAGCCAACCGCGACACAGCAAGTGTAGTGGGGAAACGTGGAGTCGACGAGGAAGAGATAAAAATTTCGCCCATCCGTAGCAGATGGGCGAAGGGAGGGGAAACGGCGTTTAATCACACTGGACTTTAATGGCCAACCCGCCGCGCGATGTTTCGCGGTATTTTGCGTTCATGTCTTTTCCGGTCTCGTACATCGTTTCGATGACTTTATCCAACGAGACGCGCGGCGCGCTGGTTCGACGCATAGCCATACGCGCAGCATTGATCGCTTTAACTGAAGCAATGGCGTTACGCTCGATACACGGTACCTGCACCTGACCGGCAACCGGGTCGCAGGTCAGCCCCAGGTTATGCTCCATGCCGATTTCAGCGGCAACGCAAACCTGTTCCGGGCTGGCGCCCAACAGTTCAGCAAGGCCTGCCGCCGCCATCGAACAGGCGACCCCGACTTCGCCCTGACAGCCGACTTCCGCGCCGGAAATAGACGCGTTCATCTTATACAGCGCGCCAATAGCGCCAGCCGCCAGGAAGTAGCGGGTGTAAATATCCGGGCTGACAGACTCAATAAAATGGTCGTAGTAAGCCAGTACCGCAGGAACGATACCGCACGCGCCGTTGGTTGGCGCCGTCACGACGCGGCCGCCTGCGGCGTTCTCTTCGTTCACCGCCAGAGCAAACATGTTCACCCAGTCAATGACGTTCATCGGATCGTTGGAAAGCTTATCGCTGGAAACCAGCATACGACGTAGCGCAGAGGCGCGACGCGGTACGCGCAGCGGCCCCGGCAGCACGCCTTCGGTATTCATACCGCGATCAATACAGGCCTGCATGGTCTGCCAGACGTGACCGAAATACTCTTCAATCTCTTTCTTGCTATGCAGCGCCAGTTCGTTTTGCATCACCATGCCGGAGAGTGAAAGGCCGGTACTGTTGCAATACTCCAGCATTTCTTTCGCCGATTTAAACGGATAAGGTACAGTAACCTCATTCGTCGCTTCCTGGCCGAAATGCGCTTCATCAACGATAAAGCCGCCGCCGATGGAATAGTACGTCTTGCTATAAATGACCGTGTCGTCATGCCAGGCGTGGATCTGCATCCCGTTTTCATGCAGCGGCAAATTGCCGTTGTGAAAACGCATTCCGTCATCTTTCGGGAAGTCGACTTCGTGACGTCCCTGGGCCAGTAACAGACGCTCGCGCGTTTCGACGTCGCGAATAAAACCGGGGATACTATCAATATCCACGGTAGCGGGTTCATTACCCGCCAGACCCATAATAATGGCGATATCGGTATGGTGACCTTTCCCCGTCAGCGACAGCGAGCCGTAGACATCGACAGCGACGCGGGTAACGTTATCCAGTAATCCTTTTTCGACCAGGTCATCGACGAACTGTTTACCGGCCTTCATCGGGCCAACAGTGTGGGAAGAGGAGGGACCAATCCCTACCTTAAACATGTCGAATAGGCTAATCACGATAATACTCCTGACAGGGCAACCGGGGCTTCCGGTTACGATGTTATAACTGCGCATAGTGTAAGAGGGAACGCTGGCATCAGCTTAACTATTCACATGAATTAAACTAATGAATAACCGCGTTTTTACTAATATTGCGACAGTAATCTCAAGTCGTGTCTTGCGCACGTAAAGTTAAGTATATACACGTTGCCCTTCAGGCTGCCTCTTTGGGGGAGGCGATTGTTACCGCCTTGAGGTAACGTGAATGGCGTTGTGTACAGTCAGGGCTTCACGCCGATTTGCAGCGCCAGCTCACGAAGAATGTTTGCGGTCATGCCCCAGACGAAATAATGCTCATACCAGGAGAGCCATACGCGGTGCGAATTGCCGCGACGGTAAACATCAAGCGGATGATATCGACCCAGTTGCAACGCTTGCGCCAGCGGCATTTCAAACACCGCAGACACTTCGTCTTCACTGGCGCGCCAGGGGAGATTTGGCGGAATAATGCCGACCACCGGGGTGACCTGAAAACCGGTCACGCTGTCTACCGGCGGTAAAACGCCAATCACTTCCACGGCTTGCGGCGGGATGGCGACTTCCTCCTGCGCTTCGCGAAGCGCTGCGGCGATAAGCGAAGCATCGGTACTGTCCACGGCCCCGCCGGGAAAGGCGACCTGTCCGGCGTGTTTGCGCAAATGAATAGCCCGCTGGGTCAACAGCAGCCCCGGCTGGGGGCGGCGAACCACAGGGATCAGTACGGCGGCCTGACGTTGATTCAACGTTTCATGAGTCATCTGCGGGCGCAAAAGCTGAAAGCGCGATAAGAAATGATCGAGCGTCAGACGGCTGGTATCCACGTATTAGTTCTCCAGTGGGTGCAGGATACGATTAACTTTATCAAAAGTTTCCTGATATTCCGCTTCTTCGTTGCTATCGGCCACGATACCGCCGCCGGCTGAGCAATAGAGTTGGCCCTGCGTTGCCGTGACGGTGCGGATAGTAATACTGGTATCCATCTTGCCGCAGAAACTCAGATAACCGATGCTACCGCACCAGGCGTTGCGTCGCTGCGGCTCCAGTTCGTCGATAATTTCCATTGCCCGCACTTTAGGCGCGCCGGTAATGGAGCCGCCGGGGAAAGCCGCGCGCAGCAGGTCGGTAGCATGAAGCGAGTCCGGTAAACGGGCGGTAATAGTGCTAACCAGATGGTGAACGGCAGGAAATGGTTCGACGACGAACAGTTCCGGCACTTTCACCGAACCCGGCACGGCGACCCGGCCAATGTCGTTACGCATCAAATCGACGATCATCAAATTTTCAGCGCGATCTTTCATTGAGTTGGCCAGTTTCTGCGCCTGCTGACGATCCGCCTGCGGATCGTTAAGCCGTGGGAGCGTACCTTTGATCGGGCGCGTCTGAATATGACCATTCTCCAGTTGGATAAAACGCTCGGGAGAAAGGCTCAATATGGCGCCGTCATGTAAACGAAGAAAGGCGCTGAACGGGGCGCGATTGGCGCGGTTAAGGTGTTCGAAAGCCTGCCACTCATCACCCTCGTAGCTCGCCTGAAAACGCTGGGAAAGATTGACCTGATAGCAGTCCCCGCTGTGCAGCCAGGCCTGCACCTGACGAAACTTTTCGCCATACTCGCAACGCGTCATATTGGATTGCCAGGCCGAGGTAAGCTTGAAGGGCGTTCGGGTCGGCGCGCGCTGGCCGGTGAGCCAGCGATATCGGGCGTCTGCATCGTGATAGCTTATCAGCGACACTACCTGTTTATGGTGATCGACAATCAGCGCCCAGTCGTAAAGGCCAATCGCCATATCGGGTAAAGCGATATCGCGCGCGGCAGTATCGGGCAGAATTTCGAAACGCCGCCCTAAATCATAACCAAACAGACCCAACGCGCCGCCCTGAAAGGGTAAGTCAGGGTCAGGCTGAGGATGAAAAGGCAGCGCCTCCAGTTGAGTCTGCAAAACGTGTAACGGATCGTCGAGAGTGACGGTGGACGTGCGCGCAGTACATACCGTGGTTTCCTGCGCGCGCGTGGTCAGTGTGGTGACAGGATCGGCGACCAGAATATCAAAACGGTTATAGGGATGAATAGCATCACCTGAATGCAGCAGCATCGCCCAGGGCAAATGGTTTACGGGCGCAAAATAGTGTTCAGCGGCGTCCGGACGCCAGGGTAAGGTGATAACAGTGGGAGATAACGTCTTCATCATTCCTGACTCGTTACAACACTACTGGCTTACCGCCGGGTAGCGTGAAATAATTAGCGCTAACAATTTAGCAGGAGTTAATCATGTTTGCAGGTTTACCTTCACTCAGTCATGAACAACAGCAAAAAGCCGTAGAACGTATCCAGGAATTGATGTCGCAAGGTATGAGCAGCGGAGAAGCGATTGCCCAGGTGGCGGGCGAACTTCGCGCCAACCATACCGGCGAACGGATAGTGGCGCGTTTTGAGGATGAAGACGAATAATCGGCTTATACCGCCGCGACAATCTTAATCTCAACTTTATATTTCGGGTTCATCAACCCGGCCTGTACGGTACAGCGTACCGGCGCATGGCCTGCGACGACCCACGCATCCCACGCCTTATTCATGGCGGCAAAATCCGCTTTATCGCTCAGGAAAATAGTGGCATCCAGAATACGTGACTTACTGGAGCCCTGTTTTTCCAGCACCGCATCAATTTGCGCCAGAGTATTCGCCGTTTGCTCAAAAGCATCGGCGTCCAGGTTTTCCGGCACGCCGGTATACCACAGCGTATTATTGTAGATCACCACATCAGACCAACGATCTTCGGCATCAATACGCACGATAGACATTACTTATTCCTCATTTGCTTTTCATTTGAATGGTTCAAGACTGCCACAATGTGGCGCCGCCGTCACCTCTGTAACTGGCGTAAGCCTTTCTACCCTGACATAATCCCTGTGCAAATTAACAGGGGGCAGTGTGACGGACGATTTTGCAGCAGATGGCCAACTGGCCAAAGCGATAACTGGCTTTAAACCGCGCGAACCACAGCGGCAAATGGCGGTTGCCGTAACACAAGCGATTGAAAATGCGCAGCCTTTGGTTGTTGAAGCCGGCACCGGAACCGGGAAGACCTATGCTTACCTCGCTCCGGCGTTGCGCGCCGGGAAAAAAGTCATTATTTCGACCGGGTCGAAAGCGTTGCAGGATCAACTCTACAGCCGCGATCTGCCGACGGTAGCAAAAGCGTTGGCGTTTACCGGTAAGACGGCCCTGTTGAAAGGACGTTCAAACTACCTCTGCCTGGAGCGTCTGGAACAACAAGCGCTGGCGGGCGGCGATTTACCGGTACAAACGTTAAGCGACGTGATATTGCTGCGCTCCTGGTCAAATCAGACGCAGGATGGCGATATCAGCACCTGCGTCAGCGTGGCGGAGGATTCCCAGGCCTGGCCGCTGGTCACCAGTACCAACGACAACTGCCTTGGCAGCGATTGCCCGCTCTACAAAGAGTGCTTTGTGGTGAAAGCGCGTAAAAAGGCGATGGACGCGGATGTGGTGATTGTAAACCACCACCTTTTTCTTGCGGATATGGTGGTTAAAGAGAGCGGGTTTGGCGAACTTATCCCTCAGGCTGAAGTAATGATCTTCGATGAAGCCCACCAACTGCCTGACATCGCCAGCCAGTATTTCGGACAATCGCTCTCCAGCCGTCAGTTGCTGGATTTAGCAAAAGACATCACCATCGCCTACCGGACGGAACTGAAAGACACTCAACAGTTGCAAAAATGCGCCGATCGCCTTGCCCAGAGCGCCCAGGATTTTCGTCTGCAACTGGGGGAGCCCGGCTACCGGGGAAATTTGCGTGAACTGTTAGCCGACCCACGTATCCAACGGGCATTTTTACTGCTGGATGATACGCTGGAGCTTTGTTACGACGTGGCGAAGCTGTCGCTGGGCCGTTCGGCGCTGCTGGATGCGGCTTTTGAACGCGCCACGCTATACCGCTCACGGCTGAAACGCTTAAAAGAGATCAATCAGCCGGGATACAGCTACTGGTATGAGTGCACCTCGCGCCATTTCACCCTGGCGCTGACGCCGCTCACCGTGGCGGACAAATTCAAAGAGGTGATGGAACAGAAGCCCGGTAGCTGGATTTTTACCTCGGCCACGTTGTCGGTAAATGATGATCTTCACCACTTTACCGCCCGTCTGGGAATTGAACAGGCAGAATCCATGCTGCTGCCCAGCCCATTCGACTATACGCGCCAGGCGTTACTCTGCGTACCGCGTAACCTACCGCAAACCAACCAGCCCGGCGCGGCGCGACAGTTGGCGGCTATGCTCAGGCCGATTATCGAAGCCAATAACGGGCGATGTTTTATGCTGTGCACCTCACACGCCATGATGCGCGATCTGGCGGAGCAGTTTCGCGCCACCATGACGCTGCCGGTATTGTTGCAAGGGGAAACCAGTAAAGGCCAACTGTTACAGCAATTTGTTAGCGCCGGCAACGCGCTGCTCGTCGCCACCAGCAGCTTCTGGGAAGGGGTGGACGTGCGCGGTGATACGTTATCTTTGGTGATTATCGACAAATTGCCGTTTACCTCCCCGGACGACCCGCTGTTAAAAGCGCGAATGGAAGACTGTCGTTTGCGCGGCGGCGATCCGTTTGATGAGGTTCAACTGCCCGACGCGGTGATTACGCTGAAGCAGGGCGTAGGGCGGCTGATTCGCGATGCGGACGATCGCGGGGTGTTAGTGATTTGTGATAACCGGCTGGTGATGCGGCCCTATGGCGCCACGTTTCTCGCCAGCCTGCCTCCTGCGCCGCGCACGCGTGATATCGCCCGTGCCGTTCGCTTTCTTGCGATTCCATCCGCCGAGTAATTTGTTACGGAGTATGGTAAGATGCGCGCTATTTTATTGATCTAAGCACGAAACCTCATGCGAATTCTGGCTATCGATACCGCCACAGAGGCCTGTTCTGTCGCCCTGTGGAACAACGGTACTATCAATGCTCACTTTGAGCTTTGTCCACGAGAACACACTCAACGTATCCTGCCCATGGTGCAGGAGATTCTGGCCGCCAGCGGCGTCTCGCTCAATGAGATAGATGCGCTGGCGTTTGGGCGCGGTCCGGGCAGCTTTACCGGCGTGCGTATCGGCATTGGTATTGCGCAAGGGCTGGCGTTAGGGGCAAATCTGCCGATGATCGGTGTTTCGACGCTTGCCACGATGGCGCAGGGCGCATGGCGTAAAACCGGCGCAACCCGCGTACTCGCCGCGATTGACGCGCGGATGGGCGAAGTGTACTGGGCGGAATACCAGCGTGATGCGCAGGGCGTCTGGCAGGGCGAAGAGACGGAAGCGGTGCTGAAACCGGAACGGGTCGGCGAGCGGTTGAAACAGCTTTCCGGCGAGTGGGCGACCGTAGGAACGGGTTGGTCCGCCTGGCCCGATCTGGCGAAGGAGTGCGGCCTGACGCTTCATGATGGGGAGGTGTCGCTCCCGGCAGCGGAAGATATGTTGCCCATCGCCAGTCAAAAGCTGGCGGCAGGAGAGACCGTTGCCGTGGAACATGCCGAGCCGGTTTATTTGCGTAACGAAGTGGCGTGGAAGAAACTTCCCGGCAAAGAATGACTCTCACTACTATTACCCCCCATACTTTATGCTGTGGGGTGGAATAGAGGTCGAGAAAAAGGAGTCGCATCATGGCGGTTCAAAAACGGTTAATAAAAGGGGCGCTGGCGTGCGCTTTTGCGCTTATGCTGAGCGGTTGCGTGACTATCCCGGATGCCATTAAAGGTTCGAGTCCGACGCCGCAGCAGGATTTGGTGCGGGTGATGAATGCGCCGCAGCTCTATATCGGGCAAGAGGCGCGTTTTGGCGGCAAAGTTGTGGCGGTACAAAATCAGCAGGGAAAAACCCGGCTTGAAATCGCGACCGTACCGCTCGACAGCGGCGCGCGTCCTGTTCTGGGCGAAGCCTCGCGCGGCAGAATTTTTGCCGATGTGAACGGTTTTCTGGACCCGGTGGACTTCCGTGGCCAGTTAGTTACCGTTGTCGGCCCGATAACTGGCACGGTTGACGGTAAAATCGGCAATACGCCGTATAAATTTATGCTGATGCAGGCTACCGGCTATAAACGCTGGCATCTTGTTCAGCAGGTCGTCATGCCTCCACAGCCGATCGATCCGTGGTTTTACGGCGGACGCGCCTGGCCTTATGGCTATGGCGGTTGGGGGTGGTATAACCCTGGACCCGCAGAGGTTCAGACGATAGTAACAGAGTAACTCTTTGTTTTATCAATAAAAGAAACAGCGGCTGGTCCGCTGTTTCTGCATTCATAGAGACATAATAAAAATAAATAGTGACGCGCTTCGCAACCTTTCAGTTGCGTAATTAATAAACTGGTACGCTGAGTTAATATAATGTTAACGACTTGTTTATTAACTGGGGTTGTGATGACGACGAACACTCATTTTAGAGGTGATGCATTGAAGAAGGTTTGGCTTAACCGTTATCCTGCTGATGTTCCGGCGGAGATCAACCCTGACCGTTATCAATCCCTGGTTGAACTGTTTGAACATGCGGCGACGCGCTATGCCGATCAGCCTGCGTTCGTCAATATGGGGGAGGTAATGACCTTCCGTAAATTAGAAGAACGTAGTCGGGCATTTGCGGCTTATTTACAACAAGGGCTGGGACTCAAAAAAGGCGACCGTGTGGCGCTGATGATGCCAAACCTGTTGCAGTATCCTGTCGCGCTATTTGGTATTTTACGCGCCGGCATGATTGTGGTGAACGTTAACCCGCTGTACACGCCGCGCGAACTTGAGCATCAGCTTAACGATAGCGGCGCGGCGGCAATCATTATTGTTTCTAACTTTGCCCATACGCTGGAAAAAGTGGTCGAGAAAACGTCGGTACAGCACGTTATTCTGACGCGGATGGGCGACCAGCTTTCTACCGCCAAAGGTACGGTCGTTAACTTTGTCGTGAAATACATCAAGCGTCTGGTGCCAAAATACCACTTGCCAGATGCGATCTCGTTTCGCAGCGCGCTACAGCATGGCTACCGTATGCAGTATGTCAAACCCGAGGTTGTCGCTGAAGATCTGGCTTTCCTGCAATATACCGGCGGTACGACGGGCGTAGCGAAAGGCGCGATGTTGACCCACCGCAATATGCTGGCGAATCTGGAGCAGGTGAAAGCGACCTATGGGCCGCTGCTGCACCCGGGGAAAGAGCTGGTAGTGACCGCGCTGCCGCTGTATCACATTTTTGCCTTAACCATGAACTGTCTGCTTTTTATCGAGTTGGGTGGGCAAAACCTGCTGATTACCAATCCGCGTGATATCCCCGGCCTGGTCAAGGAGCTGGCGAAATATCCATTTACGGCGATGACTGGCGTTAATACGCTATTCAACGCTCTGCTCAATAATAAAGAGTTTCAACAGCTGGATTTTTCTTCGCTGCATCTGTCAGCCGGCGGCGGGATGCCGGTACAAAATGTCGTTGCGGAACGTTGGGTAAAGCTGACCGGGCAATACCTGCTGGAAGGCTACGGGCTGACCGAGTGCGCCCCGCTGGTGAGCGTCAACCCGCATGATATTGATTATCACAGCGGCAGTATCGGCCTGCCAGTACCTTCAACAGAAGCCAAACTGGTGGATGACGATGACAACGAAGTCGCGCCGGGTGAGGCCGGAGAGCTTTGCGTGAAAGGCCCGCAGGTTATGCTGGGATACTGGCAGCGTCCTGACGCGACGGATGAAATCATTAAAGATGGCTGGCTGCATACGGGCGATATTGCGGTTATGGATGAAGACGGCTTTCTGCGGATTGTCGATCGTAAGAAAGATATGATTCTGGTTTCTGGTTTCAACGTTTATCCAAACGAAATTGAAGATGTGGTGATGCAGCATTCTGGCGTGCAGGAAGTCGCGGCGGTTGGCGTGCCTTCCGGTAGTAGCGGCGAAGCGGTGAAGCTTTTTGTGGTTAAGAAAGATCCGGCATTGACTGACGATGCGTTGATCACCTTCTGCCGTCGCCATCTGACCGGATATAAGGTGCCCAAACAGGTCGAGTTTCGCGAGGAATTACCAAAATCTAACGTTGGGAAAATTTTACGACGAGAACTGCGTGACGAAGCCCGTGGCAAAGTAGACAATAAAGCCTGAGCGTTAAGTCAGCTAACGAGAGACGCCGGTTAAGCCGGCGTTTTTTTTGGCGCGAACCAAAGAGAACACGATTTGAATTACCAAATGATTGAAACGGACGATGCGCTGGCGAGCCTGTGTGAAGCTGTCCGCGCATGTCCGGCTATTGCTTTAGATACGGAATTTGTCCGTACCCGCACCTATTACCCGCAGTTAGGATTGATCCAGTTATTTGACGGGGCAAATGTCGCCCTGATCGATCCGCTCGGCATCAGCGACTGGTCGCCGTTAAAAGCGGTGTTGCGCGATACGGGAATCACCAAATTTCTGCACGCGGGTAGCGAAGATCTGGAAGTATTTCTGAATGCGTTTGGCGAACTGCCGGAACCCCTGATTGATACGCAAATTCTGGCGGCGTTTTGCGGGCGTCCGCTGTCGTGGGGGTTTGCGGCGATGGTAGAAGAGTATACGGGCGTGGCGCTGGATAAAAGCGAATCTCGTACCGACTGGTTAGCCCGGCCTTTAAGCGAGCGTCAGTGTGAATACGCGGCGGCGGATGTCTGGTATCTGTTACCGATCGCTAAAAAGCTGATGATTGAAACTGAAGCCGCAGGATGGCTGCCTGCCGCGCTTGATGAATGCCGATTGATGCAGCAGCGTCGTCAGGAGATTCAGGCACCGGAAGAAGCATGGCGGGATATCACTAATGCCTGGCAACTGCGTACCCGCCAGTTAGCCTGTCTGCAACTTTTAGCTGACTGGCGGCTACGTAAGGCGCGTGAGCGCGATATGGCGGTGAACTTTGTTGTGCGTGAAGAAAACCTGTGGGCGGTCGCGCGTTATATGCCGGGCAGTCTCGGTGAGCTGGATAGCCTGGGGCTTTCCGGCAGCGAGATTCGTTTTCACGGCAAGACGTTGATATCGCTGGTGGCGAAAGCACAGGCGTTACCGGAAGAGGCATTGCCGGAGCCCCTGTTGAATCTGATGGACATGCCGGGCTATCGCAAAGCGTTTAAGGCCATCAAAGCGCTGGTGGCGGAGGTGAGCGCGTCGCATCACGTCAGCGGCGAGCTACTGGCATCGCGTCGGCAGATTAATCAGTTACTTAACTGGCACTGGAAATTAAAACCGCAAAATGGGCAACCGGAATTGATTTCCGGCTGGCGCGCCGAACTGATGGCGGAGAAGTTAACTCTTCTGTTGCAGGAGTATCCGCGTTAACGACGGTAATTGCCGGGAAAACGGCCAGTGAAATAAATGTCCGTATTCGGAATAATGTAAAAAAATAAAAAAGGCAGATTCTTCTGCCTTTTTTAATCCAGGAATTTTCCCATAAAAGAGCTTATTTTGACTCTTCGGCTTCCGGCAGCGTTACGTTAAGTTCAAGGATGGAGATATCACCATCTTTTTGCTCAAGCTGGACGGTAACCATTTCCGGATCGATTTGTACGTATTTACAAATGACCTCAAGAATATCTTTACGTAACTGCGGTAAATAATGCGGTTCGGCATCGCTACGGCGACGTTCCGCGACAATGATTTGCAACCGCTCTTTTGCAATATTAGCGGTACTCTTTTTCCGCGAGAGAAAAAAATCCAGTAATGCCATAATTTATCCTCCGAACAGGCGTTTGAGGAAACCTTTCTTCTCTTCTTCAATGAAGCGGAAAGGACGTTCTTCTCCCAACAGACGATCTACGGTATCTGCATAGGCTTTACCCGCATCCGCAGTGGCGTCAAGAATCACCGGTTCGCCCTGGTTAGATGCGCGCAGTACGGATTGATCTTCCGGGATCACCCCGACGAGTTTAATACGCAGAATCTCCAGTACATCTTCCATGCTGAGCATGTCGCCTTTATTTACGCGGCCTGGATTGTAGCGCGTCAACAGAAGATGTTCTTTAATCGGTTCTTCGCCATTTTCTGCGCGACGAGATTTCGATGCCAGAATACCCAGAATACGGTCCGAGTCACGGACAGAAGAGACTTCCGGGTTAGTCGTGATGATCGCTTCATCGGCAAAATAGAGCGCCATCAGCGCCCCGGTTTCGATACCCGCCGGCGAGTCGCAAACGATGAACTCAAAGTCCATCGCTTTCAGTGAGTCCAGTACCTTAGCGACGCCTTCGCGCGTTAGCGCGTCTTTATCCCGGGTCTGCGACGCCGGAAGAATGAAGAGATTTTCAGTACGCTTATCTTTGATCAGCGCCTGATTCAGTGTCGCATCGCCCTGAATGACGTTTACAAAATCGTAAACGACACGACGTTCGCACCCCATAATCAGATCGAGGTTACGCAGTCCGATATCAAAATCAATGACGACAGTTTTCTTTCCCTTCTGGGCCAAACCTGTAGCGATGGCCGCGCTGGAGGTGGTCTTGCCAACGCCCCCTTTACCCGAAGTAACAACAATAATGCGTGCCATAAAAATTCCTTGTTAAAAAGGGATCAATTCAACGGTTGAACTGTCAAAGCGTTGTCTGCTAAACGCAGGCGCGCCGCTTTGCCATAAAATTCTGCCGGGATTTTATCACTCAGCCAGTAAACACCTGCGATAGAGACCAGTTCTGCCGTCAGATGGGTACAAAAAATTTGCGCTTCCCGATCGCCGCTCGCTCCTGCCAGCGCGCGACCTCTCATCATGCCATAGACATGGATATTGCCGTCAGCGATAAGCTCTGCGCCAGCGCTGACGTGACTTGTAACAATCAGATCACATTGTGGAGCATAAATGCGCTGACCGGAACGAACCGGAACATCAATTAATCGCGTTTTTGTGATGGGATTAGCGTTTTGCGGCGGTTCGCTGGGCGTTGCCGGCTCAACGGGCGCAGGCCGAACCGCTTTCTCTTTACCTTCAGTCAGTAAAGGAAGACCCATCCGATCGATTTCTACTTTCAGGCTGGCGTCTTTACAGCCGCTCACGCCGATAATGCGTAAGCCGGTTGAGGTCACGATCTTATGCAGTTCCGGCCAGTTTACCGGGCTTTCAAGACCGCTAACGTTAATAACGACAGGGGCGTGTTTTAAAAACGCAGGAGCCTGCGCTATTTTGTCTTCTAACGCCTGACGAATAACCTCTGGTTCCGCTTCATGCAAATGAACCACTGATAAGGTGAAGCTACTGCCTTTAAGCTCGATTGGCGTGTTTGACATCCTGGCCTTACTCAATTTGCTATTTATCATCTCCGATACGGAGTGATATTCCGAAGTCCAGAAGGCATGTTATAGTCAGTATTATATTGAGGCAAGTCACCATCCCGTTAATTCAGAGTAAAAGTATGTTTTGTGTGATCTATAGAAGTAGCAAGCGCGATCAAACCTATTTGTATGTCGAAAAAAAAGACGATTTTTCGCGGGTGCCTGAAGCGTTGATGAAAGGATTCGGTCAGCCGCAGTTAGCGATGATGCTGCCGCTTGATGGACGTAAAAAATTAGTCAATGCCGAGCTCGAAAAAGTAAAACAGGCGTTAAGCGAGCAGGGCTATTATTTACAATTGCCGCCGCCGCCGGAAGATTTGCTGAAACAACATCTTTCTTTGGTGGGACAAAATACGTCGCACGCTGACCGTTAAACGGTATTCGGCGCCGCGCCTGAATTCCATCATGATCTTAGGGGAAAATATGTATCAACATCGTAACTGGCAAGGTGCCTTGCTTGATTACCCGGTAAGTAAAGTGGTCTGCGTGGGCAGTAATTACGCAAATCACATCAAGGAGATGGGCAGCGCGACGCCGGAAGAACCCGTGCTTTTTATCAAGCCGGAAACCGCATTGTGTGATATTCGCCAGCCGCTGGCGATTCCGGCGGATATGGGCGCTGTTCATCATGAAGTTGAGCTTGCTGTGCTGATTGGCGCAACGCTCCGCCAGGCGACCGAAGATCATGTACGTAAAGCGATAGCTGGTTATGGCGTGGCGCTTGATTTAACCCTGCGCGATATTCAAGGGAAAATGAAAAAGGCCGGACAGCCCTGGGAAAAAGCCAAAGGTTTTGATAACGCATGTCCGATTTCAGGCTTCATCCCTGTCGCGGCCTTCTGCGGCGATCCGCAAAATACGGTTATCGGACTTAACGTTAATGGCGAGGTTCGCCAGCAAGGGTCGACCGCGGATATGATTCATCCTATTGTGCCCCTTATCGCCTATATGAGCCGCTATTTTACGCTCAAAGCCGGGGACGTGGTGCTAACCGGCACGCCGGCAGGCGTGGGGCCATTATTAAGCGGCGATGAGCTGGACATTCGTTTTAATGGCGAAACGTTGTCTACCCGCGTTCTGTAAAATCTGCTTGCCGCCTTCAGCGGCGGTAAAACTTGCATCTGCAGGCCAGACTGGTTATAAGGTGCAGCTTTAGTGCAATGGCGGATACTTTAATGAGCGATACACCTTTCTGGCAACGTAAAACCCTGGATGAAATGACCGATGCCGAGTGGGAGTCGCTGTGCGATGGCTGCGGTCAATGCTGCCTGCATAAGCTGATGGATGAAGATACAGATGAAATCTACTTCACCAACGTGGCGTGCAGGCAATTAAATATCAAAACGTGCCAGTGCCGTCATTATGAACGCCGTTTTGAATTTGAACCCGACTGTATCAAACTCACTCGCGAAAACTTGCCAGACTTTGAATGGTTGCCGATGACCTGCGCCTACCGTTTGTTAGCGGAAGGTAAGCCCTTGCCGACGTGGCATCCGCTACTTACTGGATCGAAAGCCGCTATGCATGGCGAGCGAATTTCTGTCCGTCATATCGCGGTTAAAGAATCTGAAGTACGGGACTGGCAGGATCATATTTTAAATAAACCGTCGTGGGCAGAATAAGTCTTCGGCAAAACGGCTGATTGTTTACAATTCTTTAATTTACGCCGGGCGACCCCTGAAACCAGGAATTGCGTGCAAATTCCGTCACCTGGCGTTATCACCGCCTTCTGTTCCTCCCTGACGCGCCTTGTCGCTGCGCTCGCGCACGTATGGCGGCGACTCTATACTTTCAAAGCAGTATATCGCTGCCTATCCTGAGGAGTTACCCCATGAATAACCAACCGTTGCGCGTTTCAAAGGATCAGCCCAGGAAGCCTGATAAGACACCCGAAGACGAAGGAAAAAATCCAAAGAAAAACCAAAAGTAGTGCTGTAGGGTATCTTTAATAACTATGGTTCGTTGGAGGCTTTATGTCTGAACGTCCTGATTTAGTCGATCCATTACCAGAGGATGAGCCGCTTCCTGGTGAAAATATTCCGGATACACCAGAGGGAGACGATCCTCTCGACCCGGATACCCAGAATGAGGTTGAAGATCCTCGTAGATAGCGTCTTGTGCTATTAACCAACCGCCTGATGCACCGTCTGTGCCAGGCGGTTTTTTGCATCTTCTAAAGCGAAACATCCTGATAATCCTCAGAAAGATAGCCTATAATTTTTTGTACGTTAAAATAGTAGCGCGTCCATGACGACACTGTCTTATTTGCGCTTAGCCGTTTGCGAGTTCAAAGGAGGAAATCAATGAACAGCGAAGAGTTGACACATAAAGCAGAAGAGGAAATCGCGGCACTCATTAGCAAAAAGGTTGCCGAACTACGGAAGAAAACCGGGCAAGAGGTTTCCGAAATAGAGTTCGCGCCGCGAGAAACGATGAAAGGGCTTGAGGGATACCACGTTAAAATTAAACTACTCTAGCGTTTAATTAGCGCCATCAATTACCTGGCTACTGGGCGGGACGCCGCCCAGTGGTGACTGGTTTACCGATGTCAGGCTTTTTTCTGTTGATACATTTCCTCGCCCTGATGGTCTTCCTCTACCCAAAAATGAATGTTGAACCGCGCATCATCGCTCAGCTCTACCCGATGCCAGTATTGCGGCGGACTGGTGGCGAATTGCCCGGCATTAATCACCACTTTCACTTCGGGTTCTGTCGCGGTTTCATTCGCAAAGCCATAGTAGGTCACGGTGCCTTCCATCACGCAGAGTTGTCCGAAAACGCCTGCCGCTGTGTTGTGATGAGAGAGCAGTGCCGCCGGAACATTTTCTTTGGTGAAAAAGGGGGTAGAGCGTTTAACTTTCCAGTTTGCCGGGATGCGTAAGTGGGACATAAGACATCTCCCTGATGTGGTGATTAAAAGATGCATTTAATATACACCTTTTAATCGCTGGCAAACAACGCTTCGGGTAAAAAAAAACGCTCCCGAAGGAGCGTGTGTATCAACGACCGAACAGGTCGCGTTTTTTAGGCTTAAATGCCTGGGCTATGACGACGGCTATCGCCACCACAAGGTAAGCGGCAAAGATCCCCAACAGCCATTGTGGCATCTCCAGCGTTAAAAACGACCACTGGCGTTCGGCGCAATCACCGGATGCCACAAACACCTGCGGCAGCCATTTACCCAACGGCAACCAGTCTGGAAAGCGCGCCATAAAGTCACAGGTCATGAACGGCGAGGGATGCAACTGAATCATCGTATGTTCATACGCCAGTTGTAGACCCCGCCAGGCGCTGTAAATCCAGATAACCATCGCCACGTATCGCAACGGCGTTTTCGGCGCTATAGCGCCGATCAGACCCGCGCCCATCACGCCAAACAGGGCGCAACGTTCGTAAATACATAGCACGCAAGGTTTAAGTAACATGACGTGCTGGAACCACAGCGCCACCATTTCCAGCGCCAGGGCGGTAAACGCCATCAGTAACCATGCGCCCCGACCCCGTGAGCACTGGTTTAAAAATCGCAACATAATAATTTCCCTGCAACATGCGTAGAGACCGCAGTGTAAACCAATTCAATTCGTGCGCCACTAGCGGGAAATGAAATAATGTGTAATTGGATAATTATCAGGCAAAAATCGGAGCCGGGCGGTGTATTGCCCGGCCAAACGTTACGAAAGCGTTGCTAACCATCCTGCCTGAGTCATCCATTCGGTGACCGGCGCAAGAGTGAATTCGACGCACAGTAGCCCTATCAGGGTCAGTACGATAGTGTACGGTAACGCCATCCAGACCATACGGCCATAGGAGAGACGGATTAACGGCGCCAGCGCGGAGGTCAGCAGGAATAAGAATGCTGCCTGACCATTTGGTGTCGCTACCGATGGCAGGTTAGTACCGGTATTGATGGCCACAGCTAGCAGCTCAAACTGTTTTAAGCTGATTGCGCCGTTTTCCATTGCCGCCTTCGCTTCGTTGATATAAATGGTGCCGACAAAGACGTTATCTGAGATGGAAGACAACAGGCCGTTAAAGAGATAGAACAGCGTAAGCTGCGCGTGTTCAGAGGCTTGCAAGACGAACTGAATAATCGGCGCGAAAAGGTGTTGATCGATAATAACCGCCACAATGGAAAAGAAAACGGTTAACAGCGCAGTAAACGGCAGCGACTCGGTAAACGCTTTGCCGATGGCGTGTTCATCGGTGACACCCGTTAACGCGGTGGCCAGAATAATGACCGACAGACCAATCAGCCCCACCTCCGCGAGATGGAGGGCGAGGGCGGTAACCAGCCAGACGCCAATAATTGCCTGGACTATTAGTTTAATTTTATCCTGGCGGGTGCGCTTCTTACGGCTTTGATCGTCGAATTGCTGCAAGACGTCGCGGACTTTTTCGGGCAACGTTTCGCCATAGCCAAACCAGCGCATTTTCTCGACCAGCATACAGGTTAACAGTCCACATATCAGTACCGGGACGGTGACAGGCGACATCCGTAAAAAGAAGTCGCCGAAATGCCAGCCAGCCGCTTTAGCGATGATCAGGTTTTGCGGCTCCCCGACCATGGTCATGACGCCGCCCAGCGCCGTCCCCACGCCCGCATGCATCATCAGGCTACGCAAGAATCCGCGGAATTGCTCCAGCACCGTTTTGTAATGCGGATCGATATGGCTATCGTCCAGCATATCGTTCTCTTCGCCGCGCGATGAGGCCACACGATGGTAAATCCCGTAAAAACCGACGGCGACGCTGATCACCACCGCAACGACGGTAAGCGCGTCAAGAAAAGCCGACAAGAACGCGGCGGCGACGCAAAAGGCCAGCGACAGAACCATCTTCGAGCGGATACTGAGTAACAGACGGGTAAAAATAAACAGCAATAACTGCTTCATAAAGTAGATGCCTGCCACCATAAACATCAGCAGCAGCAAGACTTCCAGGTTGGCGGCAACCTCTTCACGTACATGGGCGGCGCTGGTCATGCCGATGATGACGGCTTCAATGGCCAGTAACCCGCCGGGCAGCAGGGGGTAACACTTTAACGCCATCGCCAGGGTGAAGATAAACTCTGCCACCAGCAGCCAACCGGCAACAAAGGGATTAGCTAAGAAAATGAATGGGTTAACAATTAAAAAGACAAGTAGTGCCAGTTTGTACCAGTCGGGCGACTGGCCTAAAAAGTTGCGCCACATGGCGCGACCCCATGAGATCTCCATGAAATTTTTCCTTACCTAGAAAAATGAAATAGCGTTTTTATGTTTAAACACAGAGAGTAGCGAGCGCGACGAATGCAAGCAAGTCCTTAACGATATTGGCAGGTGATATCAGAAATGGTGCCTTGATCCCCTTTTTCTTCATTGCGTCCGCTATCAGGTGTTACGCCCGTCTGGTATGATGAGTGCAACTATGTTTTGCTGTGTAATGGAAATCTCACTATGGTCATTAAGGCGCAGAGCCCGGCGGGTTTCGCGGAAGAGTATATTATTGAAAGTATCTGGAATAACCGCTTTCCTCCTGGTACTATCTTACCGGCAGAACGAGAACTCTCCGAACTGATCGGCGTGACGCGCACGACATTACGCGAGGTGTTACAGCGGTTGGCGCGAGATGGCTGGCTGACCATTCAGCATGGCAAACCGACAAAGGTTAATAATTTTTGGGAAACGTCAGGGCTGAATATCCTTGAAACGCTGGCCCGCCTTGATCATGAAAGCGTTCCGCAACTGATCGACAATTTGTTGTCGGTGCGTACCAATATTTCTACTATCTTTATTCGTACCGCGTTGCGTCAACACCCGGATAAGGCGCAGGAAGTGCTGGCCACAGCCCACGAAGTGGCCGACCATGCCGATGCATTCGCCGATCTGGACTATAACATCTTTCGTGGTCTGGCATTCGCCTCCGGCAATCCTATTTACGGCTTGATCCTGAACGGCATGAAAGGGTTATACACCCGCATTGGTCGCCACTATTTCGCCAATCCGGAAGCGCGCAGTCTGGCACTGGGTTTCTATCATAAATTATCGTCGTTATGCGAGCAGGGCGCGCACGACCAGGTGTATGAAACGGTGCGGCGTTACGGGCATGACAGCGGCGAGATTTGGCATCGGATGCAGAAAAATCTGCCCGGCGATTTAGCGATTCAGGGACGATAATCCCGCGATGCCCGGTAAGCGCAAACACTACCGGGCAGCATCTCGATTACAGCATGTTCATGCGCGGCGGACAACGCTCCAGCAGTTCTACGCTGCCATCCTCATTTTGTTGCTCCAGCATCACATCAAAGCCCCATAACCGATGCACATGTTTCAGCACCTCTTTGCGGCCTTTATCCAGCGGCGCGCGGTTATGCGGGATATAACGCAACGTTAGCGATCTGTCGCCACGTAAATCCACATTCCAGACCTGAATATTCGGCTCCAGGTTGCTCAGGTTATACTGTGACGACAGTTTTGATCGAATCTCCCGATAACCTTCTTCGTTATGAATGGCGGAGATCTCCAGATAATTATGCCTGTCATCATCAAGTACCGTGAAGAAACGGAAATCACGCATCACTTTTGGCGACAGGAACTGACTGATAAAGCTTTCATCTTTAAAATCGCGCATGGCGAAGTGCAGCGTTTCCAGCCAGTCGGAACCGGCAATATCCGGAAACCAGTATTTATCTTCATCCGTGGGCGACTGACAAATACGTTTGATATCCTGGAACATGGCAAAGCCGAGCGCATAGGGGTTAATTCCGCTATACCAGGGGCTATTATAGGGCGGCTGGAATACGACATTGGTATGGCTGTGTAAAAACTCCAGCATAAAGCGTTCCGTCACTTTGCCTTCATCATAGAGATGGTTCAAGATGGTGTAGTGCCAGAAGGTCGCCCAGCCCTCGTTCATGACCTGCGTCTGTTTCTGCGGATAAAAATACTGGCTGACTTTACGCACGATGCGCAGAATTTCGCGCTGCCACGGCTCGAGCAACGGGGCGTTTTTCTCCATAAAATAGAGCAGGTTTTCCTGCGGTTCAGCGGGAAAGCGGCGTGCTTCGGCGACAGTTTTTTCTTCCTCGCGTTTTGGCAGCGTGCGCCACAGCATATTCACCTGGCTTTGTAGATACTCTTCCCGGCTTTTTTGTCGCGCTTTTTCTTCCTGCAACGAGATTTTCTGCGGGCGCTTATAACGATCGACGCCGTAATTCATCAGCGCGTGGCAGGAGTCGAGCAGTTTTTCTACTTCATCCACTCCGTAGCGTTCTTCACAGCGGGTAATGTAATTTCGGGCGAAAATCAGGTAATCGACGATAGAGCTGGCATCCGTCCAGCTCCGGAAGAGATAATTATTTTTAAAAAAGGAGTTGTGTCCGTAACAGGCGTGCGCCATGACCAGCGCTTGCATGGTGATGGTGTTCTCTTCCATCAGGTAGGCAATGCAGGGATTAGAGTTGATCACAATTTCATAAGCCAGCCCTTGTTGACCATGCTTATACAGACGTTCCGTCTCAATGAACTTTTTGCCAAACGACCAATGCGGATAGTTGATCGGCATCCCGACGCTGGAGTAGGCGTCCATCATCTGTTCGGAAGTGATGACTTCAATTTGGTGCGGGTAAGTATCCAGTTGGTAGAGTTTCGCCACGCGGTCTATCTCTGCCAGATAGACATCCAGCAGATCAAATGTCCAGTCGGGTCCATCGCTCAAACGTGTGGTGTCCTTGTTCATGGAATCAATCGTTGCCATTCGCGCACCCTCATTGTTGGCGACGCTCTCTGTATGGAGCGCCTCCTTTCAAGCATAGAACACCATGTTAAAAAACGACTTGATCGTGAAAACTTTTCTTTGCGATTTCCTCCACTCTGAACGGCAAAAAAACGGGTATTGGCATCATTTTATGCTGTATAGCCATGCCGCGTAGCAGGAGATCCCAAACCAGTGGGATCGCTTGTCTTTAGGGTATATGTGAAGCACGTCACCATAAAAAAGTCATATGTTGAATAATATTTTCATCTGGGTTATCAAGATGTAATCAGAAGATTGTTCTTTTACTATTAACGGAGTGGCTATGCGAGTTGTCATCCTGGGGAGTGGCGTAGTTGGCGTGACCAGCGCCTGGTATTTGAGTCAGGCGGGGCATGATGTCACCGTTATCGATCGCGAATCCGGCCCGGCGCAAGAAACCAGCGCGGCGAATGCCGGACAAATTTCACCGGGATATGCGGCGCCCTGGGCGGCCCCTGGCGTACCGCTGAAGGCGATAAAATGGATGTTCCAGCGCCATGCGCCGCTGGCGGTGCGTCTGGATGGCACCCCGTTTCAACTGAAGTGGATGTGGCAAATGCTGCGTAACTGCGATACCCGGCATTATATGGAAAATAAAGGCCGCATGGTGCGTCTGGCGGAATATAGTCGCGACTGTCTGAAAACGCTACGCGCCGCGACCGGTATCGAATATGAAGGCCGCCAGGGGGGAACGCTACAACTCTTTCGCACCGCGCAACAGTATGAGAACGCCACCCGTGATATCGCCGTGCTGGAAGATGCCGGGGTGCCGTATCAGCTCCTGGAAGCCAGCCGACTGGCGGAAGTTGAACCCGCTCTGGCTGAGGTTGCGCATAAATTAACCGGCGGACTGCGCTTACCGAATGATGAAACCGGGGACTGTCAGCTCTTTACCCAGCGTCTGGCGCGCATGGCGGAGCAGGCGGGCGTAACCTTTCGCTTTAATACTCCCGTGGAAAAATTACTGTACGAAAATGATCAGATTTACGGCGTGAAATGCGCCGATGAGATCATTAAAGCAGATGCGTATGTCATGGCGTTTGGATCGTATTCGACGGCGATGCTTAAAGGCATTGTTGATATCCCGGTGTATCCGCTGAAAGGCTATTCATTAACCATCCCAATCGTCGAGCCAGACGGCGCGCCGGTATCGACGATTCTTGATGAAACCTACAAAATCGCTATTACGCGTTTTGATAAGCGTATTCGCGTGGGGGGAATGGCGGAAATCGTGGGCTTTAATACCGACTTACTGCAACCACGTCGCGAGACGCTGGAGATGGTTGTGCGCGATCTCTTTCCGCGCGGCGGTCATATTGAGCAGGCCACATTCTGGACCGGCCTGCGCCCCATGACGCCGGACGGCACGCCGGTAGTAGGACGTACCCGTTATAAAAATCTGTGGCTTAATACTGGACATGGCACGTTAGGCTGGACGATGGCCTGCGGTTCAGGCCAGTTGTTAAGCGATATCTTGTCGGGTCGTACGCCAGCGATACCCTACGACGATCTGAGCGTGGCGCGATACCGTTCCGATTTTACGCCCACCCGCCCGCAACGTTTGCATAGCGCGCATAACTGATAAAGGAAGTGAAATGACCCGCCCTATACAGGCCAGCCTTGATTTACAGGTAATGAAACAAAATTTGGCTATTGTGCGCCGGGCGGCCCCAGAGGCGCGCGTCTGGTCGGTAGTGAAAGCCAACGCCTACGGCCACGGTATTGAACGCGTCTGGAGCGCGCTGGGCGCCACAGATGGTTTCGCTATGCTCAACCTTGAAGAGGCGATTACCCTGCGTGAGCGCGGGTGGAAAGGGCCGATATTGATGCTGGAGGGGTTTTTCCATGCGCAAGACCTGGAGGCGTATGACACTTATCGGCTGACCACCTGCATCCACAGTAACTGGCAGTTGAAAGCGCTGCAAAATGCGCGGCTTAACGCGCCGCTGGATATCTATGTCAAAGTCAACAGCGGCATGAACCGACTCGGTTTTCAGCCTGAGCGGGCGCAGACCGTCTGGCAGCAATTGCGGGCAATGCGCAATGTCGGTGAAATGACCCTGATGTCACATTTTGCTCAGGCCGATCATCCGGAAGGTATCGGGGAGGCGATGAGACGAATTGCGCTGGCGACGGAAGGCCTTCAATGTTCATACTCGTTATCAAATTCGGCAGCGACGCTGTGGCATCCCCAGGCGCATTATGACTGGGTCAGGCCGGGCATTATTTTGTACGGCGCGTCGCCGTCAGGACAGTGGCGGGATATTGCCGATACCGGGCTAAAACCCGTGATGACGCTGAGTAGCGAAATTATTGGCGTGCAGACGCTGAGCGCGGGTGAAAGGGTAGGCTATGGCGGAGGGTATTCTGTGACTCAGGAACAACGCATTGGCATCGTCGCGGCGGGTTATGCCGATGGCTATCCACGCCATGCGCCGACCGGGACGCCCGTGCTGGTGGACGGTATCCGTACCAGAACAGTAGGCACCGTTTCAATGGATATGCTGGCGGTGGATTTGACGCCGTGTCCGCAGGCGGGAATCGGCACGCCGGTTGAATTATGGGGCAAAGAAATTAAGGTCGATGATGTCGCCTCTGCGGCAGGCACGCTGGGCTATGAGCTACTGTGCGCCGTAGCGCCGCGCGTGCCGTTTGTGACAACGTAACCTAATTCAGGCTAAGGCGTCGACCGGTCCACTTGGGGGCGGGTCGACGTTGTCCGGCGACCTTATTCTGCTTCGTCTTCGGCGACGCGTACCCCAATCTTGCGTACCACGTTATCTTCTTTTTCAGCTACCGTCCAAATCATGCCGCCAAACTCCACCTGATCGCCGACGACCGGCGCAGCGCCCAGCAGTTGCTGTATGATTTCACCCAGGGTTTGTTGTTTATCCCGGTATTCCGTTCCTTCTTCCAGCCCGTAGATAAGCGCCACGTCGGCGAATTTCGCATTCGCTTCGAGGATAAAATCGCCAAAGAAACGCTGATCTAACGAAACCGGCGGCGACTGGCTAAACAATTTGCCCAGCGCTGGCAGATCGCGCTCCCGGCCAATCACGCAGAGTACGTCGCCTTCCTGCAGGCGAGTGCTACCCGTGGGGTGAAACAGTTCATTATTGCGAAATAGCGCGGCAATGCGGGTTTCGTTCGGCATATGCAGGTCGCGCAACGCCGCGCCGACGCACCATTTGTCGGCGCTCAACTGATAGATGAATTGTTCCCACGGATTATCAGGATGGATGTCAAGCCCCACGCGCGATACTGGCCAGCCAACCGGAGGCACGACCACTTTGGCTCTTTTCGCCGCCCATGACAGCGATGTTCCCTGCAGGAGCAGCGACACCAGTACCACAAAGAAAGCGACATTAAAGAACAGGCGAGCGTTTTCAAGCCCGGCCATCATCGGGAAAACGGCGAGAATAATCGGCACCGCGCCGCGCAGTCCGACCCAACTGATGAAAATGCGCTCCCGAAGATTGAAGCCGCGAAATGGCAGCAGGCCGGTGAACACCGACAGTGGGCGGGCGAAGAAAATCATCCAGATGGAGAGAATAAGCGCAGGGACGGCAATCGGCCACAGATCGGAAGGCGTCACCAGCAGCCCCAGGACCAGGAACATGGCGATCTGCGCCAGCCAGGCCAGTCCGTCAAAGTTTTGCAGGATGCCGTAACGGTTGCGAATCGGGCGGTTTCCTAACAGGAATCCGCACAGATAGACCGCGAGAATACCGCTGCCTTCAAGCGCGGTCGTCAAAGCAAAAATCAGAATACCGCCGCTGAGCGCCAACATCGGATACAGGCCGCTGGGCAGAGAAATACGGTTGATCATCTGCTGTAGCAGGTAACCGCCGCCAAGGCCAAAAACAATACCGAGACCGAACTGCTGGATAATATGGACGGCAAACATCCAGTCCAGGCCGGTTTCATGTTTCTGGATCATCTCAATTAATGTAATGGTCAGAAAAACGGCCATCGGGTCGTTACTTCCCGATTCGATCTCCAGCGTGGAGCCTACACGTTCGTTTAGCCCTTTGCCGCCAAGCAGAGAAAAGACCGCTGCGGCGTCAGTGGAACCGACTATCGCGCCAATGAGCAGACCTTCAATAAGATCCAGATGAAACAGCCAGGCGGCCATCATACCTGTTAACCCCGACGTGATCAGTACGCCGAGCGTCGCCAGCGACAGCGCGGGGCCCAGCGCTACCCGGAAAGAGCTGGCCTGGGTGCGCATGCCGCCATCGAGTAAAATAATCGCCAGCGCCAGGTTACTGACCATATAAGCGAAAGGATAATTATCGAAAGGAATACCGCCAATGCCATCCACACCCGCTAACATCCCAATGGCGAGGAAAATGACCAGAATCGGGATGCCCAGTCGCGATGAGAATGAACTTAACAGGATACTGCTGGTTACAAGGATGGAACCTAAAATAAATAGACTAATAATTGTTGCAGCATCCAACGTTTTATATCTCCTGACTCACACGACTTCGTATTATTTAACATTAACATAATAACGGCCAGGGCAGCGTTTTACTTAGCCTGTCGGGGACTTTTTTTACAATTGCAGCGTAGGATGACCAGATAAAGTGAGTTGAGTCCCCTGGCGCGTATTTTTAAGCGTCGCGTTTGCCCCGATAGGGAGCGTCACCGTACGCTGTTCATGCCCGAAGTCGAGACCGGTAATCAGCGGAACGGACAGACGGGAACGTAAAAACGCGTAGACGCTCTCCAGAGAATAGCCAGCGTCATACTCGTTGGGCGCCGCGCCGCTAAAGCTGCCGAGAACGATGGCGCTCTGACGGTTTAAAATTCCGGCGTACTCCAGTTGCAAAAGCATACGCTCCACCCGGAAAGGATGCTCATTGACATCTTCCAGCACTAAAATTCCTTTATCGATAGTCGGCATCCAGGGCGTATCGATAAGGGAAATCAACATCGCCAGATTTCCGCCCCATAAGGTGCCCTGTGCGTCGCACTGAGGGCCATCGCCTTGCCACTCTACGGTAAATTGCGCCTTGCGTAGCGCCAGCCAGAAATGTTGCTCGGTGAACGTATTCAGCGTTTCGGCGCCAAAATTTGCCGCCAGCATAGGACCGCTAAAGGTGATGACATTGGCCTGCGCCAGGAGTCCAGCCTGAATCGCCGTAAAATCGCTATGACCGCAAATCAGTAAGGGATCGCGCTGTTGCCGGGAGGCGAGCGCCTGCCAGTCGATACGATCCAGCAAGCGGCTGGCGCCATAGCCGCCGCGAACCGGCATGACGATCGTATCCGGCGAAGTTAGCGAGGCCAGCGAATTAACATCGGCCAGCCGTTCCGCGTCCGTACCGGCAAAACGCTGATAGCGGCGACGAATCACCTCGTCATTCTCCACCTGATGGCCCGCGTCAGTCAGGCGCTGAACGCCGCGTAACGCGGCCTGTTGGTTAATACAGTAGCCCGAGGGGGCGATTAAATGAAACAGAGACATGGTAATTCCTTGCTGACAATAGAATGCAAATGTATATCATGCCGCATATATTAGGCGATGTCCCTCGTTGTGCGACGTTTCTGGATGCGCACCAGGGAGGCAACCTAAGTACCTGGCCGGGGCGGTATGACCTCTTCGGCAGATAAGTTACGGCTATAAGGATAGATGACGTGAAATTAAGATGGTTTGCTTTTTTGGCAGTAATACTCGCTGGCTGTAGCTCAAAACAGGATTACAGGAATCCGCCGTGGAATGCCGAAGTGCCTGTAAAGCGTGCGATGCAGTGGATGCCCATCAGTGAAAAAGCCGGGGCGGCATGGGGGGTTGATCCGCATTTAATCACCGCGATTATCGCCATTGAATCCGGCGGCAACCCTAACGCGGTCAGTAAGTCCAATGCGATTGGCCTGATGCAGTTAAAGGCGTCGACCTCCGGGCGCGACGTTTACCGTCGCATGGGCTGGCGTGGCGAACCGACCACCAGCGAGCTGAAAAACCCTGAGCGTAACATCTCAATGGGCGCGGCGTATCTGAGCATTCTGGAAAATGGGCCGCTGGCCGGCATCAAAGATCCGCAGGTGATGCAATATGCGCTGGTCGTCTCTTATGCTAACGGCGCAGGCGCGTTATTGCGTACTTTTTCATCCGACAGGAAGAAGGCGATAGAAAAAATTAACGATCTGGATGCGGACGAGTTTTTTGAACATGTTGTTGATAATCATCCCGCGCCGCAGGCGCCGCGCTATATCTGGAAGCTTCAGCAGGCGCTGGACGCCATGTAGTTTAGCATGAAGATTATTCTCGCACTTTATTCGCTCTTTCTCGGGCCTCGCGCTCAAGCGAAAAAATAATCCGCTGCAACTCCCGCTCCACCGCCGGGCTAACGTTAAGGAAACGAAAGCTCAGGCGGGGAGTGGTGATCGTTTCATTTTTCCCATCAATCACCTTACGCTCGCTGATGGCGATAAGCTGGGCGTCAACGTGAAAAATCCCCCATTGCCCCATGTTCAGTTCAACCTGCGAAAAGCGCGCGCCTTCTGTTAGCCCGTCGGGGATGGCGGATTCCAGTAGCGCGCCCATGCCGCCCAGGGAAAGATCAAACAGGCGAAAACGTAACGTATGGGTGTCCGGTAGCGTGGTGACGCCGTAATAAGGCGGATACAGCGGCGCGCCAATGCGAAAATACTCCCGGCGCTGGACAAACCACAGTGACGACGGCAGGGGCGTGATAAAGGCCGGCAGCCGCTGATATTCACCTGTAACGAGTTGCGGCAACGTGAACTCGACTTTTGCGCCCTGCGTTTCTGCGATAATGGCTACCTGCCCGGCACGTAATACGGCGCTATTTTCATATTCCTGGCTGCCGTAATCTACGATGAGTTTTTCCGGGTCTACCGCCAAAATTTTACTGATGAATTGACCATGCGCCCATGAAATACGCAGTGGAACCTGATTTTTATTTAAATCCCGTAGCACGCCTAATATCGCTAATGGATTTTTTTTCAGGAACTGCTCATTGTAACCACTCACACGAAATAACCCCTGATACGCAGACTATCGTTGGGTTATCGGCATCGGTAGAAAGAACTTAATAGCGATAAATAAATTTTTATGTCCGCGAGATAAATCAGTGTTCAGAAATGCGACGCTCGACTTTGCCTATACTTAAAACGTTTTTACTGGAAAGAGGGTTTGCAAATGGGAATTATCGCCTGGATTATTTTTGGTTTGATTGCCGGCGTTATCGCCAAATTGCTTATGCCGGGGCGCGATGGCGGGGGATTTATCCTGACCTGTATTCTCGGTATCGTCGGGGCGGTCGTTGGCGGATGGCTGGCGACGATGTTTGGTATTGGCGGCAGTATCAGCGGCTTTAATCTGCACAGTTTCCTGGTCGCCGTGGTGGGCGCGATCGTGGTGCTGGTGATTTTCCGCCTTCTGCGACGCGGCTAACCGCTGCAAAACGTTTAAGCGTTGACCCGGTCAGCACCGGGTCAACCTACTATAAACACGCGTTACTGCGTCGCTGCAGACGGCGTTTTTGTCGGCGTTGCGCTTAACGATGCCGGACGAGTAGACGGTACGCTATCACACGGTTTTTCCTGCGGACAAATCAGATCGAGCATTTTCAGCGTCACGCCGTTGGTCCAGCCAAAGCCGTCCTGAAGGGGATATTCGCCGCCGCCACCGCCGGTTCCGGTACTGCTGACATCATATTTTTCGACCAGTTTTTTCTCGCGATCGTAGGTGTGCTGCACATTGGTTAAAAAGCGCCAGGTGACTTCCATTGCCACGTCATCCTGCCCATAATTTTGCAATCCTTCGGCAGCGACCCATTGTAACGGCGCCCAGCCGTTTGGCGCATCCCACTGCTGTCCGCTTTTAACCGAGGTGGTAGCCAGCCCGCCAGGCTGTAGCAGATGCGCCTGGGCCGCCGCCGCCACTTTCGCGGCGCGATCTTTCGCGGCGGCGTTTACATAGAGCGGGAACAGCGCGGCAGCGGTGAGTTGGTTGCGGATTTTATTGTTCTGCAGATCGTAGTCGGCATACCAACCCTCTTTGTTATTCCACAGATGCATTTCAATGGCTTTTTGCCGCGCGTTGGCCAGCGCGTCATATTGCGAGGCTTTGGCCCGATCGCCCGCCGCAGCGCTGGCGCGGGCGAGGGTCTTCTCCAGCTGATACAGCAGAGCGTTAAGATCGACAGGGACAATCGTGGTGGTGCGAATGGTACTGAGCTGCTGCGGATTATCCATCCAGCGGGAGCTGAAATCCCAGCCAGAGGCGGCGGCAGAGCGGAGGTCTCGATAGATCTCCGTTGCCGGGCGGTTGGGGTTGCTTTTGGCGGTAGCGATATCTTCAACCCAGGATTCAGGGCGGGGCGTATCCCGATCGTCCCAGTAGCGGTTGAGAACGCTGCCGTCCTCCAGTTTGACGACGCGTTGGTTTTGTTGCCCTGGCTGCAATGTCTCAACGCCCTCCATCCAGTAGGCGTACTCTTTTTGCAGTTGCGGCAGGTATTCTTTCAGCGCATCGTCACCTTCATGTTCCGCCAGTAACTCAACCATAAACGCAAAGAAAGGCGGCTGCGAACGACTCAGGTAGTAGGTACGGTTGCCGTTGGGAATATGCCCCCAGGCGTCAATTTCGTAACCAAAGTTCGCCACCATATCCGCCACCTTATCCCAGTGCCCGCTTTCCGCCAGCCCCAGCATCGTAAAGTAGCTGTCCCAGTAGTAAATCTCTCTGAATCGCCCACCCGGCACGACATAGGATTCAGGCAACGGCAAGAGCGAGTCCCACTTTTCGACGTTTTTAGTTGAACGGGTCAGCACCGGCCACAGGCCATCAATATGTTCACGCAATGACTGCCCGGCAGGCGGGACATATTTTTCACCCGCTTTCGGCAGGGTGAAGTTAACATCAACAAAATGACGCAAATCGAAGCCGGACTGGTTCCGCTGCATACGATAATCCGCAAGAATCATGAGCGGATCGCTATTAGGTATGGCGTCAGCAAAGGTTTTCTGATCGGGGAAGAGTTTTGCATTCTGGACATCATTAAAGAGCGGGCCAAGCAAAATATCCGGCGGCTGCGGAGTTTCAGTGTCGGAAGACGGGTCTGCGGCAGTCGCCGAAAACGATGCAAACGTCAGCAGCGTCCCTGCCAGCGCCAGTTTTATGGCTTTCTGCAGTAGAACAGAACGGCGAATCTCTGGGGGTATCATCAAGTTATCTCCTTAGCGGTGAGCCAAAGCCAACGGCATTTACCATGACAAAACCTTAGTCTACGATGACCAGATACGCGTGATTGAACCGCTATTTTGCGAACAAACAGACATTTTATTGAGACAGAATTTATCGGCGCGCGCGTGGAAAACGGGGTATACAGACAAAAAATCCACGCCGGGACGTGGATTTTAGCGCAATGATTTGTCGCCTTAACCTGGATAGATACCGCGATCTTTACGGGCCAGCAGAATGCGCTCACAGGCGACAATATAGGCTGCGGTGCGCAGAGAACAGGATTTCTCAGTCGCTTTCTCCCAGACATGGACGATAGCGTCGGTCATGATTTTGTCCATGCGCGCGTTGATCTCTTCTTCGCTCCAGAAGAAGCTGGCCATATCTTGTACCCATTCGAAGTAGCTGACGGTTACGCCGCCTGCGTTACAGACCACGTCAGGCACCACAAGGATACCACGGCTGGCCAGAACATCATCAGCATCCGGATAGGTCGGGCCGTTAGCCCCTTCCAGCACCAGCTTACACGTCAGGGCTTCCGCGCGCTGACGAGTTATCTGGCCTTCAAGCGCCGCCGGGATCAGAATATCCATCTCCAGACGCCAGAACGCATCGCTGGCGATAGTTTCCGCGCCCGGGAAACCGGCTATCTGTTTGTGTTCTGTCTGCCATGCCGTGAGCGCCTTCATGTCAATACCGGTGGCGTTAAACAGCGTTGCGGTATGATCCTGAATCGCCACGACACGGGCGCCAGCGCCTGCAAACAGACGCGCGGCTTCGCTGCCGACGTTACCAAAACCCTGAACCGCAACGCGAGCGCCTTCAACGGCGATATTCGCCCGACGCGCGGCTTCCAGCCCGCTGACGAAAACGCCGCGCCCCGTCGCTTTTTCACGGCCCAGCGAACCGCCAAGATGGATAGGCTTACCGGTGACGACGCCAGTGACCGTCGTGCCATGATTCATGGAATACGTATCCATCATCCAGGCCATCACTTTACCGTTGGTGCCGACATCCGGCGCAGGAATATCTTTCTGCGGCCCGATGATAATGCCGATCTCGCTGGTATAGCGGCGGGTCAAACGCTCCAGTTCACCTTCCGACAGCGAGAACGGATCGACGCGGATGCCGCCTTTGGCGCCGCCGTACGGCAGATTCAGCGCGGCACATTTGATGGTCATCCATGCTGACAGGGCCATCACTTCATTGAGATCAACGTCAGGATGGTAGCGAACACCGCCTTTACCCGGACCTCGGGAGAGGTTGTGCTGCACGCGATATCCTTCGAAATGACGAATAGTGCCATCATCCATTTGTACCGGAATATCGACGATCAGAGCGCGTTTTGGGTGGCGCAGAGTATCCACCCAGGGGGATAACTCGCCCAGATAAGGGGCCACACGCTCGATTTGTTGCAGGTAGGTATTCCAGGCAGATGTGCTGCTATCTGAAGCGTAAGATAACTTATCCATGATAAACCTTAGTGATAAAAGTAATATGTTCTTTAATTGACCGTGGTACATAGTAGATCACACCATGTAGCGATAAATTTAACACTTTTTTAAACAATTAACTCAGATCAAAAATGGCAGGCAGTTGGATTTTCGTTATGATTTTGGATGGGAAGTGGTTAACTATCCTATATAAGAGGTGATATATCGCTAATTATGCAATTAATTGCTTAAATATGCGTAATATGTGCAAGGCGGCTATTTGTCATAATTATGACGCACCTCTAAAAGTAAACATTATGATAACGACATGTATCAATGTTATGTCGTCCTGTCGGCGGGGAAACGTCTTCACCAGGCGCGTAAAAAGATAAAAATAACCGGAGTCAGACGGCGCTGACCCCGGTTTACCTCTTTATTGTTGACGCGACTCAAGCCATACCAACACCAGTGTCGACAGTGAGCACATCAGCAGAATGCCGACAAACCACAGTAAATACCACATCGCTTCCGCTCCCTAATAAAGTTCATGATCGTTGCGGCGGAGGGTCTCCAGGTTGATACGCCCCAACATTTTGTAATAGCTCCACAGCGTATAGAGCAGTACGATCGGCAGAAAAATCAGCACAATCACCAGCATGATTTCGAGCGTCATCTGGCTGGAGGTGCTGTCCCACACCGTCAGGCTGGAGAGAGGACTAACACTCGACGGCATCACAAAAGGAAATAGCGTTATGCCGGCGGTAAAGATGACGCAGGCCTGGGTCAGGGAAGCGAACAGAAATCCACGAATAGTCTGACCGCGAAGGCAGGCATAGAAAGCCAGAATCGGCAGGATCATACCGAGCAACGGGATGATGAGCAGTAGCGGCGAGCGTATAAAGTGGTTCATCCATGCGCCAGGGAGTATCGCCACGCCTTTTAAGAGCGGATTGGAAGGGCCGTTGGCATCTTGCGTGAGTAAGACAAAGCCATCAACGCCGGCCCACAGCCAGTAACCGGCCAGCAGGAAGCAGATCACGATCAGCAGCGCGCTGTGGCGGGTGGCCGACAGAGCCCGTTGACGAATAACGCCCTCCGTTTTCAACTGTAACCAGACGCCTCCTTGCATAATCACCAACGACAGACTCAATAATCCACACAGTAGGGCAAAGGGCGAGAGTAACTGCCAGAAGGTGCCAAAATAGTCAACATGAAGCTGCGGCGTGAAGGCAAACGGCACGCCTAAAAACAGGTTGCCGAACGCGATACCGAATACGACTGGGGGAACCAGGCTGCCAATAACCAGACCGGTATCCCACAGCGCGCGCCAGCGGGCATTGGCGATTTTTCCCCGATAATCAAAGGCCAGCGGGCGAAAGAAGAGGGCACACAGCACCAGGATCATCGCCACATAAAAACCGGAAAACGCGGCGGCATAGACCCGTGGCCAGGCGGCGAATAATGCCCCGCCCGCGAGAATCAACCATACCTGGTTTCCTTCCCAGTGGGCGCCGACGCTATTGATCAACACCCGGCGTTCGTCATTGTTGCGCGCTATCAGCGGGAGCAGGCAACCGACACCCATATCAAACCCGTCAGTTACCATAAATGCCACCAGGATAACGCCGATCAGCAGCCACCAAATGAACCGCAACGTTTCATAATCCAACATGATTGTCTCCTTTATCCCTGTTGTTGCGCTTGTTGTTGATGTTGCATGGCGCTTGGCCCAAGACGCGCGTACTTCTGCATCAGATAGACTTCCGCGATTAAAAACAGGGTGTAAAGTCCGAGGATAAGTCCCATTGAGAAGGCCAACTGGCCCGGCGTCAGCGCGGAGTGAGCGTACCAGGTCGGCAGAATGTCCTGAATCGCCCAGGGCTGACGGCCAAACTCCGTCATAAACCAACCGGCTTCAATGGCAATCCACGGTAACGGCAGGCTCCAGAGCGTCATACGCAATACCCAGCGATGCTGGTCGATACGCATTCGCAGCGTCTGTATCAACGCAATCAACATCACCACTAACAGCAGCGAACCGCAGCCGACCATAATACGGAAACTCCAGAACACCGGCGCCACCTGAGGAATAGCGCCACGCTGGGCCGCACGATACTGCTCCGGCGTCACATGGTTCATATCCGGGGCATATTTCGCCAGCAGAATGCCGTACCCCAGATCGCCCTCAACGGCGTGAAACGCATTCAGTACCTGCGGCGAGCGATTGCCTTGCGCTATCTCCTGCATGAGTAGCCAGGCCTCCCGGCCACGCTTCAGGCGCGGCAGAGTGTCGTCCATCAGGTTTTTTAACCCCGGAACCGGCGTATCCAGCGAATGGGTGGCCAGAATACCCAGCAGAGCGGGGATCTTCACGGCAAACGCATTACGCTCCTGTTCCTGCTGCGGCCAGGCAATCAGATGAAACGGCGCGGGCGCGGGTTCGGTTTGCCATTCGCCTTCCATCGCCGCCAGTTTCACCGGCTGAATTTGGGCGACCTCGTAGGCCGAACTGTCCCCCAGTTGCAGGGTTCCCAGAATGGCCAGGGTGCCGAATACTGAGCCGATAGCAAACGAGCGCAAGGCCACTTCACGCTCGCGGCCACGTAGCAGATACCAGGCGCTGATGGACATAATAAACATGGCGCCGGTGACATAACCGGACATGACGGTATGGACGAATTTCACCTGGCTCACCGGGTTAAAGACCAGATCGCTGAAGCTGCTCATTTCCATCCGTAACGTATCGATGTTGAAATGAGCGCCGGTAGGATGCTGCATCCAGCCATTGGCATTCAGAATCCATAATGCTGAAATATTGGAGCCGAAGGCCACCAGCCAGGTGACCAGCAGGTGTTGGTATTTATTCAGCCGCTGCCAGCCGAAAAAGAACAGGCCGACAAAAGTGGATTCGAGAAAGAAGGCCAGTAACGCTTCCATCGCCAGCGGCGCGCCGAAAATATCGCCCACATAGTTGGAATAGAGCGACCAGTTAGTCCCGAACTGAAACTCCATGGTCAGGCCGGTAGCCACACCGAGAGCAAAATTGATCCCGAAGAGCTTGCCCCAGAAACGCGTCATATCGCGGTAGACGGTTTTCCCCGTCACCACATAGATCGTCTCCATGACGGCCAGCAAAAAAATCAGCCCAAGCGTAAGAGGAACAAATAAAAAGTGATACAGCGCGGTCAGCGCAAACTGCCAGCGCGATAAGTCAATGACATCCCACATGCTAACTCCTGTAGGCAGAAAGAGAGTAAAAAGCTAATCAGTACCGGACACCGGTGACGTTCCTGTTGAGAGCGTTAGCGCGTCTCCAGCCATCGGCAGACTTCATCCAGGCGCTGGCGCGAATCGGCCAGATCTTCCGGGGCCGCCAGTACCAGCTCCGGCAAAGGACAAATCTCATAGCTATCGAGCAACGGCCCTTTAAGGGCGTCCAGACAGCGCACATGCCAGAGATGGCGCAATGCTGTGGCGTTGATTTGGCTTTCGCCATACCCGGAGATGCGAATCTGGATGTTCCCGTGTCCGCATAAACGCGCCAGAAAAAGACGATCGGCCTCGCTGAGCGGCAGTTGGGTCAAATTGATGCTGTGAGGTTGCAACGCCGGATCGCGTACGTGCGCCAATAATTCATGGGCCAGCGGCAGTCCATTCATCAGGCCAGCGACAGGCGGAGGCAGTAGAGAGTCGTCAGGCAGCGTATCGGCGGTAGCCGCTTGCCATAATGTCAGGGGCGCGCTACCTGCTTCCAGACGATCCGTCAGCAGACGTCGGTTATGCAGATGGCGTACCCGCCACAGGCCGCAGAAGATGGTCTCCTGGATCTCGCTTTCACTCCCGTCCGGATGCTGAATGCGTACCGAGACTTCGCCTTCGCCCAATAGCGTATTGAGGAATGAGAGATCATCGGCATTCAGGGGAGATAACTCCCATCCCAGCACGTCGCCGACTTCCGGAATGCGCCGGGCAAGCTGACCTCGCAGATCGGTCAACAATGCCATTACCGCCGGGCTGTGAGCGCAGCGCTCCAGCGCCGCCATACTTGGGTCGCCATTGACCTGACAGGTGAGCGGTAAGGGATTCATCGAGAAACTGGCGTCATCAGGCTGCGTACCTGGCCCCAGCAGATGAAAAAAGGCGTTGCTCATTGTGCTGTCTCCTGCGCTGCGGGAGTGTCAACCATCGAACGCATCAGCGTGAGCAGTTCAGCCCAGGGATGAATGCCGCTGAGCGCGCCGCGTAACTCGCCGTCTGTAAAAACCAACGTCGCCGGAAACCGACGAACATTAAAGCGATCGCCGATAGCTTCGCTTTGTTCAAGGTCGGCCACCGCCACCTGCCAGTCAAACTGCGGGAACTCACGCAGGAGTTCGGCAATCATCACCGGGTTATCGCTGACTTCCGGCGTACGCCGCGGATCGCTACTTAACAGGATGACGCCATCTCCAACCAGTTTGATCCAGTCGTCTACCGTGGAAGCCTCTACCGGTTGCCATCCCCGGGTTAACAGGCGTTGCCATAGCGCAGAGAACGGGGTGTCATTCGCCACTTCTTTTGCCCTCCAGACGTGTCTGATACTGACGTATGCGCACTCCCTCATAATTTTCCATCGACAGGCATTTATAGTTCAGGCAGCGTGCGACCTCGTTTGCCTGCGGTACGATCCCCCAGGCGGCCAGTTGCTCCAGGGCGGCCTGTTCCGCCGCCGGTAGCTGGCTGCGAGCTATTTCGCTCAGGCTACCGCCGTAGTCGTCCAGTAGCGCCGGTTGCAGGCCGACCAGCGCAATGTGACAGGGCAGATGCCCGCGGATGTCGGCCAGCGCCAGAACTTCGGAAAAACTGTTTTGATGCAGGCTCATTTTTTTGGCGCTGAGATACGCGGGGATTTTCTCGCCGGCATAGGTTCGCAGGCTGCCCGGCGCCAGGCCATAATCGATCGCGTCAAGGAGCAGGAGATGGCTGGCTTGCTCTACATAACCTAACAGGTTTAGCCCTTGCGTACCGCCGTCCACAATTTCTACCTCTTCAGGCCAGTGATATCGGGCATACAAACGCTCCGCGACCCGGATACCGAATCCTTCATCGGCCCACAGCAGGTTTCCTAACCCCATCACCACTACGCGTTGCGCATTCATGAGGGCTCCTTGTCGTGCGGTTTGGGGAATTTGTGGCTGCGATAGCCATTGATCATGGTGGAGATCACCGTATCGTCGGACATAATGTCTTCCCGGATAGCGAGGTAAACGTGCCCGACGATGAAGGCGGCGATCAGCCACATGCCCAGTCGGTGCCAACTGTGAATATCGATGGAGTTGCCGCCGGTCCAGTAGAAAAATTCAACTACATAGCGGAACGGCGCAAAGATGGCGTACTGGCTATGCTCGCCAAACAGAGCGAAACCGGTGAGGATCATAAATACCGATAACAGGAAATAGCCGAACATCGCGGCCTGCGCGACAGGGTTATGTCCGATGTCGCTCCCCGGTTTTTTCTCCAGAAACAGATACCAGCGGACCACGGAGAAAGCGCCTTGCCACCAACTGCGACGCCAGACCGGGACGATAAACAGCTCTCGCGAATAGCGGTTGCCGACACAGGCCCAATAAATTCGCCCCAGCAGTAACACGGTAAAGATCATCGCGGCGGCAAAGTGGATCAGCCGGATATAGCCCATGTAAAACAGATAGGTCGCCTCGCCACTCACCGACGGCAGCGGTCGGCCAATGAAGTAGCCTGTTACCATCAGTACCAACATGCAGGCCACCGTTAGCCAGTGCCACAGGCGTACCGGCGCTTCAAACACATAGTGGCTGACGGCAGTATCACGCGCCTCCCCGACGCGTGGAGATAGCTTTCCAGTCATCGTTCTTTTCCTTAACGCTTAGCGTACCTGGACGGCAATCAGTTCGCTGCCGTCGTCGCCGAGCACGTGGGTTGAACAGGCGAGGCAGGGGTCGAAGCTGTGCAGCGTCCTCAGGATTTCTAACGGTTGGTCGGGAATCGCCATTTGCGTTCCCATCAATGCCGCTTCATAGGCGCCGATCTGTTTTTTAGGATCGCGCGGGCTGGCGTTCCAGGTGGTGGGAACCACGCACTGATAGAGTTCAATCTTCTGATCGCGTATTGACGCCCAGTGTCCCAACGCTCCGCGAGGCGCCTCGGTAAAACCGATGCCGCGGCAGTGCTGCGGCCAACTGGCCGGTTCCCATTTCTCGGTATTGGCGGTGGCCAGGTCGCCGTTTTTCAGGTTGGTCATAAGCCTGTCGAAAAAATACTGCAGCTTACCGACGGCCCATTGCGCTTCGTGCGCGCGGCATAAAATACGACCAAGCGTAGACTGGATACCGGAGAGCGGCAGTTTAAGGGCGGACATCATGCGATCTACCGACTCTATGGTGGCGGCATCCCCTTTGTGGTACGCGATAAGCGTTCGGGCAAGCGGGCCGACTTCCATGGCATGACCCCGCCAGCGCGGCGCTTTAATCCAGGAGTAACGTTCCTGCTCATTGAGCTGCTGGATATGCGTATCGCTGCCTTTGACATCACCCGGGTTGTACCAGGGATCGGTAATGCCGTCAAAAGGATGACGACCCAGCCGATCGTCCGGATAGCGGTACCAGGCGTGATCCACAAACTCCTGTATCTGCTGCGGATCGGCCAAATCTACCGGCATGACATTTTTAAAATCGCCATTGACCACCGCGCCGCCCGGCATTAACAGGCTTTGCTGGCTGAAGTCGTTGGCAATGTCCGGAAATGCGCCGTAACTCAGCACGCATTTATCCGACAGACCGGTGCCAATTTGACTCCATGCTTTATTGAACTGGCCGATAGCCAGCGCGTCCGGAACCATCACGTTGTTAATGAAGTCGGCGGTGCGGGTGATGATCGACTGCACCAGGTTGAGGCGCTCCATATTGATAGCCCCGACCGCACCGCTTTGATCGAGATTGATCGCGCACGGCATCCCGCCGACGATCCAGTTAGGATGGGGGTTCTTACCGCCAAATATGGTATGGATTTTGACGATCTCGCGCTGGAAGTCGAGGGCTTCAAGATAGTGGGCAAAACCCATCAGATTAGCCTCTGGCGACAGTTTGTACTGTGGATGTCCCCAATAGCCGTTACGGAATATCCCAAGCTGACCGCCATCGACAAATTTCTTTAATCGATTTTGTACGTCAAAGAAGTAGCCCGGCGATGACATCGGCCAGGCGGAAAGGCTTTGCGCCAACTGCGAGGTGGCGCGCGGATCGGCTTTCAGCGCATTCAGAACATCAATCCAGTCCATACCGGCTAACTGATAAAAATGGACCAGATGATCGTGACACCACAACGTAGCCAGCATGATGTTACGTATAATATTGGCGTTATCCGGCACCTGGATACCAATCGCATCTTCGATAGCGTACACCGATGCCAGAGCATGTACCCCGGTACAGACACCACAAATACGTTCAACAAACGCCCAGGCGTCACGCGGGTCACGGCCTTGCAGAATGATCTCCAGCCCGCGGAACATTGTGCCGCAGGAAACGGCATTGGTAATGACGTTTTGCTCATCAATGTTCACTTCGCAGCGCATATGCCCTTCGATGCGGGTAATCGGGTCCACGATCAGACGACGGCCGGCGTCGTTAACGGTATAACCCTGGGTTTGATACTGGTTACTCATGCCTGTTTATCCTCATTGTCCGGCTGTTGTTCGGCTTGCGCTAACTGTTGTTTGTGGCGTTTACGTTGGTTGAGCGCGCTGGCGACAGCGTGACCGCTAACGCCCGCCGCGACCACGCCCAGCGCGGTCAGCCCCACCGTATCGGCGGTTGAATGGGTACCCATCTGGGGAATATCCACCACGCGGCTATAAAACGAGCCGCGATCCCAGAAACCATTTTCTGAACATCCCAGACATCCGTGACCGGACTGGATAGGAAAGGAGACGCCGTCATTCCAGCGTGTGGAGGAGCAGGCGTTATAGGTGGTTGGTCCTTTACAGCCCATCTTGTACAGGCAGTATCCCTTGCGGGCGGCGTCATCATCCCAGCTCTCGACAAATTCACCGGCGTCAAAATGGGCGCGGCGGTAGCATTTATCGTGGATACGCTGACCGTAGAACATTAGTGGACGGCCCATGCGATCGAGTTCCGGCAGACGATCAAACGTCACCATATAGGTGATAATGGCGCTCATGACATCCGGGATTGGCGGACATCCAGGGACCTTCACGATCGGCTTGTCGGTGATCACTTTATCGATAGGCGTTGCCTGGGTCGGATTGGGGCGGGCGGCCTGGACGCAACCCCAGGAAGCGCAGTTTCCCCAGGCAATAATAGCGCTGGCGCCCGCGGCGGCTTTCTTCAGTTTTTCAATAAACGGGCGACCGCCGCTGATACAGAACATCCCTTGTTCTCCTAACGGTGGATTGCCTTCCACCGCCAGAATGTATTTCCCAGCGTAGCGAGTGGTAATATCGTCAAAGACTTCTTCGGCCTGTGCGCCGGCGGCGGCCATCAGGGTGTCGTCATAATCGAGGGAAATCAGCGAGAGGATCACATCTTTGGCTAGCGGGTGCGAGGAACGGATAAAGGATTCGGTACAGCAGGTGCATTCCAGTCCATGAATCCAGACCACCGGAATCCGCGGTTTATTCTCCAGCGCCCAGGCGATCTTTGGCGTCATTCCGGCGCCCAGTCCCAGCGATGTGGCGGCAAGGCTACAGAATTTGAGAAAGCTGCGTCGGGTCACTCCCTTACGACGCATGGCTTGATAAAAGGTCTCCTCGTTATTCATAACGCGTATTTTTTCTCCTTTTTGCACCACGCTCCGCCAGGGGCATAAGGCGCTTTTGCGGGTCCGTTGACGTTCCGCCAGCAAGGCAAATCATTGTGTTACGCGCGAGCGCGGAAACGAGCCCGATTCACTTTGCACCGGCGTATATCGCCAGAAATAATGTGAAAAAAGCGTATCGGATTAACGATAAGAAACAATGTGAAGTGTGTGGGTATAGCTTATAGCGGTATATTTATACCCATTATCGGTTTTTCGGCGAAAGGGCCGTGGCGGGGAAGGACGGTTGAGCTTGTTCCAGGATGAGGTTTCAGCGAGTGACCTCGGGTAGATTTAGCCTGGTCTCGCCATTTCAGGATACGTAAGTTGACGCAAAAGGAGGGAGGATTTGATGTCATCGTTAAAAGAAGCATACTTCGTGAAGATTTTTATATAAAATAGTGATGCTGGTTTTAAAGGAATGCAAAAAAGAGACCGTTTGAAAGAGGGCGTCCCATGAAAAATAACATCAGATTTGACTTGTCCGATTATTTGATTCATTTTTTTCGGGACGTTGATTTAGAGACCGGTAGCCATATTTATTTGCCTGAACACTGTGGTTTTAATAATCAGCACCACGCATGTTTCATTGATGCTAAATATTTACTTCGATTATCTTTACGCAGTCATAAAATTTTCTCGTCCTGGTCATACCGAAATGGGCAACGAACCGTATATGGTGACTCCCCGGTGGTATGCTTTACAGATATGCCGATTGCAGCTTATTTAGAAACTGGTGTTCGCCGATTAGAACGAAAAGAAAAAATCGGTTTATATGCAATCGTTTTACCTAAAGAGCAAATGTTTAATTATGGGGCAAGGCCAGTCATATATGGGTTGGATGAGCATAACAATGCTCGATGCTCGCAAGGCAGAAACGGGGAACGTATTCTTGATGAAACGGCTCTTCCTTTGATTGAACAATATAGATATGTTACTTATGTTCCAGGTAAGATTGACTGGACACATGAACGCGAATGGCGATGGCCATATCGTGGCGATATTAAAAATTTCCTTAATCATATTAAAGAGTATGGTATTCCGGAAAACATTGAAAGCACCCCAGGGTTTGATTTTAAATCAAGCGAAATAAGTGGTGCGGGAATAATCGTCCCATTTGTAGAAGATATTCCTACCGTAGCTCACGATATTTTAACTTTAATTGACCGGGGTATCATTGGAAGAAATACTTTCAAATTCATTATAGCTGTAGAGAGTTTACAATCATGGACCCAGCTCTCGGAACCGGGCGCGTTACTGACTTGTATTAATGATAATACTTTCGGATTTGAAGCTTTTTTTGATTTATCTGCATCTAAAGTAAAAAATTATGCTGACTCTATCAATGATTATGTAAGTGAATTATATTCAAAAAAAGATTTTCTAAATGATAGCTATGCAATGGAATTTGGAAATGCCTGGGTCTGGATTCATGATAACCAATCCCAGGTGGTACGGGCGTTACTGCAGGCTGGAATGATCAAGGTTAATAAAGAAGGGCAGTACTTATTAGATGTTAATTTGGCTTCTGTTGATTGGCCATTAAGAAGGAAACAAGCTTTCGCAAGTCATGTTGCGGGATGGCTCAAACATCGTTTTGATATCGAAGCGGGAGGGTATTCCGTTCAGGGAAAAGATCATTATGATGCGATCCCAAGTTATGAGACGCCGCTAAAGGATCAGCATCCTTTTTATAATCATACAGTGAATGTCGACTGGTAATTAAGAAAAGAACTTACCCTGTTAGCTCCGCGTTAATTTAACGCATTGATTTTACAGATGAATGAAAGACATTAGAGGCTATTATAAAATAGACTGTAATTAAAATTGCACATCTGTCTGTTTTTGATATGTGTATTCCAACAACAGAGTCAGGCAGCTTGTGGATGAATTAAAATTCTGCGGCTCGCTACGAAAGTTGCTAAAGCCCTTAAAAGCTATAGGCGCTGTCGAATCGCTATGGACAGCCTTTGAGAAACGCAAAGTATTTCTGACGGAGGCTAGATTATTTATCCGGCGATCAAGGATGCGTCGAAAAATGGAGTATGTTGCTCTGGAGTGCTGGCGAAGAACCATTTTATTATCGGAGTTTGGTGACCGTCTGAACGATCACCTTCAAGAAAGCAGGCAGTTACAGAGAATTACTAGTAACCTCTGATAACAGGCACTTTTCATACTCTTTTATGCATCATAAAATGCTGTCTGAACTTGTTAAGCTCTTTCCATAGCATTTGTAAAATAACTATTTTCAAGATATTGATACCAGTGCTCGAAAGATTCATCCTCACCTTTTGGCGCATAGCAATTACCATTCTTATAGAGTTGACCACCAATTAGATAGTGAGATACTCTTAATGTCAATATGCCATTTTTAATAGAAAGACTATTTAGTTTTGATTTTTTGTTTCCTTCATCTATAAAATAAAAATAAACGTGGTGATTTGTTTTTGAAAGCTCAAGGAGTTTCTGAAAGGTATCCCTTTCTGGGTAGTGAGTACGAATTACTTCAATGATAATGTTTGGATAGGCTGAGCGGGGGAAAAATTTGTTTCTATCCCTTCCTCCAATATCGGGTTGAATATAAGAATCCTCATGAAATGCAATACGTGCGTCCTTTTCTTTATACCACCCAAAATCACTATCTTTCAGCGGACTAAAAATTACTTGCTCTTCATATGTTCGATCCTCTGCAAAAACATATGTAGAGAACTTAACAGCTTCAATATTTTTATCATTTAACTCATCATATAAATAATTTACGCAATTATCGTGAGTTGGATTATCTTCGGCTCTACCTAACCTCTTGCCGAAAGATGGATTTCCTACTCTTCTGAAATGGGGAGTAATCTCATTTCTTACAGGGACAACAATACAGTCATCTTCATTAAGAAGAGGTTCCTCCTTCATTCTTGGATATAAAGTATGGTCAAAGATATCGCATTCCGAATAGTCTCGGCCTGAGATTAGTCCTCTTGGCATATGTGCTCCTTAAGCTTAGATGTTTAAACCTTGTAGTAAAATTTAGCTGAAAAATGAAATGTTCTTTTATGATACATTATAATGAACATATGCAGTTTACCACAGGATATTACTGTAGCTTGATAATAATCAATATAATTATCGTTAATCTGCACTCAGTGGTGATTAGATTGCTTGAATTAATCTATTCTCAGCTTGCATAAAATTGATGAATAATATCAATCTGAATAGTTATAAATGATATGTTTAAAATACTTTATGGTTTCGCAACGCTGTGATAGCTATTATGGTTGGTTGTTAAATTCGTGACCAAATATTAATATTTACCAATGCTGATATACGAAAATCGAATGAAATTTCCCTTTCAACGGACAGTAAATTCTTCGGGGCCCTAAAGAATGCAGGGGCGGACACCGTTTTGAAGCCTGTTAGAAGGTGCTTTTAGAAATCTACCGATACTGAAGTTCCTAATATTTATAATATGGGTGATAATGGTGGTAAAAATTCACCTCATAGATATTCCATTGATAGAAAATATCGTATCTTTTTGGTGTAGATATACAATTCGTGAATATTGTTTCCTAAATTATGTAGTCGTTGGTGACGAGTCTATCTGTTCTGGAACCAGTCATTCAGACAATTCACTGCCATTTTGAAAACGTTAACTGTAGTGAGCTTCTGGATGCTCAGCTAATTTGAGTGGGCGGACTTATCACGCGTGAAAATAGCTGCTTATTGTATTCACCGGAATGCTCATTTTTAGCCGCGTTTCTACGCTCTCATCTGAGATACTATGAAATGAAAAATCCACGCAATTGCGTGGATTTTATAGAGTTTTACCGTTGTTATGAGATTCAGTGAAACCTCATGAGACAACAAATTTTATTTAGACGTTGAACAGGAAGTTCATTATATCGCCATCTTTAACGATGTAATCTTTGCCTTCCGCTCGCATCTTACCGGCTTCTTTCGCGCCTTGTTCACCTTTATAGGTAATAAAGTCGTCAAAGGCGATAGTTTGGGCGCGGATAAAGCCTTTTTCGAAGTCGGTATGGATTTTACCTGCCGCCTGCGGCGCGGTTGCGCCAACCGGAATGGTCCATGCGCGAACTTCTTTCACCCCGGCGGTAAAGTAGGTCTGGAGGTTCAGCAGGCGATAACCTGCGCGAATAACGCGGTTCAGCCCCGGTTCTTCCAGACCCAGTTCAGCCATAAATTCGTCGCGCTCGTCATCATCCAGCTCAGCAATATCAGCTTCGACGGCGGCACACACCGGAACCACGACCGAACCTTCTTTGGCGGCGATTTCGCGAACCTGGTCGAGATACGGGTTATTTTCAAAACCGTCTTCATTGACGTTAGCGATATACATCGTCGGCTTCAGCGTCAGGAAGCTTAAATAACGGATAGCCGCTTTATCTTCGTCCGTCAGGTCCAGCGAACGCAGCATCCCCGCTTCGGCCAGGTGCGGCAGGCATTTTTCCAGCGCGGCCAGTTCCGCTTTGGCGTCTTTATCGCCGCCTTTGGCTTTCTTCTGTACGCGATGAATAGCGCGCTCGCAGGTATCGAGGTCAGCCAGCGCCAGTTCGGTATTGATAACATCAATATCTTCTGCCGGATTTACTTTACCCGCCACGTGGATGATATTGTCGTTCTCAAAGCAACGAACCACGTGACCGATAGCTTCGGTTTCACGGATATTGGTCAGGAACTGGTTACCCAACCCTTCGCCTTTGGACGCGCCTTTCACCAGACCGGCGATATCCACGAACTCCATCGTGGTTGGTAGAATGCGTTGCGGTTTAACAATCTCAGCCAACTGGTCCAGACGCGGATCGGGCATCGGCACGACACCGGTATTCGGTTCGATAGTGCAGAACGGAAAGTTTGCCGCTTCAATACCGGCTTTTGTCAGCGCGTTGAACAGGGTGGATTTCCCGACGTTGGGCAGACCGACGATACCGCATTTGAATCCCATGATTTAACTCACCTTAATATCTTAATAATCAACCTGTTACAGAAAACAGATTGCAGAAATGGAAATAACTTCGCCTATTATACACGGCGTGCGGCAAAAATGCCGCACATCACTGGTTATTGCGCCTTAAAGGTATGCAAACGGCTTGTTGCTTTGGCCAGACCCTCTTTGAACCACAATTCCGTACAGCGTGCCGCTTCGTCAATGGCCTCATCAATTAATTTTTGTTCAGAAACAGGGGGTTTACCCAGCACGAAACCAACAACTTTATTTTTATCGCCTGGATGACCAATTCCAACGCGCAAGCGGTGAAAGTTGGGATTATTGCCCAGCTTGCTGATGATGTCTTTCAGACCATTGTGGCCGCCGTGGCCGCCGCCAAGTTTAAATTTCGCGACGCCCGGAGGGAGATCCAACTCGTCGTGAGCGACCAGAATTTCGTCCGGCTGAATACGGTAAAAACTGGCCATTGCGCCAACTGCTTTACCACTGAGGTTCATGAACGTGGTGGGTACCAGCAGGCGAACATCTTCCCCTTCCAGCGTGATGCGTGAGGTATAGCCAAAGAATTTAGGCTCTTCACGCAATGGCGCACGCAGGCGCTCCGCCAGTAAATCGACGTACCATGCGCCTGCATTGTGTCGCGTCGCGGCATATTCCGCGCCGGGATTCGCCAGACCAACAATCAATTTAATTGCCACGTTTTTTGTCCTGAGTAGATCCATAACTGGCGCGTAGTTTACTGTCTGTCTGCCCGCTTGACAAAACACAGCGACACTCTGAAGTAAATTAAATAATTGCCAGCATTGATTATTAAAAATGTAAACTGTTCAGTGTGTTATTTGTAAAGTTTTGTTAAATGAAACTTTACATTTGTGATCACAGCCGCACTTACAAACGAAAGTGTTGTCTATACTTTACACATAAAGTTTAGGGGGATTTCCTAAAAACAACCCAAAAGTTCCGGAGGTGACATATGAAACGCAAAAACGCTTCGTTATTCGGTAACGTGCTGATGGGGTTGGGGCTGGTCGTGATGGTTGTCGGCGTGGGTTACTCTATTTTAAACCAACTGCCGCAGTTTAATTTGCCGCAATTTTTTGCGCATGGCGCAATACTGAGTATTTTTGTCGGGGCAGTTCTTTGGCTGGCGGGGGCTCGTGTAGGGGGGCATGAGCAGGTGAGCGACAAATATTGGTGGGTACGTCACTATGACAAACGTTGCCGCCGTAACGACAATCGTCGTCATAGCTAACCGGTTCAGGCCCGGTAAGCGTTATCGCCACCGGGCATTGCCCATTAACTGAGTAAATCCGCTAACGCCTCCGTCCTGTTCGGGAAGAAGGTCAGACGCCCAGGAATAGGTTTGATACCGGCACGCGCCATTGTGCGCAGCGGTTGGAACTCCAGATTACTGATACGCAATTCGCAACCCTCCGGCAGACGCTTCACAAAACGCTGAAAAGCATCAAGCCCGCCTGCATCCAGCACTGGTACTGCGTCCCATTTCAGAACGACGATACGTTTGCCCTTAATACGTGACTCAAGGTCGGTAAACAGCCCTTCCGCCGCAGCGAAAAAGAGCGGCCCGATAACACGCAGCACCAGCACATCTTCAGGCACATCGACATTGACCGGCGCAAGTCGAGTCATTCGCGCAATACGGCGCATAAACAGCAGGGAAGCAAGGACAATCCCCACGCTGATGGCGATGACCATATCAAACAGAACCGTTAATGACATGCACAGCAGCATAACGATAATGTCGTCTTTCGGTGCATGGCGTAACAGATCCACCACTTTATGGGCTTCACTCATATTCCATGCCACCATCAGCAGTAGCGCCGCCATCGCGGAAAGCGGCAGCCAGGAGAGTAGCGGGGCTAAGACCAGTAGCGCCAGAATAACCAGGATAGCGTGAATTACCGCTGAGACGGGAGAGGTCGCGCCAGCGCGGACGTTGGCGGCAGAGCGGGCAATCGCGGCGGTGGCGGTGATGCCGCCAAAGAACGGCGCGACCATATTCCCCAGCCCCTGGCCGATAAGTTCGCTGTTAGCTTTATGTTTGGTGCCGGTCATGCCGTCCAGCACGACGGCGCAGAGCAATGATTCGATTGCCCCCAGCATTGCCATCGAGAAGGCCGCTGGCAGCAGCGCGCGCAGTGAATCCCAGCTTAGCGTGAAATCGGAGCCAGGAAGACTCCACGGCAGCATCAGTTGCGGCAGGAGCTGCGGGATGCCGTTGCCCTGAGTGCCGTCAGCCAGAACGTAATGGAACTGTGAGCCGATAGTCGCCACATTGCCGCCCAGCAGATTAACAATCCCCATTACGGCGCAACCGGCCAGCAGCGCGGGAAGATGTCCTGGCAGACGAATACCGAGACGCGGCCAGAAAATCAACGTTCCCAGCGTTACCACGCCAATGGCGGCATCGCCAATATTGACGGTGGGCAACGCCATAAACAGCGCGCCGACTTTCTGCAAATAGTGCTCTGGCACATGGGCCATCTGCAGACCAAGAAAATCTTTAATCTGCATGGTACCGATGGTAATACCAATCCCTGAGGTAAAACCCAACGTGACCGACACCGGGATATATTCAATCAATCGCCCCAGTCTCGCCAGGCCGAAAAGGATCAGGAAGAAGCCCGACATCAGCGTGGCGACCAGTAGGCCCGCCAGACCAAACTGTTGCGATACCGGATACAAAATCACCACAAACGCGGCGGTAGGGCCGGAAACGCTAAAGCGCGAGCCGCCGGTTAGCGCGATCACGATCCCGGCGACAGCGGAGGTATAGAGGCCATACTGCGGCGCAACGCCACTGCCAATTGCCAGCGCCATCGCCAGCGGGATAGCAATAATCCCGACGGTGATCCCGGCTATCACATCGCGGGTGAACCGGGAGGCGGTATATTTTTCTTTCCAGCAAGCATCGATGAGAGCGCGGAAAGGCATCACATGTGAGGAAAATAATTTGTTCACAATAATGTTTCATCCATGAGCGCATCATCTGTCAACTAAATGGCAGGTGAAGGAGGCATAAGTCATACAAAAGGGTGTTACAGACAAAAAAACCCGCCGCAGCGGGTTTCAGATCCGGGTTCGATCAATGCTCGAACATGGCGGAAATCGATTCTTCGTTGCTGATACGGCGAATCGCTTCGGCCAGCATACCTGACAGGGTCAAGGTACGCACGTTCGGCAGCGCTTTGATTTCGTCGGTCAGCGGAATGGTGTCGCAGACAACGACTTCATCAATGACGGAGTTGCGCAGGTTGTTTGCCGCATTGCCTGAGAAGATCGGGTGCGTCGCGTAGGCAAACACGCGTTTAGCGCCACGTTCTTTCAATGCTTCTGCTGCTTTGCACAGAGTACCGCCGGTATCGATCATATCATCAACCAGCACGCAGTCACGGCCAGCGACGTCGCCGATGATGTGCATCACCTGAGAAACGTTCGCGCGCGGACGACGTTTATCAATGATAGCCATATCGGTATCGTTCAGCAGCTTAGCGATAGCGCGGGCACGAACCACGCCGCCAATATCCGGAGAAACCACGATCGGGTTATCCAGATTCAGTTGCAGCATATCTTCGAGCAGGATTGGGCTACCGAACACGTTATCAACCGGAACGTCAAAGAAGCCCTGGATCTGTTCAGCATGCAGATCTACGGTGAGAACGCGGTCAACGCCGACGCTGGACAGGAAGTCAGCGACAACTTTTGCGGTAATCGGCACACGGGCGGAACGTACGCGACGGTCCTGACGTGCATAGCCAAAGTAGGGGATAACGGCGGTGATACGACCTGCGGAAGCACGACGCAGGGCATCAACCATAACGACCAATTCCATCAGGTTGTCGTTGGTTGGGGCACAAGTGGACTGGATGATGAAAATATCACCACCGCGTACATTTTCGTTGATTTGTACGCTGACTTCGCCGTCGCTAAAGCGACCTACGGCGGCGTCGCCGAGAGAAGTGTACAGGCGGTTGGCAATACGTTGTGCTAGTTCCGGGGTGGCGTTACCAGCAAAAAGCTTCATATCAGGCACGAGAAGAACCTCAGGCATGCGTCCATTGGTGGAAAAGATTTGCCGAAAACTGTGCGGGCCAGGCAAAATCCTATCCAGGCGGTGTATTAAAGAGCGCGATGCAACGTCTGGAACAAGGTGACGTTGTCACCGAAGCTCAGCTTGCCCGGCTTACTCGTCTTCATTCACGTTTCATGTGCGCTGGCATCGATGCCTCACACCGGTCAAATACGACATATATGACCGGCGACTCGTCATTTCGCCATCTTCCTGAAACCCGAATGCGTTAGAGTAACTCTCGATGCAATGGGGAGAGGTTGACACCCTTCGCCACAAAAGCATTGAGCCATTCCGGGGCTTGCTCAAGCACCTGGCGAGCACAAGACTCTGTATCGAATTCAGCAAAGACACAGGCCCCTGTCCCAGTCAGGCGCGACGGCGCGTATTCTAACAGCCAGGAAAGCGCCGCATCAACCTCGCGAAAACGTTTTCTTGCGATAACCTCGCAATCATTGCTGAATTCACATTTTAGTAACGTATCTATTGACCTTTTTGGCGTATTGCGCGGCAATTGAGGATCTTTAAAGATAACCGGTGTCGGAATGCTTACGCCAGGGTGCGCGACCAGATACCATTTTTCCGGCGGATTCACCGGCGTTAATATTTCGCCTACGCCTTCGGCAAACGCGGCGTGGCCACGAACAAAGACCGGGACGTCGGCGCCGAGCGTCAGGCCGAGCGTCGCCAGTTCATCAATGGAAAGCCCGCATTGCCAAAGATGATTGAGCGCCACCAGAACGGTCGCGGCGTTAGACGAGCCGCCGCCCAGACCGCCGCCCATGGGAAGGCGCTTCTCAATGCTGATATCCGCGCCGCTTCCGGCGGGCAGGCGCCCACTCTCCGAGGCGACTTTCATCAACAGCCGCGCGGCGCGGACGATCAGGTTGTCTTCATTTTCAACGCCGGTAACCGGCGTTAATAAATGGATCTCGCCATCGTGACGCGGTTCGATGTGGAGTGTGTCGCCATAATCCAGAAACTGAAACAGCGTCTGCAGCGTGTGGTAGCCGTCTGCACGCTGTCCGGTGATATATAAAAACAGATTTAATTTTGCCGGAGAGGGCCAATGGGTCATCATTTCACAATCCAGTTATCCATTTTCAGCTTAATGCGCTGACTGCCGTCTGAAAGCTCCATATTGGCAGGCATGGCAGGCTGCGTTTTGCTGTCATAGCCACCGTAAACCACTTTCCAGTTTTTACCATCCTGGCGATAGTTCACTTCGCTCAGGCGGTACTGGTCGTCCAGTTTGTAGTCGGTGGCATCGCCAGGCAGGCCGAGGATCCACTGCCGCAGGCTGTTTAACGGAATCGGCATCCCGGTGAGTTTGCCGATCATCTCTTCGGCGTCATCGGCGGTATAACGCTGGCCTTTGTTATCCACCAACTGGACGTTGCCCGGCTGGGCGTTAAGCTCCAGCTCGGTGCTGCCCAGCGGGTTGGTAAGCAGCAGGCGGTAGCGATCCTGTCCGGTCTGTTGCCAGAAGAAGCGCGCATAGACTTTCTGATCATCTGAGATGTAAGCAAAGGCGCCGCGCGTCTGGTATTGATTCAGATGACGCACCTCTTGCTGATGCTGGCGCCACTGAGGGGAATCCGGGCTCTTGCCCGGGCCTTTATGCCCAGGAAGCGTACAGGCGGTGAGAACCAGGCTTGCTAACGGCAGTAGACGAATCAGGCGAAAATCGGGCAGGGTCATAGTGATGACGAATCCTTGTGATACGGTGCAATAATTGCCTGATGGCGTTACGCTTATCAGGCCTGAAAACTGAACCTGCAGGCTGTAAAAACGTTCGCGCCGCGATTCGGCAAATTTTTGCTATCGGTTACAGTTATAGCCTTTAATGCTAGCGCCGCCTGGTGACATCGTCTACTTTCAAGTTGTCTTAAATCATCAAATTAGCGAGCGCTGCCAATTACTCCAAAAGGGGGCTCTCTCTTTTATTGACCACGCGCATCCTGTATGATGCAAGCAGACTAACCATATCAACGCTGGTACTACTCCCGCAGACATGACCCTTTTAGCGCTCGGTATTAACCATAAAACGGCACCTGTATCGCTGCGAGAACGCGTAACGTTTTCGCCGGACACGCTTGATCAGGCGCTGGACAGCCTGCTTGCGCAGCCAATGGTGCAGGGCGGGGTCGTGCTGTCAACCTGTAACCGTACAGAGCTGTATCTGAGCGTGGAAGAGCAGGATAACCTGCAGGAAGCGCTGATCCGCTGGTTATGCGATTACCATAACCTGAACGAGGACGATCTGCGCAACAGTCTGTACTGGCATCAGGACAATGACGCCGTCAGCCACCTGATGCGCGTCGCCAGCGGTCTGGATTCACTGGTGCTGGGCGAACCGCAAATCCTCGGTCAGGTGAAAAAAGCGTTTGCGGATTCGCAAAAAGGCCACCTTAACGCCAGCGCGCTGGAGCGAATGTTTCAGAAGTCGTTTTCCGTCGCCAAGCGAGTGCGGACTGAAACCGATATCGGCGCCAGCGCCGTCTCCGTCGCGTTTGCCGCCTGTACGCTCGCTCGCCAAATCTTTGAATCGCTCTCGACGGTCACTGTACTGTTAGTTGGCGCGGGCGAAACTATTGAACTAGTGGCGCGTCACCTGCGCGAGCATAAAGTACAAAAGATGATTATCGCCAACCGAACCCGCGAGCGCGCGCAAGCCCTGGCGGATGAAGTAGGCGCTGAGGTTATCTCGCTCAGCGATATCGACGCCCGTTTGCAGGATGCCGATATTATCATCAGTTCGACCGCCAGCCCGCTGCCGATTATCGGTAAAGGCATGGTGGAGCGCGCATTAAAAAGCCGTCGCAACCAGCCGATGCTGCTGGTGGATATCGCCGTACCGCGCGACGTTGAGCCGGAAGTCGGCAAACTGGCGAACGCTTATCTTTATAGCGTCGATGATTTACAGAGCATCATTTCGCATAATCTGGCGCAGCGTCAGGCTGCGGCGGTAGAAGCGGAAACGATTGTTGAGCAGGAAGCCAGCGAGTTTATGGCCTGGCTACGCGCCCAGGGGGCCAGCGAGACCATTCGGGAATACCGTAGTCAGTCGGAGCAGATTCGTGACGAACTGACTACCAAAGCGCTGTCGGCCCTTCAACAGGGCGGTGATGCGCAAGCCATCTTGCAGGATCTGGCATGGAAACTGACCAACCGCCTGATTCATGCGCCAACGAAATCACTTCAACAGGCTGCCCGTGACGGGGATGACGAACGCCTGAATATTCTGCGCGACAGCCTCGGGCTGGAGTAGCAGCACACACCACACTTTTTTACAGGGTGAATTTACGCCTATGAAGCCTTCTATCGTTGCCAAACTGGAAGCCCTGCACGAACGCCATGAGGAAGTTCAGGCGTTGCTGGGCGATGCGGGAATTATCGCCGACCAGGACCGCTTTCGCGCATTGTCGCGCGAATATGCGCAATTAAGCGACGTTTCTCGCTGTTTTACGGACTGGCAACAGGTTCAGGACGATATCGAGACGGCTCAGATGATGCTCGACGATCCTGAAATGCGAGAAATGGCGCAGGAAGAACTGCGCGAAGCGAAAGAAAAAAGCGAACAACTGGAGCAACAGTTACAGGTACTGCTGCTGCCGAAAGATCCGGACGATGAACGAAACGCGTTCCTTGAGGTTCGCGCCGGCACCGGCGGCGATGAAGCCGCGCTGTTTGCCGGCGATCTGTTCCGCATGTACAGCCGTTATGCCGAATCGCGCCGCTGGCGCGTGGAGATCATGAGCATGAGCGAAGGCGAGCATGGCGGTTATAAAGAGATCATCGCCAAAATCAGCGGCGACGGCGTGTATGGCCGACTGAAATTTGAGTCCGGCGGACACCGCGTACAGCGTGTTCCGGCGACCGAGTCGCAGGGGCGTATCCATACCTCCGCCTGTACCGTCGCCGTGATGCCGGAGCTGCCGGAAGCCGAGCTGCCGGATATTAACCCGGCGGATCTGCGCATTGATACGTTTCGTTCTTCCGGCGCGGGCGGTCAGCACGTTAACACCACCGACTCCGCTATCCGTATTACCCACTTGCCGACCGGCATCGTGGTGGAATGCCAGGACGAGCGTTCGCAGCATAAAAACAAAGCGAAAGCGCTCTCGGTGCTCGGGGCGCGTATTCACGCCGCCGAAACGGCAAAACGCCAGCAGGCCGAGGCGTCAACGCGCCGCAACCTGCTTGGCAGCGGCGATCGCAGCGATCGTAACCGGACCTATAATTTCCCGCAGGGGCGCGTGACCGATCATCGTATTAATCTGACGTTATATCGCCTTGATGAAACGATGGAAGGTAAGTTGGATATGCTGATTGAGCCGATTGTTCAGGAACATCAGGCTGACCTGTTAGCCGCGTTGTCCGAGCAGGAATAATGGATTTTCAGCACTGGCTGCATGAGGCGGTAAACCAGCTCCGGGACAGCGACAGCCCCCGGCGCGACGCCGAGATCCTGCTTGAGTACGTTACGGGCAAGGGGCGGACGTATATCATGGCCTTTGGCGAAACGCCGCTTACTGACGTCCAGCAACAACAGCTCGCGGATCTGCTGCAGCGGCGTAAACAGGGCGAACCCATTGCGTACCTGACGGGCTTACGCGAATTCTGGTCGCTGCCGCTCTTCGTTTCTCCCGCCACGCTAATCCCGCGCCCGGATACCGAATGTCTGGTGGAACAGGCGTTGGCGCGATTGCCGGTCAAAACCTGTCGTATTCTGGATTTAGGCACCGGAACTGGCGCGATTGCGCTGGCGCTGGCCTGCGAGCGACCGGATTGTGAGGTGACTGCGGTCGATCGTATGCCTGATGCGGTTGCGCTGGCGATACGCAACGCGGAACATTTGGCTATCCGGAATGTGCGTATACTGCAAAGTTGTTGGTTCAGCGCGCTATCGGGGCAGCAGTTCGACATGATTGTCAGCAATCCGCCCTACATTGACGCGCAGGACCCGCACCTTAGCGAAGGCGATGTACGCTTTGAACCGCGCTCGGCGTTGGTGGCGGACGAAAACGGTATGGCGGATCTGACGCATATTATCGATAACGCCCGTCAGATGTTAACGCCCGGCGGCTTCCTGCTGCTGGAACACGGCTGGCAGCAGGGCGAAGCGGTAAGAGCGGTTTTCAGGCGGTCTGGTTACTCGGATGTAGAAACGTGTCGTGATTATGGTGGTAATGAACGCTTGACCTGCGGACGTTTTACGCCATGACAACTGCAATGTTGCTCACGCTTCATCTTATCTGTGTTGCGCTCTCCGTCAGTTTGTTTGTCGCTCGTTACTGGTGGCGCTATTGCGGCCATGCGTTGGCCGCCGCGCGCTGGACACGAATCGTGCCTCCCGTCATAGATACCCTGTTACTGCTTAGCGGTATCGGGTTAATCGTTAAAACGCACATCCTGCCATTCACGGAGTCGGGCTCATGGCTGACTGAAAAACTGTTTGGCGTTATCATCTACATCGTTTTGGGTTTTATTGCGCTTGATTATCGTCAGGCGCGCAGCCAGCAGGCGCGTTTTATCGCTTTCCCGCTGGCGCTGGTGGTGCTGTACATCATCATTAAACTCGCCACCACAAAAATACCGTTACTGGGGTAAGTCATGAGGTCGTTAGCTGATTTCGAATTTAACAATGCGCCGCTGTGTGATGGCATGATCCTGGCATCAGAGATGATTCGCCTGGATTTTCCCACGCAGTTTGTCTACGACGAACTGGAACGTCTGGTCAGTCTGGCGCAGGAAGAAATTAGCCAGCTCCTGTCTCAGGATGAGCAACTGGAAAAATTGCTGGCACTTTTTTACGGCGAGTGGGGGTTCACGGATTCCCGCGGCGTCTACCGTCTTTCTGATGCTTTATGGCTCGATAAAGTCCTGAAAAAACGCCAGGGTAGCGCGGTATCGTTGGGCGCTATTTTATTATGGATAGCAAACCGTCTTGATTTGCCGTTGGTGCCCGTTATCTTCCCAACGCAGTTGATTTTGCGTATTGAATCGCTGGAAGGGGAAATGTGGCTGATTAACCCGTTCAACGGTGAAACGCTTGATGAACATACTCTGGAAGTCTGGTTAAAAGGCAATATTAGTCCGGTCGCCGAGTTGTTTAATGAAGATTTGGACGAAGCGGATAACGCCGAAGTGATTCGTAAGCTACTGGATACGCTGAAATCCTCGCTGATGGAGGAACGGCAAATGGAGCTGGCGCTGCGCGTTAGCGAAGCATTGTTGCAATTTAACCCGGAAGATCCTTACGAAATCCGTGACCGCGGGTTGATCTACGCGCAGCTTGAGTGTGAACACGTTGCGCTGACTGATTTAAGCTACTTCGTTGAACAGTGTCCGGAAGACCCGATCAGCGAAATGATTCGTGCGCAGATCAACACCATTGCGCACAAGCAAATTGTTCTACATTAATTAACCGACATTTTACCTATAAGTGTAAGGCGATCCTATGAAACAAAAAGTGGTTAACATTGGCGACATTAAGGTGGCAAATGACCTGCCGTTTGTGCTGTTTGGCGGTATGAACGTGTTGGAGTCACGCGATCTGGCAATGCGCATTTGTGAGCACTACGTAACCGTTACCCAGAAGCTGGGTATTCCTTACGTGTTCAAGGCCTCTTTTGATAAAGCCAACCGTTCCTCTATTCACTCTTACCGTGGGCCGGGTCTGGAAGAAGGGATGAAAATCTTCCAGGAACTCAAGCAGACATTTGGCGTAAAAGTGATCACTGACGTCCACGAAGCCAGCCAGGCGCAGCCTGTGGCTGATGTGGTTGACGTGATTCAGCTCCCGGCGTTTCTGGCGCGCCAGACCGACCTGGTGGAAGCGATGGCGAAAACCGGCGCTGTGATTAACGTGAAAAAGCCGCAGTTCGTAAGCCCAGGTCAGATGGGCAATATCGTGGATAAGTTCCATGAGGGCGGCAACGATAAGGTGATTCTGTGCGACCGCGGCGCGAACTTCGGTTATGACAACCTGGTGGTAGATATGCTGGGCTTTAGCGTGATGAAAAAGGTCTCCGGCAACTCGCCGGTGATTTTCGACGTTACCCACGCGCTGCAATGCCGCGACCCATTTGGCGCCGCCTCTGGCGGTCGTCGTGGTCAGGTGACCGAGCTGGCGCGCGCCGGTATGGCTGTCGGTCTGGCGGGCCTGTTCCTGGAGTCGCATCCGGACCCGGCTAACGCGAAGTGCGACGGTCCTTCCGCGCTGCCGCTGGCGAAACTGGAGCAGTTCCTGACCCAGATAAAAGCGATTGATGATTTGGTGAAAAGCTTCGACGAGCTGGATACCGAGAACTGATTGCGGTTTTTAGCTTGTGTAGGCCGGATAAGATACTATCCGGCTTTTTTATATCAGGCAAAAATCGTCATCAGATAGGCGGCAAATAAAGCCAGATGCGCCGCGCCGTTTAGCACGTTGGTGCGTCCGGTAGAGAACGAAATATGGCACAGCACTAACGAGGCCACCATCACTACCATTTCCGGCGCGCCTAAACCAAACACCAGATCATTACCTGTCGCCCAGGCGATGAGCGTGACGACTGGCACGGTTAATGAAATCGTCGCCAACACCGATCCGAAGAACAGATTCATTGCCCGCTGAACCTGATTATTCAGTACCGCCTTCAGCGCGCCCAGTCCTTCCGGCGAGAGAATTAACAGCGCGACCAGGAAACCGGTAAAGGCGACCGGGGCGTTCATGCTGGTCAACAACGCCTCCAGCGGGCTGGCATTCATTTTGGTAACGGCAATGACCGCAATTAAATGAATGAGTAACCAGACCGTATGCCAGCCGCTACTGTGCGCGGAGGGTTTACCGTGGTGTGGATTGTCATCATCGCCTTCATCTTCATGTTCATAGATAAATAAGCTCTGGTGCGTTTTGGTTTGAATCAACAAAAATACGCCGTACATCGCGGCGGAAATTAACGCGACCAATAATGCCTGACCGGTAGAGAAATTGGCTTGTGGCAATGCCATTGGAAAAACCAGCACAATAATCGCCAGCGGAAACAGCGCGATAAGGTACTGCTTAATCCCGAATAAATTCATATATTGCGTTGCGAATTTACGCCCGCCCAACAACAACGAGAAACCGACCAGTCCCCCGGTGACAATCATAATAATAGAGTAGAGCGTATCACGCATAAGCGTTGGCGCAGCATCGCCGGTGGCCATCAGCGCTGAAATTAAACTCACTTCAAGAATAACGACGGACAGGCTTAAAATAAGCGATCCGTAGGGTTCGCCGAGTCGGTGCGCTAATACATCGGCATGACGGACCACGCTAAATGCGCTGCTTAAAATACCAATAAGTGCAAGGATATTGATGCCAATAACCACTGGTAGTGACTGGCTGCTTCCCCAAAGGAACAGCACTACCAGCGCAAGAACCGGGAAAATAAGCGAAGTCTCCTTATGGCGGGTTTTCACCGCCTCACAGGCATGTGTCATGAGGGTCTCCCTTGTGCAGGTGTTAATATTTTGGAAAGAGTAAAGAAGGTAAAAATAGCAGAAATTTGTATTTTTTTAGTGGTTTTTTACGTAGTTTTACGGCGTAGACGATTTTTTTCTTTCAAGGTCAGTAAAACAAGCATCTTGTTTTAACAGTGTTTAAATAACAAAAAGTTAATTTCCGTAAAAAGCAAAAATCCTCCTCGACTGGCGTAATAACGCATTGTTTACCACACTTAATGTTTTCCCTGAAGACGGAGGTGCGGATGCCGTATAAAGCCAAAAGTGATTTACCCGATAATGTGCGGAATGTTCTTCCAGCCCATGCCCAGGACATTTACAAAGAAGCGTTTAATAGCGCCTGGGAGCAATATAAAGATAAAGCCGATCGTCGTGATGACGCCAGTCGCGAGGAAACCGCACACAAAGTCGCCTGGGCGGCGGTTAAAAACGATTATGAAAAAGGCGAGGATGATAAATGGCATAAGAAAAAATAAACGCGGTATTACTCACGTGTTAGCCTGATTTTCTTGCCGGAAGTCTATCCTGACGCGGGAGCTTTTCCCGCGTACAGATTCAAAATGTCAGCACTTTGTCCGCTGCCAGCGTCCATTGCGCCAGCTCGACCAGCGTTCCGATTTCCACACCGTCAATCAGCGGCAGGGGAGTGATACCACGTCCGTCCGCACAGGTTTTGCATAATTTTACCGGTACGTTTTGCGCGGTCAGAATTTCCAGCATTTGCTGAATATTGTAGCCCTCGGCTGGTTTTTGACCGCGTAACCCTGCGGTTACGGCATCTGACATCAAAAACAGGCGTAAATCGAGATGGCTTTCCTGCTCGCGCAGCGCAATGGCCAGACGCAGGCTATTAAATAATGATTCGCTGCCGTAGGCGGCGCCGTTAGCGATAATGACGATATTTTGCATGGATAACCCTTCTCCTTGAGAAATTTTGTCGGTAATGGCGTTATGTTACCTCGGGAACCGGGTGCCGCCAAATGCGTGGATAAAATCCCGGGACGCTCTGCGGAAAAAATAAGGATATTCCTGGAAGCACGAGAAAAGGCTGCAAAACCTGTCCGGACACGTTATGGTTTACTCTGATGCCATTCCTCTTATCTTTTGTTGTAGAAGTTGCCGACACGTTGAGCCGTATTGTTTTTCGTTCATTCTCACTCTCGCTTCTCTTGCTGACTGCCAGCGGTACGATCTGTGCGCAGGCGCAAGACCCTTTCACGCAAAACCGTCTGCCGGATTTAGGCATGATGCCGGAATCCCACGAAGGGGAAAAGCATTTTGCCGAGATGGCCAAAGCGTTTGGCGAAGCCAGCATGAAAAATAACGATCTGGATACCGGTGAACAGGCGCGGCAATTCGCTTTCGGACAGGTACGCGATGTGGTCAGCGAGCAGGTTAACCAGCAGCTTGAAAGCTGGCTATCAGCCTGGGGCAGCGCCAGCGTTGATATTAACGTCGATAACGAAGGTCATTTTAACGGCAGTCGCGGAAGCTGGTTTATCCCTTTACAGGATAAACAGCGCTATCTGACCTGGAGCCAGCTTGGCCTTACGCAACAGACTGACGGACTGGTAAGCAATATTGGCGTAGGACAGCGCTGGGCGCAGGATGGCTGGCTTCTTGGCTATAATACCTTTTACGATAATCTGCTGGATGAACATTTGCAGCGCGCCGGCTTTGGCGCGGAGGCGTGGGGAGAATATTTGCGTTTATCCGCCAACTATTATCAGCCTTTTGCCGACTGGCAGACGCATACGGCGACCTTAGAACAGCGAATGGCGCGCGGATATGATATCAACGCGCAAATGCGGCTGCCGTTTTACCAGCATATCAATACCAGCGTTAGTCTGGAGCAGTACTTTGGCGATAGCGTGGATCTGTTTGACTCCGGAATGGGGTATCACAATCCTGTCGCGTTAAAACTGGGTCTCAACTATACGCCAGTACCTTTGCTTACCGTGACCGCCCAGCACAAACAGGGCGAGAGCGGGGTCAGTCAGAATAACCTGGGACTGACGCTTAACTACCGCTTCGGCATGTCGCTCAAAAAGCAGCTTGCCGCCAGTGAAGTGGCGCAAAGCCAGTCATTACGCGGTAGCCGCTATGATACGCCGCAACGTAACTCGCTGCCGACAATGGAGTATCGGCAGCGTAAAACGCTAACGGTTTTTCTGGCGACGCCGCCTTGGGATCTTACGCCTGGTGAGACGGTTGCGTTAAAATTGCAGGTGCGCAGCGTGCACGGTATTCGTCATTTGAGCTGGCAGGGCGATACACAGGCATTAAGTTTGACGGCAGGAACGGACACCCGCAGTACCGAGGGCTGGACAATCATTATGCCGGCCTGGGATCACCGCGAAGGCGCGGCAAATTGCTGGCGTTTATCGGTGGTGGTTGAGGATGAAAAAGGTCAGCGTGTCTCTTCCAATGAGATCACGCTCGCGCTGACTGAACCGTTTATCACGATGCCGGACGATAATCCGCATTGGCAACCGTTCCAGGAGCAATAATTAAAAGATGCGTTCCTGATGCACCCAGACGGCGGCCTCCACGCGCGATTTCAGCTTCATTTTCTTGAGCATATGTTTCACGTGCACTTTGACCGTACTTTCGGTGATATCCAGACGCCGGGCAATCATCTTATTTGGCAATCCCTGCGCGATGAGCTTCAGAATATCGCGCTCACGCGGGGTGAGTTGCGTTACATCGCGATCGGTGGTAGCGCGGTTGGCCCGCAGGCTGGCCGCCAGTACCGGCGTTAACGCTTCACTTAATACCATTTCGCCGGCGGCGGCCTGTTGTAACGCTTTGAGCAAGTCCTCAGGCTCCATGTCTTTCAACAGATAACCGTCCGCGCCGCGCTTTAGTGCCGTGACGACATCTTCTTCATGGTTGGATACGCTGAAAACGACAATACGTCCTGACAGCGCTTTTTCGCGTAATTTATCCAGCGTTTCGAGACCATTCATTCCCGGCATATTCAAATCAAGGAGGATCAGATCGGGATCGAGCGATTCCGCCAGGTCAATACCCTGCTCACCGTTGCTGGCTTCTCCGACCACGCTGATATCGGGCGCCATACTCACAAGCTGCTTTACACCCGTGCGTAGCATCGGATGGTCGTCAATTAACAGGATGGTTGCCGGTTCCTGATTATTCATGGGTATCTCCCTGGGTTTCTGTGAAGTTTGTTTCTGGAATAAAAGTAACAGTGACCTCTGTTCCGCCAGTCTCGCGTCGGCGTACCTGGCAATCGCCGCGCAAACTTTGCGCCCGATCGCGCATGATGATCATGCCGTAGTGATTACTGCGTTCGGCGTTTTCCGGGACGCCGCAGCCATTATCCTGCACTTTTAGTTTGACCTGTTTGCCACATTGCGTCACTGTCACCACCACATCGTCGGCATGAGAGTGTTTAAGGGCGTTGCTGAGGGCTTCCCTGGCAATTTGCAACAGGTGTATCGCCTGGTGTGAAGGCACCAGGCGGGGGGGAAGCTGATAATCCAGTTTTACCGTAAAGCCAAACCGGGCGCTGAACTCCTGGCAGCTTGCTTCCAGCGCCGGACGTAGCCCGGGTTCCGTCAACTGTAACCGGAAAGTGGTTAACAGTTCGCGCAGTTGCGCCCAGGAGCAGTTTAGCTCATTGCGAATTTGGCTGAGTAACTCACGGCTGCTTTCCGGTAACACGTCGCCCTGCATTTGCAGGCAGCTCACCTGCATCTTCATACAAGAGAGCGACTGGGCAATAGAATCATGCAGTTCGCGGGCAATGGTGGCACGCTCTTCCATGACAATCAACTGCTGCTGGCGCTCCTGATGCCTGTCGAGCGCCAGAGTCGCGGTAAGCTGTTCAACCAGCGTGTCCACCAACTGTTGCTGATCGTGGCTGAGATGGCGTCCATAGGGCAGCGTCGCCAGCAAAATACCGTATTGGGTGTGAGAGTCGGTGAGCCGCCATTTTAAGGTGGTGCCGCCGTTAATCATCGGCAGGGCGCTACGTGGGCAAAGGTGGCAGCCTTTATCATCGCAACTGATGTCCGACTGACAGGTAAATTCCTGGTGATTATCTTCATCTTCCAGGTCATAGACCCGCAGCTCAATATCATGCAACTGGGTTAAATTTTGCAGGCCATTCAGTACCGGTGAAAGACGCTCACATAGCGGAGCCTGTGAATGCAGTCGGCGGTTGGCTTGCCACAAAAACGAGAGAATCTGGTTTTTATGTTCCAGACCGGCTGTTTTTTCCTGTACGCGCTGTTCCAGTACCGCATAACTTTCGGCCAGTTCTTCAGACATATTATTGAGCGCAGAACCCAACGCGGCCATCTCATTGCGTCCACTGATATTGGCACGTTGGGTAAAGTCGCGCTGACTGACGGCGCGCGCCATTGATAATAACTGTTTCCAGGGCTGCAAAAGGCGAACACGTAGCCAGATAATCGTAAATACCAGCAATAGCGCCATAAAGATCGCCATTACCCGGTGAACTAATACCACGCGTTCGATACGCAATTCAGTAGTATGGTCGAACGACGTCACCAGGCGATCCAGGCCCGCCACAAAGCGCGTGACATCTTCTGCGACCGCGTGCGCGTTTTGCGCGTGCTGTAGTCCTGGCGAGAGTTCGTTATGCCAGTAATCCTGCAACGCTTTAAGCTGCTTTTGCTGCCCGTCTCGCTCAGCGGCGCGGGTCAGTTCCGGGCTGAATGCCGTTTGCTCCATCTCATCCAGCAGCTTTTGATCTTTAGCATCCAGCGGGACAGCGGCCAGTAGTCGATAGCTTTGCATACGCAATGAGCCCGCTTTATTAATCGCATGAGCGCTACCCTGTACGCCCTGAACCAGCCAGCCGGAAACCGCCATCCCCGCCACGCCGATAGCGGTAGAGAGCATGACAATCAGCGCCAGTTGGTTAACCAGCGTAAGAGGAGAGAAACACCGTTTAAACATGTTACCTTCTTTCTTCGGGGTAATGTCGCCGAAAAAACGTAGCAAAAAGAGGGGCGTCAATCGGCTGTGCCGCTATTCTCAACGATACAGCGGAGTATACCCATACCTATAACGAGTTACTCCTTAATTGCCGCCGTAGAGAGGTATCTGCGACGGGAAGGAGTAGACAGACACAGCATGGTGAAAAACCACAGCTTTTTTACCAAAATAGCCTACTCATTAAGGGTAATAACGCTTTTTAGTCGCCGGTGATGACGACTTTTCCTTTGATTTATATCAACTTACCTTCGGCAGTAAACCCTAATGTGGCAGACATCAAATCAAGAATCAGAGGTGTCTATGAGTCACTCATCCGCCCCGGAAAGGGCAACTGGCGCTGTTATCACGGAATGGCGTCCGGAAGATCCGGCGTTCTGGCAGCAGCGCGGCCATCGTGTCGCCAGCCGTAATTTGTGGATTTCTGTCCCGTGTTTACTGCTGGCGTTTTGCGTCTGGATGCTATTCAGCGCAGTGGCGGTGAACCTGCCGAAAGTGGGATTTAATTTTACGACCGATCAGCTCTTTATGTTGACTGCGCTGCCATCTGTTTCCGGCGCGCTGCTACGGGTGCCTTACTCCTTTATGGTGCCGCTATTTGGCGGACGTCGCTGGACAGCGTTCAGTACCGGTATCCTCATCGTGCCTTGCGTATGGTTAGGCTTTGCCGTTCAGGATACCAGTACGCCTTTTAGCACTTTCATTATTATTTCCTTGCTGTGTGGTTTTGCCGGCGCGAACTTTGCCTCCAGTATGGCGAACATCAGCTTTTTCTTTCCTAAACAAAAGCAGGGCGGCGCGCTGGGTCTGAACGGTGGTCTGGGCAATATGGGCGTGAGCGTGATGCAGCTGGTTGCGCCGCTGGTGGTTTCGCTCTCTATCTTTGCCGCCTTTGGCAGCCACGGTGTAGAGCAGCCGGACGGTTCTCAGCTCTATCTGGCGAACGCGGCCTGGATTTGGGTGCCTTTCCTGGCCATTTTTACGCTGGCGGCGTGGTTCGGCATGAACGAACTGGCGACGTCTAAGGCCTCGCTAAAAGAGCAACTGCCGGTGCTCAAACGTGGTCATCTGTGGATCATGAGTCTGCTGTATCTGGCGACCTTCGGATCGTTTATCGGTTTCTCCGCGGGGTTCGCTATGCTGTCTAAAACGCAATTCCCGGATGTGCAGATCCTGCATTATGCGTTTTTCGGTCCGTTTATCGGCGCGCTGGCGCGTTCGGCAGGCGGCGCAATTTCTGACCGTCTGGGGGGGACTCGCGTCACGCTTATCAACTTTGTCCTGATGGCGATTTTCAGCGGTCTGCTGTTCCTGACATTACCTACTGGCGGCGTTGGCGGTAGCTTTATCGCGTTCTACGGGGTATTTCTGGCGCTCTTCCTGACGGCTGGGTTGGGGAGTGGTTCTACCTTCCAGATGATCTCCGTTATCTTCCGTAAACTGACGATGGACCGGGTAAAAGCGGAAGGCGGGTCGGACGAAAGAGCCATGCGTGAAGCGGCGACCGATACGGCGGCGGCGCTGGGCTTTATTTCCGCGATTGGCGCGATTGGCGGCTTTTTTATTCCGAAAGCGTTTGGTTCATCTTTAGCCTTAACCGGTTCGCCAGTCGGCGCGATGAAAGTCTTTCTTATTTTCTATATCGCCTGCGTCGTTATTACTTGGGCGGTATATGGACGTCATTCTAAAAATAAAAAGTAACTTTTGATTATCCTTTGCGCGGCGTTAGACCGCGCTTTTTTTTATCTGCATTTAGTTACAACATACTTATAGTCAAAAAGATAGACGCGACAGGGCTAACCACGCACATCTTTATCGGTCATCCAGGGGGATACCCCTTAATACCCACTTGTTGAAAATTTAACATTCATGTCGTGCGTAAATTTAATTTTATACATTTAAATCAATAAGATATATAAATAAAATTCCTCCTCCAAAAGGAGTATGTAGAAGGTTTGCGCGCCATTTGCATCCCTGTCCGCCTTGATCGTTATCAATTCTCACGCCCATTCAGCGCGTTACCTTCGCCCTTAGTTAAGCAATGTCGATTTATCAGAGAGCCGTAAGGTTCCACACAGGAGAAACCCGATGAGTAAATTCCTGGACCGGTTTCGCTACTTCAAGCAGAAGGGCGAAACCTTTGCCGATGGGCACGGCCAGCTTCTCGAAACAAACCGGGACTGGGAGGACGGATACCGCCAACGTTGGCAGCATGACAAAATTGTGCGCTCAACCCATGGGGTGAACTGCACCGGTTCTTGTAGCTGGAAAATTTATGTCAAAAATGGTCTGGTGACCTGGGAAACACAGCAAACCGATTACCCGCGCACCCGTCCTGATATGCCAAACCATGAACCTCGCGGCTGCCCGCGCGGGGCAAGTTACTCCTGGTATCTCTACAGCGCTAACCGACTGAAATATCCGCTAATGCGCAAACGTCTGATGAAGATGTGGCGCGAGGCGAAAAAACTGCATCGCGATCCGGTAGAGGCATGGGCCTCCATCATTGAAGATGCCGATAAAGCCAAAAGCTTCAAACAGGCGCGTGGTCGTGGCGGCTTTGTTCGCTCCTCATGGCAGGAAGTGAACGAGCTGATCGCCGCCTCCAACGTGTACACCGTGAAAACCTATGGCCCTGACCGCGTCGCGGGCTTCTCACCCATTCCGGCGATGTCGATGGTTTCCTACGCTTCCGGCGCACGTTATCTTTCGCTGATTGGCGGTACCTGCCTGAGCTTTTACGACTGGTACTGCGACCTGCCGCCAGCCTCCCCGCAGACCTGGGGCGAGCAGACCGACGTGCCGGAATCCGCTGACTGGTACAACTCCAGCTATATTATCGCCTGGGGCTCTAACGTGCCGCAAACCCGTACGCCGGATGCCCACTTCTTTACCGAAGTACGTTACAAAGGCACTAAAACCGTCGCGGTGACGCCGGACTATGCTGAAATCGCCAAACTGTGCGATCTGTGGCTGGCGCCGAAGCAGGGGACCGATGCGGCGATGGCGCTGGCGATGGGCCACGTCATGCTGCGCGAGTTCCACCTCGACAACCCGCGCCAGTACTTCACCGATTATGTCCGTCGCTATACCGACATGCCAATGCTGGTGATGCTTGAAGAGCGTGATGGTTATTATGCCGCAGGTCGTATGCTGCGCGCTGCCGATCTCGTTGATTCGCTGGGGCAGGAAAATAACCCGGAATGGAAAACCGTCGCCATTAACAGCAACGGTGAAATGGTGGCGCCAAACGGTTCAATTGGTTTCCGCTGGGGCGAAAAAGGCAAATGGAACCTCGAACAGCGCGACGGGACTACCGGTGCAGAAACTGAATTGCAGCTCAGCTTGCTGGGCAGCCAGGATGAGATTGCTGACGTGGGCTTCCCGTATTTCGGCGGCGAAGGTTCAGAGTACTTTAATCATGTGGCGCTGGATAACGTCCTGCTGCATAAATTGCCGGTTAAACGTCTGCAACTGGCCGATGGTTCTTCAGCGTTAGTCACCACCGTGTATGACCTGACTATGGCGAACTATGGTCTGGAACGCGGCCTGAACGATGAAAATTGTGCTGCCAGTTATGACGATACCAAAGCGTATACGCCAGCATGGGCCGAGCAGATCACTGGCGTGCCGCGGGCGCAGATCATCCGTATCGCACGGGAGTTCGCCGATAACGCGGACAAAACGCACGGGCGTTCAATGATTATCGTTGGCGCCGGTCTGAACCACTGGTATCACCTCGATATGAACTATCGCGGGCTGATCAATATGTTGGTGTTCTGTGGTTGCGTTGGTCAGAGTGGTGGCGGCTGGGCGCACTACGTCGGCCAGGAAAAACTGCGTCCGCAGACCGGCTGGCAGCCGCTGGCGTTTGCCCTTGACTGGCAGCGTCCGGCGCGTCACATGAACAGCACCTCTTACTTCTATAACCACTCCAGCCAGTGGCGCTACGAGACGGTGACCGCCGAGGAGTTACTGTCGCCGATGGCGGACAAATCCCGCTATAGCGGTCATCTGATTGACTTCAATGTGCGCGCCGAGCGTATGGGCTGGTTGCCGTCGGCACCGCAGTTAGGCACCAACCCGCTGTATATTGCGCGTGAAGCGGAAAAAGCCGGTATGACGCCGGTAGATTATACCGTCAAATCCCTGAAAGAGGGTTCGATTCGCTTTGCCGCCGAGCAGCCGGAAAACGGTAAAAACCACCCGCGTAACCTGTTCATCTGGCGTTCTAACCTGCTTGGGTCTTCCGGTAAGGGCCATGAGTACATGCTGAAATATCTGCTGGGTACTGAGCATGGTATTCAGGGGCTGGATCTGGGTAAACAGGGCGGTGTGAAGCCGGAAGAAGTGGAGTGGCGTGACAATGGCCTGGACGGCAAACTGGATCTGGTGGTGACGCTGGACTTCCGCCTGTCGAGCACCTGCCTGTACTCCGATATCGTACTGCCGACCGCCACCTGGTATGAAAAAGACGATATGAATACCTCGGATATGCATCCGTTTATTCATCCGCTGTCTGCCGCCGTAGATCCGGCCTGGGAATCGAAAAGCGACTGGGAAATCTACAAAGGCATTGCGAAGAAATTCTCCGAAGTCTGTGTAGGCCACCTGGGTAAAGAGACTGACGTCGTGACGCTGCCGATCCAGCACGATTCTGCCGCTGAACTGGCGCAGCCGCTGGACGTGAAAGACTGGAAAAAAGGTGAATGCGACCTGATTCCAGGGAAAACCGCGCCGCACATCATGACCGTCGAGCGCGATTACCCAGCGACTTACGAACGCTTTACCTCTATCGGCCCGCTGATGGAGAAAATCGGCAACGGCGGGAAAGGGATTGCCTGGAACACGCAGAGCGAAATGGACTTGCTGCGTAAGCTCAATTACACCAAAGCGGACGGTCCGGCGAAAGGCCAGCCGATGCTCAACACGGCGATTGACGCGGCAGAGATGATCCTGACGTTAGCGCCGGAAACCAACGGTCAGGTGGCGGTGAAAGCCTGGGCGGCGCTGAGCGAGTTTACCGGTCGCGACCATACGTATCTGGCAACCAATAAAGAAGAAGAGAAAATCCGCTTCCGCGATATTCAGGCCCAGCCGCGCAAAATTATATCCAGCCCGACCTGGTCTGGTCTGGAAGATGAGCACGTTTCTTATAACGCCGGTTATACCAACGTTCACGAGTTGATTCCATGGCGTACGCTGTCTGGCCGCCAACAGTTGTATCAGGATCACCAGTGGATGCGCGACTTCGGCGAAAGTTTGCTGGTGTATCGTCCACCGATCGACACCCGCTCGGTGAAAGAGGTGATGGGGCGTAAATCCAACGGTAATCCGGAGAAGGCGCTCAACTTCCTGACGCCGCACCAGAAATGGGGTATCCACTCGACCTACAGCGATAACCTGTTGATGCTGACCTTGTCGCGTGGCGGCCCGATTGTGTGGATGAGCGAAACCGACGCCAAAGATCTGGGCATTGAAGATAACGACTGGATCGAAGTCTTCAACAGCAACGGCGCATTGACCGCACGCGCAGTGGTCAGCCAGCGTGTACCGGCGGGCATGACCATGATGTACCACGCGCAGGAACGTATCGTAAACCTGCCGGGGTCGGAAATTACCCAGCAGCGCGGCGGTATTCATAACTCGGTGACGCGCATTACGCCGAAACCGACCCATATGATCGGCGGCTATGCGCAGTTAGCCTACGGCTTTAACTACTACGGTACCGTCGGCTCCAACCGCGATGAGTTTGTGGTGGTACGTAAGATGAAGAACATTAACTGGCTGGATGGCGAAGGCAATGACCAGGTACAGGAGAGCGTAAAATGAAAATTCGTTCACAAGTCGGCATGGTGCTGAATCTCGATAAGTGCATCGGCTGTCATACCTGTTCAGTCACCTGTAAAAACGTCTGGACCAGTCGTGAAGGTATGGAATACGCGTGGTTCAACAACGTAGAAAGTAAGCCTGGCGTTGGTTTTCCGAATGACTGGGAAAATCAGGAAAAATGGAAAGGCGGCTGGATCCGCAAAATCAACGGCAAACTACAGCCGCGCATGGGCAACCGGGCGCTGCTGCTGGGTAAAATCTTCGCTAACCCGCATCTGCCAGGCATCGACGACTACTACGAGCCGTTTGATTTCGACTATCAGAATCTGCACACCGCGCCGGAAGGCAGCAAAGCGCAGCCGATTGCCCGTCCGCGCTCGCTGATTACCGGCCAGCGGATGGACAAAATTACCAGCGGGCCAAACTGGGAAGAGATTCTGGGCGGCGAGTTCGAAAAGCGCGCCAAAGATCAGAATTTCGAAAACATGCAGAAGGCGATGTACGGCCAGTTCGAAAACACCTTCATGATGTATCTGCCGCGCCTGTGCGAGCACTGTCTCAACCCGGCGTGCGTGGCGACCTGCCCGAGCGGTGCTATCTACAAGCGTGAAGAAGATGGCATCGTGCTGATCGACCAGGACAAGTGCCGCGGCTGGCGGATGTGCATCACCGGTTGCCCGTACAAGAAGATTTATTTCAACTGGAAGAGCGGCAAGTCCGAGAAGTGCATCTTCTGCTACCCGCGTATCGAAGCTGGCCAGCCGACCGTTTGCTCCGAAACCTGCGTGGGCCGTATCCGTTATCTTGGCGTACTGTTGTATGACGCAGATGCCATTGAAAGCGCCGCCAGTACGGAAAACGAAAAAGATCTGTACCAGCGTCAACTGGACGTGTTCCTCGATCCGAACGATCCGGCTGTCATTGAACAGGCGCTGAAGGACGGCGTGCCGCAGAGCGTGATCGATGCGGCGCAGCAATCGCCAGTGTACAAAATGGCGATGGACTGGAAGCTGGCGCTGCCGCTGCATCCGGAATACCGCACGCTGCCGATGGTCTGGTACGTGCCGCCTTTGTCACCGATTCAGTCTGCCGCCGACGCGGGTGAACTGGGCAGCAACGGTATTCTGCCGGATGTAGACAGTTTGCGTATCCCGGTGCAGTACCTGGCGAACCTGTTGACCGCTGGCGACACTCAGCCGGTACTGTTGGCGCTGAAACGCATGCTGGCGATGCGTCACTACAAACGTGCGGAAACCGTAGACGGTAAAGTGGATACCCGCGCGCTGGAAGAGGTGGGTTTAAGCGAAGCCCAGGCGCAGGAAATGTATCGTTACCTGGCAATTGCTAATTATGAAGATCGCTTTGTGGTGCCGAGCAGCCATCGTGAACTGGCGCGTGACGCATTCCCGGAGAAAAGCGGTTGTGGCTTTACCTTCGGCGATGGTTGCCACGGGTCTGATACCAAATTCAATCTGTTCAACAGCCGCCGCATCGACGCTGTTGATGTGACCAGCAAAACGGAGCCGCACGCATGATTGAACTCGTCATTGTTTCGCGTCTGCTCGAGTACCCGGATGCTGCCCTGTGGCAGCATCAGCAGGAGTTGTTCGATGCGCTCGCGTCATCTGAGAACCTGGATAAAGAGGATGCCCAGACTCTGGGCATTTTCCTGCGCGATTTAACCGCGCAGGACATGCTGGATGTACAGGCCGCTTATAGCGAACTGTTTGACCGTGGCCGTGCCACATCGCTGCTGCTGTTTGAACATGTACACGGGGAATCCCGCGATCGCGGTCAGGCGATGGTTGACCTGATGGCACAGTATGAGCAGCACGGTTTGCAGCTCGACAGCCGCGAACTTCCCGATCATCTGCCGCTGTATCTGGAATACCTTGCGCAGTTGCCGAAAAGCGAAGCGTTAGGGGGTTTACAGGATATCGCGCCGATTCTGGCGCTGCTAAGCGCACGTTTGCAACAGCGTGACAGCCGTTATGCGGTGCTGTTCGATCTGCTGTTAAAACTGGCGAATACCGTTATCGACAGCGATAAAGTGGCTGAAAAAATTGCGAATGAAGCACGTGATGATACCCCACAAGCGTTGGATGCGGTCTGGGAAGAAGAGCAGGTGAAATTCTTCGCCGATCAGGGGTGTGGCGAGTCGGAGATCTCCGCTCACCAGCGTCGTTTTGCCGGTGCCGTGGCGCCGCAATATCTGAATATCACCATCGGAGGACAGCACTAATGCACTTCCTGAATATGTTCTTCTTTGATATCTACCCGTACATTGCCGGATCGGTATTTCTGATCGGTAGCTGGTTACGTTACGACTACGGCCAGTACACCTGGCGGGCGGCTTCCAGTCAGATGCTGGATCGCAAAGGAATGAACCTGGCGTCAAACCTGTTCCACATTGGGATTTTGGGTATTTTCGCCGGTCACTTCCTGGGCATGTTAACGCCGCACTGGATGTATGAAGCTTTTCTGCCGGTCGACGTGAAACAGAAGATGGCGATGATTGCCGGCGGCGCCTGCGGCGTGCTGACGCTGGTTGGCGGTATTTTACTGCTCAAGCGTCGCCTGTTTAGCCCACGTGTCCGCGCCACTACTACCGCCGCAGATATTTTGATTCTCTCATTGCTGGTGATTCAGTGCGCGCTGGGTCTGCTGACCATTCCGTTCTCCGCCCAGCATATGGACGGGAGTGAAATGATGAAGCTGGTCGGGTGGGCGCAGTCAGTTGTGACCTTCCACGGTGGCGCATCCGCACATCTGGACGGTGTAGCCTTTATCTTCCGTATGCACCTGGTACTGGGGATGACGCTGTTCCTGTTATTCCCATTCTCGCGCCTGGTGCATATCTGGAGCGTGCCGGTCGAGTACCTGACCCGCAAGTATCAGATTGTACGTGCGCGTCACTGATTGTGCATTGACAAGCTTAAGTCACTGTAATACTGAGATGTATTCAGCAATATAGCAGAAAAAATAGCACGGGCATGGAGGCTGACTTCCTGCCCGTTTTTTCGCACTTCTTGCCCATTTTTCCCTGCGTGAGCGGGGATAAGCACACGTTGAACCGCTCGGTGCCTTATTTTCGGCTGGGTAATATGACATTAATAAGCCCCAGAAGCCGATTTACGCGCTCCTGAATTGATGCAGGCATCAACAAGTGGAGCCGATAACCATAACGTGGATATATTTCTCTCATTGCCTCATATGTCCGTACCGCTTCCTCCCACGATTGTGTTCGTTCGTTATCCTGCTTATATATCGCTTTCCATGGCGGGAGAATAATAACGTCAGTGGCATAGCGAAATTGGTTAATAGCACGATGTAACCGGTTGGGTATTGGTTCGCCCACCAGCGTGAGATAGCCTGCAATATCCGGCAGCGCACGGTCGTAGAAGAGGGGACGATCGGACTGTTCGGCCTGATACCAGGCATTAATATCCATTGCCTGCATGGCTTCTGCAAATCGCGCCGGAGAACGCCACGGCAGCGCATCGCCGTTTATGTCCATTTGTTGTTTGATAACAGCACGCCCGGATTCGGGCTGACAGTGGAAACCACTTTTTTCCAGAGCCGTAATCAGCGTAGTTTTACCCGCGCTGGGCCCGCCAGTAATGATAATGCGTGAATTCATAGCAATAGCCTTTATGCATTTGTAGTGAGGAAATTGGGGGTAGGTGTTGAAAAAGATCTGAAGGCAGCGGTTTTCGGATGTGAATGACGTGATTTGGAATAGATGTGTTCAGCAGCGGATGACGGGGGAAGGATTACTCAGCGCTGCGCGCTTCGCCCTTCGGGTCGTTGCCTACGGCAACGCTTTCTCGCTGCGCTCGAATCGAACCTTAGTCGAAGCTTCTCATCCTTCCCCGTACGGAGAGATATGAGACAGTGTGCTTAACGGGGATAAGATACGCGACGAGAGTGATGGTGGTGGGGGAAGGATTACTCAGCGCTGCGCGCTTCGCCCTTCGGGTCGTTGCCTGCGGCAACGCTTTCTCGCTTTCGCTCGAATCGAACCTTAGTCGAAGCTTCTCATCCTTCCCGTACAGAGAGATATAAGGCACTGTGCTTAGCGGGGATAAGATACGCGACGGGAGTGATGGTGGTGGGGGAAGGATGACTCAGCGCTGCGCGCTTCGCCCTTCGGGTCGTTGCCTACGGCAACGCTTTCTCGCTGCGCTCGAATCGAACCTTAGTCGAAGCTTCTCATCCTTCCCCGTACGGAGAGATATGAGCACTGTGCTTAACGGGGATAAGATACGCGACGGAAGTGATGGTGGTGGGGGAAGGATTCGAACCTTCGAAGTCGATGACGGCAGATTTACAGTCTGCTCCCTTTGGCCGCTCGGGAACCCCACCAGGGGTAATTCAAATTGTAGGTAAAGCTTGAAGATGGTGGTGGGGGAAGGATTCGAACCTTCGAAGTCGATGACGGCAGATTTACAGTCTGCTCCCTTTGGCCGCTCGG
>NZ_JAMMKR010000001.1:0-289035 GCF_051703725.1 Salmonella sp. NW645 | reverse complement strand
GAACCCCACCATGGGGTAAATTCATTATGCTGCTTGCATTCTATAGCGGGAAGGATTATTCGGAGCTAAAGCTCCTCACCCTTCGGGCCGTTGCCTGCGGCAACGTTCTCTCACTATTGCTCGAGTCGAACCTTGAAGTCGATGACGGCAGATTTGCAGTCAGCTCCCTTATGATCGCTCGGGAACCCCACCACGGGGTAATGCTTAATACTGGCCTGCTTCCTTTCGGGAAGCGGGGCGCATCATATCAAATGACACGCCGCTGTAAAGCATTCCTTTGCCTGAAATGAACTGTTTGCGTACTTTTCATCCGTAACGGATTAAAGCTAATCAATTCATATTACTGACGATTAAAGAATAATCGTCCGATTGCCGTAAACAAAGACCCGCTGCGCCAGAACCTGATACAGCGCGCGGCTTAATACGTTTTTCTCAACGTCGCGCCCGGCACGCATCATATCTTCTGCGGTGTAGGTGTGATCGACGTGAATCACGTCTTGCATAATGATTGGGCCTTCATCCAGATTATCATTCACATAGTGCGCGGTAGCGCCGATGATTTTCACGCCGCGCTCATAGGCCTGATGATAAGGGCGCGCGCCGATAAATGCCGGCAGGAATGAGTGGTGGATATTGATAATTTTGTTCGGAAAGCGCGCCACAAAACCCGGCGTCAAAACACGCATATACTTGGCCAGCACCACATAGTCCGGTTGATGAGCATCAATGGCGTCCGCCATCTTCGTGTCATGCTCTTCACGCGTTAATCCCTCATGGCTGACCAGTTCGAAAGGAATCTCAAAACGTTCAACCAGCGAGCGTAACGTTTCATGGTTGCCAATGACCGCAGCGATTTCAACATCCAGCCCGCCATAGTTGGCTTTCATCAGCAGGTCGCCCAGACAATGCGCCTCTTTGGTAACCAGAATCACAACCCGACGGCGTCCGGCGGGATTGAGTTCACGAACAGAGCCTTCCGGTAAGGCGCTGTCCAGATCGGCCAGAAGAGTGGAATCATTGAAGATGCCTTCCAGCTCGGTCCGCATAAAAAAGCGTCCGGTGCGATGGTCCACAAATTCATTGTTTTGCACAATATTAAGCTCGTGCTTATAGCAAATGTTGGTAATCCGCGCGATAAGGCCTTTTTGATCGGGACAAATAGTACGCAGAACTTTACGTTGTAGTGATTGCATTGCCGGAAAAATCCTGTTGAGAGTGTTTGTTGTATCGATACTGTCAGGCATCACTGGCCGCAGCACTTTTTAAATTTTTTGCCTGAACCGCACGGGCAGGGATCATTTCGACCCAACTGCGGGCGGGTACCGTCAATATAATACCACTGACCGTTTTCTTTGATAAAACGAGAGCGTTCGATAATCGCCCCGGTTTTCCCTTGTTCGGAAAAGCGCGCGATAAAACTAACATACCCTGTATTTTCTGCGTCTGACCAGGTATGTTCAAAAATAGTCAGGCCGAGCCACCTGGTATTGGCAAATCCGGCGATGATATCATCACGAAACGCGGCCGCATTGCAGGTTGGATGCCAGCTCTTAATTAAGTAATCTGCGTCTTTCATCACAAAAGCGCAGTAACGAGAGCGCATGAGATGTGACGGATCGGGTGCTACTCGTTCTCCGGACACAATACGACCACAACATAGGCTATACTCGTCAGCGCTACCACAGGGACAAGGCTGAGACACAATAATCTCCCTGAATATAAAAAACGGCGTTGAACGCCAGGGTGGCATTATGTTAACTGAGCAGTGGCGATGTTGCTACGTCTTGAAGCCAGGGGAAGTCGTTAAGTACGATGAGAAAAATGAAAATAGGGCTGGCGCTGGGATCTGGCGCAGCGAGAGGATGGTCTCATATTGGGGTCATCAAAGCCCTCAAGCAAACAGGCATTGATATTGATATCGTTGCGGGATGCTCAATAGGTTCACTGGTCGGCGCCGCGTATGCCTGTAATAAATTATCGGCGCTTGAACAGTGGGTATGTTCATTCCGCTACTGGGATGTTTTACGCCTGATGGATGTATCCTGGGGCAGAGGAGGGTTGCTTCGCGGCGAACGCGTATTTAATCACTATCGGGATATTATGCCCGTCACGGATTTTGACCATTGTTCAAGACGTTTTGGCGCGGTCGCGACGAATCTTAGCACGGGACGAGAGCTATGGTTTACTGAAGGCGATCTACACCTTGCCGTACGCGCGTCGTGCAGTATGCCAGGGCTGATGTCTCCGGTTGAACATAACGGTTACTGGCTGGTAGATGGCGCAGTCGTTAATCCGGTACCTGTTTCGTTAACCAGGGCGCTGGGGGCTGATATCGTTATTGCGGTAGATCTGCAACATGATGCCCACCTCATGCAGCAAGATTTGCTCTCTGTAAATGTCGGGAATATCAATGAAGAGAGCGATGATGCGCTGCCCTGGCATAAACGTTTAAAAGAACGTTTCAGTAGCCTGACTTCACGCCGTGGCGTGAGTTCGCCTGGGGCAATGGAAATCATGACAACCTCCATTCAGGTGTTGGAAAATCGTCTTAAACGTAACCGTATGGCTGGCGATCCGCCTGATATTCTCATTCAACCATTCTGTCCGCAAATCTCTACGCTGGATTTTCATCGCGCCCATGCCGCTATTGCGGCGGGTCAGTTAGCCGTAGAGAAAAAGATGGACGAACTTATACCCTTGGTGCGTACCGACGTTTAATGTACCTTTTACGATCACTTAAGCAAATTCTGACAGGCGCAAGCGGCAATACCATGCCACTATTGATTAAAGCCAGTCAGGGGAGAGAACATGACGCAGCCATTGGTCGGAAAACAGATTCTTATTGTTGAAGACGAGCCTGTATTTCGCTCGCTTCTGGATTCGTGGTTTTCCTCTTTGGGAGCGACAACGGCATTGGCAGGCGACGGGGTGGATGCCCTGGAGTTGATGGGGCGTTTTACCCCTGATCTCATGATATGTGATATCGCTATGCCGAGAATGAACGGTCTCAAACTGGTAGAAAACTTACGTAATCGCGGAGACCAGACGCCTATTCTGGTTATTTCCGCAACAGAAAATATGGCGGATATCGCCAAAGCGTTACGCCTTGGGGTTGAAGATGTCTTGCTGAAGCCGGTAAAAGATCTCAACCGCTTGCGGGAAACCGTATTCGCTTGCTTATACCCTAATATGTTTAACTCGCGGGTTGAAGAAGAAGAACGCCTGTTTCGTGACTGGGATGCAATGGTGAGTAATCCAACCGCCGCAGCGCAATTGTTGCAGGAATTGCAGCCCCCGGTACAGCAGGTGATTTCTCATTGCCGCATTAATTACCGGCAGCTCGTCTCCGCCGATCAGCCTGGACTGGTGCTGGATATTGCGCCGCTATCTGATAACGAACTGGCATTTTATTGCCTGGATGTCACCCGGGCGGGCGATAACGGCGTGTTAGCCGCATTGTTGCTGCGAGCGCTATTTAACGGCTTATTGCAGGATCAGCTCGGCCAACAAAAGCACCGTTTACCGGAGTTAGGCGCGCTATTAAAACAGGTAAATCATCTGCTCAGACAAGCCAATTTACCTGGGCAATTCCCGCTATTTGTCGGCTACTATCACAGTGAGCTCAAAAATTTGATTCTCGTCTCCGCCGGATTGAACGCCACCTTAAATACGGGCGCTCATCAGGTTCAAATTAGCAGCGGCGTGCCGCTAGGAACATTGGGTAACGCCTACCTTAACCAATTAAGCCAGCGTTGCGACTCATGGCAGTGTCAAATATGGGGCGCAGGAGGGCGTCTGCGATTGATGTTGTCTGCGGAATGACCAAACGGAAGAGTGAGCGGAAATTGCTTTACCGGCCTTTCCCGACGAGTGTTACTATCTGCGGCAGATTTATAAGTATTTGTCTTAATTATACCAATATAAGTCCTTTTTGGACCTGAGGCTTGTTCTGGTACTGATATACTGGAACACGATACAGATTAATGAACACGTTCAATACATGAACAGTCCAGGAGAATTTTAAATGGCTGCCCTTAATTCGAAAGTCAAAAAAGCCGTTATCCCGGTCGCGGGATTGGGAACCAGGATGCTGCCAGCGACCAAAGCTATCCCGAAAGAGATGCTGCCGCTGGTTGATAAGCCATTAATTCAGTACGTCGTGAACGAATGTATCGCTGCTGGCATTACTGAAATCGTGCTTGTGACGCACTCGTCTAAAAACTCTATTGAAAACCACTTTGATACCAGTTTTGAGCTGGAAGCGATGCTGGAAAAACGCGTTAAGCGTCAGCTTCTGGAGGAGGTTCAGTCTATTTGCCCTCCGCATGTCACTATTATGCAGGTACGTCAAGGGCTGGCAAAAGGCCTGGGCCATGCCGTATTGTGCGCGCATCCCGTTGTCGGAAACGAACCTGTCGCTGTTATTCTGCCAGACGTTATTCTTGACGAATATGAGTCCGACCTGTCTCAGGATAACCTGGCTGAAATGATCCGCCGTTTCGACGAAACCGGCAATAGCCAGATTATGGTTGAGCCGGTAGAAGATGTGACTGCATACGGCGTGGTAGATTGCAAAGGCGTTGAGCTGGCGCCGGGCGAAAGTGTGCCGATGGTTGGCGTGGTTGAAAAACCAAAAGCGGATGTCGCGCCGTCTAACCTTGCGATTGTTGGGCGTTATGTGTTGAGCGCGGATATCTGGGCGTTGCTGGCGAAAACCCCTCCGGGCGCCGGGGATGAAATTCAGTTGACCGATGCTATCGATATGCTGATCGAAAAAGAAACGGTTGAAGCCTACCACATGAAGGGTAAAAGCCATGACTGTGGTAATAAGTTAGGATATATGCAGGCATTCGTTGAATATGGCATCCGTCATAATTCGCTGGGTGCTGAATTTAAAGCCTGGCTTGAAGAAGAAATGGGTATTAAGAAGTAACGATACGTTATAAATTTTTTAACAGAAGCGCTGGTAAATCCGGCGCTTTTTTTATGCCTGGGGTTGTCAGCGGAGAACTCAGGCAAAAAAAATCCCGCCAGCGGCGGGATTTTAAGCATCCAGGAAGTAAATTATTCCTTGATCAGGAAATCTTCCAGTTGCTTACCTTGTTCTTCCATTGCTTTTTTGATTACAGCCGGTGTACGACCCTGGCCAGTCCAGGTTTTAGTTTCACCGTTTTCGTCAACATAGCTATATTTAGCCGGACGAGCTGCGCGTTTAGCTTTGGTGCCGGATTTAGCGGCAGCCATGCTATTCAGCAGTTCATTCGGGTCAATGCCGTCGGCAATTAACATTTCACGATACTGTTGCAGTTTACGAGTGCGTTCTTCCACTTCAGCAGCAGCAGCGCTTTCTTCTTCACGACGCTCATTAACGACAACTTCTAATTTTTCCAGCATTTCTTCAAGCGTTTCCAGAGTACATTCTCTTGCCTGCGCACGAAGAGTACGGATGTTGTTCAGAATTTTAAGTGCTTCGCTCATTGTAGTAATCTCAAACTTATATTGGGGTGGTTTGTTGAGCTAATAATAGAGCGATAAATTCAGTTGTGCAATAGCCAGGAATGTAAGGAATTCAAAATTACGCTTTATTAAGCACACGTTTTAATTATCTCAACTTAAATTTTCCTTGAGGCGACGCACAAAAAAGAGCTTATTGGCAGGGGGGATACTCATCGTCTGTCGCTAAAAATTTAGGAGTCAGGTCACATTTTATCATGATGAAATACGATCTCATTGCAGAGATATCAATCTCTTGTATTAGCTTTCCTTACAAGAAAACCCTATTACTTTGCACCGGGTATGAGTAACGGTAACAATAAGTACAAGGTTTTCATATTGGCGGGTGATGATAAGCATTGTTGATGAATTTTAACGGCATAATTTGTGAAGGAATGTGTATATGCCCTTCATACTTCAAGTTGCTTATGTGTTGGCTACGCTCGCTCACCCCAGTCACATAGTTATCTATGCTCCTGGGGACTCACTCCCTTGCCGCCTTTAAGCAACTCGAATTATTTTGGGTATAGTGAGCGATGTTTGTACAATTCTTAATACTCACCGGAGCGCGAGCCGCGCCGTCGCGTCGGTAAATTATGGTACAATCCCGCCAATCTTTATTTCACTCAGGTGAGGTCCTGCGACCAATGGCACAGCTATATTTCTACTATTCGGCAATGAATGCGGGTAAGTCGACTGCACTGCTGCAATCTTCATACAATTATCAGGAACGCGGGATGCGTACCGTCGTATATACGGCGGAAATCGACGATCGTTTCGGCGCAGGCAAAGTCAGCTCTCGTATCGGTTTGTCGTCGCCGGCAAAATTGTTTAACCAAAATACATCCTTGTTTGAAGAGATTCGTGCCGAGAGCGCGCGGCAGACAATACATTGCGTGTTAGTCGACGAAAGCCAGTTTTTGACTCGCCAGCAGGTTTATCAATTATCCGAGGTTGTCGACAAATTAGATATTCCAGTACTCTGCTATGGGCTACGAACAGACTTTCGTGGGGAGCTCTTTGTCGGCAGCCAATACTTGCTGGCATGGTCAGATAAGCTGGTGGAATTAAAAACTATCTGTTTCTGCGGTCGTAAAGCCAGTATGGTTCTGCGACTTGATCAGGACGGCAGGCCTTATAACGAAGGCGAACAGGTGGTTATTGGCGGGAATGAACGCTACGTTTCAGTTTGCCGTAAGCATTATAAGGACGCGCTGGAGGAGGGCTCACTGACGGCGATTCAGGAGCGTCATCGGCACATATGATACTGAGAAAGATCGGCTTATAAAACGCCCTGTAGCGCTTTGGAGGTCATTATTCAGGCCTCCTGACGAAGGGCGTGCCGTGAGCGCGTAGGTCAGATGGTAAGCATAGCGCCTTCAGGCATCAGATAAACAGGTAAAATAAAAAAAACGGCCTCAATTGAGGCCGTTATTGTCATGCTAAAGCAGATAACGAATTAAGCGGATTTTTTCGCTTTTTTCTCTGCTTTCGGTGTGGCAACGACGTCTTTCTTCGCTGCAACTTCACCTTCGGTGAAATCACGACCGTAGTAGGTATCCAGCAGAATCTGTTTCAGTTCGGAGATCAGCGGATAACGCGGGTTAGCGCCGGTGCACTGGTCATCGAAGGCATCTTCAGACAGTTTGTCAACGTGTGCCAGGAAGTCAGCTTCCTGTACGCCTGCTTCACGGATAGACTTAGGAATACCCAGCTCAGCTTTAATGCTTTCCAGCCATGCCAGCAGTTTTTCAATCTTAGCGGCGGTACGGTCGCCCGGCGCGCTCAGGCCCAGGTGGTCAGCAATTTCAGCGTAACGGCGGCGTGCCTGCGGACGATCGTACTGGCTGAAAGCGGTCTGCTTGGTCGGGTTGTCATTCGCGTTGTAGCGGATAACGTTACAAATCAGCAGGGCGTTCGCCAGACCGTGCGGAATGTGGAACTGAGAGCCCAGTTTGTGCGCCATGGAGTGACATACACCGAGGAAGGCGTTGGCAAACGCGATACCGGCGATAGTCGCTGCACTGTGAACACGTTCACGCGCAACCGGGTTTTTAGACCCTTCGTGGTAAGACGCCGGCAGGTTTTCTTTCAGCAGTTTCAGAGCCTGCAGAGCCTGACCGTCAGAGAACTCAGAAGCCAGTACGGAAACGTAAGCTTCCAGGGCGTGAGTCACCGCATCCAGACCACCGAACGCACACAGGGACTTCGGCATATCCATCACCAGGTTGGCGTCGACAATCGCCATATCCGGGGTCAGGGCATAGTCAGCCAGCGGATATTTCTGACCGGTTGCATCGTCGGTCACAACCGCAAACGGTGTGACTTCAGAACCGGTACCGGAAGTGGTGGTGACGGCGATCATTTTCGCTTTCACGCCCATTTTCGGGAACTTGTAGATACGTTTACGGATGTCCATAAAGCGCAGCGCCAGTTCTTCGAAGTGAGTTTCCGGATGTTCGTACATGACCCACATGATTTTCGCGGCGTCCATCGGGGAACCGCCGCCCAGCGCGATGATCACGTCTGGTTTGAAAGAGTTAGCCAGCTCAGCGCCTTTGCGAACAACGGAAAGCGTCGGGTCGGCTTCAACTTCGAAGAAGACTTCGGTTTCAACGCCAGCCGCTTTCAGCACAGAGGTGATCTGGTCTGCATAGCCGTTGTTGAACAGGAAGCGGTCAGTCACGATGAGCGCACGTTTGTGGCCATCAGTAATCACTTCATCCAGCGCGATGGGCAGAGAGCCACGGCGGAAGTAGATAGATTTCGGAAGTTTGTGCCACAACATGTTTTCAGCTCGCTTAGCAACGGTTTTCTTGTTGATCAGGTGTTTCGGACCAACGTTTTCAGAGATGGAGTTACCACCCCAGGAACCACAACCCAACGTCAGGGAAGGTGCGAGTTTGAAGTTGTACAGATCACCGATACCACCCTGAGAGGCCGGGGTGTTGATCAGGATACGCGCAGTTTTCATCATCTGACCGAAGTAAGCAACGCGTTCTGGCTGGTTATCCTGGTCAGTGTACAGGCAGGAGGTGTGACCGATACCGCCCATAGCGACCAGTTTTTCTGCTTTTTCTACCGCTTCTTCGAAATCTTTCGCACGATACATCGCCAGAGTCGGAGACAGTTTTTCGTGTGCGAACGGTTCGCTTTCATCAACGACTGTAACTTCACCGATCAGAATCTTGGTGGTTTCTGGTACGGAGAAGCCTGCCAGTTCAGCGATTTTGTAGGCTGGCTGACCGACGATAGCGGCGTTCAGAGCGCCATTTTTCAGGATAACGTTTTGAACCGCTTTCAGCTCCTGGCCCTGCAGCATGTAGCCGCCGTGGCTGGCGAAACGTTCGCGAACGGCATCATAGACGGAATCAACAACGACAACAGACTGTTCAGAAGCACAGATTACGCCGTTATCGAAGGTTTTAGACATCAGAACAGACGCCACAGCGCGTTTGATATCAGCGGTTTCATCAATGACAACCGGGGTGTTGCCTGCGCCTACGCCGATAGCAGGTTTACCGGAGCTGTATGCTGCTTTAACCATGCCTGGACCGCCCGTCGCAAGGATCAGGTTAATATCCGGGTGGTGCATCAGCGCATTAGACAGTTCTACGGAAGGTTGATCGATCCAGCCAATCAGATCTTTCGGCGCGCCGGCAGCGATAGCCGCTTGCAGAACGATGTCTGCCGCTTTGTTGGTTGCTTCTTTAGCGCGCGGATGCGGAGAAAAGATGATGGCGTTACGGGTCTTCAGGCTAATCAGCGATTTGAAGATCGCGGTAGAGGTCGGGTTAGTGGTTGGAACGATACCGCAAATAATGCCGATAGGTTCAGCAATGGTGATGGTCCCGAAGGTGTCGTCTTCAGACAGCACGCCGCAGGTTTTTTCATCTTTATAGGCATTGTAAATATATTCAGAAGCGAAGTGGTTTTTAATCACTTTGTCTTCCACGATACCCATACCGGATTCGGCGACGGCCATTTTGGCCAGCGGAATGCGGGCATCAGCGGCTGCCAGAGCGGCGGCGCGGAAGATTTTGTCGACCTGTTCTTGAGTGAAACTGGCATATTCACGCTGGGCTTTTTTTACACGCTCTACGAGTGCGTTAAGTTCAGCGACATTAGTAACAGCCATAATGCTCTCCTGATAATGTTAAACTTTTTTAGTAAATCATCTGCGCGATACGTGAGTATAGACAGATCGACGATACTTTGTATAAATGCCTGAAATTCAGGTGGTTACTTAACGTCCGTTTCGCTCTGATTTACTAAAAGAGCTTCTGCGTTAGTATCATTTAACTCTAACGCGTTACGTCCAGGTGGCGTAAGCAAGATTACTCACTTCTGAGTAGCGATTGTGTGATCTAAATCAAGATTACGCAAAGCTGACACCTTTCAGCAGGCCATTTTAGCCTTTTATGTAAATTGTTAAGAAATCGTTGTCATGAAGAGTGAGTGGATTAGCATAACGAGTACATATAAATAACAGCGATGAATGGATGAAATTAGGTGTAGATAAGAGGTGAACTATGCGAATAAAAGGCGTATCTTCTGCGCGTTTTGATCATTAACGAACATTGACTTCATCCGGCTAACGCTTCGGAGCTAACCGTGATTCAACCGCTTTTTGATTTTCCTGTTTACTTTAAGTTTTTTATCGGGCTCTTTGCGCTGGTTAACCCGGTGGGGATTATCCCCGTTTTCATCAGCATGACCAGCTACCAGACGGCCACGGCGCGTAATAAAACTAACCTCACCGCGAATCTGTCGGTTGCGATTATCTTGTGGAGTTCCTTATTCCTCGGCGATGGCATCCTGCAGCTGTTTGGTATTTCTATTGACTCGTTCAGAATTGCGGGCGGTATCCTGGTTGTCACCATTGCAATGTCGATGATCAGCGGGAAGCTGGGGGAAGATAAACAAAACAAGCAAGAAAAGTCAGAGACGGCCATACGCGAGAGCATTGGCGTTGTGCCGTTAGCGCTGCCGTTAATGGCGGGGCCAGGGGCGATTAGCTCCACTATCGTCTGGGGGACGCGTTATCACAGTATCGCGCATTTGCTTGGTTTTTCAGTTGCTATTGCGCTTTTTGCGCTTTGCTGCTGGGGCGTGTTCCGTATGGCGCCGTGGCTGGTTCGTTTGCTGGGGCAAACCGGTATCAACGTTATTACCCGAATCATGGGGTTGTTGTTAATGGCGCTCGGCATCGAATTTATTGTCACAGGAATAAAAGGCATTTTCCCCGGCTTGCTCAACTAAACTCCCACCTGTTGATTTACAGGCGGTGCCCTAAGGGAGCCGCCTTGTGACATTTCCAGTGACATTCCCACGTAACACTTCTTACTTTGATAAGCATTCAGCGTTTTAATGATAAAAAATACTAATATAATCTAACGATATTTATTTTTATTAATCAAACTATTATCAACATTACTGAGTCCGTGAGAAGCGGTAGGTCTGTTATTTTATTCACACCATACTCTGGGGCTTGATGAAGGATTATTGAAATGTTATTAGTTGTTTCAGCTCCATCGTAGATGAATGTGCTAAATAATGAGTATTTGTTAAATTTGTGTGTGTTTTCTGGCGCAGGTATATCCTACGATGTGACAGCGAGGTGGTTTTCTTTCAAGTTATTGATTATAAATAATAAATTAAAGCTTTTTAACATTCTTTAACTGTTTTTCTGGGCAGGAAATTTTCCATAAAAGAGAATTGGTTAACAAAATTGTAAAATGAATTGGCGGTTCAGAAACGCATTTGATACTTTTCGGCCAAACATTTTGCAGAAGATTTCACATTGTTGATAACTATTTTCATTTACATGGTTGTCAGAAATAACGTGCGACGTGGGCAGGTACGTCGTATACCGAATCGACGAAAGGCGATCGAACGAATCGTCAGAATAAATAAAGTCGGTGATAGCAAAAGCAGTGACAGACCTGGCAGTACACCACCAGTGCTGTACAGGAGCCCTGACGGGATTAAACAGGCTGGTAAAAACCAGTAATTATAATGAGTGGAGTACAAACACAATGTCTAACATCACGAAAAAAAGTTTGATTGCAGCGGGAATACTCACTGCGCTCATCGCCGCCAGCGCCGCGACTGCGGCAGACGTGCCCGCCGGTGTTCAGTTAGCCGACAAGCAAACGTTGGTACGTAATAATGGATCAGAAGTGCAGTCTCTCGACCCGCATAAAATTGAAGGCGTGCCGGAATCGAACGTCAGCCGTGACCTCTTTGAAGGCTTATTAATTAGTGATGTCGAGGGGCATCCTTCACCGGGCGTCGCGGAAAAATGGGAAAATAAAGATTTTAAAGTCTGGACATTCCATCTACGTGAAAATGCGAAATGGTCAGATGGTACGCCTGTCACCGCCCATGATTTCGTTTATAGCTGGCAACGCCTGGCCGATCCTAATACGGCATCGCCGTACGCCAGCTATCTGCAATACGGTCATATCGCTAATATCGATGACATTATCGCCGGTAAAAAACCCGCCACCGATCTGGGGGTAAAAGCGCTTGATGATCACACCTTTGAAGTGACCTTAAGTGAGCCGGTGCCTTATTTCTACAAATTGTTGGTCCACCCTTCAGTGTCTCCTGTACCGAAATCAGCGGTCGAAAAATTTGGCGATAAATGGACGCAACCAGCCAATATTGTCACTAACGGCGCTTATAAGTTAAAAAACTGGGTGGTGAACGAACGTATCGTGCTGGAGCGTAACCCGCAATACTGGGATAACGCCAAAACCGTCATCAATCAGGTAACTTATTTGCCTATCTCTTCGGAGGTGACGGATGTGAACCGCTACCGCAGCGGCGAGATCGATATGACTTATAACAATATGCCGATCGAATTATTCCAGAAACTGAAAAAAGAGATCCCGAATGAAGTCCGCGTAGACCCTTATTTGTGTACCTATTATTACGAAATTAATAATCAAAAAGCGCCGTTTAACGATGTCCGCGTGCGTACCGCGCTGAAACTGGCGTTAGATCGCGACATTATTGTTAATAAGGTTAAAAATCAGGGCGATTTACCCGCTTATAGCTACACGCCGCCGTATACCGATGGCGCAAAACTGGTAGAGCCTGAGTGGTTCAAATGGTCCCAGCAAAAGCGTAATGAAGAAGCGAAGAAATTGTTGGCTGAAGCCGGCTTTACGGCGGATAAGCCCTTAACATTCGACCTGCTGTATAACACCTCCGATCTGCATAAAAAACTGGCCATTGCCGTGGCGTCTATCTGGAAGAAAAATCTGGGTGTCAATGTGAATCTGGAGAATCAGGAATGGAAAACCTTCCTGGATACCCGTCATCAGGGCACCTTTGATGTCGCCAGAGCCGGGTGGTGCGCAGATTATAATGAACCGACCTCGTTCCTGAATACCATGTTGTCCGACAGTTCAAATAACACCGCGCATTATAAGAGCCCGGCGTTTGATAAGCTGATTGCCGACACGCTGAAAGTGGCGGACGATACGCAGCGCAGCGAACTCTACGCTAAAGCGGAGCAGCAGTTAGATAAAGACTCGGCTATTGTGCCGGTGTATTACTACGTTAACGCGCGCCTGGTGAAACCCTGGGTGGGCGGGTATACCGGTAAAGACCCGCTGGATAATATTTATGTGAAAAACTTATATATTATCAAACATTAATGGCAAGACATGGGACAACTGCGGTTGTCCCATGGTGTCTTTTTTCATCGCACTATAACGTTCCCTGGCGGATCTGTTTGTCACGTCCGGGAAGTAAAGGCACAGGCCAGAAGGTACGGGCAATGTTGAAATTTATTTTACGCCGCTGTCTGGAAGCGATTCCGACGCTGTTTATTCTTATTACCATCTCTTTCTTTATGATGCGCCTCGCGCCGGGTAGCCCTTTTACCGGCGAGCGCGCATTGCCGCCGGAAGTGCTGGCCAATATTGAAGCAAAATATCATCTGAACGATCCCATCATGACGCAGTACTTCAGCTACCTGAAGCAGCTGGCGCATGGCGATTTTGGACCATCGTTTAAATACAAAGATTACACGGTCAACGATCTGGTTGCCGCCAGCTTCCCCGTTTCGGCGAAACTTGGCGCCGCCGCTTTTTTACTGGCGGTCATTATTGGTGTCAGCGCTGGCGTGATTGCCGCGTTAAAGCAAAATACGCGATGGGATTATACGGTGATGGGATTTGCCATGACCGGCGTCGTTATCCCCAGTTTTGTGGTAGCGCCGCTACTGGTGATGGTCTTTGCGATAACCTTGCAATGGCTGCCTGGCGGCGGCTGGAACGGCGGGGCGTTAAAATTTATGATCCTGCCGATGGTCGCGCTTTCACTGGCCTATATTGCCAGCATCGCTCGTATTACGCGCGGCTCAATGATTGAAGTTCTGCATTCGAACTTTATTCGTACCGCGCGGGCAAAAGGATTACCGATGCGCAGAATCATCTTCCGCCATGCGTTAAAACCTGCGCTGCTGCCGGTTTTATCCTATATGGGGCCAGCCTTTGTCGGCATTATTACCGGCTCAATGGTGATTGAAACTATTTATGGCTTACCGGGCATTGGGCAGCTTTTCGTTAATGGCGCGCTCAACCGCGATTACTCGCTGGTGTTAAGTTTGACCATTTTAGTCGGGGCTCTGACCATATTGTTTAACGCCATTGTCGATGTGCTCTATGCCGTTATCGACCCGAAAATTCGCTATTGATACTGGAGCTCGCGATGATGTTAAGTAAGAAAAACAGCGAGACGCTGGAAAATTTCAGTGAAAAGCTGGAGGTGGAAGGTCGCAGCCTTTGGCAAGATGCCCGTCGGCGCTTTATGCATAACCGTGCGGCGGTGGCCAGTCTTATTGTCCTGTTTCTGATAGCCTTATTCGTGACAGTGGCTCCTATGCTGTCGCAATTTACCTATTTCGATACCGACTGGGGCATGATGTCCAGCGCGCCGGATATGGCGTCCGGTCACTATTTCGGCACTGACTCTTCCGGGCGCGATCTGTTGGTGCGCGTTGCCATCGGCGGGCGTATCTCATTGATGGTCGGGATTGCCGCCGCGCTGGTGGCGGTCATTGTTGGAACGCTGTATGGCTCGCTGTCCGGCTATCTGGGCGGCAAAATTGATTCTGTGATGATGCGGTTGTTGGAGATCCTCAACTCGTTCCCGTTTATGTTCTTTGTGATTTTGCTGGTGACGTTTTTTGGGCAGAACATTCTGTTGATTTTCGTCGCCATCGGCATGGTCTCCTGGCTTGATATGGCGCGTATCGTGCGTGGCCAAACCCTAAGTCTTAAACGTAAAGAGTTCATCGAAGCCGCGCAGGTGGGTGGTGTGTCGACCGCCAGCATTGTGATCCGCCATATTGTGCCTAACGTCCTGGGCGTAGTGGTAGTGTATGCATCGTTGCTGGTGCCCAGCATGATTCTGTTTGAGTCTTTCCTCAGTTTCCTGGGGCTTGGGACGCAGGAACCGTTAAGCAGTTGGGGAGCGTTGTTGAGCGATGGCGCAAATTCAATGGAAGTCTCACCGTGGCTGCTGCTGTTTCCGGCTGGCTTTCTCGTGGTGACGTTATTCTGTTTTAACTTTATTGGCGATGGCCTGCGTGATGCCCTCGACCCGAAAGATCGTTAAGGAGTACAGCCATGAGCTTATCAGAAACCGCAACTCAGGCGCCGCAATCGGCGAATGTACTGCTGGAGGTAAACGATCTTCGTGTTACGTTCGCTACGCCTGATGGTGATGTGACGGCGGTCAACGATCTGAACTTTACGCTTCGCGCTGGAGAAACGTTAGGTATTGTTGGCGAGTCTGGATCGGGGAAATCGCAAACGGCGTTCGCATTAATGGGACTGCTGGCGACGAATGGTCGAATCGGCGGTTCCGCGACCTTTAACGGACGTGAAATTCTTAATTTACCTGAGCGCGAACTGAATACGCTGCGCGCAGAACAGATTTCGATGATTTTTCAGGACCCGATGACCTCGCTAAATCCTTATATGCGCGTTGGGGAGCAGTTAATGGAAGTCCTGATGCTGCATAAAGGGATGAGCAAAGCGGAAGCTTTTGAAGAGTCCGTCAGAATGCTGGATGCCGTAAAAATGCCGGAAGCGCGCAAACGGATGAAAATGTACCCGCACGAATTTTCCGGCGGAATGCGTCAACGTGTGATGATTGCGATGGCGCTGTTGTGCAGGCCGAAACTGCTTATTGCCGATGAGCCTACCACCGCGCTTGATGTTACCGTGCAGGCGCAGATTATGACCTTGCTTAATGAGCTAAAGCGCGAATTTAATACCGCCATTATCATGATTACCCACGATCTGGGTGTGGTCGCGGGTATTTGCGATAAGGTCCTGGTAATGTATGCCGGGCGTACCATGGAATACGGTAAGGCGCGCGATGTCTTTTATCAGCCCGTTCATCCGTATTCGATAGGCCTGCTTAATGCGGTGCCGCGTCTGGATAGCGAGGGGGCGGAAATGCTGACGATTCCGGGCAATCCTCCCAATTTATTGCGTTTGCCTAAAGGTTGTCCGTTCCAGCCGCGTTGTCCTCATGCGATGGAGATCTGCAATAATGCGCCGCCACTTGAAGCGTTCAGTCCTGGTCGCTTGCGCGCCTGTTTTAAACCGGTGGAGGAACTGCTATGAATGCTGTGATTGAACAACGTAAAGTTCTCCTCGAAATCGCCGATCTGAAAGTACATTTTGATATCAAAGAAGGGAAGCAGTGGTTCTGGCAACCGCCGAAAACTCTGAAAGCGGTGGACGGCGTTACGCTACGCCTGTATGAAGGCGAAACGCTGGGCGTGGTGGGGGAATCCGGCTGCGGCAAGTCGACGTTTGCGCGCGCCATTATTGGTCTGGTGAAGGCGACGGACGGTAAAGTCGCCTGGCTGGGAAAAGATCTGCTGGGCATGAAAGCGGATGAGTGGCGCGAAGTGCGCAGCGATATCCAGATGATTTTCCAGGACCCGCTGGCGTCACTCAACCCGCGAATGACGATTGGCGAAATTATCGCTGAACCGCTGCGCACTTATCATCCTAAACTTTCGCGCCAGGACGTGCGTGACCGCGTGAAAGCCATGATGCTGAAAGTGGGGCTGCTGCCGAATCTCATTAACCGTTATCCCCATGAATTTTCCGGGGGGCAGTGCCAGCGCATCGGTATCGCCCGGGCGTTGATCCTGGAACCTAAGCTTATTATTTGCGATGAGCCGGTGTCGGCGCTGGACGTTTCTATTCAGGCGCAGGTGGTGAATTTGCTCCAGCAGTTACAGCGAGAGATGGGGCTGTCGTTGATTTTTATTGCGCACGATCTGGCGGTCGTAAAGCACATATCCGATCGTGTCCTGGTGATGTATCTCGGTCATGCGGTAGAATTGGGCACCTATGATGAGGTGTACCATAACCCACTGCATCCTTATACCAAAGCGCTGATGTCGGCGGTACCGATTCCCGATCCCGATCTGGAGCGAAATAAGAAGATACAATTGCTGGAGGGCGAATTACCTTCGCCCATTAACCCACCTTCCGGCTGCGTGTTCCGTACACGCTGTCCGCTAGCCGGGCCAGAATGCGCGCTAACGCGACCGGTGCTGGAAGGGAGTTTTCGCCATGCCGTTTCCTGCCTTAAAGTAGACCCGTTATAATCGCAAGGGCTGACAATTCGTCAGCCCTTCTTTTAGGTGAGGTTACCGTGTCACTTTCTTTGTCGTCGGTTCGCCGTCGTCTTTATCATAATCTGTTCGATTTGACTACGCGCTCAGGTCGCCGTTTTGAAGGGTTATGCGCGCTGTTTGCGCTGCTTAGCGTACTGGTCATTTTTGTTGAATCAGGCGTAGGAACGGAATATCACCTGACATTTGATGAATGGCATATTTTTGTCTGGCTGGAGCTCTGCGTTACCCTGATATTTACCGGTGAATACTTGCTCAGACTGTTTAGCTGGCCCGACCCGACAAAATACGTTTTTAGTTTTTGGGGATTTATTGATCTGGTGACGATTTTGCCGCTGTACGTCATGTGGCTGTGGCCGGAAATTAGCCTGAACTATATGTTTGCCTGGCGTGCTATGCGAGCGATTCGCGTGCTGCGTATTCTTAAACTGCTACGCTTTATGCCATCTCTGCGCGTATTCTGGAGCGCCATTATTAGCGCGCGTCATCAGCTTATTCTGTTCTATTCATTTATTGCGATCGTGATGATTATTTTCGGTGCCCTGATGTATCTTATTGAAGGACCGAAATATGGCTTCACGACGCTTAATGCCTCGGTGTATTGGGCGATAGTGACAGTCACAACCGTGGGGTACGGTGATATTACGCCGCATACGCCGCTGGGACGTATTGTCGCGTCGATGCTTATTTTGATTGGTTATTCGGTGATTGCGATTCCCACAGGACTGATTACCACGCACATGAGCAGCGCGTTTCAAAAACGTCACTGGCAGCGAAAATGTCCGCAGTGCCAGCAAAGCCAGCATGAACATAGCGCGCAATATTGTAACCGATGCGGCAGTAAGCTACCGGATTAAACAGGCTTGCCGGAGGGCGCAATCAAACGCCATCCGGCCTGAACCGCTTATTCGCGCCAGAGAATATGGCACAGCTTGTGGTCCTTTTCCCGGCACAGCAGAACGCGGGCAAAAATGTCGTTAATTTCGCCGTCTTCGGTATCCGCCAGGCCAATCACCACCTCGGCAAAAAAGTCTGGATTCAGGTCAAAATCGACGTGCTCTTGCCAGTCTTCAGCGGGATCAAACAACTCCGCGCCACCGCGCTCCTCGAATTGCAAATTGAACAGAATGATATCAGCCGGATCAAGATTATCCGCCGCCAGCTCAAGAAAAATATCGTAAGCCTGCTCAAGCGTTTCGTCTTCAGTCAGGCGATTGTTCAGATCCATTTCCATAGTGACTACCTGTTTACTCATGTTGGTCACGTTTTACAACAATGGACTAAAGAAGTAAAACAATCGCTCGGTAATACGCTGCCATAACGGACGTTTTACCCACAAACGCGCATCTAACAGGCGGGAGCGCGAAATATAATCGTCCTGTACCGCAGCCAGATCGGCGCCGAAACCCGTATCATCAATGACCAGCGTAATCTCGAAATTAAGCCACAGGCTACGCATGTCGAGATTCACGGTACCGACCAGGCTCAGTTCGCCATCGACCAGTACGCTTTTGGTATGCAACAGCCCGCCTTCGAACTGATAGATTTTCACGCCCGCCGCCAGTAACTCGCTGAAAAAGGCGCGACTGGCCCAGCCGACGAGCAGTGAATCATTTTTACGGGGCAGGATAATACTGACATCCACGCCGCGCTGCGCAGCGGTACAAATGGCGTGCAGCAGATCGTCGCTGGGGACGAAATATGGCGTGGTCATAATTAAATATTCGCGCGCAGCATAGGTGGCGGTTAATAGTGCCTGGTGAATGAGATCCTCCGGAAAACCAGGACCGGAAGCAATGGTATGAATGGTATGCCCGCTGGCCTGCTCAAACGGCATAATATTCACATCCGGCGGGGGAGGCAGAATGCGTTTACCCGTCTCAATTTCCCAATCGCAGGAGTAAACAATCCCCATTGCTGTCGCCACGGGGCCCTCCATCCGCGCCATTAAATCGACCCATTGCCCAACGCCGGCATCCTGTTTGAAAAAACGCGGGTCCACCATATTCATACTGCCGGTATAGGCGATGTAATTGTCAATCATCACCATTTTACGGTGCTGGCGAAGATCCATACGGCGTAAAAAGACGCGCATCAGATTCACCTTCAGCGCCTCTACGACTTCAATGCCAGCGTTACGCATCATGGCCGCCCAGGGGCTGCGGAAGAAAGCGACGCTACCCGCGGAATCCAGCATAAGCCGGCAGTGGATGCCACGGCGGGCGGCGGCCATTAACGATTCAGCGACCTGATCCGCCATGCCGCCTGGCTGCCAGATGTAAAACACCATTTCGATATTATGCCGCGCCAGTTGGATATCGCGAATAAGCGCCTGCATGACATCATCGGAGTCGGTAAGCAATTGCAACTGGTTGCCTTTGACGCCCGCAATCCCCTGACGTCGTTCGCACAGCTTAAACAAGGACGATGCGACGCTACTGTTTTCTTGCGCGAAAATGTGTTTGCAGGCTTTGAGGTCATTCAACCATTTGGCGGTAGACGGCCACATGGCACGGGCACGCTCGGCGCGACGTTTGCCTAAATGCAATTCGCCCACGGACAAATAGGCGATGATCCCGACCAGCGGAAGGATATAGATGATTAATAACCAGGCCATTGCGGAGGGAACTGCGCGCCGTTTCATTAGAATACGTAATGTGACGCCGGCAATGAGAACCCAGTATCCCAAAATGACCAGCCAACTCACCACGGTGTAGAAGGTTGTCATAACTTTAAAAATCCTTTAGAAAGCGTGTTGTTAAGAGTTTACGCGTCAGGATTCACATGGCAAATAAAAACACGGGAAAAGCGCTGGTCTGCATCCGGCGAGGGGGTATAATGGCGCTTCTGTTACAGTGAGAGTCGTAAACATGAAGCGTAGTAGAACGGAAGTGGGGCGCTGGCGAATGCTACGTCAGGCGAGCCGCCGTAAAGCGCGTTGGCTTGAAGGGCAATCACGCCGTAATATGCGTATCCATACCATCAGGAAATGCATCTTTAATCGTCAGCGTAATTCATTACTCTTTGCGATTCACGGTGTGTGAGCCAGAAAGGGCACCGTATGCGGTGCCCAACAGGCCATCCTTTTCAAAAGATCTTCTTATATGGTTTGACCGAAACCTGCGCATAGACGCCCGCTGCGACGTAGGGGTCCGCATCAGCCCAGGATTGCGCCGCTTCTAAAGATTCAAATTCAGCGATCACCGTTGACCCGGTAAATCCGGCTACCCCAGGATCGTTACTGTCCACTGCGGGCATCGGCCCGGCAGTTAATAATCGCCCTTCATCATGCAGAAGTTGCAGGCGCGCCAGATGCGCGGGCCGTACCGAGAGGCGTTTTTCAAGCGAGTTGGCATTATCCTGAGCGTAAATAACATACAGCACGGGTAGAGCTCCTTAATCGGTAAAAGTTGCTGATTACGTTATTGGAAAGGGCATTTAACTGCAATGTAAAGATACCGACTTTGTTAAACATGCACATTTTGTGTGGTGTTTTTGTGCGATATCATCTTTTAAATGCCGCTATCAGCAATGCCTTATTGAATATGATTGCTATTTGCATTTAAAATTCAGCTCTGGTTTTTCAACTGAAACGATTATGACTTCAATGACCCTTGATTTACCTCGTCGCTTTCCCTGGCCGACACTCCTTTCCGTAGGCATTCATGGTGCTGTAGTGGCGGGTTTGCTCTATACCTCGGTACATCAGGTTATTGAATTGCCTGCGCCAGCGCAGCCTATCACGGTGACAATGGTTTCACCCGCCGACCTGGAGCCGCCCCAGGCGGTTCAGCCGCCGCCGGAGCCGGTGGTTGAACCCGAACCGGAGCCAGAGCCGATCCCTGAACCGCCTAAAGAAGCGCCCGTGGTGATTGAGAAACCCAAACCTAAGCCAAAACCCAAGCCGAAACCGAAACCGGTGAAAAAGGTTGAAGAGCAGCCGAAGCGCGAAGTCAAACCGGCCGAGCCGCGTCCTGCCTCACCGTTTGAAAATAGCGCCCCGGCGCGGCCAACAAGCAGCACCGCGTCGGCGACCAGCAAGCCGGCGGTGAGCGTGCCCACTGGACCTCGCGCTCTGAGCCGTAACCAGCCGCAGTATCCGGCGCGAGCACAGGCGTTACGTATTGAAGGCCGCGTAAAGGTGAAGTTTGACGTGACCTCTGCTGGGCGAGTGGAAAATGTACAGATTCTGTCCGCGCAGCCGGCCAATATGTTTGAGCGTGAAGTTAAGAATGCGATGCGCAAATGGCGCTATGAAGCAGGCAAGCCGGGGTCCGGGCTGGTGGTCAATATTATCTTCCGTCTGAACGGTACGGCGCAGATTGAGTAACTCTGGCGCCGCCAGTAGGAATATTACCATCACCTGCTGGCGGCGTAAGCGGGTATACTTAACCCTGAACCGGGAGCGGGCGAGGTTTACCGTCCGGATCGACGGCAACATAAATAAACAGCGCCTCGGTGGCCTTGTAGCGCTGTCCAATCGGTTCTGACGCGACTTTTTTTACCCAGACTTCAATATTGATGCTAATAGACGTCGTACCGCGTTTAACGCAGCGCGCGTAGCAGCATACGACATCGCCAACCGCGACGGGGCGCAGAAATGTCATTCCTTCCACGCGTACGGTTACAACCCGACCGTGCGCGATCTCTTTGGCCAGTATCGCGCCGCCAATATCCATTTGCGACATCAGCCAGCCGCCAAAAATATCGCCGTTCGCATTGGTATCGGCAGGCATGGCCAATGTACGTAAAACCAGCTCGCCCTGAGGAGTATTATCCATTGTTGTCATTGTAAAACCGACTATCAGAAAAAATTACAGCCGCGATGCTACTATGAATTTTGTGTGGAGAATAGAGGGAATAAAGGTACTGACGGGAAAGCGCAGGGCGTAAAGGCGGAGAAAATATCGCCAGGCGTTCGCAGTCTGGCGATGATAAGTCACGGGAGGGTTATGATTTATCTTCCTGTGGCAGATGCCGGTAGATATAGACGCCGCTCAGCAGGGTAAAAATGAGCGTCAGCGCCGTGAGTCCGAAGACCTTAAAGTTAACCCAGATATTTTGCGGCAACCAGAAGGCGATATAAATGTTAGCCAGACCGCACGCAATAAAAAACAGCGCCCACGCCAGGTTCAGCTTTGACCAGACCTGCTGCGGCAACGCCAGTTCTTTACCTAACATACGTTGGATTAACGGTTTTTTCATCACCCACTGGCTTATTAACAGCGCGCCGGCGAACAGCGCATAAATAACCGTCACCTTCCATTTAATAAATTCATCGTTATGGAAGAAGAGCGTCAGACCGCCGAAGACGGCAACCAGAACAAAGGTAATCAGCGCCATCTTCTCTATTTTCCGATAACGCACCCAGCTATAAATCAGCACGATTGCCGTCGCGACAATCAGTGCGGAGGTCGCCGCATAGATGTCATAAAGTTTATAAAACGCAAAAAAGACAACCAGCGGTAAAAAATCCAGAAACTGCTTCATTCTTCGATTCCATCATCAACGAGCGTCGAATGCGCCGCGTAACGGCGCATTGCGGATTATTGGCGAATCAACATATACAGGCGGAATAAGTAGATAAGCAATACTGCGGAAATCAGATTGCTCAACGTATTCGCCAGTACAGCGCCTACATTTGGGGTCAGTACAGCGAAGCTGGGCGCGAACAGCAATAGCAATGTTTTAGCCAGTAACCAGCCTATCACCGCAGGCGCGACCAGTCTCATGTTAGCCCAGGCCAAACGCATACTGCTGCGCATTGCGGCAAACACGCCCATTTTCTCTTCAACCAACATCACTGGCGCAAGCGCCAGCACAATGGCCATAATAATCCCCGGAACGACAATCAGCATTATACCGATTTGCACTAACAGGGTAGTCAGAAAAATAAGAATAAACAGTTTAGGCAATGCAGGGGCGCTGGCGCCGATAGCGCGCAGCGCGCTAACCCGATGTCCCGCTGAAACTAATTGAATCATCAGGATGATACCGCCGGCCAGAATAGCGTTGCCGATAAGCCCGGAAAACGTCGAGGCGGCAGAGGCGCGCAACAGGATCTGCTGCTGCTCCGGCGTCATATTTTGTACCAGCTCAAACAGGCCAGCGCTGCCTGCCAGATGTTCTCCTTCACTGAGTTGCGCGATTTGCGCATCGCTGGGTGAAAAGGCATGACCTAAGACCACCGTGATAAATGCGCACAGCAACGAAACCAGCAAGATAGTAATAAATTGATTTCGGAAAAAATTTCCGGCGTCACGGTAAACGGACTTCGCCGTGATAGACATGCACTCTCCTTGAGTTTTGCAGGTGTTAATTTGCGGGCAATTGTACCCTGGATAACTCTACAGTGGCAGCATCAGCAGTTGTATGGAAAAGCATATCTTTGTAAAGCGGCGGTAATCCGTATCGCGCGCGGGCGCGATTGCACGCCTCATTCACTTCGCCTCCTTCGCCCGATATCGAAAATTCGCGACAGGTTGAAGGGCGGTTTTCATAAATAGCGCAACTGACGTTTTCACCCGGCGTGCCAATTAGCGCTTTACAGTGCGGCTGTTTTTGGTTGGTACCGGCCATACAACGTAAAAAAGGAGTAACAGGCTCGGTTAATGATGCCGGAACGCGTCCGCTGGCATCGTCGCCTTCAGCCCAATAAAAGGAGACACGAAAATAGGCACAACAGGCACCGCATGTCATGCATGGGTTAAGAACGCTCATGATTCACCTGCAAAAAACTCACGTATCAATAGATTACAACGGAAATTAATCTGTCCCGCAGTGTTCGCGAATCTTAACGCCACGCGCCATTGCGGGACATTGATTACCTTAGCCAGCCTTTATCGCCAGGGCAACAGGAGCAGACAAATATTTGCATAGCGTGAATATGTCAAAATTGATCTGAATTCCTATAACCAGGATTTTCAATACAAGTTTTAAATTAATCTGGATCAATAAATGTTAAATTATAAGAACAAATGTGATCTGTGTTAGATCACTTATTACTTCATTGTGGGTATATTCATCACGCTTTTATAACCATAACGATGGAGCGGGTATGAAAAAATTTACAGTGGCGGCACTGGCGTTAACAACTCTTCTCTCAGGCAGCGCGTTCGCGCACGAAGCCGGAGAATTCTTTATGCGTGCAGGTCCGGCAACCGTCAGACCTACAGAAGGGGCGGGTGGTACGCTGGGGCATTTAAACGGGTTTGATGTGAGTAATAACACGCAACTCGGCCTGACATTCACTTACATGGCGACGGACAATATCGGGGTTGAATTGCTGGCGGCCACGCCGTTCCGCCATAAGGTGGGTACAGGCGCGACGGGCGATATCGCCACGGTCCACCTGTTACCGCCAACGTTAATGGCGCAGTGGTACTTCGGCGATTCCAGCAGCAAAGTGCGTCCTTATGTCGGCGTAGGGGTGAACTACACCACCTTCTTCGATAACGGCTTTAACGATAATGGTAAAAATGCCGGGCTGTCCGATCTGAGCTTTAAGGATTCCTGGGGCGCGGCAGGGCAAGTTGGGGTAGATTACCTGATTAACCGCGACTGGTTAATTGGCGCCTCTGTCTGGTACATGGATATTGATACTACCGCCAATTATAAAATGGGCGGCGTTCAGCAGCATGACAGCGTGCGTCTGGACCCATGGGTATTTATGTTCTCGGCAGGCTATCGTTTCTAATCGCGTGATGTTGTGACGAAAAAAGACCCCGCCAGGCGGGGTCAAAAAAGGACATGACACACGGATTTTACTTGTCGGAACTCACTTGTCTTCTTTCGGTTCGCCGCAGCCTAGTTCTGCGCCAGTGAGAGGATCAACGGTGGGGTCCGATTTCGTTCTTTCTGCCATCGCTTTGAGCAGCGCCAGCTGCTCGCGCGGCAATTTCACTGTCGCCAGGCCATCGCCGCCATCAACAGCAGGCATCGGTTCTGCGACATAGTTGAAGTTCTCATCGCTATTCCAGCTACCTCGCGGATCGTCGCCTTGCGACATGTTGTAGTACACGTCGGTATACTGTTCTACTGGCGGTAATTTACCCGGCGGGAAGTTGTTACGAATCGAATACAGCGCCTTTTCAAAAGAGAGCTGGTGCGCGACTTCACGGGTCATTAAGAAACTGAGCGTGTCTTTTACGCCAGGATCGTCGGTCAGATTAATCAGGCGTTCATAAATGATCTTCGCTCGCGCCTCTGCCGCGATGTTTGAGCGTAGATCGGCTGTGACTTCGCCGATAGTATCAATATAAGCCGCGGTCCACGGTACGCCGCCGGAGTTTGTCAACGCAGGGCCGCCGCCATACAGCAGAGAGGTGATATGGCTGTCATTACCATTCTGCGTCAGCGAGCGATAAAGTTCCGCTTCGCTTTCGGTGCCTTCCGCCAGCTCGCCTTTAGCGCCTTTATTAAGCATTCCTACCAGTGAGCCGATAATTTCCAGATGACTCAGCTCCTCGGTGGCGATGTCCATTAACATCTCTCTACGACCGGCATCATCATCGCTTAAACCTTGCGTGAAGTAGCGGCAGGCAGCCGCCAGTTCGCCCTGCGGGCCGCCAAACTGTTCCAGCAGCAGGTTCGCTAATCCAGGATTAGGTTCGCTCACTCGCACAGTATATTGAAGTTGTTTTACGTGTCGAAACATATTGCCTCCTGCTTATTATTTATTTTTTGGCTTCAACGCCATCTGCTTCAGATCGCAGTAAAAATTGTTCCGTTGTCTGCGGAATATGTTTGATAAGCCAGTCAGCCATTTGCATTTCTTCTTTCAGAATGGCTTCAATCGTCGGAATTGAGGCCGTGTCACCAGCTTTTTTTGCCGCCGCCAGCAGGGAGGTATAACAAGCAATTTCGAACTGCTCGAAAACATAACCGCTAATTGAGCCTTTGACAATTTCATCGGAAGGGAACATGCCACCGATAGATTGCCCCATTGCTGCCATTTTACTCATGGAGTCTTTCAACACCGAACGAGAAATGCCATTACGGTCCAATACTTCTTCGAGCATGGTAATTTGATGTTTGGTTTCACTAATATGTTGTTCAATTCTGGCTTTTATATCAGGATAATTTTCAATACGGCTGGCCATAGATTCAAGCATCGATTCTGCCTGTTTTTCCATGGCATGGGCGTCACGAAGCCAGTCATGATAATGTTCAGTATAATTCATTTTAAATTCCTCAATGCGTGATAATCTGCTCCGATAATAAAATCGGAATCATGCAAGCTGATAATTAAAAATATTATTTCGATTTGCGTTCAGCACTTTTATTAACATTGCTGACTGCTAAATCGGTAAGTTTTAAATCAGTTTGTTTTTCCTCGTCGAGGGTTTCTTTGAGCAGTTTTAATGCTTTGCTATAGCCAAGCTGCTCGGCCAGGGTGGCAAGCGTGCCGTAGCTGGCGATTTCGTAATGCTCGACTTTTTGCGCCGCGGCGATAAGCGCTGCATCGCGTACTTCGTTTTTCTCCGTACTTTCGATGACTTCATTGGCTTCTTCAATCAGCCCTTCCATAGCGACGCATTTCATTCTTTTCAGTTTAATGCCAGATTCAGATTCGACGATCTGATCAATACGTTCAATCTGACCCTGGGTTTCTTCAAGATGAGATTGAAAGGCCTGGCTTAATTTTTCATTGGACGTGGCTCTGGCTAGTTTAGAAAGAGCCTTGGTTAATTGTTTTTCTGCACTATAGGTATCTGAAAGTAGATGGATAAAAAGGTCTTCAACGGTTTTAATATTCATAAATCTAATTCTCCTGGGCAAAATACTGCGAGCCAGAAGACTCGCAGATTGCTTGATAAAAGCATGTGTTATATTTACATTACAGTAAATCAGGAATTATCGGATTTACGTCCGCCGTGACTATTCTGACCACCTTTTTTACCGGCTTCAGAAGCTCGTTGCGGATCGTTTTTGAAATTCCCGCCGCTATGCTGACCGCCTTTGCGGCCCGCTTCAGATGCTTTTTCACGATTCTCGGCGAAATTTCCTGAACCACCACGATGTTCGGCCATATTATTTCTCCTGTCTCGTTGCTTGCTGAAAAAATCGGTTTTAACCGTGTCGACACCCTATTAAAATTAGTTGGTTAAACCGATTAGTCAAATTGTCGGAAATAGTTGTGACTTACCGCGTAAATAACGCACAAAAAATGGTTTAGAGATAATATATTCTATATTTTCTTTTAGAATAAGCGATTTAACAGTAAATGCTTTGCATTGTTATTAATAACAAACGTCACTATCTGCGGCAATAGAAACGTTAATGCATTGTTTATTGACATTTCTTTACATAAAGGCGGGGGAAATTGACGTGAAAACGCTAAATTTTTCGGCGTGATTAGGAGTTTTCTTAGCAAAAATTGACTTCAGACTTTTTGAAAGCTGGACAGGGAATAACACCAAAAAGATTGATGATGTACGCCTGAATCGTGATTCTGGTTCGGCGCAACCTCTCATTAAGCCGCCAGCGTTATGCTGACGGCTTAACCCGTTATGCGCGGCTGGCGGCTTTCATCGCTGAGACAAAGGACCTGAGCTCCGCCAACATCTGTTCGGGAGACGTGTGGTTTTTCTCGATAATGTTGACAATGGCTGAGCCGGAGATAGCGCCAGCCGCCCCGGCACGCACGGCCGCAGACACCTGTTCCGGCGAGGAGATACCGAAACCCTGTAACGCAGGCGCGGCATGGTACTCTTTAAGCTTCTCAATGAGATGATGCAACGGCAATGCGCCACGGTTTTCCGCGCCGGTGACGCCCGAACGCGAAAGCAGGTAGGTGTAACCGCGGCCGTAAGATGCGACCTGGCGCAGAAGATCGTCATCCGCATTTGGCGGGCAGATGAAGATCGGCGCGATATTATGCCGTAACGCCGCCTGGCGGAAGGGGGCCGATTCTTCAACCGGGACATCTGCGACCAGCACGGAATCTACGCCAACCTGTTCACAACGGGCATAGAACGCATCTATGCCGTTATTGAACACCAGATTCGCGTACATTAGCAGGCCAATCGGAATGGTAGGGTGTTTTTCACGAATCAGCGCCAGCATTTCAAAACACTGAGCCGGCGTGACGCCAGCGGCGAAGGCGCGTAAGTTCGCATTCTGGATGGTAGGGCCATCGGCCAGCGGATCGGAGAAGGGAATCCCCAGCTCCAGAGCGTCGGCGCCAGCGTCAATCAGTGTGTCGATAATTTTCAGTGACTGTTCAATGCCAGGGTCGCCCAGAGTCACGAAGGGGACAAAAGCGCCTTCCCGGCGATCGTTGAGCTGTGCAAATAAATTTTCGTAGCGTTCCATCAGATTTCCCCTCGCGCTTTCAGGATATCGTGTACGGTAAAGATGTCTTTATCTCCGCGGCCAGAGAGATTGACCACCAGCAGTTGCTCTTTTTCCGGCTGCTCGCGCATCATTTTCAGAGCGTGCGCCAACGCGTGGGAGGATTCCAGCGCCGGGATAATTCCCTCATGGCGGCACAACGTTTTGAAGGCTTCCAGCGCCTCATCATCGGTAATGGAGACATAATCCGCGCGTCCGATGCTGTTCAGGTACGCATGTTGCGGCCCAACGGACGGAAAATCGAGCCCGGCGGAAATGGAATAGGACTCTTCAATTTGCCCGTCCGCTGTTTGCATCATCGGCGCTTTCATCCCGAAATAGATGCCAACGCGACCATGTTTAAGCGGCGCGCCATGCTCGCCGGTTTCAATACCGTGACCGCCAGGTTCAACGCCTATTAGCCCGACGCTGGTATCATTAATAAAATCCGCAAACATCCCGATAGCGTTTGAGCCGCCACCGACGCAAGCGATAACGGCATCTGGCAGACGGCCCTCTTTGTCGAGGATTTGCGCTTTCGTCTCTTCGCCAATCATGCGTTGGAACTCGCGAACGATGGTGGGATAGGGATGCGGTCCTGCCGCCGTGCCGAGCATATAGTGCGCGGTTTCGTAACTACCGGACCAGTCGCGCAGCGCCTCGTTACAGGCATCTTTTAGCGTAGCAGAGCCGCTATGAACCGGGATGACCTCAGCGCCCATCAGACGCATACGGAAGACGTTCGGCGACTGGCGCTCAACGTCTTTGGCGCCCATATAGATACGGCATTTCAGACCCAGCAGGGCGCTGGCGAGCGCAGAGGCGACGCCGTGCTGACCGGCGCCGGTTTCAGCGATAATCTCGCTTTTCCCCATCCGTTTGGCCAGCAGCGCCTGACCCAGTACCTGATTGGTTTTGTGTGCGCCGCCGTGCAGTAAATCTTCGCGCTTTAAATACAACGTGGTACGCGTACCGGCGGTAATGTTCTGACATTTCGTCAGCGCGGTGGGGCGTCCCGCGTAGTTTTTTAGCAGATCGGCGAATTGCGCCTGAAATTCAGGATCTTTTTGCGCGCTGACGAAGGCCTCTTCAAGCTGGTTCAGCGCAGGCATCAGGATCTGCGGCACATACATGCCGCCGAATTCACCAAAGTAGGGGTTGAGAAGTGTTGTCATGTTTTTTCCTTAATATGCGCGCAGTGTCTGAAAAACTGAGGCCAGAAGACGAGCATCTTTGATGCCCGGCTGTGACTCCACACCTGAATTAAAATCGAGACCGGCACAGCCGACTTGCGCCGCCTGGACGCAGTTATCGGCCGCCAGCCCGCCCGCCAGTAACACATTATCCAGCGGTTGCCCCTGTAGCAGTGACCAGTCGAAGCGCTGCCCGCTGCCGCCTTGCCCATTGTCGAAAATGTATTTATCGACATGGTGATAATCGCGTGCGGGAAGGGCATCGCTAACGCTCAGCGCCTTCCAGATTTGCACATTGCGCGGCAACGCCTCGCGCAGCGCGTTGACATACGCCTGGTCTTCGCTGCCATGTAGCTGTACGGCAGAAAGCGGCAGGACGGCAGCTTTCTGGCAAACATCGGCGATATCAGCGTCCTGGAAAACGCCGACATACTGCAATGGCGCGGCGCTTATCACTTCTCTCGCCTGCTCAACGCTCACCGCGCGCGGAGATGAGGGTACAAAAATCAACCCGCCATATATTGCGCCAGCGTCACAGGCAGCTTTAGCGTCCTGGGCGCGGGTCAGGCCGCAGACTTTATTCTCGCCAAGCAGCACGCGACGGACGGCGGCGTTAAGATCGTCATGCGCCATTAACGCGGAGCCAATTAAAAAACCGTTGGCGAAGTGGCTCAGTTCGCGTACCTGACCATAGGTGTTAATCCCGGACTCGCTGATGACAGTCACGCCGTGGCCCAGTTTTGGCGCCAGCTGGCGGGTGCGATTCAAATCAATCGACAGATCGCGCAGATCGCGATTGTTGATACCTACCACTTTTGCGCCTAACGCTATCGCGCGCTCCCGTTCTTCGTCATTACTGACCTCCGTGAGCACGCCCATTTTCAGACTGTGCGCGACGGCGGAGAGTTGGCGATACTGTTCGTCATCCAGAACCGAGAGCATCAGTAAACAGGCATCGGCCTGATAGTAACGGGCAAGGTAGATCTGATAGGGATCGATAATAAAATCCTTACACAGAATCGGCTGCGGCGAGCTTTGGCTAACGACCGGCAGAAAATCGAAGCTCCCCTGAAAATATTTTTCGTCGGTGAGCACCGAGATTGCCGAGGCGTAATGTTGATAAATACTGGCAATACGCGCCGGATCGAAATCATCGCGAATCACGCCTTTTGATGGCGATGCTTTCTTACACTCCAGAATAAAGGCGGTACGCGCGCCCTGGAGCGCATCATAAAAATGGCGTGTACTTGGCTGGATCTCATTTTGAAAACTGGCCAGCGGCTGTTGCTGTTTGCGGGCTTCTACCCAAATCGCCTTGTCTGCGACGATTTTCGCTAAAACGGTTTGCATTATTTACCCTCTTGCCGCCAGTGCGGTGACTCTGTCATATGCGGTGCCGTTGCGCAGAACATCAAGCACGGTTTGCGCGTTGGCTTTGAGATCTTCCTGACCATGCAGACGCATCAGCATCGCCACGTTGGCGGCGACGGCGGCCTCATGCGCGGCATCGCCTTTACCTTGTAATAACCGCGTCAGAATGTCACGGTTTTCTTCCGGCGTGCCGCCAGCCAACTGATCCTGATGGTAAGGCGTCAGGCCAAAATCCTCCGCCGTAAGTTGATAGCTTTTAATTTCGCCGTCATGCAGCTCTGCGACAATCGTCGGCGCATGGAGCGAAACCTCATCCATGCCGCCGCTATGTACCACCGCCGCGCGCTGATAGCCCAGTACCCGTAAGGTTTCCGCAATCGGCAGCACCAGTTCCGGGCTATAGACGCCAATCAATGCCAGCGGCGGATGCGCCGGGTTGATCAGCGGGCCGAGTACGTTGAACAGGGTTCGCGTTTTTAACTGTTGGCGAACCGGCATCGCGTGACGGAATCCGGTGTGATATTTCGGCGCAAACAGGAAACAGACGCCCAGTTCATCTAACGCCTGACGTGATTTATCGGCGTTCATATCCAGATTAATACCGAATGCCGCCAGCAGATCGGATGACCCCGATTTGCTGGACACGCTACGGTTGCCGTGTTTCGCCACTTTCAGTCCACAGGCCGCTGCGACAAAGGCGCTGGCGGTAGAGATATTGATACTGTTGCTGCCATCGCCGCCGGTACCAACGATATCCGCAAACAGATACTCCGGGCGCGGGAACGGGGCGGCATTTTCCAGCAACGCAGTGGCGGCACCGGCAATTTCATTGGGATGCTCGCCGCGAATTTTCATGCTCACCAGCGCGGCGGCGAGCTGTTCAGGCTTAAGTTCGCCGTGGACGACCGCCGAAAACAACTGATGGCTCTCTTGTTGCGTCAGAGTTTGCGCCTGATAGAGTTTCTCCAGAATCGGCTGTAGGGTGTTGGTCGGCTCCAGCTTTTGCTGCGCCCAGGCTAATGTTTGCTCCAGTAGACGCGCGCCCTGTGTCGTCAGGATGGACTCAGGATGAAATTGAAAACCGCAAACGCGATCCGCATCATGACGTACCGCCATCACCATGCCGTTGAAATGGGCGTTAATGGTTAGCCCGGCAGGAACATTACTGCCGACCAGCGAATGATAACGCGCGACCGGTAGCGGATTCGCCAGCCCGGCGAACATCGCCTGACCGTCATGCTCAATGCTGGAGGCTTTGCCATGCAGGATTTCTCCCGCCTGACCGACATAACCGCCGTAAGCTTCGACAATCGCCTGATGCCCCAGACAAATGCCGATGATCGGTAACTTGCCGCGTAGTCGGGTCAGCAGCTCCGGCATACAGCCTGCCTCGCTGGGGACGCCCGGACCGGGGGAGAGCATTAGCACCGGATTTTTCATTGTCGCCAGGCGATCGATAAGCGTCTGTGCCGGAATATGGTTACGGTAAATCACCACGTTATGACCGTTGGTCCGTAGCTGATCTGCCAGGTTCCAGGTAAACGAGTCGATGTTATCGAGCAGCAGAATATCAGCCATCAGAAGGTCTCCTGTGCATGATGCGCGGTGGCGATAGCACGCAATACGGCGCGCGCTTTATTACGGGTTTCATCGGCTTCAGACTGCGGAACAGAGTCCAGCACAATTCCGGCGCCCGCCTGTACGGTGGCGATACCGTTCTCCACCAGCGCGGAGCGGATAACAATACAGGTGTCCAGATCGCCGTGGGCGGTGAAGTAACCGACAGCGCCGCCATAGCTGCCGCGGCGCTGTCCTTCCGCATCGGCAATCAACTGCATGGCGCGTACTTTTGGCGCGCCGCTCAGGGTGCCCATGTTCATGCAGGCGCGATAGGCGTGCAGCGCGTCGAGATCGTGACGCAGTTCGCCCACTACCCGGGAAACCAGATGCATCACGTACGAATAGCGGTCAACTTTTGTCAGATCGGCAACGTAGCGACTGCCCGGCGTACAGATGCGCGCCAGGTCATTGCGCGCCAGATCGACCAGCATCAGATGTTCGGAAAGCTCTTTATGGTCGGTACGCATGTCCAGCTCAATACGGCTGTCGAGATCTCTGTCCAGCGTACCATCGGCGCGGCGACCGCGTGGACGGGTACCCGCGATGGGGTAAATTTCAATCTGACGGCTGGTGGCGTCATATTTCAGCGAGCTTTCCGGCGACGCGCCGAAAAGCGTGAAATCATTATCCTGCATAAAGAACATATACGGGCTGGGGTTGCTCTTTTTCAGCACGTAGTAGGCAGCCAACGGCGACGGGCAGGGCAGTGAAAAGCGGCGCGACGGCACCACCTGAAATATCTCCCCCGCGCGGATGGCTTTTTGCAACTGGCGTACCACCGCGCCGAACGCGTCATCGCTTTGATTGCATTCGCAGCGCATGTCCGGCACCGGCGTGACCGGCAACGGCGGCGCAGGCTGGGTTAACTGTTGGCTAAGGTAGGCCAGGCGGGCGTTCAGGCGCTGTTTTTCCCGGTCACTGGCGGTGAACAGACTGGCCTGAATACGGGTGCTTTTTTTCTGATGATCTATCACCATTAGCGTTTCCGCTAAATAAAAGCAGTAGTCCGGGCAGTTATTGCCAGCCTCAAGGTGTGGCAGCGCTTCAAAGCCAGCGACCAGGTCGTAGGCAAACAGACCGCCGAAAAACATAGCCTCCCGCTCTTGCGTCGGTATGTTCACCACTCCCTGTAACAGGCGGAACGCATCAAATACCGACAGAGAGCATAAACGGGCGTCTTCATCTAATAATGGGCTGACGGGCGGAAAGCGTAGAATGCGACCGGCAGGCAGGACTTCGTTCTCCACGCCAGCGGGCAGGGCGGTATCCAGTAGCGGTAATAACGAGGCGCCATTATCAGATAACGCCTGAATAGTGACAGTGTCACCTAGAGCGGTAATGCGCAGCGCGCTATCTACCAGCAGCAGGCTTTTTAAATCGTCTTTACTGTCGATATCTGCGGACTCCAGCAGCAGCGTTGCCGGGCGATCGCCGCAGACCTGGTGAAAAAGCGCCGTTGGGTTTTCCCGGTAGGCGGCATCGCAGGTCAACAGTTCGAGCGTGGGTTTTGGTGTTTGCATGGTTATTCTCATTATTTTGTTCAAAAAAAAGCCCGCTTAACAGGCGGGCCGGGTATCGTTTGGCTGATTACAGCTGTTCATACACCGCCCGCTATCAGGAAGTGCACCACCAACCGTGTAATGCAAATGTCGCTGCCATTTTAGATACCCTCTTCATGTGAACTTTCGTACTAGTTAACTAGTTCGATGGAATAATGTCAACACCTATTTCAGTATATTTGCCGGAACCGTTATGATGTACATGACATACCTTTATCTCTATGGGAGCCGCCTTGAGCGACACGAATTACGCAGTGATTTACGATCTGCACAGTCATACCACGGCGTCCGATGGACTGTTGACGCCAGAAACATTAGTACACCGTGCGGTAGAGATGCGAGTCGGCACGCTGGCGATTACCGATCATGACACCACAGCCGCGATTCCTGCGGCAAGAGAAGAAATTTCACGTTCCGGGCTGGCCCTGAATCTTATTCCCGGCGTGGAGATTTCAACGGTCTGGGAGAATCATGAGATTCACATTGTGGGTCTGAATATTGATATTGCGCACCCGGCAATGCGCGATTTTCTGGCGCAGCAGACACATCGGCGTCAGGCACGCGGTCGGCTCATTGCGGAGCGTCTGGAAAAAGCCCATATTCCCGGCGCGTGGGAAGGGGCATTGAGACTGGCCAATGGCGGCGCGGTGACGCGCGGCCACTTCGCCCGCTTTCTGGTGGAGTGCGGCAAAGCCGCGACCATGGCGGATGTTTTTAAAAAATATCTCGCGCGTGGGAAAACCGGTTACGTTCCGCCGCAGTGGTGTACAATAGAACAAGCTATTGATGTCATTCATCATTCTGGCGGTAAGGCGGTGTTGGCCCATCCGGGACGCTACGACCTTAGCGCTAAGTGGCTGAAAAGATTAGTGGCGCATTTTGCCGACCATCACGGCGACGCGATGGAAGTGGCGCAGTGCCAACAATCGCCCAATGAACGCACCCAACTGGCGACGCTTGCGCGTCAGCATCATTTATGGGCATCGCTTGGATCTGATTTCCATCAGCCCTGCCCGTGGATTGAGTTGGGGCGTAAACTCTGGCTGCCCGCTGGCGTTGAAGGCGTATGGCAGACATGGGAACAGCCGCAAATATCACAGTGAGGGAAGTATGAGCCAGTTTTTTTATATCCATCCGGATAACCCACAGCAACGGCTGATTAATCAGGCCGTCGACATTGTGCGTAAAGGCGGTGTTATTGTTTATCCAACCGATTCCGGCTATGCCCTTGGTTGTAAAATTGAAGACAAAGGCGCAATGGAGCGCATTTGCCGCATCCGTCATCTGCCGGACGGCCACAACTTCACGCTGATGTGCCGCGATTTGTCCGAGTTGTCGACCTACTCCTACGTCGACAACGTGGCGTTTCGTCTGATGAAAAACAATACGCCGGGTAATTACACCTTTATCCTGAAGGGGACAAAAGAGGTGCCGCGCCGTCTGTTGCAGGAAAAGCGTAAAACCATCGGCCTGCGCGTACCGTCAAACCCGATTGCGCTGGCGTTATTGGATACGCTGGGCGAACCGATGCTCTCGACGTCGTTGATGCTGCCTGGCAGCGACTTTACCGAGTCGGACCCGGAGGAGATTAAAGATCGGCTGGAGAAGCAGGTGGATCTGATCATCCACGGCGGTTACCTCGGTCAACAGCCTACCACGGTAATCGATTTGACCAATGACTCCCCGGTGGTGCTGCGCGAAGGCGTCGGCGACGTTACACCTTTCTTATAAGGGTGTAAGCCTGTATACTACGCGGCCTTAAAATGGCGCGGCAACGCGCCGTTCATTCTCCTGTTCGACGCCTGTGAAGGCGACACCTGAAGGAAGCTCTATGAGCGAAAAGTTACAAAAAGTGCTGGCGCGCGCTGGCCACGGCTCTCGCCGTGAAATCGAATCCATTATTGAAGCGGGACGTGTCAGCGTTGACGGTAAAATCGCCACGCTTGGCGATCGTGTTGAAGTCACTCCCGGTTTGAAAATCCGTATCGACGGTCACCTGATTTCGGTGAAAGAGTCGGCGGAACAAATTTGCCGCGTTCTGGCCTATTACAAACCAGAAGGTGAACTGTGTACCCGCAATGACCCTGAAGGGCGGCCAACCGTTTTTGATCGCTTACCGAAACTGCGCGGCGCGCGGTGGATTGCGGTAGGACGTCTGGATGTCAACACCTGCGGGCTATTGTTGTTTACCACCGACGGTGAACTGGCGAACCGCCTGATGCACCCTAGTCGTGAAGTTGAACGTGAATATGCCGTGCGCGTGTTCGGTCAGGTGGATGAATCGAAACTGCGTGATTTAAGCCGTGGCGTACAGTTGGAAGATGGTCCGGCGGCATTTAAGACCATTAAATTCAGCGGCGGCGAAGGCATTAACCAGTGGTATAACGTGACGCTGACGGAAGGACGCAACCGCGAAGTTCGCCGACTGTGGGAAGCGGTAGGCGTTCAGGTCAGCCGTTTGATCCGCGTTCGTTACGGCGATATCCCGCTGCCGAAAGGCCTGCCGCGCGGCGGCTGGACTGAGCTCGACCTCGCGCAAACGAACTATCTGCGTGGTCTGGTAGAGCTCCCGCCGGAAACCTCGTCGAAGGTTGCCGTCGAAAAAGACCGTCGTCGTATGAAAGCGAACCAGATCCGTCGGGCGGTAAAACGCCACAGCCAGATAGCTGGCGGACGCCGCTCCGGTGGGCGTAATAACAACGGGTAATCTCTACCGCGGTCTATAGGCTGAGAATCATCAGACAAGAGGGTTTGTGCCGGATGGCGGCGCAAACGCCTTAATCCGGCCTACGGTTAATAATCAATTCCCATCTGGGCTTTTACGCCCGCGTCGAAAGCATGTTTAACCGGACGCAGTTCGCTGACGGTATCCGCAAGATCAAGAATATCCCGGTGACAGCCGCGACCTGTAATAATCACCGTCTGGTGACCAGGGCGCGCGTTTAGCGCGCTTATGACCTCTTCCAGCGGCAAATAGTCATACGCCACCATATAGGTCAGCTCATCCAGTACCACCATATCAAGCCGCGGATCGGCCAGCATCCGTTTACCATGCTGCCAAACGGCCATACATGCTGCAGTGTCTGCCTCGCGATTTTGCGTCTCCCAGGTAAATCCCGTTGCCATCACCTGAAATTCGACGCCATGCGGTTCCAGCAGATTACGCTCGCCGTTGGGCCAGGTGCCCTTAATAAATTGCACCACACCTACGTTTTTACCGTGTCCTACGGCGCGGGCGGCAGTCCCGAAAGCCGCCGTGGTTTTGCCCTTACCATTGCCAGTAAACACGATAATAATACCGCGCTCTTCCTGTGCCTGGGCGACACGGGCGTCAACCCGATCTTTTACCTTCTGCTGGCGCTGCTGATAGCGTTCATCACTCATTGGGCGATTCCTGGTTTACGGCCCGGTTGGGCGTCAAAGGTCATACCGGTTTTACGGCGACTGTCGTCGCCCATAAGCCACAGGTAAAGCGGCATAATATCGGCAGGCGTTTTTAATTTCTGTGGATCTTCCGTCGGAAAGGCGCTGGCGCGCATACCGGTGCGCGTGCCGCCCGGGTTAATGCAGTTAACACGTAGAGAACGGTTCTGGTATTCGTCCGCCAGCACCTGCATCATTCCTTCGGTAGCAAACTTCGAGGTGGCATAGGCGCCCCAGTTGGCGCGCCCCTGACGGCCAACGCTTGATGACGTAAAGACCAGCGAGCCGGCATCGGACTTCAATAATAACGGTAACAGCGCTTGGGTGAGCATAAAGGTGGCGTTAACATTTACCTGCATGACATCCTGCCAGATCTGCGGATCTTGTTCGCTCATTGGACCGATTTCCCCCAGTAACCCGGCATTGTGCAGGACGCCATCCAGGCGGGGATAGTGCGCGGCGATGCGATCGGCCACTTGCCGGCACTCTTCAGCGGTGCAGGTCAGTAGATCAAGCGTAAACCACTGTGGTTGAACATGTTGCTCGTCAGCAATGTGCTGCGCGACCCGACGCAGTTTCTCTTCGTTGCGTCCCAGCAGAATCACCGTTGCGCCGTAACGCGCATACGTAAGCGCGGCTTCCCGCCCAATGCCATCGCTGGCGCCAGTGACCAGAATAATGCGGTTTTGCAATAGATCTTGTTTCGGTTGGTAATGCATGGCTACTCCTCAACGGCGTGGTGCACCGTCCTGCCAGGTTGTCTTATCTTCGCGTTAACTTTTCGGGTTTATGCCTGAAAGCGCCTTTTTTTTCAATCAGACAGGGGCGATAACGCCGTAAAATGAACGTCTTGTCATACTTTTTCTTCCTCAACAGGCATACGGATGAAGAGAGACTGACTTCGATGCCTGTTGTACACTGAGCACAAGTCGCGTTATTTAATCAAGGTGGGAGTCGTGGAATTGTTGTCTGAATATGGCTTATTTTTGGCAAAAATCGTCACCGTTGTGGTGGCCATTGCCGTCATTGTGCTGCTGATCGTGAATGCTACGCAACGCAAACGCCAGCGCGGCGAGCTGCGCGTGACCAATTTGAGCGAGCAGTATCAGGAGATGAAGGATGACCTTGCTGCGGCGTTGATGGATGGCCATCAGCAAAAACTGTGGCATAAAGCGCAGAAAAAAAAGCATAAGCAGGAGGCGAAAGCCGCCAAAGCGAAAGCGAAGCTGGGGGACATTGCGACATCGGACAAACCGCGCGTATGGGTGATAGATTTCAAAGGCAGTATGGACGCTCACGAAGTTAATGCGTTACGCGAAGAGGTCACGGCGGTGCTGGCAGTGGCGAAACCCGGCGATCGGGCGGTTGTGCGTCTGGAAAGCCCCGGCGGCGTTGTGCATGGCTATGGCCTGGCGGCATCGCAATTGCAGCGCCTGCGCGATAAAAATATTCCGCTGACCGTGACGGTGGATAAAGTCGCGGCAAGCGGAGGCTACATGATGGCCTGCGTGGCGGAAAAAATTATCGCAGCGCCGTTCGCTATTGTGGGGTCAATTGGTGTTGTCGCGCAAATTCCGAACTTTAACCGCTTTCTCAAAAGTAAAGACATTGATATTGAACTGCATACCGCAGGGCAGTACAAACGTACCCTGACATTGTTAGGCGAGAATACGGAAGAAGGGCGGCAGAAGTTTCGTGAAGATCTCAACGAAACGCACCATCTGTTCAAAGAGTTTGTGCAGCGGATGCGTCCGGCTCTGGACATTGAACAGGTCGCCACGGGCGAACACTGGTACGGTCAGCAGGCGCTGGAGAAAGGACTGGTTGATGAAATTAACACCAGCGATGAGGTTATCCTCGGCCTGATGGAAGGGCGCGAGGTGCTGAATGTGCGCTATATGCAGCGTAAAAAACTGATCGATCGTGTTACCGGCAGTGCGGCGGAAAGCGCGGATCGGCTGCTGCTGCGCTGGTGGCAGCGTGGACAAAAGCCGTTGATGTAAACCGCTATTGCCGGATGGCATTCAGCGCCATCCGGCATGGATTAATCCACCAGGTGATACTTCTCAGACAGCACATGCGCCAGGTGTTTAAACATGTTAAACACTGCGGTGCTTTTAGGGGTCGGTAACCCTTGCTCGTCTAAAAAGTAATCGCCGCTGAAAACCAGCACGCCATTTCTCTGCGTTACGCCGGTGGCGACAATACCTGCCATCGTGTCTTCATGTTCCCGAATAATTTTGTTGGCTTCAAGCAACAGTGTTTCGCGATCGATAGGTTGCGTCTCTTTATGCATTTTTTACTCCTTAAACAAGGAGATTAGTCTACGCTGAGCACTTCTGATGGGCAAATATTCTCACAGGAAATTGATGGATTTGTCATGTTGCGTTCACTGGCAAGATTTGTTTTTGCATGCTAATAAAGTTGCGTATCGAATTTTATCAGGTACAGTGTGACGCTTTCGTCAATCTGGCAACAGAATTGCTTGACATTCGACCAAAATTCCGTCGTGCTATAGCGCGTGTGTGCAAAAAAGCCTGTTAACTCAGTCACCTGAGGGTTACATTTCGTACACAAAGCCAGTACAAGGGGTTGATATCCGCAGACGCAGAGACCATATATCGTTGTCTCGTCGCCAGTGGAAGGTGAATCAACGTGCGACGCATTCCTGGAAGAATCAACTTAGGTAAAGGTGAATATGGGTAAAGCTCTTGTCATCGTTGAGTCCCCGGCAAAAGCCAAAACGATCAACAAGTATCTGGGTAATGACTACGTGGTGAAATCCAGCGTGGGTCATATCCGTGATTTGCCGACCAGTGGCTCAGCAGCTAAAAAGAGCGCCGACTCTACCTCCACCAAAACGGCTAAAAAGCCCAAAAAGGATGAACGTGGCGCTCTCGTCAACCGTATGGGGGTTGACCCGTGGCACAACTGGGATGCGCACTATGAAGTGCTGCCCGGTAAAGAGAAGGTCGTCTCTGAACTGAAACAGTTGGCGGAAAAAGCCGACCACATCTATCTCGCAACCGACCTTGACCGCGAAGGGGAAGCCATTGCATGGCACCTGCGGGAAGTGATCGGCGGCGATGACGCGCGCTACAGTCGCGTAGTCTTTAACGAAATAACCAAAAATGCCATTCGCCAGGCGTTTGAACAGCCGGGCGAGCTGAACATTAACAGGGTCAACGCCCAGCAAGCGCGCCGCTTTATGGATCGCGTGGTAGGCTATATGGTCTCGCCGTTGCTGTGGAAAAAGATCGCCCGTGGTTTGTCGGCAGGTCGCGTTCAGTCTGTCGCGGTCCGTCTGGTCGTTGAACGCGAGCGCGAGATTAAAGCGTTTGTTCCGGAAGAGTTCTGGGAAATTGACGCTAATACGACGACGCCGTCTGGCGAGGCGCTACCGCTACAGGTCACGCATCAGAACGACAAGCCATTCCGGCCGGTAAATCGTGAGCAGACGCTTGCCGCCGTCAGCTTGTTGGAAAAAGCGCGCTATAGCGTACTGGAGCGTGAAGACAAACCGACCAGCAGCAAACCTGGCGCGCCGTTTATCACCTCCACGCTACAACAGGCGGCCAGCACCCGGCTGGGCTTTGGCGTGAAGAAAACCATGATGATGGCGCAGCGTCTGTATGAGGCGGGCTACATCACCTATATGCGTACAGACTCCACCAACCTGAGTCAGGATGCGGTCAACATGGTGCGTGGTTATATTGGCGATAATTTCGGCAAGAAATACCTGCCGGATAACCCGAACCAGTACGCCAGCAAAGAAAACTCTCAGGAAGCGCACGAAGCGATCCGTCCTTCCGACGTTGCTGTCATGGCGGAGTCGCTGAAAGACATGGAGGCTGACGCGCAGAAGTTGTATCAACTAATTTGGCGTCAGTTTGTCGCCTGTCAGATGACGCCAGCACAATATGACTCTACTACGCTTACCGTTGGCGCAGGCGAGTTCCGCCTGAAAGCGCGTGGGCGTATTTTGCGCTTTGACGGCTGGACAAAAGTGATGCCGGCGCTGCGTAAAGGCGATGAAGATCGCACATTGCCTGCCGTGAATAAGGGCGATGCGCTGACGCTACTTGAATTGACGCCTGCTCAGCACTTTACTAAACCGCCAGCCCGGTTTAGCGAGGCTTCTCTGGTTAAAGAGCTTGAGAAGCGCGGTATTGGTCGTCCGTCTACCTATGCGTCGATTATCTCGACCATTCAGGATCGCGGCTATGTTCGCGTTGAAAACCGTCGTTTCTATGCGGAAAAAATGGGTGAAATCGTCACCGATCGGCTGGAAGAAAACTTCCGCGAATTGATGAACTACGATTTTACCGCGCAGATGGAAGATAGTCTGGATCAGGTTGCAAATCACCAGGCCGAGTGGAAAGCGGTACTGGATAACTTCTTCAGCGATTTTACTCAGCAGCTCGATAAAGCCGAGAAAGATCCGGAAGAAGGGGGGATGCGCCCTAACCAGATGGTGCTGACCAGCATCGACTGTCCAACCTGTGGCCGTAAAATGGGAATTCGTACTGCCAGTACGGGGGTTTTCCTTGGATGTTCAGGTTATGCGCTTTCGCCGAAAGAGCGTTGTAAAACGACCATTAACCTGGTGCCGGAAAATGAAGTTCTGAACGTGCTGGAAGGCGACGACGCCGAAACCAACGCCCTGCGCGCCAAACGTCGCTGTCAGAAGTGCGGTACGGCGATGGACAGCTATCTGATCGATCCGAAGCGTAAATTGCATGTGTGTGGTAATAACCCGACCTGTGACGGCTACGAGATTGAAGAAGGCGAGTTCCGCATCAAAGGGTATGACGGCCCGATCGTTGAGTGTGAGAAATGTGGTTCCGAAATGCACCTGAAAATGGGGCGTTTTGGTAAGTACATGGCCTGTACTAACGACGAATGTAAAAATACCCGTAAGATCTTGCGTAACGGCGAAGTTGCGCCGCCGAAGGAAGATCCTGTTCCATTGCCGGAACTGCCGTGTGAAAAATCGGACGCGTACTTTGTGCTGCGCGATGGCGCCGCAGGGATATTCCTGGCGGCCAATACGTTCCCGAAATCACGCGAAACGCGCGCGCCATTAGTCGAGGAGCTATACCGGTTCCGCGATCGCCTGCCGGAAAAACTGCGTTATCTGGCGGATGCGCCGCAGCAGGATCCGGAAGGCAATAAAACCGTTGTTCGCTTTAGCCGCAAAACAAAACAGCAGTACGTTGCGGCGGAAAAAGACGGGAAGGCGACGGGATGGTCAGCGTTCTTCGTCGACGGCAAGTGGGTTGAAGGCAAGAAATAACCCCTGCCTGTCGTCACTATAGTCAAGCGGGCCGCGTAAGCGGCCCTTTTTTATATACCCTTCATATTTAAAGTGGCTTATGTGTTGGCTACGGATTACTCGGCCCATCCATGGGCCTCGTCCTGACGGGCCGTCGCACGCGACGTTCAAATCTGCTCCCGGCAGATTTGTCGCTCATCCCAGTCACCTTATGCTCCTGGGGACTCACTCTCTTGCCGCCTTTAAGCACTCGAATTATTTTGGGTATAGCGGCCTTATTATTTTATCGCGCTGGCTATACAGTTCAGATATAAATGATATAGTGGTTATAGTTAACACCTTTTTTATTATTAAATCGTATTAGCAGCCCGATTAAGTCTGCAGATAAACGATGGCCTGATGGCGCTAATCTGGATGATGTATTATGAAATTGCAGCAGCTTCGTTACATTGTTGAAGTGGTTAATCATAACCTTAACGTCTCCTCTACCGCTGAGGGGTTGTATACTTCCCAGCCGGGGATCAGCAAGCAGGTTAGGATGCTGGAAGATGAGCTTGGCATCCAGATTTTCGCCCGCAGCGGTAAGCATCTGACTCAGGTGACGCCCGCAGGACAGGAGATTATTCGTATTGCGCGTGAGGTGCTTTCCAAAGTCGATGCCATTAAGTCGGTCGCCGGCGAGCACACCTGGCCGGATAAAGGCTCGCTCTATATTGCCACTACCCATACTCAGGCGCGTTACGCATTGCCAGGCGTGATTAAAGGCTTCATCGAGCGTTATCCGCGCGTTTCGCTGCATATGCACCAGGGGTCGCCAACGCAGATTGCGGAAGCGGTATCGAAAGGGAACGCCGATTTCGCGATTGCCACGGAAGCGCTGCATTTATATGACGATCTGGTGATGTTGCCATGCTATCACTGGAACCGTTCGATAGTGGTGACGCCGGATCATCCATTGGCGGCAACGTCTTCCGTAACGATTGAAGCGCTGGCGAAGTATCCGCTGGTGACGTATACCTTCGGCTTTACCGGGCGTTCCGAACTGGATACCGCTTTTAATCGCGCAGGGTTAACGCCGCGGATCGTCTTTACAGCAACCGATGCGGATGTGATTAAAACGTATGTCAGGTTGGGGCTGGGCGTTGGCGTCATTGCCAGCATGGCGGTCGATCCGCTTGCCGATCCTGATTTAGTGCGGATTGACGCGCACGATATTTTTAGCCACAGCACCACAAAAATTGGTTTTCGCCGTAGTACTTTTTTACGCAGCTATATGTACGATTTTATCCAGCGTTTTGCGCCGCATCTGACGCGTGATGTGGTGGATACGGCGGTGGCGTTGCGTTCTAATGAAGAAATTGAAGCGATGTTTCAGGATATAAAGCTGCCTGAAAAGTAATAGCACCGTCGGTTTGTGTCGTAGTGGCATGGCAGACAAAGCCGCTTTTTGCAATATCCCTCAAAGTATTACGGGTAATGATCAGCAAAATAGTGTTGAATTACCCGTCCCGCCAGTTTCTTTTTCCAAATAGTTATCTTGAGTCAAAAGATTGATTTATTCACTGGCAACGATTCGTAAATTGACTGGATTTTTGACTAAAGTTTATTTAGGATTTGTCTCATCTGATGATTAATTGTACCGATTGTTTGGTGCTGAAATGATAAGTGATACCGATAGCATGAGGTTAGTAATGCCTTCTGAAAACCAGGAACCGCGCCGCGACCCTGAGCTCAAACGTAAAGCATGGCTGGCGGTTTTTGTGGGTTCTGCGTTGTTCTGGGTAGTGGTAGCGCTTGTTATCTGGCATTGGTGGGGCTAAGTGAGCATTACGTCGGAACGCGAGCGCGTGGTCGCGCCCCCGATTCAATCTTGTGACGATGATAACACCCCGGATATGACCGTTTTCCGGTCTGTTCCGCAACACTGGACGCTCACACCGCAGCAGCGGGCATTTATTGATGCTTTTGCTGACGAGGTGTCACAAAAATAATATTCGTCTTTTTATTGGCGTTACTGTTTTATTAACGCTGTCTTATTACACCGCAGCAACCGTGTGCTGAGCGCCTCTCAGTATTGATTAAACACAGTTGGTGTCGCCTATGTTAACGTCAAATATAAAGTATTGGTCATGGACTGGCGCGTTTATATTATCGCTACTGTTCTGGGCCGAGTTAATCTGGATTGCCGTCTAATCTCGTCAAAGCCCGATAATGCGCTATTTATCGGGCTTTTTCATCTTCGCTCCTCGCCTGTTAGGTTTCTCCTCTTTTAGCAATTTGGGTTGTTATCAAAACGTTACATTTTGTTTGTGTTATCTTTAATACAACCCTGTGGAGAATCAGGGTAACGCAACCCTGTCATTTAAGGAGGAGCTATGTCGTCAACCCTACGAGAAGCCAGTAAGGATACATTGCAGGCCAAAGATAAAACGTATCATTACTACAGTCTGCCGCTGGCTGCCAAATCCCTGGGCGATATCGCCCGTTTGCCCAAATCACTTAAAGTGTTACTGGAAAACCTGTTGCGCTGGCAGGACGGCGAATCTGTGACTGATGAAGATATTCAGGCGCTGGCCGGTTGGCTTAAAAATGCCCATGCCGATCGTGAAATTGCCTGGCGGCCCGCCCGTGTCCTGATGCAGGACTTTACCGGCGTGCCTGCCGTTGTCGACCTGGCGGCGATGCGTGAAGCCGTTAAACGCCTCGGCGGCGATACGTCGAAAGTGAACCCGTTATCGCCGGTTGATCTGGTTATTGACCACTCTGTGACGGTCGATCATTTCGGCGATGACGATGCGTTTGAAGAAAACGTGCGGCTGGAAATGGAACGTAACCATGAGCGTTATATGTTCCTGAAATGGGGAAAGCAGGCATTCAGTCGTTTCAGCGTGGTGCCACCCGGAACCGGCATTTGCCATCAGGTTAACCTGGAATACCTGGGTAAAGCCGTCTGGAGCGAATTACAGGACGGGGAGTGGATTGCTTACCCGGACTCGCTGGTGGGGACTGACTCCCATACGACCATGATTAATGGTCTGGGCGTATTGGGGTGGGGCGTGGGCGGTATTGAAGCGGAAGCGGCGATGCTTGGTCAGCCCGTGTCGATGCTTATCCCGGATGTCGTCGGCTTTAAGTTAACCGGTAAACTTCGGGAGGGGATCACTGCCACTGACCTGGTGCTAACCGTCACGCAAATGCTGCGTAAGCATGGCGTCGTGGGTAAATTTGTTGAATTTTATGGTGATGGTCTGGATTCGCTGCCGTTGGCGGATCGCGCGACCATCGCTAATATGTCGCCGGAATATGGCGCAACCTGTGGTTTCTTCCCTATTGACGCCATTACCCTGGAATATATGCGATTAAGCGGACGTAGCGACGATCTGGTCGAGCTGGTTGAAGCCTACGCGAAGGCGCAGGGAATGTGGCGTAATCCCGGAGACGAACCGGTATTTACCAGTACGCTGGAACTGGATATGGGCGATGTCGAGGCCAGCCTGGCCGGGCCGAAACGCCCGCAGGATCGCGTAGCGTTAGGCGATGTGCCGAAAGCCTTTGCCGCCAGCGCCGAGCTGGAGCTGAATACCGCGCAAAGAGATCGCCAGCCGGTTGACTATACGATGAACGGACAGCCATATCAGCTTCCTGATGGCGCTGTCGTCATTGCCGCCATCACCTCCTGTACGAATACCTCGAATCCCAGCGTGCTGATGGCTGCGGGATTACTGGCGAAAAAGGCAGTAACGCTGGGGTTGAAGCGTCAACCTTGGGTCAAGGCTTCTCTGGCGCCGGGGTCAAAAGTGGTATCTGACTATCTGGCGCAGGCCAAACTTACGCCTTACCTGGATGAGCTCGGTTTTAACCTGGTCGGTTATGGCTGTACGACCTGTATCGGGAACTCCGGTCCGTTGCCGGAGCCTATTGAGACCGCGATTAAAAAAGGCGATCTGACGGTAGGGGCCGTGCTTTCCGGTAACCGAAATTTTGAAGGGCGTATCCATCCGCTGGTGAAAACGAACTGGCTGGCGTCGCCGCCGCTGGTGGTGGCGTATGCGCTGGCCGGAAACATGAATATTAACCTCGCGACAGACCCGCTGGGGTACGATCGTAAAGGCGATCCGGTATACCTGAAGGATATCTGGCCTTCAGCGCAGGAAATTGCCCGCGCCGTTGAACTGGTATCATCGGATATGTTCCGTAAAGAGTATGCGGAAGTGTTTGAGGGCACGGACGAATGGAAATCGATTCAGGTTGAATCGTCCGATACCTACGGATGGCAGTCGGATTCAACCTATATTCGCCTGTCGCCTTTCTTTGATGAAATGCAGGCCCAGCCTGCGCCCGTCAAAGATATCCACGGCGCGCGTATCCTGGCGATGCTGGGTGATTCGGTGACGACCGACCATATTTCCCCGGCCGGCAGTATCAAGCCGGACAGTCCCGCCGGACGCTATCTGCAAAATCACGGCGTTGAGCGGAAGGATTTTAACTCTTATGGATCACGGCGCGGTAACCATGAAGTGATGATGCGCGGTACGTTCGCCAATATTCGTATTCGCAACGAAATGCTGCCCGGCGTCGAAGGTGGGATGACGCGGCATTTGCCGGGTACGGAAGCGATGTCGATTTATGATGCCGCGATGCTCTACCAGCAGGAAAAAACGCCGCTGGCGGTGATTGCCGGGAAAGAGTATGGGTCGGGATCGAGCCGTGACTGGGCGGCAAAAGGTCCGCGGCTGTTAGGTATCCGCGTGGTGATCGCCGAGTCGTTCGAACGTATCCACCGCTCAAACCTGATTGGGATGGGGATCCTGCCGCTGGAGTTTCCACAGGGCGTAACGCGTAAAACGCTGGGACTGACCGGGGAAGAGGTGATTGATATCGCGGATCTGCAAAACCTGCGCCCTGGCGCGACCATTCCGGTGACGTTAACGAGATCGGACGGCAGCAAAGAAACGGTACCTTGTCGCTGTCGCATTGATACCGCCACCGAGCTGACTTACTACCAGAATGACGGCATATTGCACTATGTCATTAGAAATATGCTGAACTAAAGCCGTTTATCGGGCCTGCCGTAAACAGGCAGGCCCGCGCTTTAATACCGGTGGCTTACTTGTTTAGCAGGTGACCCATTTTGGCCGCTTTAGTATCGAGATAATGCTCATTATTTGGATTACGACCCACAATGAGCGGAACGCGTTCCACGATATTAATTCCCGCCTCGGTCAGTATTTCGACTTTCTTCGGATTATTGGTCAGCAGGCGAACTTCATCCACGCCGAGTAATTTGAACATATCCGCGCACAGGGTGAAATCACGCTCATCGGCGGCAAAGCCGAGCTGATGATTGGCCTCCACCGTGTCATAGCCTTGATCCTGTAACGCATAAGCGCGAATTTTATTAAGCAGGCCGATATTGCGGCCTTCCTGACGGTGGTAAATCAGAATACCGCGTCCTTCTTCCGCAATATGCGTCAGCGCGGCTTCCAGTTGAAAACCACAATCACAGCGCAGACTAAAAAGCGCGTCCCCGGTAAGACATTCGGAATGAACGCGAGCCAAGACCGGCGTTTTACCTGAAATATCGCCAAAAACCAGCGCGGCATGGTCGTGTCCGGTTGCCAGTTCTTCAAATCCCACCATCAGAAAGTCACCCAATGGGGTTGGCAGTTTGGCTTCTGCCACACGTTTAAGCTGCATGTATTTCTCCAGATTATGCTGACGCCTGCGGTGTCGTCGCCTGTTGGATTGTATCCCGCTATTTTGCCATAAGGCGGCGGTCATCACCTAATCACTACCACGTAATTGCTCAGGAATGGCACAAATTTGTCAATTTTCCAGTCCGGCGAGAATTTTCAGTTATGATTGTGATACTTACTTATAAAAGGAGCATCCATGCTTTCAATTGCGAGGCGCACCGCGGCAGGCGCAGCCCTGTTGCTTATCATGCCGCTTGCCGTATGGGTATCAGGCTGGCAGTGGCAGCCAGGACATCAGGTCTGGTGGCTAAAAACGCTATTCTGGATAACGGAAACCGTGACCAAACCCTGGGGCGTTATCACGCATGTGATTCTTTGTGGATGGTTCTTATGGTGCCTGCGATTTCGCCTGCGCGCCGCCATTATGCTGTTTGCGATTCTCGGTGGGGCGATTATCGTCGGGCAGGGCGTGAAGTCATGGGTAAAGGAGCGCGTACAGGAGCCGCGGCCATTTGTGGTCTGGCTTGAAAAAACGCACCATATTCCCGTCGATGAGTTCTACACTTTAAAGCGTACAGAACGCGGACATTTAGTGAAAGAGCAGTTGGCCGGGCAACAGAACATCCCCGTTTTCCTGCGTCAGCACTGGCAAAAAGAGACGGGTTTTGCGTTTCCCTCCGGACATACCATGTTTGCAGCGAGCTGGGCGCTTTTGGCCGTGGGTCTGTTATGGCCGCGCAGACGGACTTTCACCATCGCGTTTTTGTTAGTCTGGGCAACCGGCGTAATGGGCAGCCGTTTGCTTCTGGGAATGCACTGGCCGCGAGATTTAGTGGTCGCCACGCTTATCTCCTGGCTATTAGTTACCCTGGCGACCTGGCTGGCGCAGCGAATTTGCGGGCCGCTTATGCCGCCTCGTGAAGAAGCGCAAGAAATTGCTGAACGCGAGCAGGAAAGCTGACAACGGTTGATTTTCTGACTATTGCCCTTAAATCATCTGATGGCGGGCGCATTTCCATTTCGCGCGAGGCGGGAAAATGGTAATTTAGAAGGCTGGATGCGGTAAGTTGGACACGATTTATTCGCGCAAACCACATAACGGGAAGTAATGTGAAATATTTACTCATTTTCTTACTGGTATTGGCGATTTTTGTTATTTCGGTGACGCTGGGCGCGCAGAATGATCAACAGGTGACGTTTAACTACCTGCTGGCGCAAGGGGAGTATCGTATCTCCACGTTGCTTGCTGTGTTGTTCGCCGTCGGTTTTGCGATTGGCTGGCTGATTTGCGGCCTGTTCTGGCTGCGGGTCCGCGTTTCCCTTGCCCGCGCTGAACGTAAAATTAAACGACTGGAAAACAAGCTCTCGCCAGCAACCGACGTTGCGGTCCCTGCCGATTCGTCGGTTGTAAAGGAATAATCATTTATGTTGGAGTTGTTATTTCTGCTGTTGCCTGTAGCCGCTGCCTATGGGTGGTATATGGGTCGCAGAAGTGCGCAACAAACAAAACAGGATGAAGCTAACCGCCTGTCGCGCGATTATGTCGCAGGGGTTAACTTCCTGCTGAGTAACCAACAAGATAAAGCGGTGGATCTGTTCCTCGATATGCTTAAAGAGGATACGGGCACCGTTGAGGCTCATCTCACTCTCGGTAATCTGTTTCGCTCTCGCGGCGAAGTCGATCGCGCCATTCGTATTCATCAAACGCTCATGGAAAGCGCTTCATTGACCTATGAACAGCGTTTACTGGCTGTTCAGCAACTGGGGCGCGACTATATGGCCGCCGGTTTATATGACCGCGCGGAAGATATGTTTAACCAACTTACCGACGAAACGGAATTTCGCGTAGGCGCGTTACAGCAGCTCTTGCAAATCTATCAGCTAACCAGCGACTGGCAAAAGGCGATCGAAGTCGCAGAACGGCTGGTGAAACTGGGCAAAGATAAACAGCGTATCGAAATCGCCCATTTTTACTGTGAGTTAGCGTTACAGCAGATGGGCAACGACGACATGGATCGCGCGATGGCGTTGCTGAAAAAAGGTGCCGCCGCAGATAAAAATAGCGCCCGGGTGTCTATCATGATGGGGCGCGTTTATATGGCGAGAGGGGATTACGCCAAAGCGGTCGAAAGCCTGCAACGTGTGATCGTTCAGGATAAAGAGCTGGTCAGCGAAACGCTGGAAATGCTGCAAACCTGTTATCAACAGCTCGGTAAAAATGCCGAGTGGGCGGAGTTTTTACGTCGCGCCGTTGAGGAGAATACCGGTGCTGGCGCTGAGTTAATGCTTGCCGATATTCTGGAAGCGCGTGAAGGTAGTGACGCAGCTCAAGTCTATATCACGCGTCAGCTACAGCGACATCCTACCATGCGGGTGTTCCATAAGCTGATGGATTACCACCTCAACGAGGCGGAAGAAGGGCGAGCGAAAGAAAGCCTGATGGTACTGCGTGATATGGTTGGCGAACAGGTGCGCAGTAAACCGCGGTATCGTTGTCAGAAATGCGGTTTTACCGCCTATACCTTGTACTGGCACTGTCCGTCCTGCCGGGCATGGTCGACCATTAAACCTATTCGCGGACTTGATGGGCAGTAGTATATAAAAAAAGCTTCACTTTAGTTACAACATACTTAATGATGTAAAGCTAGAAACGACGCTGGCATCAGCAGGCAGGGCTTATCAGGTTGTCAATCGAACCTGTTAATTTCCCTGCGCCGCAGGTAGAATGCACGCCGTTTATCCAATTTGCGCCACTTCCGGTGCCCATCATCAAGAAGGTCTGGTCATGACGTTTACTGCTTCATCTTCTTCCTGCGCTATTACTGAATCGCCTGTCGTTGTGGCGTTGGATTACCATGAACGCGATAAAGCCCTGGCGTTTGTCGATAAAATCGATCCTCGCGATTGTCGCTTAAAAGTGGGCAAAGAGATGTTCACGTTATTTGGCCCACAGCTCGTCCGGGATCTCCAGCAACGTGGGTTTGATGTCTTTCTTGATCTAAAATTTCATGATATTCCCAACACCACGGCCCGGGCAGTCGCCGCAGCGGCAGACCTGGACGTCTGGATGGTAAACGTTCACGCGTCTGGCGGGGCGAGAATGATGGCCGCAGCGCGCGACGCGCTGGCGCCATTCGGTAAAGATGCGCCGTTGCTCATTGCCGTGACCGTGTTGACCAGTATGGAAACCTGCGATCTGCGCGATCTGGGCGTGACGTTGTCACCGGCGGAACATGCGGAGCGGCTGGCGCGCCTGACGCAGCAATGCGGGCTGGATGGCGTGGTCTGTTCCGCTCAGGAAGCGGTCAGATTTAAACAGGTCTTTGGCGCTGCATTTAAGCTGGTGACGCCGGGCATTCGGCCCGCAGGCAGCGAGGCAGGCGATCAGCGACGCATTATGACGCCCGAACAGGCATTATCCGCCGGCGTCGACTATATGGTGATTGGCCGCCCGGTTACGCAATCGGTAGATCCGGCGCAAACGCTGAAGGATATTAACGCGTCACTGAAACGGGAGGCATAATGAGCGATTCCAATAGTCGTCTGGTTTATTCAACACAGACGGGGCGCATTGAAGAACCTAAAACGGCGCCGGTTCGTCCCAAAGGGGATGGTATCGTTCGCATTCAGCGTCAAACCAGTGGCCGTAAGGGTAAAGGCGTATGTTTGATTACCGGTATTGAGATGAATGATGCGGAATTAACCAAACTGGCGGCTGAACTGAAGAAAAAATGCGGCTGTGGCGGGGCAGTAAAAGAAGGAATTATTGAAATTCAGGGTGATAAACGCGACTTGATAAAATCATTGCTGGAAGCTAAAGGAATGAAAGTAAAATTAGCTGGCGGCTAATGAAAACGCCACGGTTGTAAATTACCGTGGCGTGAAAGTCAACTTTGTCTATTTTTGTAATCCAGACCTGAAAAGAATAAACGTATTATTTTGAACCGTTCAATATTTAAACGTCTGGATTATTTTCCAACCTGGTGACCAATCACGCCGCCGACCGCCGCGCCGCCCAGGGTGCCTAATGTACTGCCGTCCGTTAACACTGCGCCGCCTAACGCCCCCGCACCTGCGCCAATAGCCGTGTTGCGATCGCGCTTGGACCAGTTTGAGCAGGCGCTCAGAGACATTGCTACGGTGATTGCCAGCACAGCAGCGGCCATTTTTTTGCTCGTCATAAACATAATACTCTCTCCTGAATTAACGATTCACGGAATTAAGCTCACTATAACTATAGTTAAAATAAAACCTGTTAAGAGATTTTCCGTAAAACCTGATTGCGCAGGGGTATATCACGCAGGTGATAGTCACTTCCTGTTATTTCGCTAATATTAATTTTACGACGTTACGCTCGTTACAACAGGTAAATAGTCTTAATTGGGATGTCAGAAAAGTCTTAGAGAGAGGATGATTTGCCATAGGGCAAACCATCAGGAAATATTTTAAACGGATGAGCCAATAACATTGACTAGCAGCCCCGCATGTTCTAACTGCATTTGATCGCTGGCGGAAATTTTGGAATCCGTAATGACACGATGAAAGCGAGAGAGCGGGCCCAGGGGATAGGGATGCACACAGCCAAATTTGGAGCTGTCGGTGAGGACAATCGCTTCTGAGCCTTTTTCCAGAACAGCGTTAACCACATCCGATCGCATCATATCGCGTCCGGTAAAGCCGGTATCAGCCTGCCAGCCATCAATACCGATAAATGCTTTGCTGAAATGCACTTGATGGATAAACTGTCGCGTCAACGGCCCTACCATGCTTTCACTTTTTTTCTGATAGATTCCACCGAGGAGAATGACTTCGCAAGGGGTCTCTTTGAGCAGGTGCGCGATATAACTGCTCACGGTGATGATCGTGACATCTTTTTGTTCCGCCAGCGTCCGGGCCAATAGCGCATTGCTACTGCCATTTTCAATAAAAACGGATTCCCCTGGACTGACCAGCGAGGCGGCGAACTCCGCCAGTCGGCGTTTTAGCGTGTAGTTCGTCATCATGCGAGTCTCTACGTCATCGCTCTCAAGCGAAACGGCGAAACCGTGCGCACGGCGTAAATAGCTCTGCTTTTCCAGGGTATTCAGATCCTGACGAATCGTGACTTCAGATACGCCGGTAATTTTCGCCAGTTCAGCAACGCTCATCTGGCCTTTATCAACCACCATTTGCAAAATTGATTGTTGTCGGGAGTTCATAGTATTAATTTTATACGTTAAGAGGAGTCAACAGACAGTCAGAGAGCCGGGAAGGGCTAACGGCCATCCCGGACAAATAATCGCTATCAGATTTCCCAGGGCGATCCGGGCGCCTGGGATGGCGAGATACCGTCTTTAACCTGATCTAACAGCTCTGCTCTCAATATTTCAAGGTTATTGATGGCCGAGTGGTAATCGCCAGCAACAAGGATATCCAGCACGGTATCAATGCGTGCGGCAATTCGTTGTGCTTCGATATCAGACATGTTTGTCATCCTTAATGTCAGAAAAGGTTTCAATTCATGATGCAGAAATTAATCTGAAAAGAGAAGGGAAAAATAGGGCTATGCCTGTCTGCACAGGCTGTTCTCCCTATTATCGTCGCCATTAACGCATTTTTTTCGTCTGATAACGTTTGTACCAGCGTTCAAAAGAAACGGCGGGCATAGGTTTGGCGAATAAAAAGCCCTGTCGTTCATTGACGCCGTTTTTTGTCAGGAAGGCATCTTCTTTAGCATTTTCTACACCTTCGGCAATCACTTGTAAATTTAGCGCCTGAGCCACCGCGACAATCGCCCTAACCAGAGATTGCGACAGCGGTTGCTTATGGATATCTCTGACGAAAGCCTGATCCAGTTTAACGGCATCAATAGGGAACCGGGCGAGTTGAGAAAGCGAAGAATACCCGGTGCCAAAATCATCCAGATGAATCTGGGCGCCGAGCTGACTAAATTGCTGGATAACCGATAGCGCCAGCGTGTCGTTTTCGATCAGGCAGCTTTCCGTTAGCTCGACATCGATCGGGCAATACTCAAAATTCAGATCGTACAAAGCCTGTTTAAGCGCAGTAAAAAGCGTCTGGTCGGCCAGTTGTCGCGCCGAAAAGTTAACGGCTACGCGCAAGTTAATCCCTTTATCGCGCCATTTCGCAATCTGGCGAACCACATCCAGAATCACCCAGCGGCCCAGCGGGACGATGAGTCCTGACTCTTCGGCGTATGAGATGAACTCCAGCGGCGGAATTAATCCGCGTTCCGGCGATTGCCAGCGTACCAGCGCTTCCAGGCTACGTACTTCGCCGCGCCAGGTAATTTTGGGCTGATAGTGAATAAGTAACTGGTCGTTTTCCAGCGCTTTTCGCAGGTTTGTATCCAGCCAGTGATAGTCAAATACGCGCTGATTCATTTCCGGCGAAAAAACGCAGAACTGACCGCGGCCGCCTTCTTTGGCGTTATACATTGCGGTGTCGGCAGTGCGAATGAGACTTTCGCTGTCCTGTCCGTGCCGGGGGGCCAACGAAATGCCAATGGCGCATCCCGTGTAAACTTCAATGAGTCCAATACGAAACGGTTGCCGCAGACGGGTAAGAATTCGTGAGGCTACTGCTTCCAGCGCGGCCTGAGACGTATGGGCAGCGAGGACAATGAATTCATCTCCCCCCAGTCTGGCCAGCAATTGATCTTCCTCCAGACAACTCAACAGCGCCAGCGAAACGGCCTGTAGGAGCTGATCGCCAAACATATGCCCATAGGCGTCATTAATTTTCTTGAAATTATCCAGATCGAGATAAACGATACCCACCTGCGACTCCCCAGCCGAGGCAATAGCATGATTAATAAATTCATGAATAGCATTGCGATTGGGCAGGCCGGTGACGGTGTCTGTATTCGCCAGTATGCGTAAACGCTCCTGAGCCCGCCTTTCTTCGGTGATATCCGTGCCTGCGCAGATCAGGAAAATTTCGTTTTTTCCGCTGCCGTTATGGACGAATTTATTACGAAATAAGAACAGGCGTTGGCCTTTACGGGTCTTTATCCAGCGTTCGATTTCATAGGCATTGCCATTGCGAAAAAAATTCTCAATGTAGTGCCGGGAGGCAACCGCCTCCCGGCGACTCATAAATAATTTAAAGACGCTTTGACCAATTACATCTCGCTCTTTTAAGCCCGTGTACTCTTCGCATGACTGATTAAATCGACAGATTTTTCCCTGACTATCCAGTATCGCAATGACTGAGTTGGCTTCTGATACGATTTGCTCGGCAAAAGAGAGCTCCTGCGCCTGCGTTGGCGCGACGGCAGGCGTATCAGGCCAGGTTGCCAGGCTGCCAGCCCATTCACGGTTATTAATCTTACGGCCTACCAGGTGTACTACGGTAACCTGTTTTTCTATCAACAACGTTATCAGCAGACTGGACGTAATCGCCGTTATTTCCCGGATACGCCCGGCTTGCTCCGGCGATAGCTCGACCGTTTTTTCTGTATCCGTTTCACCTGTCGGGGAGAGATACAGCACGTTGCGGTTATCAGCCAGACGCCAGTGAGAGTGAAGGGGACTTAGCGCCGTTTGTTCCTGAATCTGTTTCATCATGCATACCATCCCATTTAAGCGCCAGGTGCCCGAAAAGAAAGGTTAGCCATGTTATAAATAAGGGTAATTATGGCTGAACGTATTGTTTTATCTATGTATTCATATGTAATCCAGATTCTGGAAAAAGCATAGTCGCCAGCTAAAAATAACAAGAAATGGGGCGCTTGAATAAGATTAAACGCAGAGCATGACGGAAGGGAGAAGAAGAAAAGAAACGGCCTTTGCCTTCTCAGCAAAGGCCGTTGAGCGAGCTAAGCGTGGTTACGCTGCCGGTCGGGCAATAATGCTGCGGGTTTCCATGCGAACTTCCGCAATAGTGACATCAATGACATCCGTCACTTTATAAACCGTCTCACCTTTAATCTGTACCGTACCGTTTTCCTGGCTGCATACCAGTTCATCGCGAACGGCGTGCAGGAACGGGGCAGGGATAAAGGCGATAGCGCCGTTATCGACCAGTCGCACACGCATACCACCGCGGCTGACGTCAATAATTTCTGCCGCGAAACGGGTATTTGTCCCCGCCTTATCGTTAAGGAAGCGTGCATATAACCAGTCGCCGACATCGCGCTCCGCCATACGGTTCAGGCGACGGCGTTCCGCCATTTGCTGGGTGATATCTTCCTGCGGACGCGCAATAGCTTCCCCCTTGATGACCGCTTTCAGCAGGCGATGGTTAATCATATCGCCATACTTACGGATGGGAGAAGTCCAGGTGGCGTAAGCCTCAAGACCAAGACCGAAATGCGGCCCCGGCTCGGTGCTGATTTCCGCAAAAGACTGGAAGCGACGAATGCGGCTGTCAAGGAAACCGGAGGGCTGCGCATCCAGTTCGCGACGCAGTTTACAGAAGCCTTCCAGCGTCAGCACCTCTTCGGCATCGACATGCAGACCATGCGTTTTCAGCAGTGCGGTCAGCGCGTCGGCATTCGCGGGATCGAAGCCCGTATGTACGTTGTAAATACCGAAACCGAGCTTATCGCGCAGTACGCGCGCGGCGCAAAGGTTAGCGGCGATCATCGACTCTTCTACGATACGGTTAGCGATACGGCGCGGTTCCGCCACAATATCCAATACTTCGCCTTTTTCGCCAAGGACAAAGCGGTAATCCGGGCGGTCTTTAAAGACTAACGCATGATGATGACGCCACTCACTGCGGCTTAGACAAATACGGTGCAACAGACGAATCTGCTGGGCAATGCCTTCGTTATCCGGCTGCCAGGTGCCGTTATTTTCCAGCCAGTCGGAGACATTGTCGTACGCCAGCTTGGCCTTCGATTCGATCGTGGCCGCAAAAAAGGCGATATCATCGTCAATGGTGCCGTCTGCGGCGATTATCATGCGACAGGCGAGCGCCGGACGCACTTCGTTGGCGCGCAGCGAGCACAGATCGTCAGACAGCTCACGCGGCAGCATAGGAATATTGAAGCCCGGCAGGTAGTTGGTGAAGGCGCGAATTTTCGCGGCGTTATCCAGCTTACTGCCTTCGGCAATCCAGGCGGTAGGATCGGCGATAGCCACCGTAAGCTGGAGTCTGCCGTCCGCTAATTCCTCAGCATAAAGCGCGTCATCCATATCTTCAGTGCTGGCGCTATCGATAGTGACGAAATTCAGCGCGGTAAGATCCTGGCGCTCCAGCCCTTCGTCCAGCATCTCCGTCGCTACGCCGTTCGGCGCTTCTTTTTCCAGGTTGTGGCGGGCAAGCGTAACCCACCAGGGAACAAAGTGATCGTCGGCAAAGGTGATGTACTGCGTTAAATCGGCGTAAAACGAACGGTCGCCTTTAAGCGGATGGCGGCGCATTTCGGCAACCGCCCAGTCACCTTCTTTGAACTCATGCTGAACGCCGCGCGCGGCGCGGCAGGGAATCGCGTCTTTCAGCAACGGATGATCCGGCACGATGGACAGGCGGTCATTTTTACCCTGAACTTTTCCCACAAAGCGCGTCAGGAACGGTTCGATCAGTTCTTCCGGCTCGGCAGACTCCCGTTCTTTTTCCGTGTGGATGACCGCGACGATACGATCGCCATGCATCACTTTTTTCATCTGCGGCGGAGGAATGAAATAGCTTTTTTGCGCGTCAACCTCAAGGAAGCCAAAGCCTTTTTCCGTGGCTTTTACGACCCCTTCAGCGCGCGGCGTCTGGGAATGCAGTTGCTGTTTAAGCTGCGCTAGCAGCGGGTTGTCCTGAAACATATTCGTCTATTTTCGTAGCCAAAAGAGCGGCTGACAGTTTTACGCGATTCTGCCTGGCGCAGCAAGCGCTCTTTCTGTAATGGATGAGTTAATAGGTTTCGCCCAACGCGATTTTTAAACGATTTAACCATCCGCACACGCCGCACCAGCCTAACATGTTAATGGCCTGCTCCGATGAAACACCCCTGGTGAGTAGCGGGAAAAAATGCGCGGCGCTAAAGCGATCGGGCGCTCTGGTGAGCCATTGTATCGCCTGTGTCAGCGCAGGCTCAAGTTCCCAACGAGCGATGTCGTCGTCTTCCTGGCGTAACGTGATGACAGCGCGACGCCACGCGCCAGGTTGGGTTGCCTGTTCGTTAAAGCAGGCGGCGCTGCCGTTGATACGTGATGTGAGGAGCGTGATAAGTGGAAGTAAAGAGGGGGGCGACGCAGTGTGTAATGTGCTGGTCAGTATGCGTTCGAGTAACGCGAATGAAGACGGATCGCAGATGAGTACCGGTGCCATCATTTGGCATTGTGAAGACGAATATTGCCGCTGAACTTTGGTATGGGCGGGAGGATATTCTACCAGACTGGCGGCGGGCTGCCATGTCGTCTGGGGGTTTTGAAACCGCGCGGCCCTGGCAAAGCGCTGCATCTCCTGGCCGGGCAGTTCGCGCACGGGTAGACGACAAAACGCCTGAAATATCGCCGCTACCCGCGCCTGAAAACCGATAAACCCAATGATCTGATTGATGAGTACGGTATCCCGGGTGGTTAATCCCACCTCTGCAAGTTGTTCGCGGGCCCGCGTATTGATAACGGAGGGGGAGCCGGCAAGCTGACGAGCGTATTGCGTAATTTGCGCCAGCCGTTGATTGCTCTCTCTTGAGGCATCAGGGCCGGGTAGCGGCGCCAGACGCGCGGCATAATAGCGGCACAAACGCTGAACCCCAAATACCTGAGCGGCGGTCAGCGCGGTGCTCATACGTTCATAGGCGCTAAACGTATGAAGCCGGTCGTTGAGAACCGTGCGGGGAAATAAGACATCCGCCAACTGGCGAGCTGGCTTTAACCATGATTCAAAAGGCGTCAACGCGGTTTTTGCTACCGCTAAATCCAGTAAAAATCGATCGTTAACATACGCGGCTTCCGGCATCAGCGAAAGCGGGGTTTGTGACGACATAGTGGATTGTGTTTCATGATACCAGTGGCTTTTACCCGCTTTTCGGCATTGTTCCATAGGGTTTCCCGAGGATGAAATGGCGATCGATAATGATTCGGCGTCGGATCGTTTATGCTGGATTATCCTGGCGTATGCGGGAAAGGGATGAAAGATTGTTAGGTGATAACAAATATCAGAACGCTATATAACGAGATGAGTGGTGAGTGAGGGGAATGGGGCAGCACAGCCGTGCTGCCCGCTAATAAACTTAATGCGCTTATTTGAGTTCCAGTTCATTCATTGCCGCAATGCTGAACCCGCCGTCAACATGAACGACTTCGCCAGAAATGCCTGCCGAGAGATCGGAGCACAGAAACGCCGCTGAGTTACCCACATCTTCAATGGTCACGGTGCGACGAATTGGCGTAACGGCTTCACAATGCGCCAGCATTTTACGGAAGTCTTTAATACCGGACGCCGCCAGCGTGCGGATTGGACCCGCAGAGATGGCGTTGACGCGAACCCCTTCCGGTCCCATAGCATTTGCCATATAACGCACGTTAGCTTCCAGAGAGGCTTTCGCCAGACCCATGACATTGTAGTTCGGGATGGCGCGCTCCGCTCCCAGATAAGACAAGGTCAACAGCGCAGAACCCGGATTCAGCATGGTGCGGCAGGCTTTCGCCATGGCAACAAAGCTGTAAGAGCTAATATCGTGAGCGATTTTAAAGCCTTCGCGGGTAACCGCATTAACATAATCGCCGTCCAGCTGATCGCCAGGCGCGAAACCAATTGAGTGTACGAAACCGTCAAATTTCGGCCAAACGTTACCCAGCTCTGCAAACATAGCGTCAATACTGGCATCTTCAGCGACATCACACGGTAAAACGATGCTGGAACCCAGCTGGGCAGCAAATTCTTCTACGCGGCCTTTCAGTTTGTCGTTCTGGTAGGTGAACGCCAGTTCAGCTCCTTCGCGGTGCATCGCCTGTGCGATACCGTAGGCGATGGACAGTTTACTGGCCACGCCAGTGACCAGAATGCGCTTACCGGAAAGAAAACCCATAGCTTTAATCCTTATAGTCATTGCTTATTTTTTGCTTTTACGAACAATGGTTAACAGCAACTTTTCAACATTATTCGAAACTAGTCTGAAATTATATCCCACTCCTGGCCCCGTGTGTCACGCTATTTTTCCGCCGCTATCTCCGGCAGGTGACGTTCTAAAACCACACGGTAACGAAGTCCCTGAGGATTTTGAGCACTCCCCAGGGCCAAGCTAGAAGGCCCTACGGTGCAGTATACCAGCTGGTGTAAGGTTCGCCTCATCCAACCAGAGACACCGGGACGGATAGCAAGTACGCATAGCGATGCACCTTCCACCAGACAAATAAAGGTTCTGTAGGAAGCCTGAATATTCATCCGAATGGTTTTCCTCACCTATTAACGATGTTATGGACATGTAACTTTAACCAGCAAATGCTTAACAAAAATAATTTCTTTTTTAGGTGCTGAAGGTTTTCTCTATTTATTGATGCAGAGTAATACTGAATATGAAAAATTTTGGAAATCAGGTGATTACAGTAGTTACAAATCGGGTTTTTATATGTTTGCATGTGTATTATAATAAATTTTCAGAGGATGAGACATATGCCGTTTACATTTCAGATCGGAAATCATAGTTGCCAGATATCAGAAAGGTATTTAAGAGATATCATCGATAATAAAAAAGAGCATGTTTTTTCAACGTATGAGAAATTCATAGATTTTTTCAGGAATATATTTACCAGGCGAAGTTTAATTTCTGATTATAAAGAGATATATGATCTACTGTGCCAAAAAAACGAGCGTCCCGATATTTCGAAGCCTTTCTCGCTACGACCATTTTCGAGGCGAGATGAAGACTGTACACGATGGCGCCCCCTTCTTGGATATATTAAACTTATTGATGCCTCCAGACCTGAAACAATGGATAAATACACTGTAGAGGTATTAGCACATCAAGAAAATATGTTACTACTACAGATGTTTTACGATGGAGTATTAGTGACCGAGACGGAGTGTTCTGAACATTGCGTCGATTTTTTAAAAGAAACGATGTTTAATTATAATAATGGGGAAATTACGCTTGCCGCTTTAGATAATGATAACCAGCCGCCGAGCGAAGCAGGTAGTAATGGAGTCTATGAGGCTTTTGAGCAACGTTTGATAGACTTCCTGACCACGCCCGCCATGGCGTCTGGTGATGAGAGCGGCGATACTGATCAGACGGATGCATCACAACCAGCGGCAATAGAGGCGTTTATTAACTCGTCGGAGTTTAAAAAAAATATCCGCATGCATGATATTGAAAAAAATAAAATAGGTAGCGGAAGTTATGGGACAGTCTATCTGTTAAATGATGAGTTTGTTGTTAAGATTCCAATTAATGAGCGGGGAATAAAAGTGGATGTTAACTCTCCGGAACATCGTAATTGTCATCCTGATCGTGTCAGTAAGTATTTGAACATGGCCAATGGCGACAAGGATTTTTCTCGTTCGGCCATCATGAATATTAATGGTAAAGACGTTACGGTTTTAGTTTCAAAATATATTCAAGGTCAGGAGTTCGATATTGAAGATGAAGATAACTATCGAATGGCGGAGGCGCTTCTTGAATCCCGGGGGGTTTATATGCATGATATAGATAACTTAGGTAATATTCTGGTTAAAGAGGGGGTACTTTTCTTTGTGGATGGCGATCAAATCGTGCTGTCACAAGAATCCCGGCAACAGCGAAGCGTTTCTCTTGCAACAAGGCAACTGGAAGAGCAAATTAAGGCCCGTTACCTGATAAAATTAAAGCAGGCCGAGACCGAAGGAAATACTGAAGATATTGAATATTATAAGTCACTTATTACAGAGCTTGATGAGTTAATCGGAGAGGAAGAACAGACACCTGCGTCAGGAAGACGTTTTAAACTAGCCGCGCCGGAGGAAGGGACTCTTGTGGCTAAAGTATTAAAGGATGAATTAAAAAAATAGCATTTAGTTCCGTTCTTTTCTGCGAATCGCCGGGGTTCATTCGCTACAGATTTGCCGATCAATTATTGAGAGTTGCTATTCGTTTAAAGGTCGTTCAGGGGATCTGGACAGCCTGCAGCGGAGATGCAACTCGCAAGTACGGTTGGTGATGCCGCGCCGCCATAGTGGATGAAATGCCTCGCGATGGTGCAACAACATTAACTCGCCTTGATTTTTCCCCTCTACCTGGCAAGAAGACCCCGGCTTTACGGATGGTCTCATGCCGTCGTATTAGCGTTGTTCGGCGTAGTATGTAAATTTCCTTATAGCAATAGAAGAACATTCTCAAAACATAAAATTAGCAAGTTATCATGAAGTTAACATATATTGTTTTTTTCGATCATTTTTTATATATTGATCGTTTTTATTGATTGATTTGCGTTAAAAGCGCATTATCAGGGAGTTAAGATCAAGTGGAGTGGTCACATGCGCTATTTTTTTATGGCAGAGCCGATAAGGGCAATGGAGGGGGATTTACTGGGTGTCGAAATCACTACCCATTTTGCATCGTCGCCCGCTCGTCCGCTACACCCTGAGTTTGTTATCTCGTCATGGGACAATTCGCAGAAGCGCCGTTTTCTGCTTGATCTGTTGCGGACAATCGCGGCCAAACATGGCTGGTTTCTACGCCACGGCCTGTTCTGTATCGTAAATATCGATCGGGGTATGGCGCAGCTTGTCCTTCAGGACAAAGATATTCGCGCATTACTACACGCCATGCTATTTGTGGAGCTGCAGGTCGCTGAACATTTTTCATGTCAAGATAACGTCTTAGTCGATCCTTTAATACACGCGCTTCATAAACAACCTAATCCATTATGGCTGGGCGACCTGGGCGTAGGGAACGCAACCGCTGCGCCATTAGTTTGCGGGTGTTTTAGCGGCGTAAAACTTGATCGCAGCTTTTTTGTCTCACAAATTGAAAAAATGACGTTTCCGCTGCTTGTCAAACATATCCGGCGTTATTGTGACAAGATCGTGGTGGGTGGCCAGGAAAACACACGCTATTTGCCAGTGTTAAAAACGGCAGGCATTTGGGCAACCCAGGGCACGTTATTTGCTTCCGTTGCGTTAGAAGAGGTTGAAACATTGCTGTTGGGCAGTCGCATGAACACCCTCAGAGAATCGAACTGAGGGTATTTGTTTCGCTTAGCGATCCTTTCGCCATGCGTCAGCGGTCAGCGCCTCGCCAAAATGGCCTGCGATTAAACGACGGGTAAGCTCATGTAGCGGAGAGGCGAGCACATCGGCGGTGCTGCCGCGTTCAACCACTTCCCCCTGATGCATCACTAATACCTGATCGCTAATATGTTTCATCATGCCGATATGCTGCGTGACATAGATATAGGAGATGCCTTGTTTTTCCTGCAATTCAAGCATCAGATTGATGAGCTGCGAGCGCATGGACATATCAAGCGAAGCCAGCGCTTCGTCCGCGATAATGACTTTAGGGCGTAAAATCAGCGCGCGGGCCAGGCCCAGACGCTGTTTCTGCCCCGGCGCCAGCATATGCGGGTAGTAGCTCACATGATCGGGCAATAGCCCCACCATACGCATCGTCTCGACAATCTGTTTGCGCCGCTGTTCCGGCTCCAGATCGGTATTAAGGCGCAGGGGGAAGTCAAGGATCTGCGAAATACGTTGACGTGGATTCAGTGACGTTGAGGGGTCCTGAAAAATCATTCGAATACGTTGGCTTCGAAACGAATAGTCGCCGTAATGCAGGGGATGATCGTCAATAAGAAGCTCGCCGCTGGTGGGTTCAATCATGCCGGCCAGCATCTTTGCCAGCGTGGATTTGCCGGAACCGTTTTCGCCAATAATGGCCAGAGTCTGACGCTCACGAAGCGTAAAGCTTAATGGTTTCACGGCGTCGACGGTCTGGCGGCGAAACCATCCTGTCCGGTAGCGAAAGGTTTTACTCAGGTTGCGCACTTCAAGCAGAGTTTCCACCATATCACTCTCTCTCCATATTCAGCGGAAAATGACAGGCATAGAGATGATTTTTCGCGCCGGTTAAGCGTGGCGTGATAATGCATTCTCGTTGCGCGTAAGGGCAGCGCGGCCCCAGACGACAACCTATCGGTAACTGCTCCAGTAGCGGGATCGCGCCCGGCAGCGTATTCAGACGGCTTTTATGCGGCATCGCACTGCCAAAATCCGGAATCGCGCGGATAAGCGCCTGCGTATAAGGATGATGTGGCGTCGTCACCAGATCTTTACTTGGCGCGGTTTCTACCGTCTGGCCGCAGTATAAAACGTTGATTTTGTCAGCCCACTGACTCAGCATTTGCAGGTCGTGGCTAATCAACAGAATGGTGGTATTACTGTTTTGATTCAGTCGGGTCAGCAGGCGAAAAATTTGCGCCTGCGTCGTTGGTTCCATTGAGTTGGTGGGTTCATCAGCGATCAGGAGTCGCGGTTGATTCGCCAGCGCGATAGCGATCATGACTTTCTGACACTCGCCATCGGTCAGTTCATAGGGAAAACTGCGCATCGCGTCTTTATGATCTTTAATTCCCACCCGGTGCAGTAATTCAATAGCACGCCGTTTACGCCAGCCTAAACGCTGCCACCAGCGGCCTTTATAGGTCCAGGCGGGAATATTTTGCATTAGCTGGCGGCCGACGCGTTCGGAAGGATCAAGGCACGACTGCGGCTCCTGGAAGATCATCGACACATTATGCCCGACCAGCTTACGCCGTTCACGAGAGGAGAGGCGCAGCAGATCGATATCATCAAAACGCATACGGTCGGCAGTGACTCGCCAGTTGTCTTTCGCGACGCCGCAAATAGCTTTAGCAATCAAGCTCTTTCCGGAACCCGATTCACCTACCAGGCCGCGAATTTCGCCTTCGCTTAATGTCATACTGACGCGATCGACCGCTTTTACCCAACCTTCGCTGGTTTTAAATTCAATGGTGAGATTGCGGATATCCAATAACGGCATTATTCCACCCCCGCAATAATCGCACGACGAATCCCATCTCCGAGCAGGTTTACCAGTAAAACACTGAGCGTTATCGCCGCGCCGGGTAGCATAACGGTCCACGGCGCGACATAGATTAACTCCAGCGCATCCCCCAACATGGCGCCCCATTCAGGAGAGGGAAGCTGCGCGCCGAGATCTAAAAATCCCAGCGCGGCGATGTCCAGAATCGCCATCGACAGCGCCCGGGTAATTTCGGTGACCAGACCGGCGGTAATATTCGGTAAAATGGCGAACCACAGAATATTCAGTGTTGTCGCGCCATCCAGACGGGCGGCAATGACGTACTCTTTTTCCAGTTCATCATGCACCATGCTATAGACGGAACGTACCATTCGCGGCAACAGGGCCAGCCAGACGGCAAACATCGCGTGTGACAGATGTGGGCCGGCAAATGCCACGACGATAATCGCCAGCAAGAGCGAAGGGATGGAAAGCAGCGTGTCCAGAATATGGTTCAGCACGGCAGAGCGTAAACCGTGCGTCGCGCCTGCCACTACGCCGAGGACTAATCCACATAGCGTAGCCGCCAGCGTTACGATAAACGCGCCGCCGACTGTGGGCGCCGCGCCGCTTAACAGGCGGCTCAGCACATCGCGCCCCAGATCGTCAGTCCCCAGAAAAAAGGAGACTTCACCATAGCGTGACCAGGAGGGCGGCAGTAGCTGATAGCCCAAAAATTGCTGATCGATACCATAGGGCGCGATCCAGCCGCCAAAAATACACAACAACGCCAGACCGGCGCATCCATACAGGCCCACCATCGCAGGCGCGTCGCTATAAAATTTACGCCAGGCAGTGCGCAGGGCGCCTGGCGGGCGCTTTTCGCTGTAGACGCTATCGTAAGGCATATTTACTCGTTTTATTTTTGTTTACCATGCTTTATGTCTTTTTAAATTTTTAAACATTATCAATTCGTTATCGAGCGTTGGTGTTTTAATTTTGTGCACTTTGAGGTTATCAATTATGCAAAATGTGTAAACTAATGTGCATATCCTCTCATGGAGTGTACACATTGCTTGCCGATACAAAATTAAGAAAGGCTCCTGCAAAAAAAGAGACCAAATCAAGGTCATCTCAGACGCTCATGGTCTCAATGTCAGGCTCTCTACATCCGGCAGTATAACATTCTTTTACCGATACAGATGGAACGGGAACGCTGCTCAACTGACGATTGGCGATTATCCAACCATATCACTATCTCATGCCAGGGAACGCCGTCAGTACTTTAGATCATGGTTAACTGAGGGACTCGATCCTCGTCGCCAGATGGTACTGGAGAAGAAGAAAAAAACAGAAGCGTTAACCGTAAAAGAACATACGACTACTGGGAGAAGTTTTAGCACTGTACGGAATTTGGGCCAGGGTCATTAAGACCGACAGTGGCGGCTGGCGCCAGTTCGGAGTATGGCGCGATCAGGATGTTGCGGTATTAGTCTCTGGGAGGTTCACAATAAGACAGATCGGAATACTCCGGCATGGGGTGTTGCGTCTTAAACCGCTGCAGCGGGTCAGCAGGGGGAATTATATTTATTAGCTCAGATGTGAGCTGACAGTTACCGATTATTTATACAGTAACTGTCAGTTTACAATATCGCAAAAACATTAACAAAAATATAATTTTGATGATAACCCCTTGATCTACCCAAAAGTAATAGAGCTGAGTTTATGATTTAATCTATAGGACTTTCCAGCGTTACTCTTACGGACTTTCTTTTTACAGTGATAGTTGGCGGGATCGTCGTGCTTCTAAGATGTGTAAATGGGATTTCACCAGCATAAAATACACCAGCACCATGGTAACCAGAAACTTTGACATCTATGTAGCCTCTACTCCAGATCTCATTAGCAACCCTCTCTATAAAAGTATCACGTTCTCCAAACACCATTCGTTCAAAGAAACCAGCATTTCTATTCGCTTTATCTATGTCCTCCTTTTTAAAACTATTAGGCTCTCTTTTATCTGCGGAATAACAACTACTAATCCTTATATCCTTTATAACCTCTAAAACTTTATTAGCAACCAGAATATCAACCAGTTGTTTTGCAGAAAAAACAGAGTCGCCACTGGCTAGAACATTAGTGCCTGCTGCACCATGACCGGTAATATAGACCTTTTTAAACGCACTTAATGTGATCTCATCTAGTATGAGGTTTTCTTGCTGCCGTGCAACAATACCTACAGCTGCTCCGCAATTTACATCATTAGTGTATTGTTGCAGATCAATGTGACTCGAAAGAGTTTTATAATGAGTGCTGATTGTTTTTTCAAATTCGGACGCTGCGTCTTTACTTATAAAAACACCAGGATATAAGTGCTTCCCAGAAAAAACTCTGGATATTTGTTGTCCCAGCATATGCAGGCAAGCCGATTTGTTGAAGCCTTTCTCTCCCATTACTAACAAGAAACCACTTTTTTGCTCAACCTGTGAAATATTATAAGCAATATTAGCTACCCTAATAATATCTTTGGCTAGGTTAGTTGCGCCATTTCCGAAGTGGCAGTGCCGGGGGCTGTCCCTCTAATATTGAGAATCGCGGCAGAAATAGGTTTCATCATATTCACCTCTCATGTAGTGATAATGGTTATTATGTGATATTTACTTTTTAATATTTATTTGTTATCACTTACCTGCTGTCCAGTCAATATTAATACATGATTACGCCTATTTTTACATTAATTTTACTGGTGCGGGATTGTATGATCTTGTTATTACTCAACGTAAGCCTCTGTTTATATATAATAAAATTGGAGAAATCTGTTGACTGTATTTTATTTACATTAATATAAATATGCTATGAATTATTACGCATGCATAATCTAACGTTATTAGATGCTATATCCGTAACCGGGTCTGAGGTGAGCATGGCTAAATTACCGCGCCGTAAATGCAAAGTTTGCCGGGAATGGTTTTCTCCTGCTTACAGCAACGTTGTCTGGTGCTGTCCTGAACATGGCGCTATCTACGCGCTGGAACTGCGTGCCAGGCGTATCAGGGATAAATACCAGACGGATAAAGCCGAACGCCAGGCGAACGCCGCAGTTTAAGGATAGGCATTGTGTGATTACGGGGATTTTCGTGCCCGTAAACCAGGGAGGTTTGTTTTTCTAATTTTATCCAGCGAGACGTAAAGTATGACTGAGCTATGGTTAGCACTCGGTTTAACACATTAGGTGGTTTGCCTGATAGTTTCTGTGGGAGGGGGTATGATAAAAAAGTAATATTATTTTTAGTGTTTTTCTGATTATGCAAGTGCCGTTGATTTTGTATATCGTGTTGACTCGAGACCTTCAGATGTGATTTTTCGGGATGGTTTTGCTTCGCACGGTAATAACAGGAATCTTCAGCAACATATAAGAGATGACTCCTGTGCATCCGGTAGTCGAGACAGTACTATATTGCGACTATCTCAGATATTAATGAGTCTTATAATATAGCACGATTATATTACTCCAGAGCAACATTTAGCGGCAGGTTGTACAGATACAGAATCCGTGCAGACAATAGTTTCTACAGCCTTCCGCCGTCTGTTGCTTATATTGAGTTATGTGGTATCCAGTTTGGTCATTTTGAGCGAGTGATGATGCGGTTACAAAGTGAGTATGTATCTGTAAATTCTATCCCAATTGAAAATATCCATGAAGCAGTTGAGCTTGTTTACGAGAGAAATGCAAGTATGGTAAATATTGTTGGAGTGGATTATGAAAAAGAAATTAAAGGTTCTGACTCTTGCTCTTGCGTCATTATCCAGTGTTTGTTATGCAGCTATGGCTGATTATGATACGTATGTGAGTAATGTTCAGATTAAAAACCTGTCTTATGGTGTGTATACGTCAGGGGATAAGGAAACTCAGTTTTTTTGTATCGAACTGAAGCGCGGGAGTGAGGCTATTAGTGTCAATGCCATGTGTAAAGTGGATGTGTACGGGAATCATAAACAGGGGTTTGATAACATGCTAAATATAGCAAAGTATTATTATACAACAGGGGGGGATGTAAGGATATATTATAAAGAGAATGTTTGGCGCGACCCCGATTTCAAAAGTGCATTCTCTTCCAGGGAATTAATTGCGATAACTACTTGTAGCTCATCAAGTTATTGTATGGGGCCTATGTTGACAAATTAAATGTTGCTGGGTATTAAACGCTCTAAAGAACAGGCTTAATCTTGTTGGTGAGACGATTATGTCTGAACCTTTATCAGGTTCCTGTATGGCTGTAGCGATCTGTGGGGCAACGATATTTAGACTGTTTACTGGAGCGGATTTTGGGATTGTATTTTGAGCATTTGCGGGAACGTTGTTCGTGGCAACAATGCCGCAGATACTGTCACCCCAAAGCACTCCTTCAAGCTTCTGACAATTGTGGGTGGTTTGTTTGATGGAGTGCCTCTTAAGATTAGAACTCTCACCATAAAGGCTGCGCATTTACGTGGCCTTTTTCGTATTCAGCCTCACGGGAAACACTCACTACGCGCTTTGTTGGATAAATCCAGCCCGTGAAGCCTGCTCCTTTTAGTCAGGACGTTATCAGAAGGGGACACACTGGTTGTATGGAAGCTTGATCGCCTGGGTCACAGTATGCGTCATCTGGTCGTTCTGGTAGAAGAATTGCGCGAACGCGGCGTTAATTTCCACAGCCTGACCGACAGCAGCATAGACACGTCGACGCCAATGGGGCGATTCTTCTTTCATGTCATGGGCACACTCGATGAAATGGAACGTGAATTGATTGTGGAAAGAACCCGCGCTGGACTGGAAGCGACAAGGGAGAGGGGGTGTAATGGTGGCCGACGACCGAAACTAACATTGGAACAATAGGCGCAGGCCGGGCGTTTGATTGGGGCTGGCGTACCGCGACAGCAGGTAGCGATACGTAGTGAAACCCGGAGGCGCTGATACAGAAGATAAATCTCCGGCAATCATCATCGAAGCATGGACTGCCGGAGAAAGTAGAAAACAAAGTGTATATATTTGTGTACTAAAAAACGAACTTATCACAAAAATAAAAGCATAACTTTTTGATTTAATGATATTTTTATTGTTTCTTATCGTAAGGCATACCATTCCTTATGTTTCAGAGGGTTAGCCATAGCACCCAAAATATCGGAAATCACATTGACCACAATAACCAGCGACCCAATGACCATCACGCCAGCGGAAATAGCGGCATAGTCCTGCTGACGAATGGCGTGAATTAACCATCGTCCCAGCCCTGGCCAGCTGAAAACCATTTCGGTAATCATCGCCAGCGTTAACATGGTTGAAAACTGCAGGCCAAGACGGGGAATGACCGGCGGCAGCGCATTATGCAACACGTGACGGCGTAAAATCGTAAAGCGCGACAAGCCGCGCGTGGCCGCCGCTTTAACGTAGTTCTGATCGTAGACCTCAATAGTGCTGATTCGCATCAGGCGGATCACTTCTGTGGTCGGCGCGACGGAAAGCGTGAGCACCGGTAAAACCATATGTCGTATGGCGCTCATCACCATTTCATCGCGCCACGGCGAATCTGAAATCCAGGCGTCAATGATGGCGAAACCGGTAACCGGTTTAACTTCATAAAGTAGGTCAAATCGCCCGGATACCGGCAGCCACCCCAGCGTGAGCGAAAAGAACAGTGTGAGCAGAAGCGCCAGCCAGAAAACCGGAATTGAGAAACCTAATAGCGCCAGCGCGCTGATAAAACGATCCGGCCATTTGCTACGCGTCACGCCAGCCAGCATCCCGACCGGGATGCCGACCATCAGCGCAAAACCAAAGGCGAGAATGCACAGCTCCATCGTGGCGGGAAACACCTCTTTAAGCTGTTCGGAGATCAGCTGGCCGTTAATGCTGGACACGCCAAAGTCCCAGTGCAGCAGACCGTTGAACCAGAAAACCCAGGCATTCCATAATGATGCGCCTTGTAGCGGCGCGTGCGGCGTAAAATAGCTCAGGCTAAAGCCGATAAAGGTCAGGAAGAATAGCGTCACCAGCAACAGCAATAACCGACGCAGGGTGAAGATAATCATGGTTTTTTCACCTCTTCGTGTTTTTCGCGGGAGACGCCGGCAAAAGACGCATTGCCGAACGGGCTTAACACCAGCCCTTTAATATCGTAGCGGTAAGCCTGCAGGCGTAGTGATGATGCCAGCGGCAGTATCGGCAGCTCTTTCTCCAGGATATTCTGCGCTTCCTCATACGCTTCTATGCGCGAAGCCAACTGCTGCGACGACAGTGCTTTACGCAGCACGCTGTCAAATTCAGGGTTACACCAGTGGGCGAAATTGGTTTGCGAATTGATGGCTGCACAGCTTAACAGCGGTCTGAAAAAGCTATCCGGATCGTTGCTGTCCGTGGCCCAGCCGGATAAGGTCAGATCGTGATTCATATCCATCAGACGCGCCTCCTGAAAACGACCTTCAACCGGTACAATGACCACTTTTACGCCAACCTGCGCCATATCCGCCTGAATAAGCTCCGCCGTTTTTAGCGGACTTGGGTTCCAGGCCTGAGAACTGGTCGGCACCCAGAGATGCAGCGTAAGATTCTCAATGCCCAGCGCTTTTAGCTGTTCGCGCGATTTTTCCGGATTGTACTCCGTAATTTTGGCATCGTTATCGTAAGCCCATGAGGCTCTCGGTAAAATGGAGGCTGCGGTTTCTGCCGTGCCGTAATAAATCGACTGCATCAGGCGCTGGTTGTTGATCGATAAGGCCAGCGCATGGCGCACTGCGGGATTATTCAACGGCGGCTTATCGGTGTTAAAGGCCAGATAGGCGATATTCATCCCCGGGCGCAACGTCAGGCGCAAACGCGGATCGTCGCGTAAAATAGTTAGCTGGCTGGCGGCGGGCCAGGCCAGAACATCGCATTCACCGGTCAGTAATTTTGATAAACGCCCGGTACCGCCGGAGCCTAAATCCACTACTACTTGCGGCATCAGCGGTTTGCCGCGCCAAAAACCATCGTGGCGCTGGAGACGAATAAACTGCCCGGCACGGTACTCCGAAAGCTGGAAAGGCCCGGTGCCGACCGGTTGGCGGTCAAGCAGTTCCTGACGATCTTTTCGGCTAAGCTGCGCGGCGTACTCAGCGGACATAACGGAAGCGTAGTGTGTGGCCAGATGCCATAAAAAGGAGGCGTCTGGCTGCGTCAGGCGAAACTCAACGGTGTTATTGTCCAGCTTACGCACGCTTTTTACATTGTCGGCGAACTGTAGGCTATCAAAGTAGGGGAAGCTACTGCCGTTGATGTTATGCCACGGATGTCGACGATCGAAAATCCGCTGAAAGGTAAAGACAACATCATCAGCATTGAGTTTTCGGGTCGGCGTAAACCAGGCGGTTTTTTGAAAGGAAACGTCGCGGCGCAGGTGAAAACGGTACGTTGCCCCGTTATCCAGCACCTCCCAGCTTTCTGCCAGCTCTGGGACTAAACGATAAGTATAGGGATCGACATCCAACAGGCGGTCATATAACTGGGCGGCCAGGGTATCGACGATGAGGCCGCTGCTCGCTTTTTGCGGATTAAAGGTGTTGACCTGCCCGCTGACACAATACACAAAGCCGCTATCGCGAATATCTGCACTCGCAGTTTGTTCGGGCGCAGTCGCAGCCGTAGCCTGACTACTCAGTAGACCCGCTATCACGATCAGAGACGATAAAACCAGGCGCATAATAGTTAAGTTTTTGAAGTTCAATTTGCAAAGTGTATCGCACTTCGGCCCGCCACGTAAAAATGTCGGTGGATAACTGGCGTAAATGTCGTCAATTAGCCGGAGAAATAGCTAAAGCTGATGCTTTTTAAGCAAGGCGCGAAACTGGTGGTAGGTGAGTGCCAGCAAATCGGCGGCTCGTTTCTGGTTAAATTTCGCCTGCTGTAAGCTACGTTGCAGCAGCGCTTTTTCCTGTTGCAGTTGAAACTCCCGCAACTTGAGCGGCAGGTCGGGCGTGGCGGTTGCCGATGGCAGGGCGGGCGCGGGCGGTTCGGCGGGATGGCGTTGAAAAGGATCGATAACAATTTCATCCAAAGGATGTTCACTACTGCCGTGGCGATACACTGAACGTTCGACTACGTTTTTCAGCTCGCGGACATTACCCGGCCAGGCGTAATGCAACAACGTTTCTTTTGCCCGATCGGTAAAACCGGGAAATAAGGGCAGACGTAGTTCACGACACATCTGAATAGCAAAATGCTCGGCCATCAGCATGATATCGCTCTGGCGTTCGCGCAGCGGCGGCAGTTGTACAACATCAAAAGCCAGCCTATCGAGCAGATCGGCACGAAATGTCCCTTCCTTCACCATGGCGGGTAAATCGGCATTGGTGGCGCATACTAATCGCACATTAACCTGTAACGGCTGGCTGCCGCCGACGCGCTCTAGCTCGCCATATTCAATCACCCGCAGCAGCTTTTCCTGTACCAGCATCGGCGCTGTCGCCAGTTCATCCAAAAACAGCGTGCCGCCATCGGCGCGTTCAAAGCGACCGGGATGACGTTTTTGCGCCCCGGTAAAAGCGCCCGCTTCATGACCAAACAGTTCGGAGTCCAGCAGATTTTCGTTAAGCGCCGCGCAGTTAAGCGAGATAAGCGGCCCCTGCCAGCGTGAAGAGAGATAGTGCAGGCGATTGGCGATAAGTTCTTTACCCGTACCGCGTTCGCCAATAATCAGCACTGGCTTATCCAGCGGCGCGAGCCGGGAGACTTGTTCCAGTACTTCAAGAAAACGGTTTGCCTCGCCGAGCAGGTTATCTTTAAATTCAGCCATGATGAAAATCGCCACTTGTTAGTGTTTTTCACCACTTTATCCTTTTTTGCTGGCGAGGTAAAACGAAACAATTTCTTTATTATCAGTGATATGAAAAGTTGGCACGCAAATTGTATTAATCATGTAGCAGGGCATCGCCCGTTATCAGAACATTATGTGAGGATTGAATTATGGGTATTTTTTCTCGTTTTGCCGACATCGTGAACGCCAATATCAATGCGTTGTTGGAAAAAGCGGAAGATCCGCAGAAGCTGGTGCGCCTGATGATTCAGGAGATGGAAGATACGCTGGTGGAGGTTCGCTCGAACTCCGCGCGTGCTTTAGCGGAAAAGAAACAGTTATCCCGTCGTATTGAACAGGCTACGGCTCAGCAGACCGAGTGGCAGGAAAAAGCGGAACTGGCTCTGCGCAAAGATAAAGACGATCTGGCGCGCGCCGCATTGATTGAAAAACAAAAGCTGACCGATTTAATTGCTACGCTTGAACAGGAAGTCACGCTGGTGGATGACACGCTGGCGCGCATGAAGAAAGAGATTGGCGAGCTGGAAAACAAACTCAGCGAAACACGCGCTCGCCAGCAGGCGCTGATGCTGCGTCATCAGGCGGCGAGTTCTTCCCGTGATGTCCGTCGTCAGCTTGACAGCGGCAAACTGGATGAAGCCATGGCGCGGTTTGAATCCTTTGAACGTCGTATCGATCAAATGGAAGCGGAAGCGGAAAGCCATCGTTTTGGTAAGCAGCAATCGCTGGACCAACAGTTTGCCAACCTGAAAGCCGATGATGAAATCAGCGAGCAGCTGGCGCAGTTGAAAGCCAAAATGAAGCAAGATAATCAATAATGACAATGGCGGCGCCGATACGCGCCGTCGCTCATCAGCTTTAGGTGTAAGGAGAACGCATGAGCGCGCTATTTCTGGCCATCCCGTTAACCATTTTTGTGTTGTTTGTGTTACCGATTTGGCTGTGGCTGCATTACAGCAACCGCGCCGGTCGGGGAGAACTGTCGCAAAGCGAGCAGCAACGCTTACTGCAACTCACAGACGACGCGCAACGTATGCGCGAGCGCATTCAGGCGCTGGAAGACATTCTTGATGCAGAGCATCCGAACTGGAGAGAGCGCTAATGGGTGGAATCAATCTGAATAAAAAACTATGGCGTATGCCGCAAAAGGGCATGTTGCGTGGCGTTTGCGCTGGGATCGCCGACTACCTTGATGTACCGGTAAAACTGGTGCGTATTCTGGTCGTGCTGTCGATTTTCTTTGGGCTGGCGTTTTTTACCGTAGTGGCCTATATCGTTCTGTCTTTTGTACTGGACCCTATGCCGGATAATCTGGCCGCAGGCAAACCGCAGCCGACCAGCGGCGAACTGCTGGATACCGTAGACAGAGAGCTTGCCGCAGGCGAAAAGCGTTTGCGAGAAATGGAACGCTACGTCACGTCAGATACGTTCACACTGCGTAGTCGTTTCCGTCAACTTTAAGTGTTATATCGGGAAGGTGAAGATGAATACTCGCTGGCAACGCGCCGGGCAGAAGGTGAAGCCCGGCTTCAAAATAGCAGGTAAGCTGGTTCTGTTGACCGCGTTACGCTACGGGCCTGCCGGCGTGGCGGGATGGGCGGTAAAATCCGTCGCCCGTCGTCCGCTAAAAATGTTGCTGGCGTTTGCGCTGGAGCCAGTACTTCGTAAGGCGGCGAATAAAATTTCGCAGCGTTACAAATAGCGAGTCTGGTCATAATATTTCGTTAAGCTCTGGCGTATAGTGTGTGCGAAATACATTACGTGTCAGGACGGGAGTATGTTGAAAAAAGGAATATTTGCGTTAGCGTTATTCATAGCCATGCCGCTTTATGCCGCAGAATACTGGATAGATGTCCGCATTCCGGAACAATATCAACGAGAGCATATTCAGGGCGCGATTAATATCCCATTGAAGGAGATTAAATCTCATATCGAAACGGTAGTTCCAGACAGGAACGATACGGTAAAGTTATATTGCAACTCCGGGCGACAGTCGGGCATGGCAAAACAAATGTTGCTTGATATGGGGTATACGCACGCGATGAATATGGGCGGCATCAGTCGTCTTGATATGCCGAAAGTAAAAAAATAGATAATCTATTGCTCAATACTCATACTAACCGCGGCGCTTAATGCGCCGTTGTTGATCTCTCCGGGTAGTTGATAATAACGTTTTTGCACATATCTATAACGCAGGCTCGTTATTATTTTTTTCTTCTCTTCAGGCTCAACAGGATGTCAATGAAGCGACTTAAAACTGAACTCAACGCGCTGGTCAATCGTGGGGTAGACAGGCATTTGCGACTTGCCGTAACCGGGTTGAGCCGCAGCGGCAAAACGGCGTTTATCACGGCGATGGTTAACCAGTTGCTTAATGTCCACGCGGGCGCGCGCTTACCGTTGCTCAGCGCGGTACGCGAAGAACGCCTGCTTGGCGTAAAGCGCGTGCCTCAACGTGATTTTGGTATTCCCCGTTTTACCTACGACGAGGGGATACTTCAGCTTTATGGCAATCCTCCCGCCTGGCCCACACCGACGCGCGGCGTGAGTGAGATTCGGCTGGCGTTGCGCTATCGCTCAAACGACTCGCTGCTGCGCCATTTTAAAGATACCTCGACATTGTATCTGGAGATTGTGGACTATCCAGGGGAATGGTTACTCGATCTGCCCATGCTGGCTCAGGATTATTTAAGCTGGTCCCGTCAGATGAACGGCTTGTTACAAGGACAACGCGCTGAGTGGGCCGCAAAATGGCGGCAACTTTGCGACGGACTCGATCCGCTGGCGCCCGCCGATGAAAACCGGCTGGCGGAGATTGCCGCCGCCTGGACGGATTATTTGCATCAGTGTAAATCGCAGGGATTGCACTTTATTCAGCCTGGACGGTTTGTTTTGCCGGGCGATATGGCGGGTGCGCCAGCGTTGCAGTTTTTCCCGTGGCCGGATGTGGACGCCTTCGGCGAGTCAAAACTGGCGCAGGTGGATAAGCAGACCAACGCTGGAATGCTGCGCGAACGCTTTAACTACTATTGCGAAAAAGTGGTCAAGGGGTTCTACAAAAATCATTTTCTACGCTTTGATCGCCAGATTGTGCTGGTCGACTGTCTGCAACCGCTTAATAGCGGGCCGCAGGCGTTTAATGATATGCGTCTCGCTTTAACGCAGCTGATGCAAAGTTTTCACTATGGTCAGCGGACTCTGTTTCGCCGCTTGTTTTCGCCGGTGATTGATAAATTGCTGTTCGCCGCGACGAAAGCCGACCATGTCACCCTCGACCAACATGCCAATATGGTGGCCTTGCTCCAGCAGCTTATTCAGGATGCCTGGCAAAATGCCGCGTTTGAAGGCATTAGTATGGATTGCCTGGGGCTGGCGTCGGTACAGGCGACCACCAGCGGCGTGATTGAGGTCAACGGCGAAAAAATCCCGGCCTTACGTGGAAACCGTTTGAGTGACGGCGCGCCGTTAACCGTGTACCCCGGCGAAGTGCCTTCGCGTTTGCCGGGGCAAGCGTTTTGGGATAGTCAGGGTTTTCAGTTCGAAGCCTTTCGTCCGCAGGTGATGGATGTTGATAAACCGTTACCGCATATTCGTCTGGACGCTGCGCTGGAGTTTTTAATAGGAGATAAGCTGCGATGAGCGAGCCGTTAAAACCGCGTATTGATTTTGCAGAACCGCTAAAGGAGGAGCCTACGTCGGCCTTCAAAGCGCAGCAAACTTTCAGCGAAGCGGAGTCGCGTACATTTGCGCCTGCAGCTATCGATGAGCGCCCGGAAGACGAAGGCGTGGCAGAAGCGGCGGTCGATGCCGCGCTGCGTCCCAAACGCAGCCTGTGGCGTAAAATGGTGATGGGAGGGCTGGCGCTGTTTGGCGCGAGCGTGGTCGGGCAAGGCGTACAGTGGACAATGAATGCCTGGCAAACTCAGGACTGGGTCGCTTTAGGCGGCTGTGCCGCAGGCGCGCTGATCGTTGGCGCTGGCGTGGGATCGGTGGTCACGGAGTGGCGGCGATTATGGCGCTTGCGCCAGCGGGCGCATGAGCGGGATGAAGCGCGTGAACTGTTACATAGCCATAGCGTCGGGAAAGGTCGCGCATTTTGCGAAAAACTGGCGCAGCAGGCGGGGATTGATCAATCACATCCGGCATTACAACGTTGGTATGCCGCTATTCACGAAACGCAAAACGACAGGGAAATCGTCGGTTTGTATGCGCATCTGGTACAGCCGGTACTTGACGCGCAGGCGCGACGTGAGATTAGCCGTTTCGCCGCGGAATCGACTCTGATGATCGCCGTCAGCCCGTTAGCGTTGGTGGATATGGCATTTATTGCCTGGCGTAATTTACGCCTGATTAACCGTATCGCAACGCTGTATGGCATTGAACTTGGTTATTACAGCCGCCTTCGTCTGTTCCGTCTGGTGTTGCTGAATATCGCGTTCGCGGGAGCCAGTGAGCTGGTGCGTGAAGTCGGTATGGACTGGATGTCTCAGGATCTGGCCGCACGCCTGTCCACGCGCGCGGCACAGGGGATTGGCGCAGGTCTCCTTACCGCTCGACTGGGAATAAAAGCGATGGAGCTATGTCGACCATTGCCGTGGATCGATAACGATAAACCACGTCTCGGTGATTTTCGTCGTCAGCTTATCGGTCAGCTAAAAGAGACGTTACAAAAGAGTAAGTCGTCGCCTGAGAAATGACCTTCCACAGGGCGCTGACTGCCTGGCTTTACGCCGCAGCGCCCGTTTTTCCGCCATGCTGTCAATATTTGTTGACAGAATCCTTCCTGCCAGCCGAATAGTGGCTTATCATCTATTTAATGGTTCATTATTCAGGTGAAGGTTCCCATGCGTCTGGAAGTCTTTTGTGAAGACCGACTTGGTCTGACCCGCGAATTACTTGATTTACTGGTGTTACGTAGCATTGATTTACGCGGAATCGAGATTGATCCCATTGGGCGAATTTATCTTAATTTTGCTGAGCTGGAATTCACCGACTTCAGCAGCCTGATGGCCGAAATCCGCCGTATTTCCGGCGTAACGGATGTCCGTACCGTTCCCTGGATGCCGTCCGAACGTGAACATCTGGCCCTGAGCGCGCTGCTTGAGGCGTTGCCGGAGCCGGTGCTCTCATTGGATATGAAGAGTAAAGTGGAGATGGCGAACCCGGCGAGTTGTCAGCTTTTTGCCCAGATCCAGGAGCGAATGCGGCACCATACCGCCGCACAATTAATCAACGGCTTCAATTTTCAGCGCTGGCTGGACGGTAACCCGCAAAGCTCCCATAACGAACATGTCGTGATCAACGGGCAAAACTTCCTGATGGAGATTACGCCGGTACATTTACAAAACGAAAATGACGAATACGTGTTGACCGGGGCGGTCGTGATGTTGCGTTCCACGATTCGTATGGGGCAGCAGCTACAGAATTTGTCCACGCAGGATCTGAGCGCGTTTAGTCAGATTATTGCCGTGAGCGCAAAGATGAAGCACGTCGTTGAGCAGGCGCGCAAACTGGCGATGCTCAGCGCGCCGCTGCTGATTACCGGCGATACGGGAACCGGCAAAGATCTTTTCGCCTATGCCTGTCATCAGGCAAGCCCTCGTTCAGCGAAGCCGTATCTGGCGCTCAACTGCGCTTCAATCCCGGAAGATGCGGTAGAAAGCGAACTATTTGGCCATGCGCCGGAAGGTAAAAAAGGCTTTTTTGAACAGGCGAATGGCGGCTCGGTGCTGCTGGATGAAATTGGTGAAATGTCGCCGCGTATGCAGGCGAAGCTGCTACGTTTTCTCAATGATGGTACGTTCCGTCGCGTCGGCGAAGATCACGAAATTCATGTTGATGTCCGCGTTATCTGCGCCACGCAGAAAAATCTGGTGGAGCTGGTGCAAAAAGGACTGTTCCGCGAAGATCTCTATTATCGACTTAACGTTCTGACGCTTAATTTGCCGCCGTTGCGCGATTGTCCGCAGGATATTATGCCGTTGACCGAACTGTTCGTGGCGCGTTTTGCCGACGAACAGGGCGTTCCGCGACCGAAACTTTCTGCCGATCTGAGTACGGTCCTCACTCGTTACGGCTGGCCGGGTAACGTTCGCCAGCTTAAAAATGCGATTTACCGGGCGCTGACGCAACTGGAAGGGTATGAGCTGCGTCCGCAGGATATCCTGCTGCCTGACTACGATGCCGCGACGGTGGCAGTCGGCGAAGATGCGATGGAAGGTTCGCTGGATGACATTACCAGTCGTTTTGAACGTTCTGTCCTGACCCAGCTTTATCGTAGCTATCCGAGTACGCGTAAACTGGCGAAACGGTTGGGGGTATCGCACACCGCGATTGCCAATAAGCTGCGTGAATATGGTCTGAGCCAGAAGAAGGGTGAAGAGTAGAAAAAAAGAAGGCCTCTGGATAGAGGCCTTCTTGTGACAAAAGAGCACCGCCTGTAGCACTGACAAACGTAGCGCCAGCAGTCGCTGGCTTATGCCTTCAGGACATTAAGCGCGGCGTCGTAATCCGGCTCGTGGGTGATTTCATCCACCAACTGGCTGAAAATAACGTTGTCGTTTTCGTCAAGCACGATGACTGCGCGCGCCGCCAAACCTTTCAGCGGGCCGTCAACGATTTCGACGCCGTAGTTTTTCAGAAACTCGTTATTACGCAGAGTGGAAAGCGTAATAACGTTGCTCAGGCCTTCCGCGCCGCAAAAACGCGACTGTGCAAAAGGCAGGTCAGCAGAAACGCACAATACGACGGTATTCTCCACTTCTGTGGCCAGTTGATTAAACTTACGAACTGATGCGGCGCATACGCCAGTATCAATGCTTGGGAAAATATTCAGCACTTTGCGTTTGCCTGCATATTGGCTGAGGGAAACGTCAGACAAATCTTTTGCGACAAGAGTAAAAGCCTGTGCTTTGCTACCAGCCTGCGGAATAACGTTGGCAACGGTGACCGGGTTACCCTGGAAATGTACAGTCTGTGACATAATTATGTTCCTATTTACTTATAGTTAACGTCGAAATCCAGTTTAAGTCATTATTCATTAACACGGCAAATACTATTTGTAGCAAGCCGCGTCCGGCGCTATCAGAGGGGAAGAGATGAGATCTGTTAAGGTATATGAGGAAACCTGGCCGTTGCATACGCCTTTCGTTATTGCGCGTGGTAGCCGAAGCGAAGCGCATGTTGTCGTTGTCGAACTGGAAGAAGAGGGCGTAAAAGGCATCGGGGAATGTACGCCATATCCACGCTATGGTGAAAGTGATGCCTCGGTCATGGCGCAAATCATGAGTATTGTGCCTCAGTTGGAAAACGGGCTGACTCGCGAAGCATTGCAGAAACTGTTGCCGGCAGGCGCGGCGCGCAACGCGGTGGATAGCGCCTTATGGGATTTGCAGGCCCGCCAGCGGCAGCAAAGCCTTGCCGGGCTGCTCGGCGTGACGCTGTCCCCGGTTTTTACTACCGCGCAAACGGTAGTGATAGGCACGCCGGAACAGATGGCAGCCAGTGCGGCGGCACTATGGGAAAAAGGGGCGACGTTGCTGAAAATCAAACTCGATGCTCGTCTGATTAGCGAACGTATGGTGGCGATCCGCGCGGCGGTGCCGGAGGCGACGCTCATTGTGGACGCCAATGAATCGTGGCGTCCGGAGGGGCTGGCGGCGCGTTGTCAGTTACTGGCGGATCTGAATGTCGCGATGCTGGAGCAGCCGCTGCCCGCGCAGGATGACGCCGCCCTGGAAAATTTTATTCATCCGTTGCCCATCTGTGCAGATGAGAGCTGCCATACTCGCAGTAGTCTGAAAGCCCTGACGGGGCGCTACGATATGATTAACATTAAGCTGGATAAAACCGGCGGTCTGACCGAGGCGCTGGCGCTGGCAACGGAGGCGCGGGAGCAAGGATTCGGCCTGATGCTGGGCTGTATGCTCTGTACATCAAGAGCGATTAGCGCCGCGCTGCCGCTTATGCCGCAGGTGAGCTTCGCCGATCTTGATGGCCCAACATGGCTGGCGGTTGATGTTGAGCCCGCGCTACGCTTTACGACGGGTCAACTCCATCTTTAGGATGCCAGCGGAGCAGATTCGACATAGCCAGCAGGTATTTTTCGCTGGCTTCATCGGCAGAAACAGGGGGAAACTCGGCGGTAATGCAGTGCAGGTTGAGGTCGGCGCACCAGCTGCCAAACGAACCGGGCGTTTCGTAACCAACGCTGGTCACCAGCGGCAACGCAAACGCATCGGCCAGCCACTCGCCTAGCTCGCTGCGACGTGGATCTTCAATGCAGGCTAGGGGATCGTGAAAAGAGACGACCCAGGCGGGTTGGAGTTGATGTATTAACTGGCAAAGCGCCTGGGTTTCCGGTTCTGAGCCGGGATGGTCGCCGGTTAGCAGCACGACATCACGCTCTTGCGCGCGGCTATTCCAGCGATAAACTGTTTCACCCGCTTTCCAGTTGGCGGCGGGAAAGTTACGGTTTAAATCAATGCCATTTGCATTTGCCCTTAATCCTAGTTGACAGCCATCAGGATTAACGGCAAGTACGACATGATGACGGCGAAGGGAAGGATTTAAGGTGCGTAACGCACAGGAGAGCGTCACCACGGATGAGGTTTCATCCCCGTGGGTGCCAGCCAGTATCAGGCCGCTTTCGCGATCGGCGGCAGGCGCCGGAAACCAGATTAGCGGTGCGCCTAGTAGCGAACGTCCATAATGTTCAGTGCCTGGCGGAAATGCGCCGCGCTCGGCACGGGGGCGGGTGACAGTCATACATGTTTCCCGAAGCTGAGACCAGTAGGGTAATCATCGTAGTGTTGTGTAAAACCCGCCGATTATCAAATGGTTTCTATTTACCCTCTTGTATGGCGCGATATCAACTTTCTGGCGGAAGATAATTGCATTTCTTTCTGCTGAAACAAATAATTACGTTGTTATTTAACTCATCTTTGAGGAACTTCTATGAGGCATTCTGTTTCAGTAACCTGTTGTGCGCTGTTGGTTAGCAGCTTTTCCCTGGCATATGCTGCGGATGTTCCCGGTGGAACGGTACTGGCAGAGAAACAAGAACTGGTGCGTCATATCAAAGATGAGCCCGCTTCGTTAGATCCAGCGAAAGCCGTTGGGCTGCCTGAAATTCAGGTGATCCGCGATCTGTTTGAAGGGCTGGTTAACCAGAACGAAAAGGGTGAAATTATCCCTGGCGTCGCCAGCCAGTGGAAGAGCAATGATAATCGTATCTGGACGTTTACGTTGCGGGATAATGCGCAATGGGCCGATGGAACGCCGGTGACCGCCCAGGATTTTGTCTATAGCTGGCAACGTCTCGTTGATCCCAAAACGCTTTCCCCCTTCGCCTGGTTTGCCGCTCTGGCTGGCATCACTAATGCGCAAGCCATTATCGACGGTAAAGCCACGCCGGATCAGCTTGGCGTCAGTGCCGTGGACGCGCACACTTTGCGTATTCAGCTTGACAAGCCGTTGCCCTGGTTTGCCAGTCTGACCGCCAGTTTTGCCTTTTATCCGGTCCAAAAAGCGAATGTTGAAAGCGGTAAAGACTGGATGAAGCCGGGAAAACTGATCGGCAATGGCGCGTATGTGCTTAAAGAGCGCGTGGTAAATGAAAAACTGGTGGTCGTGCCTAATACGCATTACTGGGATAACGCGAAAACGGTACTGCAAAAAGTGACATTTTTACCCATTAACCAGGAGTCGGCTGCGACGAAACGTTATCTTGCCGGTGATATTGATATCACCGAATCTTTCCCTAAAAATATGTACCAGAAATTATTGAAGGATATTCCAGGGCAAGTTTATACGCCGCCGCAATTAGGGACTTATTATTATGCGTTTAATACGCAGAAAGGGCCGACGGCGGATTCCCGCGTTCGTCTGGCGCTAAGTATGACCATTGATCGCCGTTTGATGGCGGAAAAAGTCTTAGGTACCGGTGAAAAACCGGCCTGGCATTTTACACCGGATGTCACGGCAGGATTTAAGCCCGATCCTTCACCGTTTGAACAAATGAGCCAGGAAGAACTTAATGCCCAGGCGAAAACATTGCTGCGTGCAGCAGGCTACGGATCGCAGAAGCCGCTTAAATTAACCCTGCTTTACAATACCTCAGAAAACCATCAGAAAATCGCGATTGCGGTGGCGTCAATGTGGAAGAAAAATCTGGGGGTGGATGTGAAATTGCAAAACCAGGAGTGGAAAACGTATATCGACAGCCGGAATACCGGTAATTTTGATGTTATTCGCGCCTCCTGGGTGGGTGATTACAACGAACCGTCGGCTTTCTTATCCTTATTAACGTCCACGCATACGGGGAATATTTCACGCTTTACTAATCCGACTTATGACAAAATCCTGACGCAAGCGACGATGGAAAATACCGCCGAAGCGCGTAACGCGGATTACAATGCAGCGGAGAAAATTTTAACGGAACAAGCGCCTATAGCGCCTATTTATCAGTATACCAATGGCCGGTTAATTAAACCGTGGGTAAAGGGATACCCCATTACTAACCCGGAAGATGTGGCCTATAGCCGTACGATGTATATCGTGAAGCACTGATGCGTACTGGTTTCTTGTTAACGCAAGGTAGCCACGCCCGCCGCCTGATGCTGGCAGAAGGCATGGGAATTAAGCGATCGCCTGATGCCGCCGTTCTCATTGGTGTGTTTTCAGCCAGGCGGCAATATCCTGTGTCGGCAGATGATGTTGTGCATTCCAGGTGTCACTCATCGGCCACCACATACCGTCACCACGCGCAAAGGCGACGCGATAGCGCAGCATTGGGTCATGCGGATGTAAACGGAGCTGCTCCTGTAAGTCAGGTAGCGTCAATACGCCTCGGGTAAAAGTTTGCTGCGTCACGCGTTCGACCGTTTCCGCCAGTTTTGCATAAGAGGTCGTTTCCCCCGCGACAAAGACGACTTCGTTAGTGATACGCGGCTGATGCAGATAAATTTCAGTGGTCAGGCGACCAATATCCGCAGGCGACGTGACGGTGACCTGCATTTCCCATCCGCCGAGGGCATTGATGGTTTTTTTGGCTAAGTTGACCACATCAAAGGCCGGTTCGAAGAGAAAAGAGGTAAATATACCGGTTGAAACAATCACCCACTCTGTGACGTTTTGCTCGCGCAAAAGCGTCCTGACGTCATACTGTTCGTCCCACACCGGCTGGCCGCTGCCTTTGCCGACCACATCGTAATTCACGCCAAACTGCCAGGGGAAATAGCGCTTAACGCCCGCCTCCAGTACCGCGCGGGTGATTTTTATCTGGGTACCCGCACCGGCGACAAACCCCATACAATTGATGATCGTATCAAAACCGCGGAATTGATCTTTTAACGCTGCAACCGAACTGCCCGCGATGTCGACCGGGATAAACCGCGCACCGGCATCTGCCAGTTGTTGATGAATGCTGGAACGTCGTTTGCTCTGTTTATCCCTGGATTGCCCTGACACAATAACGCTAACGGAACCATTACGCTGTGTGACCGCCGGAACCAACGACGCCAGCACTGACGCCCCCAGTTGTCCCGCGCCCAGCACCAATACTTTTTCACCTACCTGATTATTGGATTGTTTCATTTGCCCCTCTCTGTGTTGGTTCACCTGTAGATTAAAGATTACGTCAGGGTTCTGCGTTCGATAAGACGCCGAAGACGGGTTAGACTGTTCTGATAAATGGGATAATTGGCGGGGGGAAAATGGACAAGCTGGAAGCGATGCAGGTCTATGTTTGCGTAGTGGATACCCATAGTTTTATCAGAGCCGCCGAAGTGCTGGGCGTGCCGCGCTCAACGGTATCGCGGGTGGTTAAAGAATTGGAATCCTGGCTTAAGATTCAGCTTTTGCAACGTACAACCCGCAAACTTAGCGTGACCGCAGAGGGGCGGCGTTACTACGAAGAGTGCAAAAGAGTACTGGCAGATATCGCGGCCATGGAGTCGTCATTTCCCGGCCGGGCGGCACAACCCAAAGGGCGTTTTAAAGTAGGGATGCCGCAATCTCTCGCCCGGCATTGCATTATTCCCACGCTCCCGGCCTTTTTGCGCCAGTATCCGGAGCTGGAGCTGATACTTTGTTCCAGCGATAGCGTGGAGGATATTATCCTGCAAGGGTATGACTGCGTGATTCGGGCCGGCAGGATCGATGATTCCACCACGCTGGTTGCCCGTCCACTTGCCAGCTTTAACTGGGTGATAGCAGCATCGCCCACTTACATTGAGCGTTACGGTAGCCCTGAAAATTTAGATGATCTGCAAAAACACCATGCGGTCGGCTACCTGAACCACCGCACCGGGCGTACCACCGACTGGTTTTTTACGCGTGAGGGGAAGGATTACGCGATGCGGGTGCAGGAGACGCTGGTTGTCGATGATACGGACGCTTATATTCAGGCCGGAATACAGGGGCTGGGGTTAATTCGCGTCGCCAGCTATCTGGTTGCGCCGTATCTGCACAGTGGGGCGCTGGTGACCTGCATGGACAACCATTCTTATGATTTGCCGCTTGCGCTGGTCTATCCGCAAAACAGGTTTCTGCCGCCTACGGTACGCGCTTTTTATGACTGGTGCAAAACGGCGCTGAGCCAGCCGGAGTCTCTTCGCTAAAAAATATTATTCCGGATATCGCATTGCCTGTTCAGAAAACTTTTTCACAGACGGTCCAAATGACGGTACTGGTTTTGACGCATAAGTAAAAGGCTTTATCAAACAGGTGCTACACGGCGAGGATATAGCAAGCACTGAACGTTTGGATGCAATAAAAAATCTGTACAACTGTTATTAATGAACTTTTTGTATAAAAATAATCGGATTTAACAATACTCATTGTACCTGTCTTTTGCTCTTATCATGGCGTCTTTACAACGAAAGGGTGCTTTAGCGTGGAATATTCAATATTAAGTAACAACCTTAAAATGCCTATGGTGGGTTTTGGCGTTTTTAAGGTAACCGACAAAGAAGAATGTCAGCAGTCAGTGTTAAGCGCTATTCGCAGTGGTTATCGTCTTATCGATACCGCTGCGGTATACGGCAATGAAGATGCCGTTGGTGACGCTGTTCGTGAAGCCATCGCGACAGGCCTGTGTACCCGTGAGGAGTTATTTATTACTTCTAAACTGTGGGTGCAAGATATGGCTAACTACGATCTGGCCAAAGCAGGTATTGAAGCGTCGCTGAAAAAATCCGGGTTAGATTATTTTGATCTCTATTTATTGCATCAGGCAATGGGCGATTATTTTAGTGCGTGGCGCGCGCTGGAAGACGCTTATGAAGCCGGTAAACTAAAAGCCATTGGCGTGTCCAACTTCTATGCGCATGTGTTAGCCAACTTCTGTGAAACCGTCAGAATTACGCCAATGGTAAACCAGGTCGAATTGCATCCATACTTTGCACAACCCGCCGCGCTGGAAACCATGAAGCATTATAACGTTCAGCCTGAAGCGTGGGCGCCGTTAGGCGGCGGGAGACATAAACCGTATGAAAATGTCATGCTTCAAAGGATTGCCGATGCCCATCAAAAAACCATCGCGCAAGTTGTCCTGCGTTGGAACGTGCAGCGTGGCGTCACGGTTATTCCTAAATCCACTCGACAGGAACGTATTGAAGAGAACTTTGCCATCTGGGATTTCTCACTAACGGATAACGAAATGGCTCAAATCAACGCCCTTGATTTAGGCTACGTTGGCGAAGCGGTGAAGCATTTTAATCCTGAATTTGTTCGCGGTTGTCTTGGCGTTAAAATCCACGATTGATCCCGGCGCTTGCAGATGTTTTCTCGCATGAACAGCTTCTAACACGGTTGCCGGAGCGTAGACGGCAACCGTGTGATATTCGCCTGGCCGTCAGGCGCCGAAGGCACCATCGATGGTGTGCATCGCGCCGGTGACGAAAGAGGCTTCCGGACCGGCAAGCCATGCCACCATTCCAGCCACTTCTTCAGGTCTTCCGTGTCGTTTGATCGCCATGAAACTGTGCATCAGCTCTTTCATGGGGCCATCTTCCGGATTGATGTCGGTATCAATGGGGCCTGGCTGCACCACATTTATCGTAATCCCGCGGGGGCCAAAATCACGGGCCAGGCCGCGCGCCAGCCCTTGCAGGGCTGATTTACTGGCGGCGTACGCGGCCATTCCCGGTACGGGCATCCGATCGCCATTCACGGAACCGATAATAATAATGCGTCCACCTTCCGGCATGTTGCGGGCTGCTTCGACTGACGCATGGTAAGGCGCATGGATATTAATACGGAACAAACGATCTATCGCATCGCTATCTTGTTCCAGCGCATCGCCGAAGAGAGCCACGCCCGCATTGACGACCAGAATATCCAGTGGTCCGTACTCACGCACGAGGCTGATGATGGCATCACGATCGGCGCTATCCGTCTGGATGGCGGTGCTTCCAGTTTCCGCTGCCAGTTTTTCGGCGGCTTCACGCGATCCGGCGTAGCTGAAAACGACCGATGCGCCGTCAGCGCTAAAGCGTCGTACAATAGCCGCGCCGATACCACGACTTCCCCCTAAAACCAGTACAGATTTGTTGCGAAATAGCGTCATCAGGATGTCCTTTATGATATTGTAGTAGCCACTACAATATGCGCAATGAAATCATGCCGTCAAGGAGTTATGTAGTAATGACTACAAAACATAGCCGAACGCCGGGTCGCCCTCGCCAGTTCGATCCGGAGCAAGCCATTGAAACCGCTCAACACTTATTTCATTCGCGCGGCTACGACGCGGTGAGCGTAGCGGATCTGACAAAAGCGTTCGGGATCAATCCTCCCAGTTTCTATGCGGCGTTTGGCAGCAAGCTGGGGCTGTATACTCGCGTATTAAAACGTTACAGGATGACCGACGCGATTCCGCTCGGGGCGCTTCTGCGTCACGATCGCCCGACCGCGAAGTGCCTTATCGATGTGCTAATGGAAGCGGCAAGACGTTACGCTGCCGATCCTGATGCCACCGGATGTCTGGTTCTGGAGGGCGCTCATTGTAACGATAAACCGGCACGAGAGGCCGCCTGCGAGTTTTACATCGCTGCTGAAAACCTGATTCGCACTTATGTCGCCATGCGGTATCCGCAAGAGGCTGACCGGATGACTGACTTTATGGGGACGCTAATGGCGGGACTTTCCGCCAAGGCGCGAGCGGGGTATAGCCTGGAGCGTCTTCAGGAGAGTGTACTTCTGGCTGGAGATGTGCTGGAGCGATTACTGCCGGATTAACGCAGCGCATCAAAAAACCTGAGCCAATCAGTACGGGCAAACAGGGAGCAATAGCCCTAATCATCCATCTTGCCGTTGCGGTATTCGGTAAAGTACATCAAAAATAGAGGTGTCAGGGAAACGAGAGATGCAAAAATGTAGTCTTATTACGGTACTTAGCTTATCAGTGTTGATGCTAGCCGGATGTACAACGACCTATACCATGACGACCCGGACGGGAGATATTATTGAAACGCAGGGTAAGCCGGAGGTTGACACCGCAACCGGAATGACGAAATACGCTGATGCTTATGGTTATCATCGCGTCATTAAAACCAGTGAAATAGTGCAGACGACAGAAGGCGCATCGAAGCTGGACTGGTAATGCGCTAAAGCAGTTGGGAGGCCGTGTCCAGTATGGGTACCGGACTGTTTCTGGGCCTGAATTGAATAGAGTGCCTGTATAGCCGAATACAGGGTCTCAGCTTGATTTGTGTCGTCAGTTATTTGGTTTTTCCCTGTATAGTGAAGATAAACAGTACTCATGGCTAACGGTCTGTTTTGGATTGCTAACTATCCCGGATTCTGCGCGTTTTATTTAGTCACAACCATGGTTAAGAATATTTTGGGTCAGACTTACACGCCGGGTATTAAGATAATCCGTCGCATAGAGAGCTTGATCGGCATCATTCGGTTCAAGAAGAAACGGCGTGACTTTAGGTATGAGATCAGCAAACAGGTTATATTGATCCACAGAGGCAAAATGCTGGGTAGCGCTGGCCCAGGGCATTCGCATCAGCTCCGCGTAAGAAGGGGATAGTTGAACAGGCAAATCAAATTCTTTCAGATTAGCAAGCATCTCCTTACTCATATAAAATGTGACCCTGTTTCGCGAAAAGGTGTTAAGTACTGCCTTCAGTCGTTTAACTTTTGCTTCTTTACTCATGCTATTATCAAAAAAACGTGGTGAAAGCATAATAGCAATCGATGCGTTTGATGAAATAACATTATGTAGTGGTTTCAGGGCTACAACAATCTGATCGTTTGTGAAGATACGCTGCGTACCAGAGGAGGTAGTATAGTTTCCACCCAGCCAGATCACATAATCCGTTGTTTTGAGGGGAAGCGCTTTTTCCGGTATATTACCCCTGTCAGGTGCCACTGTTTCAATTGCTAGTGAGTCTTGTCCCCAGACATTATTTACTTTAGAACTCAAAAAATTATATTCTGAAATGTTCCTTAGTTTTAGTAGAGTTATCTGTGAGCGGGTAAAAAAGAGATTGAATCTCACTTTGTTCTGCAATTGCCGAAGTAATCTGAGCGCGTTCTGATCGATCAGATGACTATAAAGACCAACAGTTTTTCCGGAAAGTATTGCTGAGGCATTGTTCGCAAGAAGCATTTCTTTTATAGCTCCTTGCCCAATAATCAGTACGCAACTGTATTTTTCTGGTCTGATTTTATCTATGGGGATATCGGTAAGATTGACCAGGTCAGGAGTGCCATGCCGCCAATTATCATGAATGACTGTGGCTCCGGAGGCGTCTCCTCCGGCTCCCCTGGTGATAATAAGAGGAGGGGGGGTACTGGCATGTGCGATATACGAAAAACAAGCTACCATTGCTAGCGCTGTGTTTCTGATGGTTGTATACATATCGTCTGCCCTGATTTCGAAAATATGAATAATGTCTCCTCTTATAATGTACATCAAAAAGAGAACATTTTAATTAAACGTTATCTCAACGAGATAAAAGGTTAGCACAGGAAAGTATAGAGAGAATGTAATCATACCAACATTATAGATGTGGGAGCATGAAGGCCCCGCAAGCCGCCCGGCCAGCATACTCCCATTAATAGTTAAAGTATGGACTTTGCTTTTACCGTAAACTGTAGCCAATATTACCTGATCACTACACCGTACAGTACTGTCAGAAACCTGGCTCCGGTGTTGCGTGACAACAAGTTATTTTCTCAATCCTTTCAAAATGTTAACTTATTTAATAGTCACTTATTTTATCAGAATCAATACTGAGAGTTTTATTACCGCTCTGAAAAGAGAAGGCTTTTCAGATGAAATACGTGGATGGTACGAAGTCATTACAGTACAGGGATATAATAATAAAGATCGACAATGGATTCATTATTCTGTTGCTTTTGGACGGATGCCAAATGGAAGTATTCAATATCTTCTCCTTCTCTCCTGATAAGATTCAGTTTTGGCAATATACACATATATATTGTATTGGAAAATTGTTGATATTTTTCCTTATGACCAACGAAATGGAATTTTGCATATTTACCACATTTTATTACCCTCGACATGGGCATTTTGCCTCCATCGACGGAATTATGTTCCATACCAAAAAAACTGCTTACGGCGATGACCTGGTCATTGGTATTATCTGGCTTAAAAGACGAGAGACAATACACATTTTCGCCCCACGTTCTGAGCGTCTCATGAATGATTTTCCATTTTATAGGCGACGCTTTTTTAGGAAGGTCATTTGTTGCGATCTGATGAGATGTTTGAAATCCGAAAATTTCTTTTGACGTAAGCTGACAAATTTCGAACTGATAATGCTCATCACAGTCAAGCCAGTAGGGAGGCCGTAGGTTTCTGAGATCCCAGAAATCAGCCTTGCGATAGTTATTGGGATTGACACCAAATGTTTTTTTGAACTCTCGACTATAGGACTGCACTGAATCAAACCCCATTCTGAACGCGATATCTGTGACCGACTGAGAGGTCAGCTTTAGCAGAGTGGCGCTTCTGCTCAACTTGCGTTGTCTGATATATTTTCCGATAGAGACTCCACACTTTTCTTTAAAAAAATCCTGCAAACTCCTTCGCGAATAACCTGTTATAACAACCAGCTTTTCAATATCAATCCTCTCTTCAATATTTTTTTCTATTTGCTCTAATACTGAGATTATTATGGCTTTTTTCATCATCATTCCTCTTTATTGAAGCCGAAAATATAAATATTTAAGGTATTTGACATACTGTGTTATTAAACTAGTGGGGTTGTTAGCTTTTCTGGCAAAACAAGAAATATTTAAATTTCTTGACGTTTTTGAATAAACTTTACACTTGGAGATCGGTTTTTGCCAGTAAAGCTAAGTAATTAGCATGGCGAAGGGCATAATTTCACAAGGGGTTAAAATGATTGAATAACCCTGAATTTTTAGCTCGTGAGATTATAAATCTCGTAATTATTTCTAATGATTAAATAAAAGGGAATTGTTTTGTACTTCAAAAAATCTTTATTAGCGTTAGCGATTTGTGCATCCGTGGTCTCAGTAGAGGCGGTGGCGAATACCAGAGCCAATGATATGGCTTCTTCTGCTACACCTGCTTCTGTTGGTCACCGTCCTGTGGCAACTACTAATGCAAAAAAGATAGAAGTGTCTGGGGAACTGACGACCGGTTCAACCCTCCAGATAGCGGATGTTTTTATTAGGGATGAGGATGGGGATCCCTTATCGCTGGATAAAATGAATAATGCCGACGATATTAAATGGTACCTGGTGGATAATGAGGCTGCCGATCCTTCTGGAACCCCGGCGGCAACCGGGACGGCTTTTACCATTCCTGCTGATGCAGGCGGTAAAAAAATTAAAATCGTTTACCGGATTAAGACGGCAACGGGGACGCCGGATAGTGCATTCTTGCCTGCCACTGTCTTATTAACTTCTTCATCTTCTGGCGTGGGCGGCGACTCCGCCGCAGACGGTACGATTTCTAATAAGCTACGTTCTGTCACTATCAATGTGGTGAATGAAAGTGGTAAACCAACTGATGAACTCAACGGTACCAATGACGCCAACACCCCAGTGGTGGGCGGCACCCTTGAAGCGGTACTGGAATGTGCCGCCACAGCGGCGGCTGAGTGTGAGGTCAGTAATTATAACTTTACCTGGCAGATGGCGGATGCCGGGACACCAGATAAGTTCACCGATCTGAATAATACCAACGCTGAAAAACATAAATATATTATTAAGGGAACTGAGCAGAATAAACTGTTCCGTGTCCACGTTACGCCTAAAACGACGAAAGCCACGCCGGAGAATAAACGCGCTATCCGTCGCTGATGGTTATCGCCAAATAAACATCTTATTTTAATACTCCCTCTGCCAGGCAGGGGGATATAGCAGGAGACAATAAAGTGGTTTTTTCTAAAAAACCCATTACTAAATATATAACCTGGGCCATTGTTACCAGTCAGATTTCACTCCCGGTCATCGCTGATAGCGATAATGAAATTCAGTCGTGGATTGCGGGGACGGCATCGTCTATTTCTCCGCATCTGCAGGAGGGGACGCTGGAGGATTATGCCAAAGGAAAAATAAAGGCATTACCAGGGCAAGCCGCTAATCATTTGGTGAACGAGGGGATGAAGAGCGCTTTTCCGGCGATTATTTTCCGTGGTGGCGTCAATCTTGAAGATGGCGCGAAATATCGCTCATCAGAGTTCGATATGTTTATTCCCGTCGAGGAAACAACATCGTCTTTACTCTTTGGCCAGCTTGGCTTTCGCGACCACGACAGCAGCAGTTTCGATGGCCGCACCTATGTTAACGTTGGTGTGGGTTATCGCCAGGAGGTCAATGGATGGCTGCTCGGCGTCAATACATTTCTGGATGCCGACATCCGTTATTCCCACTTACGTGGCGGCATTGGCGGGGAAGTTTATAAAGACAGTCTGGCCTTTTCCGGCAACTATTATTTCCCTCTCACCGGCTGGAAAACGTCAGCAGTTCATGAATTACATGATGAGCGTCCGGCATATGGCTTTGATCTGCGAACAAAAGGCACGCTTCCCGATTTTCCCTGGTTCAGTGGCGAGCTGACATATGAACAGTATTACGGGGATAAAGTTGATCTATTGGGTAACGGTACATTAAGCCGGAATCCCCGCGCCGCAGGTGCGGCTCTGGTCTGGAATCCTGTCCCCTTGCTTGAGGTCAGAGCAGGATATCGGGACGCCGGTAACGGCGGCTCGCAGGCAGAGGGCGGTCTGAGAGTCAACTATTCCTTCGGTACGCCGTTACATGAACAGCTTGATTACCGCAACGTTGGGGCGCCGTCAAATACGACTAATCGGCGTGCCTTTGTCGATCGTAATTACGATATCGTCATGGCGTATCGGGAGCAGGCCAGTAAAATCCGCATTACGGCAATGCCAGTGTCAGGCCTGTCCGGGACGCTGGTGACATTAATGGCGACGGTAGATAGCCGTTACCCGATTGAGAAGGTTGAGTGGTCGGGTGATGCGGAGCTTCTCGCCGGGCTCCAGCTTCAGGGGAGTCTGGGCAGCGGCCTTATCCTTCCACAACTTCCGCTGACGGCGACCGACGGTCAGGAGTATAGCCTTTATTTAACGGTGACTGACAGCCGGGGTACTCGCGTGACCTCCGAGCGTATCCCGGTAAGGGTGACACAGGATGAGACCAGTTTCCGTTCCTGGATAAATGTTATCAATGACGATGTTCAGGTTGAGGATGGCAACTTTGTTGTCAGTACGCCGCTTCCCGCCGGAGAAGAGGGGAAGGTTATTGAGTGGCACTACGTGCGCGAGCGCTCTGAAGAGGAGTGGGCGTCGCTCAAACCACGTAATATTAAGTATCAATCAGATACGCCGGGTCTGGCATTTAAAGCGCTCGGTGGTAGAGAGCGTGACGGCCATTGGGTTGAACGGGTTCTGGTGACCCATATCGGCGATGATGCCCGCTCGCTCAAATTACATATTGAAGCAAGCGGACCAGACGATAAACATCCGGTGAAGGGTACCGTACTACTACAAGCGCAGTCAGACAGTATTGCGCAGAAGGTCACTTCTGTGGAGGTGCTTTTTACGCCGGGTACTGAAGAAGCCAACGGAAGCGTTACCGCGCCAGTCGTCGGAACGGAAATGCGAGCCAGAACGCTTTGTATAAATAACACGGACTGTACTGATGCGTTTAATTATCAGTGGGAAATCTCGGATGAAATGAAATCCTGGCAATCCGTACCGGGGGCGACAAAAGCCACCTGGCTTATCCCTTATAGCCTTAACGGGGAATCGCTACAGAATAAATATATTCGCGTCAGAATTATTTCTGATAAAGAAAATGCTAAGAGTTCTACCGCAGCATCTGATGCGAATTAATGTTTTAAAAAGGATCAACAGTGCGTATGTCGAAACATAATCTTATTATCTATAGCCTGCTTCTGGCGGCTGCGCCGATAAGCGTCTTGGCGGATTCGTCGACAACGTCCGCGGCAACCGTCGGGATGTTTTCTCCTCCTACGGCGCCGAGCGTTGGGCACAGGCCTAGTTCGCCGTTGAGTGATTATGGGTTGGAATTGAATGGGTATTATGGATATTTTGAATCATATATACCTATACCAGGCATGCTTTTAAAAGCAAGAATGGTTGGGAGAGTCAGTGATCTTGATTCTGAAAAATATCAAGCTAATGAAACGGCTACCACAGTATGTACGTATTATCGCGTTGAGAAAGATGACTCACAGCATGAGCTTCTACGTGAAAAGCCGTGTAAATATGAAATTGTTATCAGCGAGGATAATGTAGGTTCGAAGATAAGAATTGAGCATTATAACGAAACAGATATGGTCTCAGCACCAGGATATACGCCTGTGCCGATGGTTTCTGAACTCCATTCTATTGAAACAAAACGTATAGTTAAATTGAGTAAAGATTTATCTGTCATTAGTGCAGATAAATCTTTACTGATGCCAGGAGAGAGTGCTGTTGTGAAAATTATTGTTAAAGATATAAATAATAACCCCATATCTAATCTCAATCTCCAGTGTGGGCATTTTTCAACAGGAAGTTGGAATAGTCGATGCGATATCAAAGCCGGGGGTAATCCCGGAGAGTATCTTCAGACGGTAACTTATAATGGAGGTTCAAATGGAGAGTTGAAATTGACATATGAATATTTTGGGGAATTGATTAAAGATAAATTTACTATCTCCGGGACAATAAAAAAGTAGAGTAAAAACAGCAATGAATAATGGGTTGGCTTTTATTTCACTGCTCTTATTATGGATGTTGACTTGGTTCTTTAGTAGATTGCTAAATAATTATTATGGCTAAAATAATACAAACGTTAAAAGGAGAACTTTTTATGACACCAGCAACAACACAAGATTATATCTCATTGGGTCAGGAACACGCTGTCACCTTTGGCAAAACGCAGCTGACCCTCAAACCCGGTATACTGGCTGAAGGCAAACCATTACCCTGCACAAAGGGGCTGGTGAGCCATAATTTATTACCGGGTTACTGTATCCCGGGGATAAAAAAGCGGATTATTGTCGTCCCGTCACTGGATACGCCGGTTTGTGAATGGCAGGTAAAAGACTATAGTGACCGCCTTAAATCAGCGGGTAGCCACTCAAACCGGGCGGTATATGTGCTGAGTATGGATACGCCATTTGCTCAGGCCCGTTTTATTCGGGAACATGATATTCATCCCGGCATAACCTTTTTTTCTGACTACGCTTGCCGCCAGTTTTTGGATAATTCCGGGCTGAAAATTAATGAGCTCAGTATTTTTGCCAGAGCGTTGATAGAGTGCGATGAAAACAATGTGGTTACGCGTGTTAGTGTACCACGAGATATCACTCATCTTCCTGTTTACTAATCACTTATATCAGCACGCCCCTGCACAGAGAACCGAATAACCGGCAATGCAGGGGCGCAGGCATTCTCTTGTGTGCCCCCACATTTAATACATATACTATTGCATCACGCATAAGGAACTGAAAATGATGCCAGCGGATGGGGCAGGTTAACGTTATGGCACCCCTGAATTTCTGCAATAATCGTCTGGTAACCGGAAAGCCACTTATGACTTTGTGATTTGGCCTGCTGGTGCTGTAAATTATTTATCAATAGCTCCATTGATTCGCGGGTCTGCCAGTAATAATTATTAACCATTCTTCCGCTGGCGGCATCGGTATAGCTTTCCATCCCAATATAGCCATCAATAGACTGCGTATAGCGCTCAATCCAGCCATCCAGTTGATAAAACTCTTCGTCGTACTCTTTTTTTTCGAAAATAAAACTTGTCAGAAACAGCGACATGGTATTTCTCCTGTTACGCAATATCAATCAGACACCCATCAACGTGGATTCAAAACGTAAACCTGGCATCATTTTTTCAAGGCCGTCAGTCAGCATGTTTCCTGCCGCGTACAATTCATCAACCGGCATTTCCGGCAAGCTTTCAAGGATAAACCACATCGCTTTATCTGAAGCGCTTAGTCGGGTACGTACTCCCTGACGCCAGTTCCAGCGCCGACAGGTGACGCCTCTGTCATCGCGCCAGATAACTTCGCCCGGTTCTGGCGACTCGGTGACGGGTTGTCCTTCTTTCAGGGTATCAAATGTTTCACTTCCGTCTGCGAAAACCAGCCGCGGCGATCCACAATAAGCCGCGCTATTTTCGCCGCCTACCGGTACGGCATAGCGCAGGCTCACGGCGTTATAAAGGTCAACAACCGGGTCCAGCGACGCCATTGTTCCATCCTTCAACACGCGTTTTCGTAGCGCTTCAGCCGAGCAGGGGGGGCGCTTTGGTTTTGCGCCGAATGCTTTAAACACTGCATTCCAGGCGTCTATATGCGCCTGTGCCCACGCCGGTTGTCCGTTGATTACGGCCTGACAGGCCTCTTTTAACGCGATTTCTCCGACCTGCGCATCGCGAACCGGAGCGGCAATAACATTAATACTTAATGCACGAAAGCCGGGAGCGATACGGGCCAGTTCCGGGCTGATTGACGGTAACATAGAAGACATCGCATAATCCTGTAATGACTATTTTCTTCTATGATATCGACCAATGACCAAAAAAGTCAACTTATCGACCACGGCGGGCGCCGACGTCAGCACGATAAATGAAGCTGTTTCCCAACGTATCAAACAATTTCGTAGCCAAAAAAAGATGTCGCTGGATGAGCTTGCGCGGCGTTCCGGCGTCAGTAAAGGAATGCTGGTGGAAATTGAAGGCTGTAAAGCCAATCCAAGCATTGCGCTATTATGTAAGATCGCGGCGGCAATGGGAGTGTCCGTGGCGGATTTTGTCAACGTCGCCAGCGAGCCGATGGTCCATCTTATCGACCGGGATGCTATTCCGGTGTTGTGGCGCGGCGAGAAAGGCGGCAGCGCAAAACTGATGGCGGGAACCAGCGGGCCGGATATGCTGGAACTCTGGCAATGGATAATGCATCCTGGTGAACAGTTTGAATCGGCAGGGCATCCAGCAGACACCTGTGAATTACTGTTTGTTAATCAGGGAACACTGACATTAACAGTCAACGGTAGACGCTTTATTATTCGGGAGGGCTGCTCCGCTGTAGCCAGAACCGACATGCCTCATGCCTACGTTAACGACACTAATGAGGTGCTTGAATTTACCATGACGGTGAATGAAAAGAGCCGTTGATCACCGTGAGGAAGGCGCTAACAACCCGTCATCCGGACAGAGAAGCCTCGGTGCCCGATAAGCGTTATCGGGCACCGGCTATCTTTTATTTTGTCGCAGGCGCGGTCTCCGGGTCATCGATATAGAGCGTCTGGCTTGGGAAGGCGAAGTCAGCGCCGTTTTCCTGGACAATCGCAATAATTTTCAGGTAAACATCCTGCTGTACGGCAAGCCATTCCTGCCATACTGTTGTTTTGGTAAAGCAATACACCATAATATTCAGCGAAGAGTCGGCGAATTCATTAAAATAGACCAACAGCGTCTGTTTCTGATCGATATCTCTGTGCGCCTGCAACATGTTTCTGATAGCGTCAACAATGAGGCCAATTTTGTCGGCATCTTCGTAACGTAATCCAATAACCGTTTTTATTCGACGGTTGGTCATCCGTCCCGGATTCTCAACGCTAATGGATGAAAAGACGGAATTAGGCACGTACAACGGGCGGTGGTCGAATGTGTTAATTCGCGTAATTCGCCAGCCGATTTCGGCGACCGTACCTTCGATATTTCTGTCAGGAGAACGAATCCAGTCTCCGATACTGAAGGGGCGATCGAAATAGAGCATAATACCGGAGAAAAAATTGCTCAGGACATCTTTGCCCGCCATACCAACAGCGATACCGCCGATACCGCCAAAGGTCAGCAGACCGGACAGACTCATGCCAAAATGTTCGCCATACAATAAGACAATCGCGACAATAATGGTTATTTTTATGACCCGTGCCAGAATACGGGTACTGGTGACATCTCTACCTTTATTGACCTGTGCTTTTTCAAATTGGTTAATAATCAGGAAAAGTTTTATCGTCAGAATAAGCGCAATGAGCGAGGTGCAGATAAAATCAATGACCCCGGAAGAGATAAAACGCAAATTATAATCTTCAATAGCATTATTCAGGATGCTCCCGATGGTCCCAATAATAATCGCGTAAATAAAAAACTGTGCCGCATGGAACGTGAATCCTTTCTTCCACTGTACGTTACGGCTGAGCCAAAATCTCACGACCAGCAACGCCATGCCGCAACTGAAAAGTATCGCCAGATTAAATGCGTTTTTGAGAAAAAATTCAGTGAACATTATTGTTTTCCGCTCCTTCCTACGATAACAGCTCAGAATGACCTGATTAACAGGTATTTTACCCAGGATAAACGCGTAGATCATCGATAAGTAAAAAGAAGAAATAGTGCTATTAGCTTTAATCTCAGTGGTTTACTTTTTATGTAAATACAATGTCACGTTTTATAGGGCAGACATCGCGTGATTGTCATGATATTGTTGCCATCAGGTAACAAAGCCATCTGTAAAGGACAATACTATGATCATGATGAAGCTGAAATCGGCGAAGGGGAAAAAATTTCTGTTATGCCTGCTGGCAGTGTTTATCGTTGCGGCATCGGTGGTAACGCGCGCGACTATCGGCGGTGTGATTGAGCAATATCATATTCCACTGTCCGAGTGGACAAGCTCTATGTATGCCATTCAGTCGGCAATGATTTTCGTTTACAGTCTGGTGTTCACTATTCTGCTGGCGATTCCTTTGGGGATCTATTTCCTCGGCGGAGATGAGTAACAGGAATAGGGTATTGGCCGGATGGCAGTGCCATCCGGCAGGACAGAAGAGGGATTAATCGTCCTCGTCGTCCAGTTCAACCGGTGTTTGATACTCATCAGGCTTAATGACTAACAGGTCGCAGCGCAGATGGTCAATGACCTGTTCGGCCGTGTTCCCCAGAAACGCGGCTGAGAGTCCGGTACGTCCAACGGTGCCAAGCACAACGATCCCCGCCTGGAGATGTTCGGCAAGATCCGGGATAACTTCTTCCGGCAAACCTTTTTCTACATGCGTAACTTTTTCATCGATGCTGAATTTCTGGCGCAGCGCTTTCATCGCCAGTAAATGCTGGCCTCTGATGGCGTCGTTATACACGCTGGGATCAAATTCCGGCAGCTCAATGGCAATATTGATTGGCGTAACGGGGTAGGCGCCGACCAGGTGTACTTCGGTATGATTAACCTGCTCCGCCAATTGTAAGGTCTCTTTTACCAGCTTTTCGTTGAGAGCATTGTGATAGGGCTCTTCGCTTGCCAGGTTCACGGCGACCAGGGCTTTGCCGCCCTCTGGCCACGGCTGATCTTTGACCATCCACACGGGGCTTGGGCATTTACGCAGCAAATGCCAGTCGGTAGGGGTAAAAATGACCGCTTCCAGTCGATCGTGCTGATGCGCCATTTTCAACACCAGATCGTGACTGCCGGCGATAACCTCCTGGATGATGGCCTCAAAGGGACGATTGTGCCAGACCACTTTAATTTCAATGGGGACACCGGCTTCAAGATAATATTTCGCCTGCTCACGTATCCAGGCTGTGCGTTGACTTATTACGCCCTGACGCATTGCGGTGCGTTCGTCAGGAGAAAGCAGGGTCGTCATCTCATACGAGAAATCGTAAATAGGCAGGAAAGCTTTAATTTTGCCGCCAATCCGTTGATGCAAATAAACTGCTCGCCGTAATGCGGGTTGGTCGTCCTGATTGGGATCGATGACCACCAGCATATTTTGATACATAGCCATACAGGGTCTCCTTACAACTGTCATCGCAGTTTGTAACTAAAGAGTAACTCAAATATGGTGAATGAAACAGAGGAAGCGCTTCTGCCAGATCAATAAATGAGAAAAATTTAACGATATGGCAGAAGATAACATCAATGGTTTAGCTGACGTTTAAGCGACGTTGCGGGTATGACCGGCGAGGGCCGCCAGCGCATCGCTGTTTTCAATAGTAATATACTTACCTTTCACCGCCAGCATACCGCTTTTCTGGAAACGCCCCAGCAGACGGCTAATGGTTTCGACCGTTAAGCCAAGATAGTTGCCGATATCGCCGCGGGTCATCGTCAGGCGGAATTCACGCGGTGAAAAACCACGCTGCGCAAAGCGGCGGGACAGGTTGTAAATAAACGCAGCCAGACGTTCTTCGGCGTTCTTCTTCGACAATAACAGGATCATATCCTGATCGCCTTTAATTTCACCGCTCATCAGACGCATCATTTGCTGACGCAGGTTAGGCATTTTGCCGGACAGGTCATCCAGTGTCTCAAAGGGTATTTCACATACCATTGAGGTTTCCAGCGCTTGTGCAAAGCTCGGATGATGACCGCTGCCAATGGCGTCAAAACCCACCAGGTCGCCTGCTAAATGGAATCCAGTAATCTGCTCATCGCCTTGCTCGGTAATGGTGTAGCTCTTAATCGTTCCGGAGCGGATAGCATAGAGCGATTTCAATTCATCACCTGCTTTAAACAGAGTTTGCCCTTTCTGAATGGGCTTTTTGCGCTCGATGATATTATCAAGCTGATCAAGCTCATGCTCGTTAAGTGTGAACGGGATGCAAAGCTGGCTGATACTGCAATCCTGGCAATGGATAGCACAACCGCCAGACTGAATGCGCCGTATAATTCGCTTTTCCGGGATCATAGGTCTGCTCAAGCCGTAATTGATATTTGTCAATTTTAACATCTTTTTGGTGAGCGCGTAAGTCTGAGCTATCCCGGAGAAGGAATAATTCAAGTATAAGTTTGATGAATACTTTTATCTATTTGAAAATACGTAATTTATTTGTTGTTGCTTTACATAAAAGTGTGACCGATAAGGCACTTTTTGCCTGTATATTCATAATAAAAGATAGCCTTCATGGCGTAATAGCCACTCTTTTCGCTGCACGCCACCGGCGTATCCGGTCAGAGTGCCGTTACGCCCGATGACGCGATGGCAGGGAACAACAATACTGATGGGGTTAGCGCCATTCGCAGCACCGACTGCGCGTGCGGCGCCCGGTCGTCCCAGTTGCGCCGCCAGTTGACCATAGTGCATCACCTGCCCGCAGGGGATAGCGCGCAACGCCTGCCATACTTCCCGTTGAAAAGGTGTGCCCCCCGTTGCGGTTTCCAGGGTATCAATTACGGCGAGATTGCCTGCAAAATAATCTGCAAGCTTATCGCTGAGTCCACCGGGGTTAGTCGCAGAAAGGCGTTCATAGCCTTCGTGACGGTAGTGGATATTTAGCAGTTGCTCCATACGATCGCGGTACTGTTCCCACTCAATGGCCCGCAGTCGAAACTGCTCATCGCAAACCACCCATAACGGTCCTAATGGCGTGGCTATCTTCTCTTCAAGTAATCTCAGCATCCGTTCTCTCACATCGTCTTAATCTAACGTAAGAGACAAGATATCATGCCAGGAATACCCGCAACCATACTCCTTAAAAGATAGTCAGGGATAACACATTTAGCGACAGTAATATCGTTGGCGGAGAAAAAGGGAGCCGGGCGAGGCGGTTAATTGCCTGACATTGTCGCTGTTATTGGAAATAACTGTAAACCGTTGTCGGTATAACAGGGCACGGTTATGATAACGGCAGTCGCAAAAACGCTGGAGGATGAACCATGAACCTTGACGATAAAGCGCTGTTTCTTGACGCCATGGAGGATGTCCAGCCGCTGAAACGCCATACTGATGTACACTGGCAGCCAACGCGTAATCTTAAAACGCCCCAGCGTATCGACACGCTTCAGCTTGATAATTTCCTGACGACGGGCTTTCTGGATATTCTGCCGCTGAATGAACCGCTGGAGTTTCGTCGGGAAGGATTGCAGCAGGGTGTCATCGACAAGTTACGCAGTGGGAAATATCCTCAGCAGGCCAGCCTCAATTTGTTACGCCAGCCGGTCGAAACGTGCCGAAAGATGCTGTTTCGTTTTATCCTGGAGGCGCAAAAGGAGGGGTTGCGTAATGTCCTGATCATTCATGGTAAAGGGCGAGAGGCGAAGTCGCATGCCAATATCGTCCGAAGCTATGTGGCCCGCTGGTTGACAGAGTTTGAGGATGTACAGGCTTATTGTTCGGCGCTGCCGCACCATGGCGGCGGCGGGGCATGTTATGTCGCGTTACGTAAAACGGTGCAGGCTAAACAGGATAACTGGGAGCGCCATGCGAAGCGTAGTCGGTAAATCGTTGCCGCTGGCGGGCAGGACCGCCAGCGCAAGCTCGCGCGAACCCGATTTTATGCCTGATATAACGCCTCATCCAAACGCTAAGGATTCTGCAAGAGAACGGGCGATAACGCTGTCCGCGGTAATAACACGCAGAAACAGTCATTCGCTTATTTAAGCGTCTATTAAAATATACTGGCTTTCGACTTAACTATTAAGCAGAAAATGGTGATAAGTACATCACTTGTCAATATGGATGGATGAATATCCTGGCATAGCGAATATAGGTAATTTTATCTGTTGCACTAAGGGAAATGGCGATGGTCTGGTATTGAATATGGAGAATGTCAAAGAAACGAATGGCAATAGATATCTGAAATGCTATAAAAATAAAACCTGTCTCCTATCCTGGTTGTAGGCCGTCAAAAATGTTGAGAAATATCAGCGTCAGGACATGCATTATTCTATTTATGGTATGTACGTTTCTTTTGGTGGATACTTTACAAATAGCTTTTCTGCACGATCTCCCTATTTTAATTACGTGTAATATCATTTATCTGATCTCGGCATTACTGCTTTGGTGGTATATGACCTGCTATCTGGTAGTGCCGATTAATACCGTGAAGAAAAGTATTGAAGAGGTCGCAGCAGGAAACTTGTCTATTCATATCTCCGAATTTGGCAATAATTGCGCCGGACGACTCATCCCCGGGATTAATAGCCTGTCGGAGAATATTTCCGCGCTGGTACGTGAAATCAGATCCTCTTCGCAAACGGCAATGACCCTTTCCGAACAACTGGCGGCGCGCAGTATGTCGCTATCCGTAAAGACGGAACAGCAGTCGGCCTCGTTAATTCAAACTGCCGCCAGTATGGATGAAATGGCGGCGAGTACCAAAAACAATGCGGATAATACCCGAATGGCGAGCATACAGGCGGATTGTGCAACCCAATGCGCCCGTAAAGGCGGTGAATTAATGGGGCGGGTTACAGAAAATATGCGTTCTATTACCGACTGTGCCTCGCAGATGACGGAGATTATTTCATTGATTGACGGTATCGCATTCCAGACTAATATTCTGGCGCTTAACGCGGCGGTAGAGGCTGCGCGGGCGGGCGATCATGGAAAAGGTTTCTCCGTGGTGGCCGGGGAAGTGCGTAATCTGGCGCATCGTAGCGCCGAGGCGGCAAAAAGCATCAAGGCGCTGATCGACGTTACGCATGACAATGTGCGGCAGGGGGCCGCCATAGTGCAGGAGGCTGAAAAAAATATGCAGGAGATTGTTGACGGCTCCGGGCAATTAAACGTGCTGATGAATGAAATTTCCACCACCACGCGGGAGCAGGAAAAGGGCATTAACCAGATAACCCTGGCGTTGAGCGATCTGGAAAGCGCAACCCATAGCAATGTCTTAATGGTTGAAGCGCTATCTGCTTCTTCGGATGTTTTAAAGGCGCAGGTGATCGAGTTACAGACTAAAACCGACAAATTTCGTTTAAGCCAGCCGGGTTACAGTGAACATGCGCTGACGCGCTCTCATGTATCATCTCTTTCGACCATCACCAGGCGCGGCCAGGCCTGATAATACATGTTTGGTAAGCGCCTGTTGCTAAGGCGCTTTTTCCGCACGTTCCCGTCATTCTTTTTGCGCAATGAGAAAATGAGAGATTGCTTAACCTTTCCCGAAAGCTAGACTAACGGCATGAGAGTTGTAACGTGGAGGCTCTGTGGAAGCCATTAAGGGATCGGATGTGAACGTGCCGGATGCCGTTTTCGCATGGCTACTGGATGGTCGTGGTGGAGTAAAACCGCTCGAAGATAATGATGTGATCGATAGTCAGCATCCCTGTTGGCTACATCTTAATTATACCCACCCGGACAGCGCCCGCTGGTTGGCTTCAACGCCTTTACTCCCCAATAACGTGCGTGATGCGCTGGCTGGTGAAAGCTCGCGCCCGCGCGTAAGTCGTTTGGGGGAAGGGACGCTCATTACGCTGCGCTGTATTAATGGCAGTACTGACGAGCGCCCGGATCAATTAGTGGCAATGCGTTTATATATGGACGAGCGATTCATTGTGTCTACCCGTCAGCGAAAGGTTCTGGCGCTGGACGATGTGGTCAGTGATTTGCAGGAGGGCACCGGGCCCGTAGATTGCGGCGGCTGGTTAGTGGATGTGTGCGATGCGTTAACCGATCACGCCAGTGAATTTATTGAAGAGCTACACGATAAAATTATCGATCTGGAAGATAATCTTCTCGACCAGCAAATCCCACCGCGCGGTTTCCTCGCATTGCTACGTAAACAGCTAATTGTTATGCGTCGCTATATGGCGCCGCAGCGCGACGTCTATGCCCGGCTTGCGAGTGAACGGCTGCCGTGGATGAGCGACGATCACCGGCGCAGAATGCAGGATATCGCCGACAGGCTGGGAAGGGGGTTGGATGAAATTGACGCTTGTATCGCGCGTACTGGCATCATGGCGGATGAAATTGCCCAGGTGATGCAGGAGTCTCTGGCGCGCAGAACTTATACCATGTCGCTTATGGCGATGGTTTTTCTGCCCAGCACCTTTTTAACAGGGTTATTTGGCGTTAACCTGGGCGGTATTCCTGGCGGCGGATGGCGGTTCGGCTTTTCTCTGTTTTGTATTCTGTTAGTTGTCCTGATCGGTGGTGTTACTTTATGGTTGCATCGCAGTAAATGGTTGTAACAAAAGCGCTTTTCAGACCATTTCGTATGAAAAAACGCCGAGAAATTTGAGCGAAGTCAATAAACCATCTACCTATTCGGGGCAATATCTCTCTCGCAGGTGAATGCAACGTCAAGCGATGGGCGTTGCGCTCCATATTGTCTTACTTCCTTTTTTGAATTACTGCATAGCACAATTGATTCGTACGACGCCGACTTAGATTAGTCGGCTTTTTTTTGCCTGTAGAATATCTGCGTCTACCCTTTAAGAGTCTGAATGACATTCTGGAGGGTAATATGAGCTGTCTTTTGACCTTATTATATCTACACTCGTCCTTGTCGGACCCGATTCCCACTGACCCTGTTCCCATTCCTGAGCCGCTTCCCCGTCCTCAGCCGATGCCCGACCCGCCGCCGGACGAAGAACCGATTAAAATGTCGCATCAAACGCGCGGATCTGCGAGGATACGCGCCTGCTGACTATGAGTCGTTACCGCGAGAGTAAATTGTGACCGCTTTTTCAACCCTGAATGTTTTGCCCGCCGCCCAGCTCAATAACCTTACTGAGCTGGGCTATCTTGAGATGACGCCTGTTCAGGCCGCAGCATTACCCGTCATTCTGGCGGGAAATGATGTGCGTGTGCAGGCCAGGACCGGTAGCGGCAAAACGGCGGCGTTTGGTCTTGGGCTCTTGCATCGAATTGATGTCACTCTGTTCCAGACACAGGCATTAGTGCTGTGTCCGACGCGGGAGCTGGCGGATCAGGTTGCCGGAGAGTTACGTCGCCTGGCCCGTTTTCTGCCAAATACCAAAATTCTGACCTTGTGTGGCGGGCAACCCTTTGGCGCACAGCGCGACTCGCTTCAGCACGCTCCGCATATCATTGTCGCGACGCCGGGGCGCCTGCTGGATCATTTACAAAAAGAAACCGTATCGCTGGATGCGCTGCACATTCTGGTAATGGATGAAGCAGACCGAATGCTGGACATGGGATTCAGTGACGCCATTGATGAGGTGATCCGCTTTGCGCCTGAGACGCGCCAGACGTTATTGTTTTCAGCAACCTGGCCTGACGCCATTGCGGCGATTAGCGGTCGTGTACAGCAGCAGCCAATACGTATTGAAATCGATACGGTAGATGCGCTACCGGCTATCGAACAACAGTTCTTCGAAACGTCTGCGCATGAAAAAATTTCGCTGCTACAAACGTTGCTTAGCCAGCATCAGCCAGCGTCCTGCGTGGTGTTTTGCAATACCAAAAAAGATTGTCAGGCCGTTTGTGATGCGCTTAATGCGGTAGGACAAAGCGCGTTGGCGCTCCACGGCGATCTGGAACAACGCGACCGCGACCAGACGTTGGTGCGTTTTGCAAATGGCAGCGCGCGCATTCTGGTTGCCACCGACGTTGCCGCGCGAGGGTTAGACATTAAATCGCTCGAACTGGTGGTTAACTATGAGCTGGCCTGGGACCCGGAGGTGCATGTCCATCGTATTGGCCGTACGGCGCGCGCGGGAAGTAGCGGTCTGGCGATCAGTTTCTGCGCGCCGGAAGAGGCGCAGCGGGCAAATATTCTTTCAGAAATGCTGCAACTCAAACTGAACTGGCTGAATGCGCCCGCCCGGCAGTCGTTGCTCCCTCTGGCCGCAGAGATGGCTACCCTATGTATTGACGGCGGCAAAAAAGCGAAAATGCGTCCGGGAGATATTTTAGGCGCGCTGACCGGCGATATTGGATTAGACGGGGCGGATATCGGCAAAATTAACGTGCATCCCATGCACGTTTACGTCGCCGTACGTCAAGCAGTAGCGCAAAAAGCCTGGAAGCAGTTGCAAAACGGAAAGATCAAAGGCAAGTCATGCCGGGTACGGCTATTAAAATGATCGATAGTATGGCGTCTCAGCGGAGTGCTGAGACGCCTGCAGATTATTTCACTTCGATAACATCAAGCCGCAACGCCTCTAAGGAGGTGTCATCTTCTTCCGGCTGCCAGCCAGCGGGCTGCAAGGGAATCTCTTCACGATCGAACGCTAAATCGCCGCCGTCGACGGCCTCGGAACCGTGAGTGATCCCTTTGAAATCGAACAGGTTAGTGTCACAAAGGTGAGACGGCACGACATTCTGCATGGCGCTAAACATCGTCTCGATCCGTCCAGGATAGCGCTTATCCCAGTCGCGTAGCATGTCGGCAATCACCTGGCGTTGCAGGTTGGGTTGCGAACCGCACAGATTACAAGGAATGATAGGAAAGGCTTTGGCCTCAGCAAAACGGACAATATCTTTCTCGCGGCAGTAAGCCAGCGGGCGGATCACAATATGTTTGCCGTCATCGCTCATCAGCTTCGGCGGCATCCCTTTCATTTTTCCGCCATAGAACATATTCAGAAACAGGGTTTGCAGAATATCGTCGCGATGGTGGCCCAGGGCGATTTTGGTCGCGCCTAATTCAGTCGCCGTACGATACAGGATACCCCGACGCAAACGCGAGCACAGCGAGCAGGTGGTTTTTCCTTCCGGAATCTTTTCTTTCACAATGCCATAGGTGTTTTCTTCGACGATTTTATATTCTACGCCCAGCTGCTCAAGGTAGGCTGGCAGGATATGCTCCGGAAAACCTGGCTGCTTTTGATCGAGGTTGACGGCGACCAGTGAAAAATTGATCGGAGCGCTTTGCTGCAAATTACGTAAAATTTCCAGCATCGTATAGCTATCTTTGCCGCCAGAAAGGCAAACCATAATGCGATCGCCTTCTTCAATCATATTAAAATCGGCAATCGCTTCGCCAACGTTACGGCGCAGGCGCTTTTGCAACTTGTTCAGGTTGTATTGTTCTTTCTTTGTATTCTTTTGAATTTCTTGCATTATTTCAGTTCTCTGGTACTAAATGGGGCAAATTGGGGGCAAACTTTGCAACTACGATAACCGCGCATTCAACATCGCTACCTGTTCGTCGTTCATGTCATCAATCCACATACCGTAAATTTCATACACCATCTGCGCAGTTTCATGCCCCATTTGGCCGGCTATAAATGCCGGGTTCGCTCCTGCCGTCAACAGCCAGCAGGCAAAAGTATGTCGCGTATGGTACGGATTACGGCGACGAATGCCAGCACGTTTTAATAGAGATAGTACCTTCGGATATTGTCAACTGTATACATCATGCAGCCAGGTCCGTTAAGAAGTGACGGGCTCAACTGAAATTCAGGCGCTGCTGCGTCCTGATGATGGTACGTTTCAAGTGGTTCCGTGGGGTGAACCGGGACAGGTGTAAAATGATATTCGGCACACCCTTTTTGCTCTTTTATTGGTGATATAAAATACGGTATCAGTATTTTATTATCTACTAAGATAGTGCAGAGTGTTTAATTATCGTTGGGTAAGATCAGTTTACCGTATACTATTTAAAATTTTCTTGCCTATTCTGGTGGTCGTATTGAATTAAAAATAGCCTGTTTCATATGTACAGTTCAGACAAATTATTTGCGATGAGAATTGCTACCTGATATCTACATCTTATGATGTATACCATAATTCTGGCTGGAGAACGTAATGCGTATAACAGTAAGTGATATATCAACCAGAGAATCACAGCGGACGGTACAGATACAAGCTATCAGAAGTTGGGATACCATACCGTACCTTTCAATGTTGGATGGACTTTATCAGGACGATATCTTTCATGAGCAAATATCTAATTTACCAGAAGAATATATTAAGCTGGATGAGATGGCCAAAGATGAAGAAAAGAACAGCTTAAATATTTATGAATTCTTCTTTGAGCCAACACATGAAATTATATGTGAAGAAATCCAATCAACATTGGATTTTTATTATTCAAATAGCGCAACCTTCCGTAGGCTGGTTAATTATAAAGTAGAGCGCAGTATCAATGACGATGTAGATACCAATAAATGCGAGGTAAAGATATCTCTAAATTACAGTTACGAAAATATTGATGGGGGGCGAGGATGTTTATCGCTTCCATTTGATCAAAACGGCTATCCAATCCCCCCTGACTTTCACAACTGTGTAAATGGAATCACATCAAAAAAATTGTTGTTAGATCTATTTCTAAAACATATTTTGCACGATCATTTAAATGCAAGCGGTGAAGTTGCAAACGTTTACGCCAATGTTATTTATAAAGAGATTGATCCCGCTGCAATTGCACATACATCGTCGTGTTTTTCTCAGGTAACGATGAGTGGTGAACATGAGCTATTTAATGTAGATAGCGTAACTGTTCCACCTAAAAGCACTGAGCAAATTATATTTGAGGGAAAGGAAATTCAAAAGCAAATTTTCTTATCTTCTCATAGCCGCAATCATCTTCAGCCAGTAACCATTCATAAAATGGACAGGAGTATTAAAAACATTGCAGTAACTGGTTTGTTATTATCATCAAGATTAGCAGTAACATCTGGTGATTATAGGATAAAAAATGGTAATTCAGAGGGTGAGAATGATTTTTTACCCGTTAAAGAATTACAGAGATATGAAAGGGCTCTCCCGGAGGATCATCCTGCCCCAACTACGGAGCCTAACCTGGCAGGTAAGGTGTTAGATGGCCTATTTGAACACGTTACATCTATGGCAGGGGGACGCTACAGAAAACAAGCCTCATATCCACCGCTGTCATCGGAAGCGCCTAATACGATAAAATATGGCGACAGAGAGCTCGTTTTAACTAAAGAACCCGGTTCAGAAACGTATCAGGCAACCTGTTCGGATAGCGGAAAAAATTCAGCCATGACATTTTACCGATCTTCTGATGGAAGATTTTATCAGGCGTCAGGGCTGAAAGGTGGGGGGCTTATTCGCCATATTGATAAGCCTTATTCAGAGTTAAGAGAAGGAGACACGGGTTATGATGAAGAGCTTCTGGATATTACGGATGATTCCCCCTTACTGGAAGATATACTGGCCTCTCTGTCAGAAGATTTATACCCTACATCAGAAGAAAATGTACAAAGTATTTATAAGAAATACCAGAGTGGGGATGCTGCAGCAGGGGAGACTGAAGTTGTATTATGCCGAGGTACAATAGGTCCGCAGGCTGAAAATATTGTTAGTTTTAAAACAGCAGGCGGTATTGAGGGGGGCGATGTAGAGGTATTGCCTGTCTCTGCTGAAATAGCCAAAGAGCAGGTTCGAAGTGGAAGAATCGTACCTGAATATACCACCGATCTTAGTGTTGCCGACAGGTTCAGCAGGGAGCATTATCTTATTATCGTTAGGGTAAAAGTCAAATATCTTACACGAGGTAGTGTCAGTGAAAGTGGCTGGGTTATGCCAAAAAACACACCAGTGGACCCTGTTGGTATAATTGACAGGACATATGGTAAAGCAGAAAATACGGGGCAGGCAAACGCTTCTAAGTAATCATAAATCCTGAACAAGTTTATTGTTGTTATCTCTCGTGTATGAAAGATTGCTTTTATACTTTAAATAATTCGAGTTGCAGGAAGGCGGCAAGCGAGCGGATCCCCAGGAGCTTACTCAAGTAAGTGACTGGGGTAAGGGAACGCAGCCGCAGCACATGCAACCTGAAGTATGTTATGGCAAGATACGCAATGGTTCAAAAGCGTCTTTATTCTGTCATCCGTATTAATTAAGATGTCATCACGCTCAGAAAAATATCGGAACGAAGAGATGTATGACTAAAGAAGCTGTAATCTTTCTATTTATCGCCATCGTGGTAGAAGTTATCGCCACGATCTCATTAAAATTATCGGATAGTTTTACGCGTCTGGTACCGAGCCTCGTTACCATCATCGGATATTGTATCGCGTTCTGGTGCCTTACCATCCCAATGCGAACCATCCCTGCTGGTATCATTTATGCCATTTGGTCTGGGGTAGGGATTGTTCTTATTGGATTGATAGGATGGTTGTTTCTTGGCCAAAAACTGGATGTGCCGGCTATTATTGGCATGTTGCTTATCATCTGCGGCGTAATCGTAATCAATCTGTTTTCAAAAAGCGTCAGTCACTAGGCGATGATGATGGTTGATTTGAGCCCGCACTCTCTTATGCGGGCTCGGGTATTTAGCGCACCACCAGTACGGAGCATTCCGCATGACGCACAACGGCTGCGGCGTTGGAACCCAACAGATAGGTAGTAATATCCGGGCGATGCGAGGCGATAATCACCATATCGGCCGGTAATTTTTTTGCCATTTCCAGAATCTTATCTTTAGGAGAGCCTTCTGCAACGTGCGCCTGCACGCGGTCCGCAGGAAGGTTGAATTTCTTGATAATCGCTTCCAGTTGAGATTTGGCTTCGGCTTTCAAATCGTCCATTGCGGGGAGCTCTGCTGAATAAGCCAGTCCCAGTGAAGCGTAATAGGGCAAAGACGGGATTACAGTCAAAAAGTGCACTTTAGCGTCGTCAATCTTTGCTTCGGCTTCAACATGTGAAATCACGCGTTGAGTTAATTCTGAATCTGAAATATCGATGGGTACAAGAATCGTTCTGTTCATAAAACCTCCTGTTTAAGTATCCACTGAAATTCTACTCCCTAAAGGCACTTTATGTACAATGACATACGTCACATTTTAGGTGCTGCTCCACGATACTCTGCGGGGACTACCAACAGGGGAGGACGGCGTAATATTAAGCGCATTCCCCGTAAATAATCAGCGAGTTGACGTTAAAACGTTATTTCTGCCTTGTCAGGAAAGACCTAAAAAGAGATGTTACCGTTTAATTCAATAATTAATGAAATAATTCGCAGTGAAATAGATATAATTTATACGAATGCTTTTGGGAGTATTATACGAAATAAAAATTATACAATATCATTCGGTTACGATATTCTACGCCTGTTATATGCCTTTATTGTCACATATTCATTTTGTCGCTGGGCCATTGCGTTAACCTTTGCTTTCCAGCGTATAAATTGACAAGCCCGAACGGATGTTCGGGCTTTTTTTGTTTCCAGGTTAATCCTTAGAATATTTTTTAATCTGCGCCGGGTTTTTCCGCTTTTCCTGCCAGCAAGGCAAGAAAGTCATAGCGTTTTTGCAAATCCAATGCGGCATCTTGCCATAATTGTTCAGCTACTTCAGGCTGTTGCGCATTCAGGCGACGGAAACGCTGTTCATTAAGCAACGTTTCCGCCAGGGCATCAGACGGTGGCCGAGAGTCCAGCGCCAACGGCGGCTTGCCTTCATCCGCACGGCGGGGATCAAAGCGGTATAACGGCCAGAAACCGGTCGCCGTTAACTGGCGCATCTGGTCATGGCTTAGCGCCAGATCGTAACCATGTTCCTCACAGGGGCTATAGGCAATGATCAGCGACGGTCCTGGCCAGGCTTCGGCCTCCTGGATGGCTTTCACCGTCTGGTTTAACTGCGCGCCCAGCGAAATTTGCGCGACATAAACATGACCATACATCATCATGCTGACGCCAAGATCTTTACGGGCTTTACGCTTGCCATGTTCGCCAAACTTAGTGACGGCGCCAAGCGGCGTCGCCTTCGACGCCTGGCCGCCAGTATTGGAATAACACTGCGTATCCAGAACCAGAATATTGACATTCTCCGTCAGGCTTAACACATGGTCTAAACCGCCAAAGCCGATGTCGTATGCCCAACCATCGCCGCCAATCAGCCAGATTGATTTTTCTACCAGCGCATCAGCATCCTTTAACAGTTCCTCTGCGCCCGCAACCGATTTCAGATGTTGGCGTAATGCGGCGACCTGTTCACGCCGAACGTCAGGCGTTGCTTTGGCATGCAGCGCATCGTTTAATTCCGCCGGAATGCGATCGGCGAATTGCGCCAGTAAACGCATGACGCGCGCCCTGTGCTGATCCACACTCAGACGGAAACCGAGGCCAAATTCCGCGTTATCTTCAAATAACGAATTCGCCCATGCCGGGCCGCGTCCGTTGGCATCGGTGGTATAAGGCGTTGAGGGCAAATTACCGCCGTAAATAGAGGAACACCCCGTGGCGTTAGCGATTAACATTCTGTCGCCATATAACTGAGTCAGCAGTTTAATATACGGCGTTTCACCGCAGCCGGAACAGGCACCGGAATATTCAAACAGCGGTGTAATGAGCTGCGACGTGCGGATATCAATCCGTTCCAGTTTGCTGCGATCGATTTCCGGTAAGTCGAGGAAAAAGTCATAATTCACTTTCTCTTCTTCCACATGCTCAAGGCGCGACATCATGTTAATCGCCTTGATCTGTGGATTTTGCCGATCTTTAGCCGGGCAGACCTCTACGCATAAATTACAGCCAGTACAGTCTTCCGGCGCGACCTGCAGCACATATTTCTGGCCGCGCATATCGCGGGACTTCACGTCCAGCGAATGCAGACTGGCTGGCGCGTTCTCCATCGCCTGCGGGGAAACGACTTTCGCACGAATTGCCGAGTGAGGGCAGGCGGCGACGCAGTGATTACATTGTGTACACAGTTCCTCTTTCCAGACAGGAATCTCTTCGGCGATATTGCGCTTTTCCCAGCGGGTGGTGCCCATCGGCCATGTTCCGTCCGGCGGCAGGGCGGAAACAGGCAGTGCGTCGCCGAGGCCCGCCAACATGGCGGCGGTAACGGTTTTCACGAAATCCGGCGCGGCGTCGGAGACGACCGGCGGGCGATGCGCGCTGTGCGGATTAACCGCCTGCAACGGCACTTCCGCCAGCGATGCCTGCGCCAGCGCCAATGCCTGCCAGTTACGCTCAACCAGATCCTGACCCTTGCTGCTATAGCTTTTGGCAATCGCGCCCTGCAGCTCAACCAGGGCGCTATCGCCCGGAAGAATATGCGTCAGGTGGAAGAAAGCCATTTGCATGACGGTATTGATGCGGGCGCCAAGTCCACATTCGCGGGCGATTTTCGCCGCGTTAACCACGTAAAAACGCGCCTTTTTCTGATTCAACACCGCCTGAACTTCTTGCGGCAGACGCGACCAGACCTCGTCAGCGCTGTACGGCGTATTAAGCAGAAAGATACCGCCGGGCTTCAGACGCTCCGCCATCTGATATTTATCGATAAACTGTAATTGATGGCAGCCGACAAAATCCGCCTGAGCAATTAAGTAAGCGGAACGAATGGGTTTTTCGCTGACGCGCAGGTGCGATACCGTGAGCCCGCCAGCTTTTTTAGAGTCATAAACGAAATAACCTTGCGCATACCACGGCGTAGAATTACCGATAATTTTAATATTATTTTTCGTGGCGGATACGCTGCCGTCGCTTCCCAGACCGTAAAATAACGCTTCAAGTTTAGCGCTGCCGGGCAGGGTATTTTCCGGTAATGGCAGCGAGAGATTAGTGACGTCATCATAAATGCCCACCGTAAACCGTGGTTTGGGTTTCGCGCGGCTGAGTTCATTAAAGACCGCCAGTACGCACGCCGGGCCGAACTCTTTGGATGATAGCCCATAACGGCCGCCAATGGTGCGCGGTAATGTTTCGCGCTCGCCATTATTAAAGGCCTCCGCCAGTGCGGTCATCACGTCCAGATAAAGCGGCTCGGCCTGCGCGCCAGGCTCTTTGGTGCGATCGAGCACGGCGATAGCGCGAACGGTTTCCGGTAATGCCTGTAACAAGTGTTTGGCGGAGAAGGGGCGGAACAGACGGACTTTCAGAACGCCGACCTTTTCTCCGCGTATCAGTAGCTCGTCCACGACCTCTTCGCAGGTGCCGAGGGCGGAGCCCATCATAATGATGACGCGTTCAGCCTGGGGATGGCCATAATATTCAAATGGCTGGTACTGGCGGCCTGTAGCGTCGCCAAATGCCTTCATCGCCTCTTCAACATGATCATAAACGGCGTTGTACCACGGATTGGTCGCTTCGCGAGACTGGAAGTAGGTGTCCGGATTCGCTGAAGTTCCACGAATCACCGGATGTTCCGGATTCAGCGCGCGGGCGCGGTGAGCGTCGATCTCCGCCTGCGGCATCAGGTTCAGAATGGTTTCATCCGTTAGCGGTATAATTTTGTTGATTTCATGCGATGTACGGAAGCCATCAAAAAAATGAATAAACGGAACGCGGCTTTTCAGCGTAGCCCTGTGTGCGATCAGCGCAAAATCCTGCGCTTCCTGAACGCTGGCGGCACATAACATCGCGCAGCCTGTCTGGCGGACCGCCATCACATCGGAGTGGTCGCCAAAAATAGAAAGCGCGTGCGTGGCGACGGTGCGCGCGGCAACGTGCAGTACAAACGGCGTGAGCTGCCCCGCCAGTTTATACAGCGTTGGAATCATCAGCAGCAGCCCCTGCGATGATGTAAATGACGTAGAAAGCGAACCGGTTTGTAACGCACCGTGAACGGCGGCGATCGCTCCGCCTTCCGACTGCATCTCTACCACACGCGGCGTATCGCCCCAGACATTTTTAAGCCCATTACCGGCCCAGGCATCCGCTTGTTCAGCCATTGTTGAACTGGGCGTAATCGGGTAAATGGCGATAACCTCGCTGGTACGGAACGCCACCGACGCTACTGCGCCATTACCGTCAATTGTTTGCATATGACACCCTTACATTGCGCAAAAAAGAGGGACACGCATAATCGTGAGCGCATCCTGTAGTTATCCTTTTATTTTAGCAAAGCCCTTCAAGCCCCATTTTCGCTTTTGTGTCCCTGGCGGGAGGAGAATGGCGATTTCTTGCCGAAAAGACGTAAAAAATTGCCAATAAATGTTAATGAAGCGCATAAATGCGCGCTTTGCCTCTCGACGCGTCAGTTTCTGCTGCCTATTATTTAGGGCGGTGTCGTTTGGATGAATAAACAGAGGGGAGAGAAATGCGCGCAGCGTTTTGGGTGGGGGGGGCCGCGTTATTATTGTCGGCTTGCAGTAGCGAACCTGTTCAGCAGGCAACCGCGGCGCATGTTTCGCCAGGGATGAAAGCGGCGATGTCCAGCGCCGGCGAAGCGAATTGCGCTATGATTGGCGGTTCGCTTTCAGCGGCCCGGCAGCTTGATGGTTCAGTAATTGGTATGTGCGCGCTACCCAACGGCAAACGTTGTAGCGAACAGTCGCTTGCCGCCGGAAGCTGCGGGAGTTATTAAGCGCGGCGTTTCGCCTGACGCGTATAACTTTTCACTTAATGGCTTAGTGCGCTAAATCCGCCAGTTTATACATTAGCGTTGTTTCTGCCGTCGCCAGCGTTAATTGGTTCGCGGTTAAATCGACCTGTGCGCCTTTGCTGAAGAGCTCGCTGAGGGTACCGTCCAGCGCATTAAGCTTCGGATCGGCGCACATCATTCGGGTCATCGCTAAATTTTTCACTTTTAATTCGCCGTCCGACAGTTTTCCTTCGCCGGTGAATTGATTGCACATTTTGCCAGATACCGTCATGTCCTCGCCAAAGCTGAGCTCCGGGCCGGTGACCGTTTTACCGTTTACGCTTTCCAGAACAAAGCGGTGGTGCTCCAGTTGCTCGCGTTTGACGGACACTTTTCCACTGCTCACGCACCCTGTGATTATGATGCTCAGGGCGACCAGCGTGACGATTTTCTTCATTGATATTCTCTGTAATCTGATAGTTAACACTGACTATAGTAATGATATGACCGGATAGATCTTCAGGGGTTATCCGAAAATGCTCCCCTGAGCGCAGGGGAGCGACAGGATTAGAACAGCGCGTTCGGGCAGGCTTCGCCCTTCTCAAGCTGGCTTAAGTTTTGTAACGTGGTTTCAGAGATGCTGATCAGCGCTTCTGCGGTCAGGAATGCCTGGTGCCCCGTAAACAGTACGTTATGGCAGGCCGACAGACGGCGGAAAACATCATCCTGAATAACATCGTTTGACTTATCTTCAAAGAACAGGTCGCGTTCGTTTTCATACACATCCATCCCCAGCGAGCCGATTTTCTGATTCTTCAGAGCTTCGATAGCCGCCTGGGAATCAATCAGCGCGCCACGACTGGTATTAATGACCATAACGCCATTTTTCATTTGATCGAATGCCGCATGGTTCAGCAAATGGTAGTTTTCCGGCGTGAGCGGGCAGTGCAGGGAAATGACATCCGATTCGGCAAACAACGTTTGCAGATCCACATACTCGACGCCGAGGTCAAGCGCGGCGGTGCTGGGATAGGGATCAAACGCCAGTAAACGCATTCCGAAGCCTTTCAGGATACGCAGCGCGGCGACGCCGATTTTACCGGTACCAATGACGCCAGCGGTTTTTCCGTGCATGGTAAAGCCGGTCAGTCCCTCAAGGGAAAAGTTAGCGTCGCGGGTGCGTTGATAAGCGCGGTGAATACGGCGGTTCAATGTCATCATCATGCCAATCGCATGTTCAGCGACGGCTTCCGGAGAATAAGCCGGCACGCGGACCACCTGCAAACCGAGCTCTTTAGCGGCATCCAGGTCGACATTATTAAATCCGGCGCAACGCAGCGCGATGTATTTCACGCCGTGTTTTTTCAGCTCTTCCAGTACCGGTCGGCTCCCGTCGTCATTCACGAAGATACAAACTGCCTCACATCCATTGGCGGTTTTCGCCGTTTTCTCGGTCAGCAGAAAATCAAAAAACTCCAGTTCAAAACCGAACGCTTCGTTCACTTGCTGTAGATATTTCTTGTCATACTGTTTGGTACTATAGACGGCGAGTTTCATATGACCTTCTCCAGTGATGTTAGAATCACACAAATATACTTAAAATTATCTTACAAAAAATCAAAAATAATTGATAGTCATACATATAATGAATAATTTTAGGTTATCATTCTCCACAACGCCTCAAATAGCCGGAGGGCGCCCCTGCAACATGCATAACGCATCACCCGCTTGCAACATGAACTATTAGGCTATGTACGGGCAATCATGCCAAAATAAAGAGATAGCCGACTGAATTTTTCGTTAAATCAGGAAATTAATGGCCCATGAAGGGTAAATATAAAGCCGCCCTTGCGCTACTGTTACTGCTGATTCTTGTCCCTCTGACGCTACTGATGACCCTCGGGCTGTGGGTTCCCACTCTGGCGGGAATTTGGCTACCCGTCGGTACCCGTATCGCTCTGGAACAAAGTCCACGCTTGACACGTCATGGGTTAGTGATTCCCGATCTTCGCTATCTGGTCAATGATTGTTCGTTAGCGCATATTACCCAGGCGGAACTGACGCATCCCAGCCGTTGGTTGCTGAATATTAAAAGCCTTAAACTGGATGCCGCGTGCCTGGCGAAACTGCCCGCTTCGGAAGCTTCTCCCGCCGCGCCGCGTACGCTGGCGCAGTGGCAGTCAATGCTGCCCAATACCTGGATTAACATTGATAATGTCATTCTCGCGCCCTGGCCGGAATGGCAGGGCAAGCTGGCGATCTCCATGACGCCGCTCATTCAGCAGATACGTTATCAGGGCGAAAAAGTAAAATTTCAAGGGCAGTTACGCGGTCAGGCATTGACGGTGAGCCAACTGGAGATCGCCGCGCTGGCCAACCAGCCTCCCGTTAGCCTGGCGGGGGAGTTTATGTTGCCGCTGGTACCGGATGGCCTGCCGGTCAGCGGTCATGCGGCAGCGACCTTGCGTCTGCCGCAGGAACCGTCGCTGGTGGATGCGGAACTGGAGTGGCGTGATAACGCCGGACAGCTCATCGTGATGGCGCGAGGTAATCCTGACCCGATTCTCGATCTCCCCTGGGCGGTAACGCGTCAGCGGCTTACCATCAGCGATGGCCGCTGGAACTGGCCATATCAGGGATTCCCCTTGAGCGGACGTCTGGCTTTTAATATCGATAACTGGCAAGCCGGGCCGGATAATGCGCGAGTCAGCGGACGCCTGAATATTCTGACCCAGGGCGATGCCGGTAAAGCGAACGCTGTACTGACTATCGGCCCGGGAAAACTCAGCATGGATAGCAGTGAGATGCCTCTACAGCTTACCGGCGAGGCTAAACAGAAGGATTTAATCTTTTATGCCGTATTGCCCGCTATGTTCCGCGGCAGTCTGGCCGATCCGCAGCTCACCTTTGCACCTGGCGCATTGCTACGCTCGCGCGGACGGGTGATTGATGCGTTAGATATTGATGAAATTCGTTGGCCGCTGGCGGGCGTTAAGGTGACGCCGCGCGGCGTTGATGGTCGATTACAGGCTATTTTACGGGCGCACGAAAATGAGATGGGCGATTTCGTTCTTCATCTTGATGGCCTGGCGAATGATTTTCTCCCTGATGCTGGTCGCTGGCGTTGGCGCTATTGGGGGCAAGGAAGCTTTACACCAATGCGCGCCCGCTGGGATATTGCCGGACAGGGCGAATGGCATGATAACACCATCAGGTTGACCAGTTTGTCCACCGGCTTTGATCAGTTGCACTATGGCGCAATGACCGTCACATCGCCAAGACTGGCGCTGAATAAACCTATTGTCTGGGTTCGCGACGCCACAACGCCGTCGCTACAGGGCGCGCTGTCTCTGGAGGCGGGAAAAACCGTATTTACCAGCGGGAGCGTGCTGCCGCCTTCTACCATTAATTTTAGCGTTGAAGGGCGCGAGCCAACCCTGTTCCAGTTTAAAGGCGACCTTCGGGCGGGGGCGATAGGGCCGGTACGGCTGAATGGGCGCTGGGATGGCGAACGCCTTCGCGGACAGGCCTGGTGGCCGAAGCAGTCGCTTATCGTTTTCCAGCCGTTGCTTCCACCAGACTGGAAAATGACGCTGCGCGAAGGCTCACTGTATGCGCAGGTGGCTTTTTCCGCCGCACAGGGGCAGGGGTTTGAAGCAGGTGGACACGGCGTGTTAAAAGGCGGTAGCGCCTGGATGCCGGATAACAAAATCAACGGCGTCGATTTCATTCTGCCATTTCGCTTCCACAACGGCGCGTGGCAATTGGGGACGCGCGGGCCCGTCTCGCTGCGTATTGCCGGGATAGTCAACCAGGTCACGGCGAAAAATATCACCGCTGATTTACAGGGCGGTTATCCCTGGAGCGAGTCGAATCCATTACTGCTAAGCGATGTCAGCGTAGACGTGCTGGGCGGTCAAATCATTATGAAACAGTTGCGAATGCCGCAGCACGACCCGGCGCTTTTGCGGGTGCAAAATATTTCATCCAGCGAATTGATTAGCGCCATAAATCCAAAGCAATTCGCCATGTCTGGTCCGGTTAGCGGCGCGCTGCCGCTGTGGCTGAACAATGAAAAATGGATAATCAAAGATGGCTGGCTTACGAATCCCGGGCCAATGACGTTGCGCATCGATAAAGATACTGCGGATGCGGTGGTGAAGGATAATGTCACGGCAGGCTCGGCGATCAACTGGTTACGTTATATGGAGATTACGCATTCGTGGACGAAAATTAACGTTGATAACCTGGGCGTACTAACGATGCAGGCGGCCATTACCGGCAAAAGCCGGGTAGATGGTAAAACCGCGATCGTTAACTTGAACTATACCCATGAAGAAAATGTGTTTACGCTGTGGCGCAGTTTGCGTTTTGGCGACAATTTACAGGCATGGCTTGAACAAAATACAGCGTTGCCGCAACCTCCTTGCCGGAAAGACAAGGACTGTGAGGATAAATAATGAAAATGAGTATTGCCATGCTGTCAGCGCTTGCGTCATTTATCGTGGTGGGCTGCACGCCACGTATTGAAGTCGCCGCGCCGGAACAGCCGATTACCATCAACATGAATGTAAAGATCGAGCATGAAATACATATCAAAGTCGATAAAGATGTTGAAGAACTCCTGAAATCACGCAGCGATCTATTCTGAGGCCATAATGAAAAAGTATTTAATGCTATGGGTGCTGACGCTGAGCTTGCTCACACCTTCTGTGTGGGCCTTAACCCTGGACGAAGCGCGCACGCAGGGCCGGGTTGGGGAAACGCTGAATGGCTATCTGGTGGCCTTAAAGAATGATGCCGAAACCCAGAAACTGGTGCTTGATATTAATCATGCCCGTCGCGCCAGTTATCAGCAGTTAGCGGATAGCAATCATCTTCCCGTGGACGAGGTGGCGAAGATGGCAGGGCAAAAACTGGTTGAGCGTGCCAGGCCGGGAGAATATGTCCAGGGAATTAATGGCAAATGGATGCGTAAATAACCGCTTTCCGACAATTTTTTTACCGCAAAATGCATTTTTATATTGGTAATTTCTGAATATGAAGGTCGTATTTATATTAGGCGAACCGGAAACGCCATTTCTATACTGTTGACTGGTATCACTATTCGCGAGAGTAACCAGGTATGACGTCTGAAAAATTATCTGCTGCCTGCCATTGTGGCAGCGTCGTGTTTACCGTTCAACTTAGCGATGGCTTTCATACCGCCAGGCGCTGCAACTGTTCGTTTTGCCGGATGCGCGGAGCGGTGGCAGTGTCTGCGCCGCTATCGGGTATTAAAGTGCTAAAAGGGCAGGATAAGCTTACCGAATATCGCTTCAATACGGGCAAGGCGGTGCATTTTTTCTGTTCGGTATGCGGGATATATACTTTTCATCAGCGCCGATCCAATCCCGAACAATATGGGGTCAATGTGGCGTGCATCGAAAATGTGTCGCCTTTTGATTTCGCCTGCGTTGAAGTCAATGATGGGGTAACGCATCCCAGCGATGGCGGCAGTAGCGGCGTGGTAGGATATTTGCGCTACGAACCGAAGAAGTCACCTCCCGTCGAAACGGGAGGCAAAAATATTTAAGCGGCCACTACGCTGTCAATCGCGGCTTTTGCATCGGCCTGAGCTTTAGCCGCCACTTCCGGCCCGTAGGCGATGCCTTCGGCAAAGACAAAATTCACGTCGGTAATACCGATAAAACCAAGGAACACTTTCAGGTAAGGCGCAATCAAATCCGTCGGGGTGTCTTTATGGATACCGCCGCGACTGGAGAGAACCACCGCGCGTTTACCGGTTACCAGACCTTCCGGGCCTTTTTCGGTATAGCGGAAAGTGATACCGGCGCGGGCAATCAGATCAAAGTAGTTTTTCAGCTGCGTCGGGATATTGAAATTGTACATCGGTGCCGCAATAACGATGACGTCGTGGGCTTTCAGTTCAGCAATGAGTTCATCAGACAGCGCCAGAGCGTCCTGCTGACGTGGCGTTAAAGGCGCATCGCCCGGACGCATCGCGCCCACCAGCTCGCCATCCAACACCGGAACAGGGTTGGCCGCCAGATCGCGGACAGTAATTTCATCTGCGACGTGTTTTTCGCGCCATTGTTCAATAAAATAGTCAGTCAACTGACCAGACTGAGAGTACCCTGCCAGAATACTGGATTTAAGAACTAATACCTTGCTCATGGGTGTTTCCTTTTATGTATTTGAAGGGGCGTGCCCCGTTGCTTGTTGACACTTTATTCACAAATATGTCGCAGGGATAGCGCAATATATCGAACTCTTTGTTCGAAATTATTGAACAACACAAAAAAAGCCCCAATGTGGTACTCTATACCTATCATTTAAAACGATTTTAAACAGGCAGAATGCTGCCCAAGAGCTTTATGACTGAACAATCTACGTTGACGCTTCAGGTGTTACAGCAGCGGCTGGATGCACTGATGCTGCGCGACAAACAGCGCTTTGCGCGCCGCCTGCATGGCGTAAAGAAAGTAAAAAATCCTGATGCGCAACAGGCCATTTTCCAGACGATGGCGAAAGAAATTGAACAGGCTGCGGCGCAGGTCGCCCTCCGCGAAGCGGCGCGCCCCTCAATCACTTATCCGCAAAATCTGCCTGTTAGCCAGAAGAAACAGGACATTCTGGAAGCGATCCGCGATCATCAGGTGGTGATCGTGGCAGGGGAAACCGGTTCCGGTAAAACCACCCAGCTGCCGAAAATTTGTATGGAACTGGGACGCGGAATTAAAGGACTTATTGGACATACTCAGCCGCGTCGTCTGGCGGCGCGCACCGTCGCTAACCGCATTGCCGAAGAGTTGCAAACGGAGCCAGGCGGCTGCATCGGCTATAAAGTTCGTTTCAGCGATCATGTCAGTAGCAACACCATGGTCAAACTGATGACGGACGGTATCCTGCTGGCGGAAATCCAGCAGGACAGGCTATTGATGCAGTATGACACCATCATTATTGATGAAGCGCATGAACGCAGCCTGAATATTGACTTCTTGCTCGGCTATCTGAAAGAGCTTCTGCCGCGTCGCCCCGATCTGAAAGTGATTATTACCTCTGCGACCATCGACCCGGAACGTTTCTCGCGCCACTTTAATAACGCGCCGATTATCGAAGTCTCTGGCCGAACGTATCCCGTAGAAGTTCGTTATCGCCCTATCGTGGAAGAGGCTGACGACACTGAACGCGATCAGCTACAGGCAATTTTTGACGCTGTTGATGAACTGGGGCGTGAAAGTCCCGGCGATATCCTGATTTTTATGAGCGGAGAGCGGGAAATCCGCGATACCGCCGACGCCCTGAACAAGCTGAACTTACGGCATACCGAAGTGTTGCCGCTGTATGCACGCTTGTCGAACAGCGAACAGAACCGCGTTTTCCAGTCGCACAGCGGACGCCGTATCGTGCTGGCGACTAACGTGGCGGAAACCTCGCTGACGGTGCCGGGTATCAAGTATGTGATCGATCCTGGCACTGCGCGCATCAGCCGCTACAGCTACCGCACTAAAGTGCAGCGCCTGCCGATTGAACCGATCTCACAGGCTTCCGCCAACCAGCGTAAAGGGCGTTGCGGACGCGTATCGGAAGGGATCTGCATTCGTCTGTATTCGGAAGATGACTTTTTGTCACGTCCGGAATTTACCGACCCGGAAATTCTACGTACCAACCTGGCGTCGGTTATTTTGCAGATGACCGCCCTGGGGCTGGGTGACATCGCTGCCTTCCCGTTTGTCGAAGCGCCGGATAAGCGCAATATTCAGGATGGCGTGCGTTTGTTGGAAGAGCTGGGGGCGATTACCGCCGACGAACAGCAAACGGCATATAAGCTGACGCCGCTGGGCCGACAATTATCCCAGTTGCCGGTCGACCCGCGCCTGGCGCGTATGGTTCTGGAAGCGCAAAAGCATGGCTGTGTGCGCGAAGCGATGATCATTACTTCCGCACTCTCTATTCAGGATCCGCGCGAGCGCCCAGTGGACAAGCAGCAGGCTTCCGATGAGAAACACCGGCGCTTCCATGATAAGGAGTCCGATTTTCTGGCGTTTGTTAACCTGTGGAATTACCTCGGCGAGCAACAAAAGGCCCTGTCGTCGAATCAATTCCGCCGTCTGTGTCGCACCGACTATCTGAACTATTTACGCGTGCGTGAGTGGCAGGATATCTATACCCAACTGCGTCAGGTGGTCAAAGAACTGGGGATTCCGGTAAACAGCGAACCCGCAGAGTACCGGGAAATTCACGTTGCGTTGTTAACGGGGCTGTTGTCGCATATCGGGATGAAAGATGCCGATAAACAAGAGTACACCGGCGCTCGTAACGCCCGATTCTCTATTTTCCCCGGTTCCGGTTTATTCAAAAAACCGCCGAAATGGACAATGGTCGCAGAACTGGTGGAGACCAGCCGTTTGTGGGGGCGTATCGCTGCCCGCATTGAGCCAGAATGGGTGGAACCGGTAGCCCAGCACCTGATTAAACGTTCATATAGCGAACCGCACTGGGAGCGGGCGCAAGGCGCGGTGATGGCGACGGAAAAGGTTACTGTCTACGGTCTGCCGATTGTCACCGCGCGCAAGGTGAATTACAGCCAGATTGACCCGGCGTTGTGTCGCGAGTTGTTCATCCGCCATGCGCTGGTGGAGGGGGACTGGCAAACCCGTCATGCCTTCTTCCGTGAGAATCTAAAATTGCGTGCGGAAGTCGAGGAACTTGAGCACAAATCTCGCCGCCGCGATATCCTGGTGGATGACGATACCCTGTTTGAGTTTTATGACCAGCGTATTAGCCATGACGTTATTTCCGCCCGCCACTTTGATAGTTGGTGGAAAAAAATCAGCCGCGAGACGCCGGATCTGCTCAACTTTGAAAAAAGTATGCTGATTAAAGAAGGCGCGGAAAAAATCAGCAAACTGGATTACCCGAATTTCTGGCACCAGGGCAATCTCAAGCTGCGTTTGAGCTATCAATTTGAACCGGGCGCGGATGCTGACGGCGTGACCGTCCATATTCCGTTGCCGCTACTTAACCAGGTTGATGAGAGCGGTTTTGAATGGCAGATCCCAGGACTGCGCCGTGAATTAGTTATTGCGCTGATTAAATCGTTGCCAAAACCGGTACGTCGCAACTTTGTTCCGGCTCCAAACTATGCTGAAGCGTTTTTAGGTCGCGTAACGCCGCTGGAGCTGCCGCTGCTGGACGCTCTGGAGCGTGAACTGCGCCGGATGACCGGCGTCACGGTCGACCGGGAAGACTGGCATTGGGATCAGGTGCCCGAGCATCTGAAAATCACGTTTCGCGTGGTGAATGACAAAAACAAGAAACTGCAGGAAGGGCGTTCGCTCGCCGAGCTTAAAAATGCGCTGAAAGGCAAAGTGCAGGAGACGCTCTCGGCGGTGGCGGATGACGGCATCGAGCAGAGCGGGCTGCATATCTGGAGTTTCGGCGAGCTGCCGGAAAGCTACGAACAGAAACGCGGTAATTATAAAGTGAAGGCGTGGCCGGCGTTAGTGGATGAGCGTGACAGCGTCGCTATCAAATTGTTTGATAATCCGCTGGAACAACAACAGGCGATGTGGTGCGGTTTACGCCGTCTGCTGTTGCTCAACATTCCTTCACCGATTAAGTATCTGCATGAGAAATTGCCGAATAAAGCCAAGCTGGGGCTGTACTTTAACCCGTACGGCAAAGTACTGGAGTTGATTGATGACTGTATTGCCTGCGGGGTAGATAAACTGATAGATGCCAACGGCGGACCGGTGTGGAGCGAAGCAGGTTTCACCGCGCTGCACGAAAAGGTACGCGCCGAGCTGAATGATACTGTGGTGGATATCGCGAAGCAGGTTGAGCGGATCCTGACGACCGTATTCAATATCAATAAGCGTCTGAAAGGGCGGGTGGATATGAGCATGGCGTTGGGGCTTTCCGATGTCAAGGCGCAGATGAGCGGTCTGGTATACCGTGGTTTTGTGACTGGCAACGGCTTTAAACGTCTCGGCGATACGCTGCGTTATCTGCAGGCAATTGAAAAGCGGCTGGAGAAACTGGCTGTCGATCCGCACCGCGATCGGGCGCAAATGCTGAAAGTCGAAAGCGTCCAGCAGGCGTGGCAACAATGGATAAATAAATTGCCTCCAGCGCGTCGCGAAGATGATGATGTTAAAGAGATCCGTTGGATGATTGAAGAACTGCGTGTCAGTTATTTCGCGCAACAGCTCGGTACGCCTTATCCTATTTCCGATAAGCGTATTTTACAGGCCATGGATCAGATTACGGCCTAAAAAGCCAGGCGACGACGTCTTTCAAAGAGATCCGGTACAAGTTCGGAACAAAAAGGAGGAATTATGAATACAACGCCATTTCCGGCGCTCTCTGCGGAAACATTGCTGGCGGTGAATACCGTCGGACAGTGGCTGGCGCAAAATGATTTTTCCGGCGAACAACCTTATTCGTCGGATTGCGTCGTCCTGGCGGGCAATGCGGTGATCCCCACTATCGACGCGGCCTGTCGCATCGCCAAAGCGCAAGGCGTTCCTTTACTGATTAGCGGCGGTATAGGCCATTCGACGCCGTTTTTGTACGCCGTGATTGCCCGGCATCCGCGCTACCACACTATTCGCACAAGCGGACGCGCTGAAGCCGCGATCCTCGCGGATATCGCGAACCAGTTCTGGCATATTCCGGCTGAGAAAATTTGGCTGGAAGATCGGTCAACTAATTGCGGCGAAAATGCCCGTTTCTCCTGCGCACTGATCCGTCAGGCGAAAGAAAACATTAACACGGCTATCGTTGTGCAAGACCCCACCATGCAGCGGCGCACTATCGCGGCGTTTCGGCGCGTGACAAACGACGACACCGATGCGCCACGCTGGCTGAGTTTTCCTGGCTTTGTTCCGGTACTGCGCCACCTTAATGACGGTACACGTTTTGCCAATGTTGAAGAGGGCATCTGGACGGTGGAGCGTTATCTGTCTCTGATTGCCGGCGAGCTGCCACGTTTGCGTGACGATGAAACAGGGTATGGACCGCGTGGTAAAGATTTTATCATTCACGTTGATATCCCACGTGATATTGAAAACGCATGGCAGGTATTGCAGGCAGATACTACGCTGCGCAGTGCGTTAGAACAGAGAGCTTTACGCTAAAAATCGCCCGTTTGCGAGGGTGAACGGGCAAGTGCGACCACCATCTCATAAATTTGATGAATTATTTATAAAAGCTGGTTATGTTGTCGCTTTACGGTTTTCATTCAGGACGCGCTATGGGCAATAAGTATTCCGGCTTGCAAATTGGTATTCACTGGTTAGTCTTTTTTCTGGTTATTGTGGCTTACGCCGCGATGGAGCTACGCGGTTTTGCGCCGCGTAGTTATCGGCCCTGGTTTAATATGACGCACGTTTCATGTGGTATCACTATTTTGCTTTTAATGGTGGCACGCTTGTTTATTCGGCTGAAATATCCCACGCCGCCCATTGTTCCTCGTCCAAAACCGATGATGACCGGAATGGCGCATTTAGGACATCTGGTGATTTACCTGTTATTTATCGTGCTGCCTGTTATTGGTCTGGTCATGATGTATAACCGCGGCAATCCCTGGGTCGCATTTGGCATTACTATGCCCCATGCCGCCGAGGCTAACTTTGAACGCGTAGATATGCTGAAATCCTGGCACGTCACGCTGGCGAATCTGGGCTATTTTGTTATTGGACTTCATGCCATCGCTGCTTTGATGCATCACTATTTCTGGAAAGACAATACGCTGTTACGGATGATGCCGCGTAAGCGTGACTAACCGTCCTGTATGACGTTTGTCGCAGGCGGGGTTAACCGCTTTAGGCAAACAAGGCATCTATCAGTGGGGATGGCGTATTCCATACAGAAAACGCCTGCGTCTAACCAGGACCCGTGACGCAGGCGAAGGAGGACGGGTCTACATCGGAAGCGGGTATTATACTTATTTGTATGACAAATAAAATAAGCAATTGCTATTCCGTAATCCAATGTTTAATCAACGGGTTAAACCCACATGATCGCGCTGCCCGACCGCCCGGAAGTGACTACACTTACAATGAACGTGGCGTAGTGGCGGAAAATAGCGCAACGGCGCCATGTTGCTCCAAAGTCACCTTAGCAAAATGTTCGTCCAACACGCTGCGTAACGTATCGGCTGAATCATTGGTATTACTGAATATTCCTTTCTTGTTATAAACAGCCATCAATTTCTTGCCAAAAGCATTGTGAGGAACCTCTTTGCCCAGAATCGTGGCACCAAAAAGTGTGCCGCCGGGTTTAAGCGCCATACCGGCATTTTTAATTGCCTTCGCTTTTGTTGTCATCTCACCAGGTAAGCAGTGCAGAAGATAGTACATCGAAACGGAATCGAAGCGCCCGTGCCAGTCCGCCGGGAACGTGTCGAAAACATCGTGTTGTAGTGTGGCGCAGATTTTTGTATTACCCACTCGGCTGGCGGCTATTTTCAGGCTATCCGGATTTAAATCCATCAGCGAAATGGCATGAGTCGCAGGTGCATGTTTCAGGTAATAACCTGTACCTACGCCAATATCCAGGTGAGTCTCGCCCATGTGATGCAGGAAGAAAGGAAGTAGTCGCGTATCAGTAGGACACTTCCAGGCATATTTGTTTGAGATATTGAGTACCCACCAGTCATATAAGCTAAGCGTGAATGGGTTATAGACTTTTGCGCCTGATTGTTGTGTATGCTTCATTGTTCTCTCACTAAATAATTTCGCGCTGGAATTAAAACAACGAAGCAATCGTTAGGCAAGCATTAATCAGGTGAGTGAGTAATTTAATGCGACGAATAAAGGCGATATTATGAGTTAAGCGGTTATCTTAAAGAAGATATAGGATAATAATAGCTGGCAAATGAATTGGACAGTTATATTATTATAAGCTGATAATTAATAATCGTTAATATACACATATTAAGCCCTATGATAATAGCATGCAATTAAATGCAGGAGGAACAATATTTATTCATACATATAAAGCGATTATTGCACATTAATTGATATTTTAAATGTTACGATGAGATAGCCATCTTGATTTAATATCACCTACCCGGAGGCGATATGATTGAGGTTTTTGAAGCGTTTGGCTGGACCTTACTTTTAGGCGGTCTGGCAGTGGCAGTACTGTTTATCACTGCACTGGATAAAAAACGGTAATCATTGCATTTGACGCGTCTGTTGAGTCGGTATTACAAATAATTGTACCTGAAATCTATCACTTCTGAAGTTTGCGATATTTTGCCATTCTGACGGCAAGGGGTAATCCTGACTGAAGTTACCGCCGCTTATCAACCAGACACGATGGTGACTTTTTGAAAGCGTTGTCAGAGTATCAATATATGTCTGATCGGCTTGCGCATAAAACAGTGAACCAAAGCCATAGGCATTCGGTCTGCCTGATGTTCCGTGTGCGTTAGGCGGTGTATAAAGAAATGTACGATAATCTCGCTTATTATAATACACATAACTTAAATAATCGAACATTTTACTGACTACCACGGCATCATTAGGCTGGTGACGGGTATTAATATAGTTTACCAGTGGTTTAAACTCGTCTATGTGCTCAGGGTTATTATGATATGAACCATAGCCGAATAATAAGGTGAATAAGATAAACCAGAAGCCACAAACCGCTTTTTTTGCGCGGGTAAGTAATACCGCGAGCAGGGGAGGAATGCTCAGCGATGAGAAGAAGAAATAACGATCGATAAATAACGGCATCCACCAGGAAATGATGAAGACCAGCATTACAGGGATGACCAGATTACAAAATAATATCAGCTGATATCTTTCATATTCTCCGTTGTATAAAGATATTCGCCCCACAGTACCGATAAAACCTCCCACAGCCAGCCACAGAATGAACGACGGAAAACCCTGTCCGTTGTTTCCGGTAAAAAAATGCCAGTACATCGCAGGCAGGTCACGCCATGTTACGGGGGGAATCCAACCGATATCATTACCGGCTCTCAACTGCGCCAGATGAGTCAGTAAATTAAACAATACGGGCAACCAGGGGAGATAAGCGACAGCAATCGCCAGGTTAGCAAACCACCAGCCAGGAAGTTTAAGGTAGCAGGCCGTTTTATGGCTTTGGCAGGATAATATTGTTACTGCGATCCAGTGGGCAATAAGTGCAAATAGGGTGAAATAATGGGTGTAAAAGCTGAACGTCATAAGTAAAGCATACGCGACAAGATAGCGATTATGGGTGGGTGTTTTTATCCACATCATCAATGCTAACGCGGCTGCGAGCGTTAGCATTCCCATTAACGCGTACATGCGCGTTTCTTGACTGTAATGGACTGCCATCGGCATCAGGGCGGCAAACCATCCTGCCAATAAGGCTGTACGCTCATTTGCCAGCCATCGCGTAAGCGCGATAACCAGCACAACTGTCAGGATCCCAAAGAGTAGACTGAGAGAGCGTACCGCTGCAATGCTATCACCCCATAATATGATCCAGTCATGCAGTAACAGATAATAAAGCGGGGGATGCACGTCAAAAGCGGCATGGAAGAGCAGATTATCTACGCTATGTCGACTAATCAGCACGCTGGACGCTTCGTCACACCAAAGGTAGCGGTCAGTTATAAACAGCAACCGTATAAGGACGGAGAATATGACAATGAGACAAACATGATATTTATACTTTATTTTTCTTAACCCATCGCCGGGCTGCCATATTGATAGTTGTGGTAGCGCCATAATATCCTCAATGGAGTAAGACTTAGACCAGAATGGACACCTAACGCAATAATGAAGGTTAAAATCTTAACCAACACTAAATAAAAATAACTTTGATAATGTCAGCGATGAATTAATCAGAATAGTGCAGTGCAACTCAGTAATCCTGACCGTAATGGCGAAGCAGTCTATGCTCTAAAAACCGGGTCAAACCGACAATAAAGGTAACGCCAATAAGGTACACTATGGCGGCAAAAAGGTAAGCATGGAAGAATTTAAAGCTGGTTGCAGCAACCTCCTGAATTCGCGCGAAAAACTCAGTATATTGGATAAGAAAAACGATGGTGCTGTCTTTAAGGTTATTAATCACCTGATTCGTTAAGGCTGGAATGGAAGACAGCAATACCTGAGGCAGTATAATCCACAAAAAGACCTGCCGTTTGTTCAACCCCTGAACGACTGCGGCCTCCGTTTCATATTTATTCAATGCGTTATAGGCCGTTGTCATGTACGCGGCATTATATGCGCCGACGTTTAAAGTAAACCCTGTAACCGCCACGGTAAAAGAGGACAGGTGAATGCCAGATTGAGGTAAACCATAATAGATAACAAACAGAATAAGAATGAGTGGCGTACCGATAAAGAAATCCATGTACAGTCGAGTTATGGCTTTTACCACGGGGCGATGGCTCAGGCTCAGAAAGAAAATAATAATTCCCCACAAAAAACCGGTGATGGAAACAATCAGCGCAAGTTTACAGGTTTCTTTAATACCGTCCACAACAAGTGGCAGTTGTTCAGTCAGGTCATTAAAGAAGAGAGACCAGCCAGCGATCATCGTTGTGCCTCGCTAAAAAAACAGTGGATATCTGGATCCGTTTCTCGTAAAGCAAGATCGGTAAAAGCGCCTTCTGCACGAATTTTGCCATGATTAAGAAACGTTACGTTATCGCTTAGTAATCTGGCGAGGCGAATATCATGAGTGACGCATAATATAGTGACGCCATTGTCGTGAAGTTGCTTGATCAACATTCCGACTTCACGAGTCATGAGCGGATCAAGCGCAGACGTCGGCTCATCAAAAATAATGAGTTCTGGGTCGGTGACCATTGTACGGGCCAGGGCGACGCGCTGTTGCTGCCCGCCCGATAATTGCGAAGGGTATTTCGCGCTATGCGAGACCATATCAAGTTTTTGTAGCTCATGTAAGGCTTTCTCCCGGGCTAGTTGTCCCGGCATGCCAAACACTTTACATAGGGCAAGGGTAATATTATCCATGACGTTAAGATGGCGATACAAAGCGTAATTCTGGAAGACACAACCAACTTTTTTTCTGAACTCAAGAATAGTAAATTCCTTGTCATAAATATTTCTCCCGTGAAAATAAATATCACCATAATCAGGCTCTTCTAATCGAAGCAGACAGCGTAAAAGCGTCGTTTTTCCACAACCCGATGGCCCCATGACTACTTTCATGTCTCCCGATTGAATTTTTAGACTAACCGTATCAAGAACCTTTTTTCCTGAATATTCCTTACTTATCTCTTTTAGTTCCAGTAAAGCCATGAGTATCACCTCTATTTTTATGCTTCAACTGATGCGATATTTTTTCTCAAACACTCCGGCCAGAAGAGTAAAAATTTTATAAATAATGAAATATAATACCCCGGCAAGAGTATAGATCTGTAACCCGTTCAGCGTGATGGCTGTCAGTGACATTGCCTGCTTCGTTATTTCAGCGATACCTACAGTATAAGCAAAGGGCGTCGCTTTTAATACAGAAGAAAACTCATTGATAATACCGGGCACAGAAAATCGCAACATCTGTGGCAACTCAATATTTAATATAATCTGTAATTGACGCATTCCTGCTACTTTCGCTACCGTGATTTCGAATGGCTCAACTAATTTAAGCGCCCCTCTGAACACCTCGGCAAGATAACTCCCGCTGATTAAGCCGACGCTGAGGTTCATGGCTACCAGAGGTGAAACATATATGCCAATCGATGGCAATCCAAAATAAACAAGAAAAACAGCAATAAGTATTGGAATTCCCCGAAGAATAAAGACCATTGCGTCGAGTATCTTCTGTAGTGGAAGGGGGGATAGTCGCCGTAATACGGCGACTGTAAGCCCGGTAAAAAACGCTGAGAGAAAACAGGTAAAGGTTACAAGCAGCGTATTACCAATCCCTTCCAATAGGAAATAAAAGATAGCCAGCATATTACCTGATGACATAGCTTACTATTTCATCCAGTTATCGACGATGTCAGATATTTTTTGTGGCCCTTGCTCTTTAAGCCATAAGTTGAAATCATCGCGCACGGGAGAGCCTTTCTTAAAGGCAATGCCAAGCTGATCAACATTCTTGAAAACATAACGGCTTTCTATCGGCATCTTTTTCTTATTTTTGAAGGTAAAATAAACCGGCTCTTCTATAAAAGCCAGATCAAGATTGCCATTTTTTAGATCAGCCATCGTCTCATTATATGTTGGATACAATTTTACTTTACTTAACGAGTAGTATCCTTTGGGCTCCAGATCGTTTTTGATAAGGTCGGAGTAAGCCATTCCTCGAGGGTATCCAATAGAATATTGATTTAATTCATTGAGGTTATTGAGCGTTATTTTATGATTGGCCATACTGACCAGATAAAAAGAGTTGATGTAATAAGGTTCAGAAAAATCAATAACTTTCTTACGTTTATCTGTGATTGAAATTCCCGAAAATGCGACATCTGCCTGACCACTCGCCACTGCGCCAAGCATTCCATCCCAGGCATATTCGGTGATGTTTAGCTTACAATGCCGTGACTGACAGTAAGACGAAAAAAGCTCCAGATCTATCCCCTGCAATTTGCCATCAGCACTTTTAAATAACATAGGGGGAGAGGCCGGTGATACTGCGACATTGAGTGTTTTCCCTTCAACGATGCTATCAGCAAAAGCTGAAGACGACATTATTCCCAACACTATCATCGATAAGCCAATTTTTTTGAATAACATGCTATCTATTTCCTGTAGTAAGGTAATGTGTATTATAAATTAAGCATTAGGGCGTGAACCTGACATTTGCAGGCGTAAAGTACTTAACGTTATGTATTCCATCGCTGTTAACTAATTTAATCAGGAGGTTTGACAGGAATCATCAAAGGGAATGGATTGAATATACCATGAGATATCAACTGGATATGAGTGCAGCGACCCCATGAAAGGTGAAAATGTAAAAATACCATAGACATTAGTATACTGGACATAGTTTATGCTCCATTTACGCATACATATTTACATGATAAGCAGATAAATGCTTCAGTGACGGTGTATTTAATGTCTCTAAGTATCATCTTGCCACTCTATCCAGGGCCAATATAAAGACTTATCTTTGCTTGTCAAATACATTTTCTGAGCTAATTTGATTTGCGTGCTATCTATATTTGCAAGCATATAAATTATTTATCCTATGAACAAACGACAACAAATCAGGAGTTCTGACGATGTTGTTATGTTTATCAAAACGTTAACTTGTTTTAATCGACAATAATCTTAATTCAGAAATATCTTAATATATGCGGTTGTCGAGATAAAATTCTCAAATTAACATCGTACATCTTATGTAATAAATATAAATACGATAAATAAATCCAAAACTGAGACTGCCAACCGGATAACAAACAGCAATAAAGAGGGCTCTTCATTAAGTTATCCTGGCAATGGTTAAGGTGGTAACATTTTTGGTGGCTTTACCCATTTTAATCGTGTTCACAACACGTTAATTACCTTATGATTACCATGGTAATTAAAAATGAATCCTCGATGACTCGATGACTCGATGACTCGTTGGCTGAATGAAAAGAAAATTCTACATCACATAGGCGCATGTATCGCGTATAATGGGCTCCGATGTCCCTAATCATTGCTATGACATAATAATATGTATCTTAACCGCTTTTGTTATTTACTCCTGATCTCCGCTGCGGTCGGAAGCATTTTTACATCGCATCCCGTCGCGATGTGGTTCCTGCTCGCCAACGTGCTAACGCTGGCGATCTACGGTATAGACAAAACGGCGGCACGTAAAACCTGGCGCAGAGTGCCGGAATCCACTTTGTTGGTGTTTGGGGTTGTCGGTGGGTGGCCTGGTGCGATTGTTGGTCAACAACTCTTCCGTCATAAAACGCAAAAGCAGCCATTCAAAACATACTTTATCGTCAGTGTGATAGTGAGTATTGTAGTTACGGTGGCGATCTATCGACTCTATCCATTTTTGTCCTACTGAACATAGAGTATGGATCACTTATTGACCAACCGGCAGCAAAGACAACCTCATATTTTCATGCCACCGGCACTATGATATTGAGCGGTGTTTTGCTCAAGGCGTACCGCAGCCGATGGAACATTATTCAGTGGAATAATGATGAGCTATAAAACTTTCTAACATTGTGGCAAAACAATGATGGACTTCCTGGGTTGGATGGACAAAGTCATTGAAGACGTATTGCGGACATATATCCAGCTGAGGGTCTTTAGCCCCGGGAACATGTACATAGCCGTGGTGAGTATAAGGGTTTTCCGTATCATAACCAATATTACTGGCCACCTCCATTATCATCTTAAATGCATCGGCAGTCTCGTAATAGCATATTTTGTGCTGGGGATATTTTTCTTTTAATTCTTCAACATTAGTTTTTAGCAGGGCATTGTGAGCGGTGCTTTCATCCTTAAGTTTTCTTTTTTCATCAGAATGTTTGCCATAGGGCGTCAAAGACAAATCGGGAATCCCCATGACTAAAACATTATTAACTCCACCGGAAATTATTTTTTCAATATCATCAATTTGTTGCTCAACGACCATCATTACATTATCTTTGTGTAGTGTCATATAGTCATTAGCCCCCAATAAAAATATCGCCAGGTCCTGGTGAGAAGGGGTGTAAGATGCGACTTGTCTGTCCGTATTTGATACAAAGTCACCGAGGCAATTAAAGCAGGAATACCTTGCCGATGTACTTCCCCCTTCAGCAAAATTAAGCATCTCTTTACCTAAGAAGTGTGGAGATGATAAAAACTCAGTCCAGGTAAATCCATTAGTAAACCTTCCGCCAAAGTATTGACCATAGGAGGGTAAGATATGATGTGTTTTTTCAAACATACGCCCCATGGAGTCAGATAAACTGTCGCCAAAAAATACCAGTCTGGTAATATCACCTAAAGAAATATTTTTTGGCTTGGGATGTAATCTATTGATTTCTTTGGCAAGACCAAAAGCTTCCGGATGACATTCAACCTCAATAGATAAAATATTTTCACCATTATCATCTTTAATAATCAACTTATCGGCGTGTTCCTGTGATTCTATAATAAACTGTTCTTTACATCCCTGAGACGCTAAGGCTCGAAGTTTGATGTAGGCTCCGCGAACCTGTACCGGTGTTAGATTCAGTTCCTGATAGTGGTAAAGTTTAAAGATACATTCGAGCGCCTCTGCATGGTAAGTGGTGAAGAAATATGCTTTGATTTTCTCCCATAAACTTAATTCCGGAGGGCGTGCGCTTTCTTTTATCACATTAAATCTTTCAGCACTGATAGATGATGTGAAATAACCCTGTCCAACACTCAATGGCATAGTGTCCTCCTTACTAATTAATCACGCTTTAGCAAAACATTAATTAACAAATATTAGCAAGAAAAGTAATCAGGTAAATGGTGTATATAGAATTGCGCTTCTTTAACAGTTTGTCGCCGCCAAAAAAACACATGCAATATTTATTATTTTTCAACGAAGTAAATATATCATCAACAACGTGAGGTTAATGCCGGGTACATATTATCTGACTGCTATCATTATTGACTGTGCGTCTGGTTAAGGCAAACCTCTAAAAAAAGTAGCCACTCCTGATTTTAGTGTGCTGGCGTGGGTATGAGCTGGCTTGATACTCAGGAAAATTAGGTAAGCTTATCATCAAGCTATTATTTCCAAGGGGGTGGTGTTTTATATAACGTGTTGATTTCTATTTTCATATTAAATATTTCTTAAGTGAGTTAACTATAATGAGTGATGATTCAATTATTAAAAACTCTTCAATGCTTTTGGCCTATTTAGGTGGTCTGGGATGGGGGAGCGCCTATTTTTATGGCTGGGGCGTCTCCGCGTACTATGGTTTCCCGTGGTGGTATGTAGGCGTCGGCCCTGACAACATTGCCCGAAGTCTATTCCATGCGATTAGCCTGATGGCTATATTCATAATAGCGTGGGGAGTGGGTATTCTATTATTTTTTTTAGTAAAGCAAAAAGCACGTATTCACGACCTTAGCTTCTTACGCCTTTTTTTGGCAGCGGTTTTGTTCTTTATTCCAATTGTTATCGAGTTTTCTCTCTTAACAGAATCGTTTTTGTGGGAGCTTTTTTTTATCATTTTACTGGTGGCTTTATGCCTATCGGTGGGGATGCGTTTTTATAGTAAATTGATGCCAGTGATTTGTTTTACGCAACTCAGTTGGGTGCGAAGACATTGTTTCACTATAGTTATGATTGGTTTTATTATATATTTTTTTATATTTTCTTTTTTTGTTGGGATCTATAAGCCACAATTAAAGAAAGAATACGAAATGATATTGTATGATGGAGGCTGGTACTACGTCCTGGCCAGGTATCATGATAGTTTTATTTTGTCGAAATCCTTTACTAAAAATAACAATAGATTTATTATTTTTAGACCAGAAGATGGACACTCTTATGAAATTACCCTGGTAAAAGTCAGACTTTAATAAAATACTGGCTGGCAAGAGCGTGAAATGACGCCAGAGCTTCCCATAGCAGAGATTAGAGAAAGAACTGAGCGCCCATATCTGTAGGCTGTGGAATAGCAATGCCGGGAAGGGCATGGCATGACACTTTATCTGACATTACCATCTGAGTGGCAGTTTAGCAGATGTTTCAGGCCAAACCCAAGTTGAATTGGACCGCTCAGAAGCCGATTACCTACATAACAAATCCTGGCCGCAAGCTTATGCTGTGGGCGGAATATACGACCGCTATTATCCAGATTGGCTGTTAACTTATTTATTTTCCCAAAGTAGCCTATAACATGGCTCCCTGAGGCATTGGCTAGCATCTGTGCATTGGAAAAACAGCTTCCATTTGCACTATAGCAACTTATAAAGTTTATTGCCTCATGAGAGTTGCTAATATGGCGGATTGATTTGAAAAGTGATGATGACTGACTTGCACCGGAACCGTACCGATTTTCATGTTGAACAACAAAAGGAGCACCATGTTTACAAATCGAAATAGGCATGGATTATTACCTGAGATTGATTTCAAATTAACAATAATGATGACGCTTTTGGGTATTAAAAATCTTTCAAATAACGCTCATTTGATTTTTTGTCCACTATTAACTAAGTCTGGAAAGACACAGGGTTGAGATATTTTCGCTACCCGTCGGCGGTGTATTGCAGTTGTGATGTTACGTTCTTACAAGACTGACATCTGCATATCATAACCTTTATTCATTACCACCTGGTGAGTAAGTAAAAACTATTGAGCAAATATTTACTTCTGGGTAATGGGACTGGATTCACACGGCATTACCTCTGTGCCCCAGTCGGGCAGAACATTGCAGCTTAGAAAGGAAGCTTTGGCGTTTATTGTCTGTGGCCAGAAAAAGTTCCCGTAAGCTGAATATGCTGAATGTGAACTGATTCTTGATGACCTATGCCGGTAAGTTATAAGCGATTGATTTTTATATTGTGTGTAATTTTACAATTACATAAACATTAAATTCTGATAGTATACCCCCCTATAGTATATGGAGGTCGAATGCCGCATTCACCTGAAGATAAAAAACGTATCCTTACCCGCGTTCGTCGCATACGCGGGCAGGTTGAAGCGCTGGAGCGGGCGCTTGAGTCTGGCGAACCTTGTCTGGCTATTCTGCAACAAATTGCCGCCGTGCGCGGCGCTTCTAATGGCCTGATGAGTGAAATAGTTGAGATCCATCTGAAAGATGAGCTGGTCAGCGGGGAAACTACGCCAGATCAGCGCGCGGTTCGGATGGCGGAAATCGGCCATCTTCTTCGCGCTTATCTAAAATAACAATTTCCCTCACCGTAACAGGAAGAGATATATGAAATCACGTGCAGCAGTTGCTTTTGGTCCCGGTCAGCCGCTAAAAATTGTCGAGATTGACGTTGCGCCGCCGAAAAAAGGCGAAGTTCTGGTCAAAATCACCCATACCGGCGTTTGCCATACCGATGCTTTTACCCTTTCCGGCGATGATCCGGAAGGCGTATTCCCGGCAGTCCTGGGTCACGAAGGCGGCGGCGTGGTAGTCGAGGTCGGCGAGGGGGTCACCAGCCTGAAACCCGGCGACCATGTTATTCCACTGTATACGGCGGAATGCGGCGAGTGTAAGTTCTGTAAGTCCGGTAAAACTAACCTTTGTCAGGCCGTACGCGCCACTCAGGGAAAAGGGCTGATGCCGGATGGCACTACCCGCTTTTCTTATAACGGCGAACCCGTTTATCACTATATGGGAACCAGCACGTTCAGCGAATATACCGTTTGCGCGGAAATTTCTCTGGCGAAAGTGAACCCGCAGGCGCCGCTGGATAAAGTGTGTCTGTTGGGCTGCGGCGTGACGACTGGTATTGGCGCCGTCCATAACACCGCTAAAGTGAAAGCGGGCGACACCGTTGCCGTTTTTGGTCTAGGCGGTATTGGGCTGGCGGTTATTCAGGGCGCGGTTCAGGCTAAAGCCGGGCGTATTTTAGCTATCGACACGAATCCGGAAAAATTTACGCTGGCGGGCGAAATGGGGGCCACGGACTTTATTAATCCGAATGATTACGACAAACCGATCCAAGACGTTATTGTTGAGCTTACTGATGGCGGCGTAGATTTCAGTTTTGAATGTATCGGCAACGTTAACGTGATGCGAGCGGCGCTGGAATGTTGTCATAAAGGCTGGGGCGAAAGCATTATTATTGGCGTAGCGGGGGCAGGGCAGGAAATCAAAACCCGTCCCTTCCAGCTAGTGACTGGTCGCGTCTGGCGTGGCTCCGCTTTTGGCGGCGTGAAAGGGCGCACGCAGCTGCCAGGGATGGTCGAAGATGCGATGAACGGTAAAATCCGTTTAGATCCTTTTATTACTCACCGCCTGCCGCTGGAGCAGATTAACGATGCCTTTGAACTGATGCATCAGGGTAAATCCATCCGTACTGTTATCCACTTTGGCGATAACTGATTCATCCGCCAGCGGATTTTCCGCTGGCGCTTTTCTGAATTTTCTGGAATGAATGTTGTGAAAATGTGACGAAGGCGATGCTTTTCGCGGTAAGCAAACGTCATGAAGTGCCGATGACTATCTAACGGGCGTGTTTTACGCATAAAACCTACAAGAGAGTCGACGGTCATGGGCAACACATTCTCGATGCAAGCCTCGCATAAACTGGGCTTCCTGCATCATATTCGGCTGGTTCCGCTGTTTTCCTCCATTCTCGGTGGCATCCTTCTTCTTTTTGCTTTGAGCGCCGGGCTGGCAGGCTATTTTCTGTTACAGGCCGATCGCGATCAGCGTGATGTCACGGACGAGATTCAGGTACGGATGGGATTATCCAACAGCGCTAACCACTTACGTACCGCACGTATCAATATGATCCACGCTGGCGCGGCGAGCCGGATTGCTGAAATGGATGAAATGAAAGCCAATATTGCCGCTGCGGAAACGCGGATCAAGCAGTCTCAGGACGGCTTTAACGCTTATATGTCCAGAGCGGTGAAAACACCCGCCGATGATGCATTGGATAACAAGTTAAACGCCCGTTACACCGCCTATATCAACGGCCTGCAACCGATGCTGAAATTTGCCAAAAATGGCATGTTCGAAGCGATCATTAATCATGAAAACGAGCAGGCAAAACAACTGGATGCCGCATATAACCATGTCCTGTTGAAAGCGATTGAACTGCGCACCGAGCGGGCGAGACTACTTAGCGAGCAGGCTTACCAACGTACCCGGCTCGGTATGATGTTTATGATTGGCGCATTTACGTTGGCGCTGGTATTGACGTTAATGACCTTCATGGTGCTGCGTCGCACGGTGATACAACCCTTGCAGCAGTCTGCGTCACGTATCGAACGCATTGCGGCGGGCGATCTGACCATGGCTGACGAGCCCACAGGACGCAGTGAAATTGGTCGTCTGAGTCATCATCTTCAGCAGATGCAGCATGCGTTGCAACAAACGGTAGGGGCGGTGCGTCAGGGGGCGGAGGAAATTTATCGAGGCACCAGCGAAATTACTGCCGGTAATACGGATTTATCTTCTCGTACTGAACAGCAGGCTGCCGCCATTGAACAAACTGCGGCCAGTATGGAACAGTTGACGGCAACCGTTAAACAGAATGCGGATAATGCGCATCACGCCAGCAAACTAGCGGAAGATGCTTCCGGTAAAGCCAGTCGCGGAGGCCAGATGGTTTCCGGGGTCGTACAAACGATGGGGAATATTTCCACCAGCTCGAAAAAAATCTCGGAAATTACCGCCGTCATTAACAGTATCGCTTTCCAGACCAACATACTGGCGCTGAACGCGGCGGTCGAGGCGGCACGTGCCGGGGAACAAGGACGCGGTTTTGCGGTGGTCGCCAGTGAGGTTCGTACCCTCGCCAGTCGCAGCGCGCAGGCGGCAAAAGAGATTGAAGGCTTGATCGGCGCATCGGTCAGCCTGATTGAACAAGGATCTGAAGAGGTTATCGCTGCGGGGAGCACCATGAATGAGATTGTGGATGCCGTCAAACGCGTCACCGATATTATGCTCGATATCGCGGCAGCCTCTGATGAGCAAAGTCGCGGTATTGTTCAGGTCAGTCAGGCGATTTCTGAGATGGACAAGGTTACGCAACAAAACGCGTCGCTGGTCGAAGAGGCGTCCGCGGCGGCGGCTTCGCTTGAAGAACAGGCCGCCCGCTTGACGCAAGCCGTTGATGCGTTTCATTTACAGGATACTGGCGCGACGATGCGATCATCCTTCCTTTAATGAGCGTCGCGCCAGCGGGCTATTTTAGCCGCGGGCGCGGTTAATGTCCGACAGCCGCTATCACAGCGGCATCGATTTACGGATCGCCGCAATCAGCATTTGCGCCCCGGTTGAGAGCGGGATATCAACTCGCGTAAGAATACCTATCGGTTCGCCCGCGCTCTGGGTCGGCACGGGTAATGAGACCAGCGTTGCCTGGCGAAGATCTTCTTTAACCGCGCCAGAGGGGACGAACCAGACGTAATCGTAATCTACGGTAAGTTGTCGTGATAACGATGCGGATAGCGTTTCGATACATCCGGCAGGCATTTTACACCCCTGGCTTTGCAACAGGGCTTCCGCATTCTGGCGCGGTACCGTGCCTTTTGGCGAGACGACTACCGGCCATTCCATAACCCGACTGAGCGTGATCGTCTCCTGTAACAGGGGATGGCCGGGGCGTACCACTAATTTAAGCGATTCTAAAAACAGCAGTTCGTAATTTAAACCGCCCATTAATTCCGGGTCTGACATGCGGCCAATACCCAGATCGATCTCGCCTGACTTGAGACCCGCAAGCAACATCGTATTGTTCATGGTCGCGACCTGTAACGAGGTCGATTTTTGCTGTTGATGGAACCGCCCAATAGCCGCCGGGAGTATACCCAGCGCAGCGGTGGGGAGCGCGCCAACACGCACCACATCGGCGCTGGCGTCCTCTTTGCGATTCAGCGCCTGCCCGGCGGTATTCAATGCATCTAATACTTTTACCGCATGAGTCAAAAATTGTTCGCCAGGAACCGTTAATTGCGCGCCCAGTCGCCCGCGTTCGAACAGACGGGTTCCGGTGAGTTGTTCCAGTTCGTTCAGCGTTTTAGAAAGCGCTGGCTGGCTCAGGTTAAGGGTTTCAGCCGCGCGCCCCAGCGTTCCCTGTTGCGCAACGGCGACAAATGTATGAAGGTGGCGCAACCGAATGCGCTGACTAAACAGACCATTTTTTTCCATAAGCGATGTTAAAAACAGAGCCGTGCGGGTGACAAGTAAAGTTGTTTGTTTTTGATAACCTGATAGCAAAATATTATTAACATTTTACCATTTCAAGTTACAACTGTTTTATTTTACTGATGATTCAACTGCCGTTAAGCGTGTTAAGCCGCGATCTGGTCGGGGATACGCCAGCTCATGTCAATCTGTTCTGCATAATGAATTCAGACCGGATCACACTTTATAAATTCTTCTCCCCGGAATGGATGAGGTTTTCTACACTCCAGGTAACATTCACTGGAGGCATGACATTATGGCGAACACCATCACGGCAGATGAGATTCGGGAACACTTTTCGCAGGCAATGTCGGCAATGTACCAGCAGGAAGTTCCGCAGTACGGTACGTTACTGGAACTTGTGGCTGACGTGAATCTGGCGGTGCTGGAAAATAATCCCAAACTGCATGAGCAGTTGGCTAATGCCGATGAACTGGCGCGATTGAACGTGGAACGACATGGCGCCATTCGTGTTGGCACCGCAGAAGAACTTTCTACCTTGCGTCGGATATTCGCCATCATGGGGATGTACCCAGTAAGTTATTACGATCTCTCTCAGGCGGGCGTGCCTGTGCACTCCACGGCATTTCGTCCCATTGACGAGGCTTCGCTCTCGCGTAATCCCTTTCGCATGTTCACTTCGCTATTACGCCTGGAGCTCATTGAAAACGCGGCATTACGCCAGCGGGCGGCGGAAATCTTATCGCAGCGGGATATTTTTACATCGCGCTGCCGACAATTGCTGGATGAGTACGACGAGCAGGGCGGTTTTAGCGCTGCTCAGGCCGAAGAGTTCGTCCGTGAAACGCTGGAGACTTTTCGCTGGCATCGTCAGGCTACCGTTGATGAAGAAACGTACCTCAGCCTGCATCGTGAGCATCGTTTAATTGCCGACGTGGTCTGTTTCCCGGGATGTCACATTAACCATCTGACGCCGCGTACTCTGGATATCGACCGGGTACAGGCCATGATGCCGGAGTGCGGCATTACGCCTAAAACTCTTATCGAAGGTCCGCCTCGCCGCGAAGTGCCTATTCTGTTGCGGCAAACCAGTTTCAAAGCACTGGAAGAGCAGGTGCTCTTCGTTGATGAAAAGCAGGGTACGCACACGGCGCGCTTCGGCGAAATTGAGCAACGTGGCGTCGCGCTGACGCCAAAAGGTCGTCGATTATATGACGAACTGTTGCACAAGGCGGGAACGGGTAAGGATAACTTCACGCATCAACTCCATTTGCGGGAGGTCTTTAACGCCTTTCCGGATAGCGAATTTCTGCTTCGCCAGCAGGGGCTTGCCTGGTTCCGCTATCGCTTAACGCCTTCCGGCGAGGCGCATCGTCAGGCGATCCATCCTGGCGACGATCCGCAGCCGCTTATTGAGCGCGGTTGGGTGATCGCGCAGCCGATTACCTATGAAGATTTTCTTCCGGTCAGCGCAGCCGGCATTTTTCAGTCGAATTTGGGAAATGAAACGCTGGCCAGAAGCCACGGCAATGCCAGCCGCGACGCCTTTGAACAGGCGCTGGGATGTGCAGTACGGGATGAATTTTCGTTATATCAGGAAGCGGAAGAACGCAGTAAACGCCGTTGCGGTCTGCTTTAAAAGCGGTAAGCTTCACAGGCTGTGAGGATACTGTAAAAGGAAGGCGTTATGTTGAATCCCTCCATCCCACTGGTGGAGACGCGTCACGGTAAAATCGTGGGCGTCGTACAGGAAGAAATCCATATCTGGCGCGGTATACCTTATGCCGCGCCGCCAACAGGGGAGCTACGCTGGCGTGCGCCGCAGCCTGTTACAGCCTGGCAGGATGTGCGCCAGGCGGATTGTTTCTCCTGCGCCAGTTGGCAGGATATTACCTGGTGTCGCGAACTCGGCGGCGGCGATCCGGGAAATTTTTCCGAAGACTGTCTCTATCTGAACGTCTGGGCTCCCGCCGTACGTCATGAACCGTTGCCGGTCATGGTCTGGCTACACGGCGGCGGTTACACCATTGGCGCGGGGAGTTTGCCGCCCTATGACGGACATGCGCTGGCGAAGCGCGGCGCGATCGTGGTGACGGTCAATTATCGGCTTGGCCATCTGGGCTTTTTCGCGCATCCGGCGCTGGAAGGCGGAGAGGCGGAGTGTATTCATAATTTCGCTTTACTCGATCAAATCGCTGCGCTGCGTTGGGTGCAGGACAATATTGCCGCATTTGGCGGCGATACGCAGAATGTGACGTTATTTGGCGAATCCGCCGGCGCCCGCAGCGTGCTGTCGTTGATGGCTTCGCCGTTGGCGAAGGGGCTTTTTCATAAAGCGATTATTCAGAGTGGTTATACGCTGCCGGATACGCCCCGCGATGTGGCGCTAAAAAAAGGCGTTGCGCTGGCAGAACATCTTGGTTTAGCCAATGCCACTGCCGAACAGCTACGCGCTTTACCGGCAGAGACGTTTTGGCCGCTGGACGAGCCTTTTAAAATTGCGCCGACGCCGATTTCCGGCGACGTCGTGCTGCCGCATCCGATGCTGGAAACCTTCTTTGCGGCGAAACAGCATCCCATACCGGTGATGATCGGCTCGAATAGCGATGAAGCCAGCGTATTGGCAGTTTTTGGCGTCGATATTGCCGGTCAAATTCAAAAAATGCGCCGTGAGCGGCGTGTTGGCCTGGGGTTAATCCGGCTGCTTTATACTGGAGTGAAAGGCGACGAAGCACTAGGGCGGCAGGTCTGTCGGGATATGGTATTTACCACGTTGGGTTATGTCGTCATGCAAGCGCAGCAGCGGATCGGCGAACCGTGCTGGCGTTACTGGTTTGATTATGTCGCCGAAGCGGAGCATAACACCTACGCGAATGGTGCCTGTCATGGCAATGAAATACCGTATGTATTCGATACGTTAACGCGGGCTGAGCCCACATGCCATTATGTGAATGAGAATGACCTGGCCTTTGCCTCGCAGGTGGCGGATTACTGGGTGAATTTCGCTCGTCATGCCAGCCGCACGCGCGACGTGCTGCACGGCCCGGTTCGCTGGCCCGCCAGCATTCGGGGGCGAGATCGTCTGTTGCGGATTGGGCTGAACAAACTTGCCGGTTTTAAAGTGGAAAACCGCTTTATGCGTGCGCGTCTGGCGCTGTTTAAACGAGTCATGAAACATCACGTTAGTCTGGAATAAACTTTTCATAACCTGAAGAATGCTGCGTGAGGTTTACATCCGATTAGGTCGGTTCTTATCGACATAAAATATTTACGCTTTTGCACAGTTTCCAGGCGACCAACAATTGGATTATTAATGAATTTTGTCTAGAGTGAGCGGTCAGAAACGGGCACATTCTTGCTGCTGAAAAAACCAGCGCGGGACCATTCACAAGACCAGAAGGACTCATTTTCAGGTATGAATCGTAGACGATTTATTAAAGGTTCAATGGCAATGGCCGCCGTGTGCGGTTCCAGCGGTATTGCTTCACTCTTTTCTCAGGCGGCGTTTGCCGCAGAATCCGATATTGCGGATGGTAAAATTGTCCGTTTTGATTTTGCTGGTCTGCAATCAATGGCCCAGGCGTTAGCGAAAAAGCCCTGGGGCGGCGCGCCGGGCCCCTTGCCGGATACGCTCGCCAATCTGACGCCGCAGGCCTATAACAGCATTCAGTATGACGCGGCGCATTCACTCTGGAACGGTGTTGCCAACCGGCAGCTCGATATTCAGTTTTTCCACGTAGGGATGGGCTTTCGTCGTCGCGTACGCATGTTTTCCGTTGATACGACGACGCATCTTGCTCGCGAGATTCATTTTCGCCCGGAACTGTTTAAATACAACGATGCCGGCGTCGATACGACGCAACTGGAAGGGCAGAGCGATCTCGGTTTCGCCGGTTTCCGTGTCTTTAAAGCGCCGGAACTGGCGCGGCGCGATGTCGTCTCCTTCCTGGGCGCCAGTTATTTCCGGGCGGTAGATGATACTTATCAGTATGGCCTGTCGGCTCGCGGGCTGGCGATAGATACCTATACTGACGGTCAGGAAGAGTTCCCTGACTTCACCGCATTCTGGTTTGACACCGCCAAGCCGGGCGATACTACGTTTACCGTTTACGCTCTGCTGGACAGCGCCAGCGTGACGGGCGCGTATAAATTTGTGATCCATTGCGAAAAATCGCAGGTGATCATGGATGTAGAAAACCATCTCTACGCCCGTAAAGATATTAAGCAACTTGGCATTGCGCCGATGACCAGTATGTTTAGCTGTGGGAATAATGAACGCCGGGTATGCGACACCATTCATCCGCAAATTCACGACTCCGATCGGCTGGCGATGTGGCGGGGTAACGGCGAGTGGATTTGCCGCCCGCTGAATAATCCGCAGAAATTGCAGTTCAATGCATATATGGACGATAACCCGAAAGGGTTCGGCCTGCTGCAACTCGATCGCGATTTCTCGCATTATCAGGATGTGATGGGCTGGTACAACAAACGTCCGAGCCTGTGGGTGGAGCCGCGCAGTAAGTGGGGGAAAGGCGCGGTTAGCCTGATGGAGATCCCAACCACTGGTGAAACTCTGGATAATGTGGTCTGTTTCTGGCAGCCGGAAAAAGCGATCAAAGCCGGGGATGCGCTGGCGTTCAATTATCGTTTGTACTGGAGCGCGCAGCCGCCGGTACAATCGCCGCTTGCGCGGGTCATGGCGACCCGTACAGGGATGGGCGGCTTTCCCGAAGGTTGGGCGCCGGGCGAACATTACCCGGATAAATGGGCGCGCCGTTTTGCTATTGATTTTGTCGGCGGCGATCTGAAAGCGGCCGCGCCAAAAGGCATTGAGCCGGTAATTACGCTCTCCAGTGGCGAGGCGAAGCAGATTGAGATCCTCTACGTAGAGCCTTTCGACGGTTATCGTATCCAGTTTGACTGGTATCCGACCTCGGATTCTACGGCACCGGTGGATATGCGTATGTTCCTGCGCTGCCAGGGGGAGGCTATCAGCGAAACCTGGCTGTATCAGTATTTCCCGCCTGCGCCGGATAAGCGCCGTTATGTCGACGATCGTATCATGCGTTAGTCTGTTTGCCTTCTGTACCGCCACAAAGGCGGTACAGGTTCCGGAAATTGCCCTGGCATAAACTCATCCGTGAGCCGCTGTTTTTGTGACACGGCCTTTCCATCGTTCTATTTTTGCAACAGTCCTTCCTGTTTATCCCTCTCGATCCTGCGGACAGGGGACATTAAGATAGCTTCACCTTATTTAAGATATAAAGTGAATATAATGAAAAAGAGTTTTCTTGGTGCTCTCCTGTCTCTGGGTTTATTAAGTGCTGCTCATGCAGATGTATATAAATTTGATAATACGCATACCAATGCGGTATTTAATATCGATCATTTCCAGACCTCAACCAATCATGGCGGGTTTTATGCTATTAGCGGCGAACTGAAATATCAGCCGGAAAAGCAAGTCGCAGAGATGCGTGTGACGATTCCCGTGAGCGCCTTAAATACCGGGGTGGATGCGTTTGATAACCATATTCGCAGTAGCGATATTCTGGATGCGGAAAAATATCCAGAAATAGTATTTAAATCGACAAAATGGCATTTTGACGATAATAAACCAGTCTCTATTGACGGTTTGCTAACAATGAAGGGAGTAACTAAGCCCGTCACCTTAACCACCACCAAGTTTGGCTGTTATATGAGCCCGATATTCAAGGCGCAGGTTTGCGGTGGTGATTTTGTCACGCAAATAGATCGCACCCAGTGGGGGGTAGATTATCTGGTCGATATGGGGATGACGAAAGTTGTCGATATAAAAATCCAGGCAGAAGCGGTTAAGCAATAAAGGGAATGATGATGAAAACTAATCACCTCATTCGGGTAGTGGCCTCGCTGGCGATGTTGGCAACGTCAGGCCTGGCTTATGCTGAAGAGTACAAAGCCAGCACGGACGAAAAAGCAATAAAAATGACGAACGTAGCCTCTCTGGAAGCGCGCGTTCAGGCCAGAATGGAGAAAGGGGCATTTGGTTATATTCGCGGTGGAGCCGAAGATGAGAATAACCTTCGCAGCAACACCGAAAGCTTTGACAAAAAATATATTATGCCGCGCGTATTACAGGGCATTGAGTTAAAAGAGATCGATTTATCAACGCAGCTACTGGGTATTCCGCTTAAAACGCCTATAATCCAGGCACCGATGGCAGCGCAGGGCCTGGCCCACGCCTCCGGAGAGTTGGCGACGGCGAAAGGCATGGCGCAGGTCGGTTCGATTTTCTCGTTGAGTACTTATGGCAACAAGACCATCGAAGAGGTGGCTAACGTTTCCGGGAAAAATCCGTTCTTCTTCCAGCTTTATATGAGTAAGAATAATCAATTTAACGAATTTATTCTTGCACAAGCGGTAAAGCATGGCGCTAAAGCGATTATTCTGACCGTAGATTCGCCTGTCGGTGGCTATCGGGAAGAAGATATTAAAAATAACTTCCAGTTCCCGTTGGGCTTTGCAAACCTGGAAATGTTCGCCAGAAAAAATGACGATGGTTCAAAAACCGGCAAAGGGGCAGGGATAAGTGAAATTTACGCGCAGGCTAAACAAGCCTTTACGCCGGAGGATATTGCCTATGTACATCGTATTTCCGGTCTGCCGGTTATCGTAAAAGGCATTCAGTCGCCGGAGGATGCTGAAATTGCTATCCAGGCCGGGGCCGCAGGAATATGGGTTTCTAATCATGGTGGTCGTCAATTAGACAGCGGGCCGTCCTCATTCGATATGCTTCCTGCGATTGCAAAAGTTGTCAACAAGCGAGTGCCTGTTATTTTTGACAGCGGAGTACGCCGTGGTTCGCACGTATTCAAAGCGTTAGCCAGCGGGGCGGATATTGTGGCGGTTGGCCGGCCTGTATTATACGGTCTTAATCTTGGCGGCGCTCAGGGTGTGGCATCAGTGATTGAACAGCTAAACAAAGAGCTGACAATTAACATGATGTTGGGTGGTGCCAGGAATATTGAACAAGTGAAAACGACACGCTTGTTAACTGAAAAAGAGCTGCCCCAGTAATATAAAGGTCGGGTACTATACCCGACCTTTTCCTGTATGATTTCCCTCAACAATGCTTCCGGTAGAAAATGACGCGCTCTGTTTCCTCAAATCCTAACGCCTGGTGAACTTTCTGGGAAATTGTATTTTCCGGCGAGGTATCAGAGGCCATTTCCCGACACCCTTTATTCGTTCCCCATCGTTGCACCGCTGCAATCAATTGTTTCGCTACGCCGCGTTGACGGAACGAGGGGAGAACAAAAATACCTTCAAGGAAAACTACGGGCGAACTGTCACAGCCATTGACATAATCGTGGCGGATTGAGGCATCCGCAAAGCCAATCGCCACCCCGTCTGCCATCGCAATAAATGATGCCAGATGATCGGCTTGCAGAATTTCTTCGCCGTCCGCCAGATGGGCGTCATCCGGGTGACCAGGCCAGAGCTGTTTTCGCAATCCGCGCCAGTGCTCCAGATGGGTTTTGTTCATGTGCCTGATGTCCATTAACACGCTCCTGATGAGGGGTCTGACATGATGAGACGGCATCCCGCCTGCTGATAACGTCGGGCGATAGCAGACGGGAGCGCACTGTCGCTAAGAATGGTAGTAATACAGGACAGCGTCGCCACCGCATGGGGTTCTACAGTATCAAACTTTGAGTGATCGGCCATCAATATGACCTCGCGTGAGCGCTGAATAATGCGCGTTTTAACGCCCACTTCAAACATGGTAGCGTTGGTGATACCCGTTTCAATCGACAGCGCATCGCAGGAGATAAAGGCGCGTTCAACGGCAAAGGCGTTAATCATCTCCAGCGCCAGACTCTCGCCCACCGAAAAGTAACCGGGGCGAATCAGTCCGCCGATAATGTAACTCTCTACGTGTGGGAAGCCACCCAGTTCATTAGCGATTTTGATGTCATTGCAAATGACTTTTACTTTGGCGTCGACCAGACATTTTGCCAGTTCCAGACAGGTGGAGCCGGAGTCGAGAAAAAAGCAGTCTCCATCTTTGATGAACGTGCGGGCGAGGGCGGCGATTTCGCGTTTCGCCTCACTTTGTAACGTTCGCTTAACGTCGAAAACATATTCTTTATCTTCCGTACTGTCGTCGAAGTCAATACAACCATGGCCGCGAACCATACCGGGATAACGGCTGGCGATATAGTGAAAATCCCGGCGCACGGTTGCCTCTGCATAGCCAAAAAGTTCAATAGCTTGTTGTGTTGAGAGGTGCCTGTGTTGCCAAAGGTAATGCAACATCTGTTTGATACGGTCGGGGCGCTGTTGGCTCATCAGCATATGACTCCTTTATAGCGCGGTGAATTGTGACAACGTCACATCATAGTTCGCCGTCGTGAACAACGCCCGGCCAATCACCAGATGCTGTGCGCCTGCGGCGGCAAGCAGCCGTGCGGCGCGAAGTGTAATACCGCCGTCCGCCCAGCATTCCGCAGCAGGGAAATGCTCTCTGCTCTGACTCACTTTTTCACACATCGCGGCGATAAATTGCTGCCCGCGCCCGTCGGGTTCGCTGGTCATGATCATCAGCGCATCCAGTTGCAATGCCAGATAACGATAAGGCAATAGCGGCGTTGCCGGGTTAAGCGCCAGTCCTGCTTTCGCCCCGATAGCGCGAATATCCGCCAGAATCTCCGAGGGGTTTTGCACGCTTTCGGCATGAATGAAAATCCAGCTGGGGCGGATAGCTGCAAGCCAGGGTAGCCAGCGTTGCGGTGATGAGACCATCAGGTGAAATGAGAGCGGATGGCGAGTGTGTTGTGCGACTGCCTGAATGGTTTTCATACCGAAGGTAATATTGTTGATGAAACTGGTATCTTCGATATCCAGATGCAGCGAGCCGAGAGGCGCATCGTGTAAAGCGGTCAACGCCTCGGCATAGCGCAGCGGATCGGCGGAGGCCAGTGAAGGGTGCAGGATCATCGGAACCTCCATCAGCGCAATGCGGTTAATTGCGCGAAAAGCGCGGCGTCATTTGGCGCATCTTGCAGCATCGCGACGCTTTCCGGCGAGTCGAGCCACTGGCTGATGCGTTGAATGGTGCGAATATGTGCTTCGGCATCCGTGGCGCTGGCGCAAAGCAACAGCCAGATGGGATCGCAATCCGCATTGCCGAAAGCGACCGGCGTTGCTAACGTAGTGACGCTGATTTGATTATGGTTGGCGCCTTGCTCTGGTCTGGCATGGGGCAGCGCAATCCCCGGCGCGATAAGATAATATGGCCCCCATTTAAGGGTGTTCTCAATAATACCGTCCAGGTAGCAGGGGGCCGCCGCGCCGAAGGTAATCAGCGGACGAACGGCGATATCCAGCGCGTGTCGCCAGTCGCTGGCATGGCGTTGCGCCTGAACCCACTTAACATCATTAATCATCGATCGTTGACTCCTTGCCGGTTCGGGTTACTCTGGAACCGATCCCCGGCGTGTCTTTTGGCGAAGGCGACGGAGATCGGCAGAAGAGTTATCGCTCTCTGCAGGGGATAAGCGTTTTGCTTATCCCCATTTTATTGTCGGATATGGCGTACTTTCTCCATAAACTTCGCCACGCGCGCCTGGTCGACAAAGTTGGCGAAGACGCCGTCTTTTTTAAACGTGGTTGCCGTTACGCATCCGTCGGCAATGCAGAGCTGCTCCTCAACGTTTTCCAGACACACCCCGGTATTCGCCAGCACGACCGTGTCGGGAACGGTCTCTTTTACCCGCTTCAGTATGGCGCTATCCGTGCGGGCACCCGCCGTCAGGCCTGAGACGCACAGGGCATCGGGGTTATTGTTAAATACGGTCGATTTCGCAATTGAACAGACATCGCGGTTTCCCAGATACACCGCCGCTTCCGGAACGATGTTAAACAGCGTTTTCACGTGGCCTGCGCCGATGCGATGCTGATGGCGAATGGTTTCGCCGACATTCGTATCCCAGACGCCAAAATCGCTGGCGTAAGCGCCGGTGAAAATTTCGCGGATAAATTTTGCGTCGGTCGCCATCGCTAAATCAAACGAGGCCACAGGGTCCCACAACACGTTTACCCCAAACGGTACGCGGATTTCACTCATTAACTGACCGATGATTCTTGCCATCGCGGTGGTCGTTTCCGGTCTGACTTTCGTTAAATAAGGCAGACTAAATTCGTTGGAGAACATCACTGCATCCACGCCGCCATTTTGTAGCGCCATTAAATCGTCATGGGCGCGGTCAATTACCCAGTTCATGCCTTTCCTGGTATCGAACCCGGGATCGCCCGGCAACGCCCGTAAATGGCACATGGCGATAACGGCTTTTTCTGTTCCTATTACCTCTTTTAGCCAACTCATTCTGGGTTGCTCCTTATTCCGGTAGTTCACGTTTACGTAAGACAAGTATGATGCTGGCGACAATGCCGACCACAATAACCACGCCAATCATGCCCAGCGACATCAATTCAGATATTGACCAGCCAAACATATTTCCCACCGACAGCGCGGTAATTTGCGCGTTTTCAGCGGCGAAGCTAAAGCCGCCTTTGAGCGCCATATCGGTAAAGTACGGTGCGAACTGGGTGGCGATCAGCAGAACGGTAATCATGACAATGATGCCGCTGAGCAGAGTACGAATCAGATCGCCGCGATGAATAACCGTGGCCATGCAGATAAAAAACGGCGCAACCGGTAAATCAGCCAGCGGCAGGACTTTATTGCCCGGCAGTATGCTCGCCAGAATTAACATGATGGGAATTAACAGCAGTCCAACCGCGATGGTGGTCGGGTGGCCTAACGTCACTGCGGTATCCAGACCGATAAAGACTTCGCGCCCTTTAAAGTGTTTCTGGAAGAACTTACGCGCGCCGTCGGAAATGGGCATTAATCCCTCAACGATAAGGCGAATCATGCGCGGAAACAGCACCATAATCGCCGCCACGGTAATCATTAAGGTTGCGCACCCTTTAAAGCCTTCGCCTGCGGCAAGTCCGAAGATCAGCCCGAGAACAACGCCAATGATCACCGGGTCGCCGACCATCCCATACCGTTTTTGGATCTCCTGAGCGTCAATATTGCGTCCTTTCATAAACGGTATTTTTTCGTATATCGCATCCAGCAATACGAACAACGGCACGGAACTGGAGCCATACCCTTGCGGAATAGAAATCCCTTCCAGACCCACAATGTTCTGTACTCGTTTCGCCGTCCAGTCGGCCATTTTCAACGACAAGGCGGCGTGACAAATCGCGCCCAGTACGCCATAAATCAGACTGCCGGTCATCAACTGGACGACCGTTCCGGTAATGGCGTAGTGCCAGTAGTTATAAATATCAACGTTCATGGTTTTGGTCAGACGAGTCACCAACATACCGACGTTGAGCAGAAAGATAACGGGAATGATCATAGCGCCGATGGCCGTCGCATAGCCGACGCCGGACGCGGGCCCGGCGCCGACGTCAAACACATGCAGCGTCAGGCCAAAACGCTCAATCATCACTTTAATCGGCGGACTGAGACTGTCGATCGCCATGACGATCACCAACCCCATGCCGACAAAACCGATGCCGACCGTCACCCCGGCTTTCACCGCCTGCAGCCAGGGAATACGAAAGATTAAACCGATGATAATCATAATGATGGGCACAAAGACGGTGCCGCCGAGAGACAGGATGTAATCAAACATAATGCCCCCTTTATTGTGTTAACAGCGCCTTGATTTCTTGTTTTAATGCGTCGTCGTTGATGCCTGTCAGCAGGGCGGCGCCGTTGAGCGTCGGGATGCCATAGTCACTGTGCGTACGCATGGACGTTACGATGAGATCCATACCGTTACAGTTCAACGGGATCTCATTCAGACAACATTGCGCCGTGGTTGCCGCAATGCCTTGCTCCGCAAGAAAGTCCTGCAGTTTTTGTGCAATCATGGTTGATGTCGACATGCCGGTACCACATGCCACAAGGATCTTTTTCATCATGGTCGTGCCTCTTGTGTAGCGCCTGTTTCAGGCTCAATGGGAAACTGTTCTGGCGACATATTGGCCAGCGCAGTCAGTAAACGGATACAATCAGCCAGGTCGCGCAGGCTGGCGACTTCGGCTGGCGAGTGGGTATAGCGGCAGGGAATAGAAAGACTGGCACAGGGAATACCGTCCAGTTCAACCTGAATATAGCCGGTTTCGGTGATGACGCCTGGCGCGACTTCTCGCTGTACGGGAATATTATTTTCGTGCGCGGTGGTCTCCAGCATCCGCAGCAAACGCGGCGGCGTAATCAGTCCCGCCAACGTACCGCGTCCGTGATAGTTCAGACAGGTGATGCCGACGCCGTGGTTGACCCGCACATCAGAGTAATCCTGCAGGTCAGGCGTGTCGCAGGATGGGGTGATATCAATACCAATCGCCAGGTCGGGGCGCACGCGTCGTAAAACGGGAATAATGCCGCGAATATTGAACTCTTCCTGCACCGACGCGACCAGGAATACCGCGATATCGAGCGGTGTGGAGGCGAGGGCCTCGGCGACGCCCAGTAGCGCCGTACACCCCAGCCTGTCATCCAGCGCCTTACTGCATACCAGGTCGTTGCCCAGACAGTGCGGCGGGTTGTAAAGGGTTACTGGCGTCCCCACCTGAATACCCATTCGTTCGGCATCCGCTTTATCTTTTGCGCCGATATCAATCCAGAGTTTATCGAGAGCGGGAGGCTGGGTGCGCTCGTCACCCTTCGCGAAGTGATATGCTTTAATACCGATACAGCCCATGATATCGCCTGAACGTCCGGCAAGCGTCACAATCGAACCGGGCATAGTAATTTGCGCCGGGCCGCCCACGCGTTCAAAACGTAAAAAACCGGAGGGTTCGATCTTGCGTACCATAAAACCCACTTCATCCATATGCGCAAAAATCATCAGGCGAAGCGCGTCGGATTTATCGCTGCCATAACGGGCGACGACATTGCCCAGGCGATCCCGCCAGACGTCTTTGGCCTGCTGTTCAAACGCGTGCTGCATAACGTTTGCAATACTGCTTTCATGTCCTGAAATCCCGTTTAGCCGCAGTAAAGAAAAAAGCGTTTCCTGCACAGAAAAGGTCATTGGCGTCTCCGTGGTGATAAAACAATCAGTCGTTGAGCGTTTTATAGGCGGAGAATGGTTGGATAAGTGTGAAATGTGTCACGCGGAAATACGCTAAATAGGGCCAATAAAAAATAATGTGATGGCGATACAATAAAAACGCTCATATCACCTGCGGGTTATCGGTAAACCAGGCTATTTATGTGATCACGACCAACAACGAAGAAGGGCAACGCGATGGTGGAAATTATTCCTGTTAGCACGACGCTGGAACTGCAAGCGGCAGATGAAAGTCATGTTCCGGCGCTGCACCAACTGGTACTCAAAAACAAAGCGTGGCTACAACAGTCGCTCGACTGGCCGCAATATGTCACGTCGCAGGAGGAAACGCGTAAGCATGTGCAGGGTAATATACTGTTGCACCAGCGTGGTTACGCCAAAATGTACCTGATTTTCTGCCAGAATGAGATGGCGGGCGTACTCTCATTTAATGCCATCGAACCGATAAACAAAGCCGCCTATATCGGTTACTGGTTGGATGAGTCCCTCCAGGGACAAGGGATAATGTCGCAATCATTACAGGCGCTGATGACACATTATGCCCGGCGCGGCGATATTCGGCGCTTCGTCATTAAATGCCGCGTTGATAATCAAGCCAGTAATGCGGTCGCACGGCGCAACCATTTTACGCTGGAAGGCTGTATGAAACAGGCCGAGTATCTTAACGGCGACTATCACGACGTTAATATGTATGCCCGCATTATTGATGCGGATTAAAGGGAACCGACTAAGGGGGTACGCGTAATACGATCCTCGCCATTGATCACTTTTGGGCCGCGCAGGTGAATAGTATTGCCGTCAAACGCTATCACCGCCGCCCGTCCGCTAATCTCGACCTGGTGCTCAATCAGAATTTCGCCCTGTATACAGGCATGGCCTTCAATCAGCACGCGGTCGTCCAGTAAAATCGGGCCTCCGCGTACCTCTGCATGTCCGCCTACCAGCACATGATGTTTTAACACACAGTTGCCTTCGATTAACGCATGTTCCGCTACCTGCGAGCTGTAGCGAAGGGTAGGGATAGCATCTTCCTCTGTGCCGGCGATAACCCGCGCATGGCCATAGACTTTGGCGCAGTCACAGATCCAGACATTATTGTCTTTGTTGCCTTCGATGAGCGCGAAATCAAAGACCTCCGCCCGGTGCTCAATAAAAGCGTGTGTGATAGTGGCGTCGCCATAAAGCTGTACCTGATGGACAATCCGCGAATGGTTCACGGTGGCGCGATCGTAAATTTGTAAAATCTGCGCATGTTCATGCGTTAGTCCCTGAACGGCGAGAATTTCTGACTGGTTTAACACGCGGGCATCGCCATAAATCGCACACTCTCCGCGCACGGAAGAGGACTGAATGGTGACGTTGTCACTTATCCGTGCGCCATCGCTGATATCAGCGCGATCAATCCAGACGTTATCGCCTATTCGCACGTTATTGTAGAGCGTGCACGGCTGCGTGATACGCGCGTTATCCGTAATTTCCGTGCCCGCAAAGGCCATCGCGTTTTCATCATAAATCCAGCAATCCCCCTGTTGTGACAGCACATTATCGGCATCAACCCAGCCGCCGGAGGTTCCGGCTTTAACATCGTTAAAATCCGTTACGGCAATAACTTGTCGTAATAAGACGCTTTTCTTCTCACCGTCTACCTGATAAGTAAAAGCACGAGGTTCTTCACTCAGTCGATATTTGGTCATAGGGAAATTCCGTGTGAACGATTAAGATAACCGTAGCAAAGGTACTGGCGAAACAACCAGAAATTCCATAAAATGCATTTAAAATATACTTTATAAATTAAACAAAATGCGTAATCACAAGCAGAGCGATCGTGTGCTCAATCTGCCTGCGGGCTATTTTGGCATCGTCCTTGGCACTATCGGTATGGGATTCGCCTGGCGTTATGCCAGCCAGATATGGGCAATAAGCCACTGGCCCGGCGACATCATGGTGATCCTGGCGATGATTATTTGGGCACTCTTGACCCTGGCGTTCCTTAGCCGTCTTGTGCGCTTTCCCCATAGCGTGATGGCTGAAGTGCGACATCCGGTAATGAGCAGTTTTGTCAGCCTGTTTCCCGCCACCACGATGCTGGTCGCGATCGGCTTCGTTCCCTGGTATCGCCCGTTGGCCGTTGCGCTATTCAGCGTGGGGGTCGTCATACAACTGGCGTATGCCGCATGGCAGACGGCGGGACTTTGGCGCGGAGCGCATCCGGAAGAAGCGACAACCCCGGGGCTTTATCTGCCCACGGTAGCGAATAATTTTATCAGCGCCATGGCCTGTGGAGCGCTCGGCTACAATGATGCCGGACTGGTGTTTTTAGGCGCAGGCGTTTTTTCGTGGTTAAGTCTGGAACCGGTTATTTTGCAGCGACTGCGTAGCTGCGGCGAATTACCGGCGGTGCTGCGTACGTCGTTGGGTATCCAACTGGCGCCCGCGCTGGTCGCCTGTAGCGCCTGGCTGAGCGTCAATGGCGGGGAGGGCGACACGCTGGCGAAAATGCTATTCGGCTACGGTCTGTTACAACTTTTATTTATGCTGCGATTAATGCCCTGGTATTTATCACAACCGTTTAATGCTTCTTTCTGGAGTTTTTCGTTCGGCGTTTCCGCGCTGGCGACCACGGGGTTACATCTTGGTCACGGTAGTGAATCAGGGCTTTTCCATATTCTGGCCGTCCCGCTGTTTATTTTCACTAACGCTATTATCGCCTTATTGCTGGTTCGTACATTTCTATTGCTGGTGCAGGGGACGTTGCTTATTCGCACTGAGCGCGCTGCACTGTTGAAAACGGAGGAAAAAAATGACCGTTCGTGACGAAAATTACTTTACTGAGAAATATGGATTAACCCGCACGCATTCGGATGTGCTGGCGGCGGCAAAGGTTGTCGCGCCGGGCCGAACGCTGGATTTGGGATGCGGCAATGGCCGCAATAGTCTGTATCTGGCCGCGAACGGTTATGACGTTACCGCATGGGATAAAAATCCGGCCAGTATGGCTAACCTTGAGCGTATTAAAGCGGCAGAAGGGCTGGATAATCTGCAAACCGACATTGTCGATCTGAATACATTGACCTTTGACGGCGAGTACGATTTTATTCTCTCGACGGTGGTTATGATGTTTCTTGAGGCGCAAACCATTCCCGGTTTAATTGCCAATATGCAACGCTGCACAAAACCCGGCGGGTATAATTTGATTGTTGCGGCAATGGATACGCCGGACTTTCCCTGTACGGTGGGATTCCCGTTCGCTTTTAAAGAAGGCGAATTACGCCGCTATTACGAAGGATGGGACATGCTGAAATACAACGAAGATGTCGGCGAGCTTCACCGCACGGACGAAAACGGCAACCGTATCAAACTGCGCTTTGCTACGATGCTGGCGAGAAAACCGGCCTGACCGATGCAAGTTCTGTAAGTCTCGCTGCGTTCGGCATTTTTTTGTCGGGCGCCGCGTTCAAATTGTGCTGTCGTTACCATTTTTAGTGCATCCAGAATGATTTCGTTTTGCTATTATTTCCTTTGCATCATTGCGAAGACTAAAGGGATCGTTTCATGCGTACTCATACTTTATTTAAAGTTGCAGTGCTTACTGGCTTGCTGGCGTTATCCGGCTGTGCGTCCAAAGTCACACAGCCGGATAAGTATTCTGGATTCTTAAAAAATTATTCGGACCTGCAGGAAACTACCTCCGCCACGGGAAAACCGGTGTTGCGCTGGGTAGATCCACATTTCAATGACTCTAACTATGACAATATTGTTTACAATCCGATAACGTACTATCCCGTCCCCAAGCCAACGACCCAGGTCGGGCAGCAAGTTCTTGATAAACTGCTGGCTTATACGAACAGTAAAGTAAAATCAGCAATTGAACAGCGCAAACCGCTGGTCACGACGCCAGGGCCGCGCAGTTTGATTTTCCGCGGGGCGATTACGGGCGTGGATACCAGCAAAGAAGGGCTACAATTCTATGAGGTAATCCCTGTAGCGCTGATTGTGGCGGGCACGCAAATGGCGACGGGCCACCGAACCATGGATACCCACCTTTATTTTGAGGGTGAGCTGATAGATGCCGCGACCAACAAGCCGGTCGTCAAGGTAGTGCGCCAGGGTGAAGGTCAAGACCTGAGTAATTCCAGTACGCCAATGGCGTTTGAGACGTTGAAACAGGTCGTGGATGATATGGCGACGGATACCTCTATGTTTGACGTTAACAAAAAATAGTTCTGCGGCGCCATCGCAAGATGGCGCAAACCCCGGCAGATTAGCGGTCGCCATCAGCCAGACAACGATGGGCGGCGCGTTCTCGTTAATACAGCGTAGCCTATCCCGCCAGCGATCAACCCCCAGAATGCCGATCCGATGCCCATCAGCGTTAGCCCGCTGGCGGTGACGAGAAATGCGATAACTGCCGCGTCACGCTCATTTTCGTGAGTAAGCGCCTGATACAGGCTACCGCTAATCGTACTTAACAGTGCCAGACCAGCCAGCATTTGCACCCAGCTAACCGGCAGGGCGACCATCAGCGCGGTTATCGAACCGCCAAACCACCCGGCAAGTAAATAAAAAACGCCTGCGGCGGCGGCCGCTAACCAGCGACGCGTTGGATCGGGGTGCGCGTCCGGGCTTTGACAAATGGCGGCTGTAATGGCGGCAATGCAGATAGAATAAACGCCAAATGGCGAAAGCAGCAGCGCCAGCAATCCGGTAAAAATCATTAACGGAGAGACAGGAAGCTGATAGCCAGACGCCTTCATTGTGGCGACGCCGGGGGCGTTTTGCGATGCCATCGTCACCAGAAAGAGCGGTACCGCGACGCTCAGGCTTTGCGCGAATGAAAAGTGGGGGGGAACGAAGGTGGGCCACACCGGCGCGAAATGAATACCGCTCATCGCCACCTTACCCTGGATGAGCGCCACCGTTATTCCCATCACCATGGCAGCAATAACGGCATAGCGGGGCGCGAATACTTTAAAGAGTAGCCACGCCAATAGCATACCGCCGCACATGACAAACTCTCCGTTGAGCGTCCCGAACGCCTGCAGGCCGAAGCGTAGCAGTATTCCCGCCAGCATTGCGGCGGCAAGAGAATGGGGGATTATCCGCATCAAACGCGCAAATAATCCCGTGACGCCGCACAGCACAATCAGGGCATTGGCGACAATGAATATGCCCACCGCGTCTGGCAACGATAATCCCTGAAGCCCTGTTACCAACAGAGCGGCGCCAGGCGTTGACCAGGCGGTTAAAACCGGCGCACGATACCACAAGGTTAACGTTAGTGTGCTTATGCCCATGGCTATACCGAGGGCGGTCATCCAGCCGGCGATCTCTGCGGGTGTTGCGCCAGCGGCGAGCGCCGCCTGCCAGATAATGGCGGCGGAACTTGCATAGCCGACCAGAACGGCGACCAGACCAGATAATACAGTAGGTAACGGCAGTGATAACAGACGCATGATCGCCTCTTGTGCGTTATAACGGTCAGTCAATGTAGCATTGTGCGTTATAGCGTACAAGTGATACGCTATGGCCTTACAGGGGGGAAAAATGGATAACCTGACACACTATCTGGCGACCACGTTAAGAACGCTACGCCATCAGCGAGGCTGGAGTTTATCGCGTCTGGCGGAGATCTCCGGCGTCTCAAAAGCCATGTTGGGGCAGATAGAGCGTAATGAATCCAGCCCGACAGTCGCAACGCTGTGGAAAATTGCGACGGGCCTGAACGTTCCATTCTCAATGTTTATTTCGCCTCCGCAGGCCGAATTTCCTCCGACCTTCGATCCCCAGCAGCAAGCGATGGTAATCACACCGCTGTTTCCGTGGGACCCTGAACTCTGTTTTGACTATTTTTCCCTATTGCTGGCGCCAGGCGCGGTCAGCGAATCAACGCCGCATAAAACCGGCGTTATCGAACATGTGGTGGTGATGCAGGGTCGGCTGGACATGTGTACTGGTGGGGTATGGCAAACCATAGACGCCGGTAAAGGTTTGCGTTTTGCCGGTGATATGGCGCATACCTATCGCAACAGTAGTGACCAGACGGTTCATTTTCACTCGCTGATCCATTACCCGCGTGATTAAGCGGGAAAACTATTTCGTTAGTTTGCGCTTCTGACTACAATAGCCGCCATTTCGCTGCTATTGGATAAGAAAGACTGTATGCGCCAGCAACCTCACTATCTCGAATTGTTAAGTCCGGCCCGTGACGCCGCAATTGCTCGCGAAGCGATTTTGCATGGCGCAGATGCCGTCTACATCGGTGGACCCGGTTTTGGCGCGCGTCATAACGCCAGTAACAGTCTGCGCGATATCGCCGATCTGGTCCCGTTTGCTCACCGTTACGGCGCCCGGATTTTTGTCACGCTGAATACTATCCTGCATGATGATGAGCTGGAGCCCGCGCAGCGGTTAATCACCGATTTGTACAACACCGGGGTGGATGCGCTGATTGTGCAGGATATGGGCATTCTGGAGCTGGATATCCCGCCGATTGAGCTTCACGCCAGTACACAGTGTGATATTCGTAGTGTGGAAAAAGCGAAATTTCTTGCCGATGTCGGTTTTTCACAGATTGTACTGGCGCGCGAGCTTAATTTGAGTCAGATAGCGGCTATTCATCAGGCTACTGACGCCACGATTGAGTTCTTCATTCATGGCGCGCTGTGTGTCGCTTATTCTGGGCAGTGTTATATCTCTCATGCGCAAACCGGGCGCAGCGCCAATCGGGGCGACTGTTCGCAAGCCTGTCGTTTACCGTATACGTTAAAAGACGATCAGGGGCGGGTGGTCTCTTACGAAAAACATTTGCTATCGATGAAAGATAACGACCAAACGGCTAACCTCGGCGCGTTGATCGATGCAGGTGTACGTTCCTTCAAGATTGAAGGGCGCTACAAAGACATGAGCTATGTCAAAAACATCACCGCGCATTATCGTCAGATGCTGGACGCGATTATCGAGCAACGTGGCGATCTGGCGCGTGCGTCGGTTGGTCGGACCGAGCACTTTTTTGTTCCCTCCACGGAGAAAACCTTCCACCGCGGCAGCACCGACTATTTTGTTAACGCGCGGAAAGGCGATATTGGCGCATTTGATTCACCAAAATTTATTGGCTTGCCGGTAGGCGAGGTGCTGAATGTGGCGAAGGATTATCTCGATGTAGAAGCTACGGAGCCGTTGGCGAATGGCGATGGTCTTAACGTGTTGATTAAGCGTGAAGTGGTGGGTTTTCGCGCCAATACGGTGGAGAAAACCGGTCATAACCGCTACCGCGTTTGGCCAAATGATATGCCTGCCGACCTGCATAAAGTCCGTCCGCATCATCCGTTGAATCGTAATCTGGATCATAACTGGCAGCAAGCGCTGACAAAAACCTCCAGTGAGCGCCGTGTGGCGGTTGATATCATGCTGGGCGGCTGGCAGGAACAGCTTATTCTGACGCTGACCAGTGAAGACGGTGTCTGCATCACGCATACGCTTGACGGGGTATTTGAGGAAGCCAATAACTCTGAAAAAGCGTTGAATAACCTAACAGCCGGACTGGCGAAGCTGGGACAGACGCCTTACTACGCACGTGATATGCAGGTGACATTACCGGCGGCGTTGTTCGTGCCAAATAGCCTGCTCAATCAGTTCCGTCGGGAGGCGATTGATATGCTTGACGCGGCGCGGCTGGCCCATTATCAACGAGGTCGTCGGAAACCCGTGGCGCAGCCTGCGCCGGTCTATCCGCAAACGCATCTCAGCTTTCTCGCTAATGTCTACAACCACAAAGCGCGGGAATTTTATCACCGTTACGGCGTACAATTGATTGATGCGGCCTATGAGGCGCATCAGGAGAAGGGAGAGGTACCGGTCATGATCACCAAACACTGCCTGCGTTTTGCGTTCAACCTTTGTCCTAAGCAGGCGAAAGGAAATATTAAGAGCTGGAAAGCCACGCCGATGCAGTTGGTGCATGGCGATGAGGTACTGACGCTAAAATTCGACTGCCGCCCTTGCGAAATGCATGTCATTGGCAAAATTAAAAACCACATCTTAAAAATGCCCCAGCCCGGCAGCGTTGTCGCTTCAGTGAGCCCTGAAGCGCTGATGAAAACGCTGCCGAAGCGTAGGGGCGTTTAATTAACGAAAATAGCTCTCTGGTTTGCGCGATTTCTGCCAGTTGTGGTGCTCGCGCAAGCCTTCCGCGGATTCTTCCGCTGCCGCCCGTAATTCATCACTGTCGGCTTCGTGTCTAAGTTGGTGCCCTCCCGTCGCAAACCATACGAATGCGTGGTCTTGCTGTTTCGCCAGTAACTGGCCTGAAAACAGCGCACAGGTCAGTAAAACTACTGATAACGTTTTTGTAAGCATCATTCCACCTTCCAGTTACGTCGTGAGGCTATGATGCCAATAATTTCTTTGAGTTATTATTCAACACTTCAAATTAGCGAAAACGGTTTGTCAATAAGTGCGATAAGTTGTATGAGAAAATATACTTATACTCAGTATCTCAATTATAAAAATAACGAGCCAATTCGCTCCATAGTAAATCCATTATTCCATGGAAGTATATATTTAAAGTTATTGTACTAGATGGTTTTGGTATTGCCAGGGGATTGTAAACCATACTATTTATGGAGTGGTCAACGCTGGTGATGAGCCTCATTTTTTGTTGTTTCAACGAGTGAAGATAAATCTTCAGAAAAAAGGCTGTTATGAACTTGTAACGCTACATATTCAACAAGGTCGTTTAAACATAGCAGGTCATGAGAGGAATTTTCCTCAAGCATATTCATTAATATCTCATTCTTAAACAAACATGAATAAACTAGTTGAGTAACTGAGCTTTGTGTATGATTTGCATGAAATGTTGCATTCTTTAAGTTAGTATTCTCAATAACCTTTGCGGCTATTTTGTTTTTAATAGCATCGTCAATAGGTGGTACACCTGCCTGGGCGATGCCCAGATTAATCCTGGAGGAGATGGCGGCTTTTCTTTCCTGTTCCTTCCAGTCACATAAATTACCCTTTTCTGCCATGTCGATAAGCGTCTCTTTTATATTTTTTAGGTCAACGGAAAATGTTATACCGCCGGATAGCGAGAGTAGTAACCGCTCAGGGAACAAGCAACATAGTGGTTCACAAACATAAGTGCTAGCTTTTATATTAATATCAGAATATCTTTTCAGGTGGGCAGACTGAGTATCAACACAGAGCACTGTTCTATTCATTATCTCATAATAGTAGTGATCCTGACGTATCACAATGCATAACGGAATATCTTCGTCATCTTTAATGCAGAGATTTGTATATTGATACTCAGCATCTTTATAGTGCTGAAAATGGAAATTTCCTCTGCATGATGGTGATGATAATTCATATAACTTGCAAAATAAATCAAATAAACGTTGCGCGTCAGGCGGAGAGGCAACATCACATAATTCCTTTATATATTGATCGGCAGCGGATCTTCGCGTGCTACAGAAAAAATCTTTAATCTTTTCCCATAGTAACGTAAAGAAGGAGCGTTGAGAGATGGCACTTTGAGAAAACATCTCACTCTTTAAAAACCCTCTCCCGATAGTAATTGGCATAATTTAGACCACAAGTGATTATATAATACTTCATTACTGGAATAGGTGGTATTCAAAATATTATCCCATGTTGCCCATCGGTTTGCCTATCGGTGAAACACCTGATTTTTGCTTTGTCCTGAACGTTCAAATCGACCCGTAGCTTTAGTCATGCCCACGCCTCCTGGACATGAAGTATGTCAGGTAAAACGAATGAAACTAAAACGGTTTTCTTAATTTTCACATCATCATGTACCATAAGTAATGATTAATTACACACTATATTATTTTTAGATAAAGTAAATTGTTGCTCAACCGTGTAGAAATTTTCTTATAAGAAGTTAAACTGAAAGTATTATTAGGCTAACAACAATGAGATATTTAGCGGTAGGGCAGAAGGCCAATACTGATAGCACTTATGATATAAATGCCTTACTCTTTAGTTTCTGTCTTAATTATATTTGTTGTAACGATTAGCTGACGGATTTATTTCCAGTTGGGCGATAAAATTATAAAAACCTGCGAGGAGGCTCAAAATGAAGAAATCAGATGGTGAAATTCACGAAAAGACAGCATCCTGGGGCATTTTGCAGTCAGAATGGCTAAGAAAATGTGGACGGCTATTATTGCTGTTACTTTACCGTTTCGTTATCGGATGGGCTTTTTTTCAGTTACTCGCCATGATCGTGGCAGGGATATTTTTGTTAGGCGTCTTATTATTTCATCCCATAATATTTGTACAGACTATCGCAATCACTGAGAAGTTAAATCATGCTTCGCTTGATTTATGGCATATCCTTAAGTTATGCCTATGGCATTACGGTATCATCGCAGGGTTTATTTTTATGGCGGAGTGTACGTTAAGTAAAAGTATACGGCAGGTTCAGCGCTTGTCCAAAAAGTTTGGGGCACAGGATTTTTCTTCACGCCCCTGATCCGCCGCTGCAACCTGCGTTCTTACTGAATAATGACTATGACCAGCAGACCTAATTATCTCGGTTCGAAGGGGATTCTATGTGTTTGAACAACTGCGGTGAATCGTAATTTCAGATGCATTATCGCCGACAATTGACGCGTTCCTCACTAATTGCCTTCCTGACTATATAGTGGTCTTATCTTTGGCGAAACAATCTTATTTAGTTATGGAAGGCGACAACAACTGTACTACTGCTTATCAAATAACCTTTCTGGTCAGGTAGACTCGCCTTCGTCAAAACACATCGTTATCTGTGCTTCTGGGGACTCACTCCCTTGCCGCCTTTAAGCGACTCGAATTATTTTGGGTATAGAACAGGCGGCGTCATGGTCATATAAGCAAAATATAACCTCTCCGTTTGTAATAAGGCACAGATTACAGGGGGGAATGATGTTTATTTTAACCATCTGTTTAAGCGCTGTCCGCTAATCTGTACCTGCTCAAATACATAATCACCCCTGTGACTCTCGCGAGGTGTAACATATGGTAAAATGCGTATCTTCTTTCCTCCTGTTCAGCCTGTTTTCCATTCAGGCAATGTCAGCTGAAAACCATATTGATCTCCACCAGCCAAAAGACTTTGTCGATATTACTACGGTCGCCCCCGACGTACAGGTAGACATGCGATACTTCACTTCCCATAACTTTATTGGTCGCCCAATTAAAGGCTATAACGCGCCTGTTTGCCTGTTAACACGACCAGCCGCGAACGCAGTGAAGCAGGTCGCCGATCGTTTACGTCCCTTCGGACTTACCTTGAAAATATATGATTGCTACCGTCCGCAAAGCGCAGTGAACGACTTTATCGCGTGGGCCAAAGATCCTTCTCAAAACCAAATGAAAAACGAATTTTATCCGCTGGTAGAGAAAAAGCGTCTGTTTGAGGAAGGTTATCTTGCCGCCAGATCCGGCCACAGTCGGGGAAGTACGCTTGATCTAACGATTGTTCCACTCGACAGTAAAATACCGATATACCATCCCGGACGACCACTGGTGAATTGTACTGCGTCCGCGGCACAACGCTCGCCAGATAATAGTCTGGATTTTGGTACCGGCTTTGACTGTTTTAGTCCGTTATCCCATCCCGATAATGCCATGCTTACCGCTCAGCAACGCGCAAATAGGTTGTTATTACAAACATTGATGCGTGATGCGGGCTTTACGCCACTGGATACTGAATGGTGGCACTTCTCCCTTACTCATGAACCATACCCGAACACCTGGTTTGACTTTCCCGTTAAGCAGAGACCCTGAAACGGCGTTTTGTTGCGAAATCTAATCATTACGCCTGTTGGAAAGCACCATAACAGTTAGCAAATCGTTGTTAATTTTAACAACTGATATACACTGCGGTTGCCACCTGCAAGCAGCGCTCAATGAGAACGAATAATGAAAAAATATCAACGTCTGGCGGAGCAAATTAGAGAACAAATCGCCTCTGGCGTTTGGCAGCCCGGCGATCGATTACCCTCGCTGAGGGAGCAGGTCGCCAGTAGCGGCATGAGTTTTATGACTGTCGGTCATGCGTACCAGTTGCTGGAAAGTCAGGGACGGATTATCGCCCGTCCGCAATCCGGTTATTATGTCGCGCCGCATCCGGTTTGTCGGTCAGTCGCGACGGCAGCGCACGTTATTCGGGATGAAGCCGTAGATATCAATACCTATATTTTTGAGATGCTGCAGGCCAGCCGTGATACCTCAGTGGTGCCTTTTGCTTCAGCGTTTCCCGATCCGCGTCTGTTTCCCTTGCCGCAATTGAACCGATCTCTGGCGCAGGTCAGTAAAACCGCGACGGCAATGAGCGTCATCGAAAATTTGCCGCCAGGTAATGCAGAATTGCGCTATGCAATAGCACGCCGTTACGCGCAGCAGGGGATTACCGTTTCTCCTGACGAGATCGTCATTACCGCTGGCGCGCTGGAAGCGTTGAATCTTAGTTTACAAGCAGTGACGGCGCCGGGAGACTGGGTGGTGGTGGAGAACCCCTGTTTCTACGGTGCGCTACAGGCCCTGGAGCGATTGCGCCTGAAAGCGTTGTCGATACCCACCGATGTTAAAGAAGGTATCGATCTTATGGCGCTGGAACAGGCGTTACAGGAATATCCGGTGAAAGCGTGCTGGTTAATGACCAACAGCCAGAATCCGTTAGGGTTTACGCTGAGTGCTGAGAAAAAAGCGCGGCTGGTTGCGTTACTCACGCACCATAACGTGATGCTAATTGAAGATGATGTTTATAGCGAACTCTACTTTGGCCGTGAGAAACCTCTACCCGCCAAAGCATGGGATCGCGACGACACCGTGTTGCATTGTTCATCTTTTTCCAAATGTCTGGTTCCCGGTTTTCGCATTGGCTGGGTTGCGGGAGGAAGCCATGCCAGACAAATTCAGCGTTTGCAGTTAATGAGCACATTATCCACCAGTTCCCCCATGCAATTGGCGTTAGTGGATTATCTCTCGACACGTCGATATGACGCGCATCTGCGCCGATTGCGAAGGCTGCTTGCCGAACGTAAACAGCAAGCCTGGCAAACCCTTTTGCGCCATCTCCCGGCGGAAGTAAAAATTCACCATAACGATAGCGGTTATTTTCTTTGGCTGGAGCTACCTGAGCAGCTTGATGCTGGTGAACTTAGCGCCAAAGCGCTTGAACACCTTATCAGTATCGCGCCGGGGAAAATGTTTTCAACGTCCGGCGCCTGGACGCGTTTCTTTCGTTTTAACACCGCATGGCATTGGGGAGAACGGGAAGAACAGGCCGTAAAACAGCTTGGCAGCCTGATTCGCGAGATGCTGCGCGCTAAAAGCCTTGTGTGAGGTGGAATGCGTGTCAGCTCACAACCTGACTAAATTTCCCGAGTGTGCCGGGTGAGCATCTGGCGCGCCGTCTATTTTTAGGAAAGCGGCGGCCCGTTCGCCGGAAATCGATTAATGACGATATGGGAAAATGCTATGCAATATCAATTACTGATTAATGGCGTGCTGGTGGACGGCGAGGGAGAAAGGCAGTCTGTTTATAACCCGGCGACAGGCGAGGTCATACTTGAGATTGCGGAAGCGTCGCCCGCGCAGGTTGACGCCGCAGTGCTGGCCGCCGATAGCGCGTTTGCCGAATGGGGGCAGACCACACCCAAAGCACGGGCGGAATGTCTGTTAAAACTGGCGGACAGCATCGAGCAAAACGCCCTTGAGTTCGCCCGGCTTGAATCGCAAAACTGCGGTAAGCCTTTGCACTGCGTAATTAATGATGAAATTCCGGCAATCGTGGATGTCTTTCGCTTTTTTGCCGGCGCGGCCCGTTGTTTGAGTGGGCTGGCGGCGGGCGAATATCTGGAAGGACATACGTCGATGATCCGCCGGGATCCGATTGGCGTAGTTGCCTCTATCGCGCCGTGGAATTATCCGCTCATGATGGCGGCCTGGAAGCTGGCGCCAGCGCTGGCGGCAGGTAACTGCGTGGTGATTAAGCCTTCTGAAATCACGCCGCTGACGGCACTTAAACTTGCCGCGCTGGCGAAGGATATCTTTCCGCCGGGGGTGCTCAATGTCCTGTTCGGACGAGGGCAGACTGTTGGCGATGTATTGACCGGTCATGAAAAAGTACGCATGGTCTCTTTAACCGGTTCTATCGCGACCGGGGAGCATATTCTGCGCCATACTGCGCCAGCGATAAAACGTACGCATATGGAACTCGGTGGTAAAGCCCCGGTGATTGTTTTTGATGACGCCGATCTGGATGCGGTGGCGCAGGGCGTCCGGAGTTTTGGTTTCTATAATGCCGGACAGGATTGTACTGCGGCGTGCCGTATATATGCGCAGCGCGGTATCTATGATGCGCTGGTCGAAAAGCTAGGGAACGCGGTGAGCAGCCTGAAAATGGGCGCGCCGGAGGATAAGTCGACAGAGCTGGGGCCGTTAAGTTCGCTGGCGCACCTGAAGCGCGTCACAGCGGCTGTAGAGGAGGCGAAGGCCCTCAGCCATATCCGTGTGATTACTGGCGGAAGTCAAACGGAAGGTAAAGGTTACTATTTCGCTCCGACGTTGCTGGCAGACGCAAAACAGGAAGATGCCATCGTGCAACGCGAGGTCTTCGGCCCGGTGGTCAGTATAACCGTCTTTGATGATGAAGATCAGGTTCTGAGGTGGGCCAACGATTCTCGCTATGGTCTGGCATCCTCCGTCTGGACTCAGGACGTCGGGCGGGCGCACCGGCTTAGCGCCAGATTGCAGTATGGCTGTACCTGGATTAATACCCATTTCATGTTGGTTAGCGAGATGCCGCATGGAGGGCAAAAACAGTCGGGATACGGCAAAGATATGTCATTGTATGGTCTGGAAGACTACACTCTTGTCCGCCACATCATGGTTAAGCATTAAGGATCATTTACTGTTCAGAAAAATCATGAAAAAATAGGCGGGTGTTGGCGGAGAGGGGGACCTCCCCGCCAACATGCGCAGCAAGTACTCAAAGGTTGAACACCTCAAGCAAACCAGCCGAATCTCAACGAGATCAGACCCAAAAGTCCTGCAGCAGCAAAGACATTAATCAGCACGACGGTTTTACTGGAAACATTCATTTTCGCCACCTTTCATCATAACCCCTATGGGTATAGTACGGGTTGGCGAGATCCGCAATAATACGTAAACAGGATATTCTGTGAGCGGAGCCGTGCATTGAGAACGTTTTGCTGTTAAGGCTGATAAACCTTGATGTGTGTCGAATAAAAAGAGCATATTGCGCGCGTTTTTTCCTCTGGTTGGCGCGGATGCCTGATATGACCCTCTTTCAAAAGATATTAATTTTTTACGCCGTCATGGCGGTGATATCATCCCTGATCACCTGGTTTTTGACTCATGACAAAAAACGAATTCGTTTCCTGAGCGCCTTTTTGGTTGGCGCGACATGGCCGATAAGTTTCCCCGTCGCGTTGCTGTTTTCGCTTTTCTGACCTCAAGCCCGATACAGGTTACCGGGCATGGTTTTTCCGCCAGGTCAGGCTATCAGGGCAATTAATTGCTCTCTGTCTACGTCGGTAACGTCCTGCGGATGCCGATATCCTGCGTTCTCATTGGCCAGGGTATACAGCGCAACAAGCCAGTCATAGACATAGCGGCTGGCGGCGTGAACGGGCTGTTCGTCAAGCTTTGTTAGACGCAACATTGTCGAACGCGGCGTTGCGGCGAAAATGGCTGCGCCTTTCTGAACGCGGCTGGCCGGGCGTTGGGCCTCCTCGATATTTGTGTAGCCGAGCCAGGCGATGAAGTTACCAATGATGGCATGAAGCTGCGCGCCGCTAACCTCCTCGCGCTGCATGGTTTTCTGTAACTGCTGAGGTAAACCGAGGCGATAGCTGGCGGTAATTAAAATCTCCGCCACGGCGTTGAGCATCTGCGGTTCCAGTCCCAGACGCTGCGCATTATCCCGGCAGTGGGCCCACTGGCGCAGATGATTGATCCACATTTTGTGCGCCTGGTAGCCTGTTTCGTGACCTTCTGACGCTGAAGCGCGCGTTGGTTCGTCGGCAAAGAGATCGATCGCGTCATTAAATAAACCGCTGACCTGTTCTTCTCGCGACTGTCGGGTGCGCAGCAACGCTTCGAAGTTCTGTACCGGCGGTAACAGCCCGGCCAGCAGGTCGCCATGTCTGGCGGCCTGGGCCTGAAGACGCCGGATCACGGTTTCAACCGGTAGCCGCGCGTCATCAAACATCGGTAACAGATCCCGCACGCGGCCTCGCAGTTGTTCGCGTAACGCCTGTAAGCGCGCCTGTCGCTGTGGTGCCGATGTCGCCTGCGATAACCACTCCACCAAACGCTGCATACTGTGTTTATCCAGCGCCTGCAACGTTCCCCAATGCACGCCAGGTTTACCCATCAACTGCTGGACGGCTTCATCCAGATTTTGCTGGGTGGCAAAACGGGCATCCTGTGGAGTAATAGCCCAGACGACGCCGGGTAACGCTGATTCATGCTGCGGCTGCGTGGCGTTAACCCACGCCAGTAAGTGACGGGCGGCGGCGGATGTTTGCGAGCGAGATGCCAGAGCATTGCAAATTACCAGAACATCGGGCTGTACCTGTTGACGGTAATGGGCCAGCATCCAGCCTAATTTCGCCCGCCATAACGGATGAGGATGACTGTCTGGCGCGACCGGAATATCCAGTAAATCAACATTATCCAGTACGCTGTTTTCAACGGTTAGCACCAGTTCGCGGGTAAGCAGCGCCAGAGAATCAAGCGAAAGGCTGACCGCATTGAGCAGTCGGCCTTCCTTAACCGGATGCACCACCACATCGCTTTGCGTATCGCTGGCGGTTAGCGCCATTTGCGTCAGGAAGTTTTCCGCCGGTAAGCCAAAATGATCGACCAGCAGGCTGAGCGGCGCCGCCAGTTCCCCGGCATGGCTGGTTTGTTGCAACATATGCGCCAGCGCCAGCCATTGCTGGGTGATCTCCGGTTGCTCTCCCCACAGTAATGCCCAGGCGTGCGCCCGTGTCGTGAGATCCAGTGCAGGCAAGAGCGAGGCAAAGTGTTGCCATGTCGCATCATCAATATGTTGTCTGGCGGACGGCAGGCAAGAGCGCCAGAAACTCGCGATGGTCGCAACCTCTTCAGCGGTAACGCCGGGGACGGGCTGCGGTTGGCGAAGCGATTGCCATTTCTCCAGGCGTGATGTGATAATGGATTTTTCGACCTGGCGACAAATGTGGGACGAGCTGGTCCAGGCAATAAAGATCTGCACCAGTTCGGCTTCACTGATCAAGCGCAGGCGCAACGGCCAGCTGTTCTCGTTTGAAAAAATGTCGCGCGTAAAGCGAATAGCCATATTCGCTGGCGCATGACCCGGATTGATGTGGCTGAAATAATCATAGTCACGGTCCGGCGTGATAATTTCCAGCTTGCCATTCTCGTTACCGCATAGCGTCGTTAACAGATGCGCTTTTGCGGATTGCGCATACCCGTACAGACCAACGCAGCCATGTGATGCGCAGGCGGCGTTGAGCGCTGACTCATCCGCCGCGGCAAGCGTAAGTTGCGCCAGCAGAGCGTCGGCTTCGTCATCCAGTCGCGTTGCGTAACGGCGCGTGTTGTTAACCCACTCGATAACAGCCTGGGTGGTGTTTAACGGTTTTGTCATTTCAGGTATACACTCCCACTATCTATCCAGTAGTGGCTGCCGCTGTGGCGACGGTCAGCCAGCGTATTCAATTTTAATGTCAGCGCATCGGCGGCGACCGGCGTCCCGTCCTGGAGCCAGGCATCACTTAATATGAACGATTCCGGGGCGCTATCTTTGCTACTGCCGCGTAATTTCAGTCGCACATTCAGTACGCCGTCGCCAGCGATGGTTTTCGCCAGTTCAGCGGAATTAATGCTCAGGCAATAGAGTGGGGTTGCCGGCCAGCGACTGTTCGCCAGTTGACGAAAGCCCAACGTCACGTTGCCGCGTAGCGGAAAATGCAGGCGTGCGTCCAGCGTTACGCCGGGTTTATCCAAATCGATCTCGTGATACCAGATGTTTTCATCGCGAAGCGTATTAACGGTATTATCCAGTACGCCAAGATAACGCACAGTCGAATACGCGCCGATATCAGCCGCTTTAAAATTGAAACGCGGCAGACGTAAGTCCAGCGCCAGGCTGCATAACATCGCGCCTACCGCGGCAGTGGATTTTGGATTGCCGATACGCCCTTGCTGACTGAAGGGATACCATTCATGTACCTGATACTTATCCATCCACACAATGCGATTAACCGGCACCGGTTGTAAGTGCCGGATGAGCGCCTGTACGCCGGGTAAACAGGTCGGTCTCCCCGTCACCAGCAAGATATCGCAGTGATAGTGGGAGATCGCTTCGCAGACCGCATGAAGCGGCGTTGTCAGCGTAAACTGACCGGCCAGCAGAGCCTCCTGAAGCTGGCTAAACTGGATTTGCAACGGCACATTGAATATATCAAATGTCGGCGAACCAGACGGTAAGGCATGATCGATCGCCTGCTGGATATAGTTCATCACGTTGCTCGTTGGGCGGCGGATTAGCAGATCGCCAAATGTCGCATGTAAACCGGCAAACGGATCGTTAATGTCGCTTTGCTCCCAGGCGGAAAGTACCGCGTGGCCCAGCGGCATAAATAATTGCAGCGCCGTTTGCTGGCGCAAAATGGCCTGAGTATCAATTCGTCCCGAATCGCCAAATAAGGTCGCCAGCAGGGCGGCGGCATCCGTAACGCCTGCTCGTTGCAACGCCGTTTGCAGGGAAGGGAGTACGCAACGCTGAATGATATCCAATAGCAGATCGTCCCCGGCGACTTTAAAACCTTCGCGAAACAGGAGATGAGGCGTAATTTTTACATTGGCCCCCACGCCGTCATCTAACTGATAGTGAACAATCGCCATATCCGTCGTGCCACCGCCGATATCAATCGATGCCACGCGCAACGCGCGTCCGGGGACGACGCCGGGTTCAGGCTGGCGATCCGGTCTGGCGAGTGCATTAAAAAAGGATTCGGTACGCCCGGCGTAATGCGAAATGGCTTCGTTATAAAGCCATACCAGTTGGCCACAACTTGCTTCGTCCCATTCCATCTGTATTTCTGGTACCGGCACCACGCTTTTTTCACGCTGCTTAGGCGTGGTGAAATCCTCATCCTGCGGATGCCAGCCCATAGCTTTCCAGACCAGCGCCAGCGCTTCAAACATTCGCTGGCGGAAAATTTCTCGCTCCTGTTTCGGCATGGCGGAAGGCAGCGTTAAAATCAGGGTGCGTAGCTGGCGCGGCGAGGCGGGAAAGCCGAGCCGCAGCCGGGTGGCGACGCTGTTAATTTGCCCCAGCGCCTGAGCCAGAATTTCGCACAACATATGCGTCATCAAGGTGCTACGGCTGTATTGCGGCGAAAAAACCGGTAGCCTTTCTTCATGCGGCAGGCGGAATAACGGCTGTCCGTCGTCGTTCATCAGATTCATCAGCGGAAACGCGGTGGCAAGCGGTTCGCGCTGCGTTTTACCGTGGATCTGACTAAAACGCCAGTCCTGCAAGGCGGGGGTTTCATCCCACAGGTAGCGGCGCGGGCTGGAGATGCCGCTGCTGCCTTCGGTGCCCACACGCTGCATAGCAAGGGCGCGAGCCTCGTCGCCCACACGCACAATGGAAGGCCAGACAAAGGCGTCGTCTCGTCCGCTTTCGACAGAAAAGTGTTGCTTGCCAAAGCGCGCTTCTGAGAATTCCACCCGGCTGGTAAATAAAGGATCGTTCAGATACTGCGGCTCGCTTAAAGAACGCACCTGAAGCTCTGCCGTCTGGCGTAACCCGTCATTCGCATCGCCATGATCCTCGATCAAGACGCCGCAGGTATGCGTATTGCCGACATCCAGAATCAGATCGACCGGGATTGCGGGCGTGCTTAACGTATGTGTCACAAACTTTACTTCCGGCACCGTAAGCTGTTCGCCTAACAGCGTCAGTAAATTCAACCAGTGCGCCTGATACTCAAAGCTACGCAGCGCTTGTTGTATGGCCTGTTCCGAACGGTTTTCCACCTGTGAGGCATACTGAAGAAACGACTCGCGCAGCCAGCCGTCAATCCATGTCTGGTCAAGAAAATCGGCAACTTCTTCATCGCGCCAGGCGAGCGCAAAACGTGTGCCATTGAGCAGATCGTTTTCGCAAGGCGCCAACGCCGCAGGCATATTTTTTGCCAGCTGACTGTCGAAGGCGAGGGTGATGCGGTGTGTGTTTCCGGCGCTATCTGGCTCGCTGAGTTTACGTACCTGAATGCGCGCCCAGTTATCCGGCCCGTCAATAAAGGTACGCGGCGGATTAAAACGCAGGAACGGCAGGGGGAGCCAGATTCCGTCGAGTACATCCAGAGAATAGTGCAGCGTCTGAGTGCTTTCCGGTTTCACGACTTCGGGTTGGCCGCCAGCACGTCCTGGCAACGTGTAGCGCCCGCTGGTCAGATCAAAATCGAGGCGCAGTAGCGGACCGTTTGCCGTTTTGCGCACAAAACGTCCGTAGTGGGCCGACTCTTGCGGCGTTAAGCCAAAATCAAGAAACTGGACGCCGCTGTTTGCAATGAGCGTGACGCTCTGTTTGTAATCACACAGATTGACCAACATAAAATCAGGCACCTATCTTTTTAAACGTCAACGGAATTGCCGCGTGGTCGCCATAACGGGCGGTACAGGTTGCGACGTCATTGACGCCTGCTTTACAGGTAATTTCCGGCATCGGATAACGTGAACCGTCGGTGCAGCGCGCATTGCCGCGACTTTTAATCATCAGCTCGCCCGTTTGATGCAGACCAGAGAAAATTTCCGCCCGACAAACCACGTTATCGCCATGTACTACGCGCGCGATACCTTTGTTATTTTGGATCTGATAACGCAGAGAGGGCGGCTTGCCGGTAATCGGATCTTTGACATCCACGCTGACCCGCCAGCTACCGTTTAAAAAGCGCGTGGTTCCAAGCTTCATCTGCGTACTGTCCATCACCAGTGCGTCTTTGGGGATAGCGGCAATAATAACAGGCGCTTCCGGCAACGGCGCCGCTTTGGGGGCGGGCGTCACCTCAGCGCGATGCAGCGGCAAATGCGCGGTGAGTTCAGGCAATGGGGTAACGTCAGTTTTCGCGGTAGCGACAGGCGCGGCGCGAACAGGAGAGGCCCCGTCAACGGATGAAGATGGCCAGAAAAAAGGCGTGGCGACGGCGGCGATAACCACGGCAGCGACAGGTAAGCTCCACAGCGGTAGACGGCGAGCTCTTTTCGCCTCAGCAACCGGGATGGGTGTGGCCGGCTTCGGCTCGCTAACGATAACGGGCGGCGCAACAGGTTCCTCCGGCATTTTCGGCGGCTCAATGACAGACGTTAACAAGGGTTCATCCGCCTGACTAAACGCCGCCTCTACCAGCGGCTTTTCTTCGGGCTCCGGCTCCGGCTCGACCAGAGGGATGTCGGGGATTGCCTCGGTTATCCGCAGGCAGTCCAGCACATCATCGCGTGTATTTTCGTTGAGATTAACGAATCCCCAGAAGGTGATAACCGGTTTGCCGTTAACCAGGAAAACATGATTTTCGCCGGGAAATTGCGTCGCTTTCTCAAGTAGCGATCCAAATAGCTGAAGCGCTGTTTTACCGGATTGCAGACTTTTGCGACTGAGTGCAGCCGCGCTTTCAAAAGTGCTGGCTAAATAACGTAAAGCCCGAGAACGTGTCTCTTCGTCAGCCGCTTTCCACGCTATCGCCTGACCTTCAATCGGCGAATACCAGTCAACCCGATCGCCATTATCGTTAAGTTGCGGAATCGCCAGACAGTCAACCATCGCCTGCTGTTTACGCAGACGAAGCGTTTCGCGAATTTGCAATGCTGATTCAAATACGGCCTGACCGCCGCCGCCCACGGCCTGATAATCATCCAGATTGCCGCTGCGCAAGAGAGATTTTGCCACGTTGTTATCCCTTAGACTTCTTCACGCGTCTACTTTACGGGGTCTATACGCAAGCAAACGGCGGAAGAAAGGCAAAAAGGCGCGAATTCTCGGTCTATTAAGCCCCGTGTTTTCACTTGACGTAAGTTAAATCAGGAGGGCGGCGGCGAATTACCGCATCGGGCGACAATAACGCGTATAATAGGCGAATCATGCTGTTACAGAATAAAGAGTAGGAGAGCTTATGTCGCACCTGGAGGAAGTGAGCGCCCGCGTGGATGCCGCCATTGCGGAGAGCGTAATTGCCCATATGAATGAATTGCTGATTGCCTTGAGCGATGACGCTGAATTACGTCGCGAAGATCGTTATGTGCAGCAGCAGCGTTTACGCACGGCTATCGCGCATCACGGCAGGCAATATCAAGAAGATCGGGACGCGCGCCGCGAGCAGCTCACCAAAGGCGGCACGATCCTGTAACCCATTAAAACTGGCGCTTCGCAATCAGCCATGCGCCAATGACCAGCAACAGCGCGCCAAACGCCGGCCCGACCATTGCGCGTAACGTGACGCCGTGGCTACGCGCGATATCCAGCGCCAGTCCGCCGATTAACTGGCTGGCGACCAGTACCGCGATAGTCGTCGCGGCGCCAACGTTCTGATACCCGCTAATGCTGGCAAATACAAAAAATGACCCCAGCAGACCGGGGATCAATGTCCACCAGCGAACGCTGGCGACCAGCTCGCCGAAACCCGCAGCGCCTTGCTTAAACCACAATATCGTCACAAATAAAACGATCCCTACCAGCGAGTTCAACAGCAAAGCGATCAGAATCGTCGATGATGTCTGCGTAATACGCACCATAATACTGTTTTGTACCACCAGCCCGACGCCGGCGGCGATCAAAAAGATAAGCGTCAGCGACTGGTTCATCAGCAGGCGTCCGGCGCGGCGTGTTCATCAAGCTGGAGCTGCATAAACGTAAGATCTAACCAACGGCCAAATTTTACGCCGACCTGCGGCATTTGCGCGGTAACGGTAAATCCCAGCGAATGATGCAGGCGTATTGAGGCGGCATTCTGTGACTCAATACCGGCCACCATCACATGCTTGCCGCAGCGTCGGGCTTCGTCGATCAGTCTGCTGAGCAGTTTTCGCCCCAGTCCTTTCCCCTGGTGCGCCGGATGAACATAAACCGAGTGCTCGACGGTATAGCGAAAACCGTCGAAACTGCGCCAGTCGCCAAATGATGCATAGCCAGTCACCACGCCATTTTCTTCGCTTACCAGCACCGGATAGCCCAGCAATTGACGGGCCTCATACCAGGCAAGGCGGTTATCCGTATCGACCGTCCGATCGTTCCAGATGGCCGCAGTATGTAATACCGCATGGTTATAGATTTCGGTAATCGCGGCGCAGTCTGCTTTATCGGCAAAGCGAATCGTCATAGGGAACCCCAGGGAATGTTTACGATAGTGTTAGAAATACTATTGAAGGCGGCATAAATCAACGAATTAGCGCAAGAATTCATGTTTAGCGAGGAGGGGGGAAAGTCGTTCATAAAAGCGCACAGCCTGATATCTGAGAGTGTTTAACTCCCTCAGAAAGCTAATGTTCGACTATTATTGATGGATTATGCCAGGCATGAGGAGAATAGAATGAAGCAACAGACCAACCGAAATCGTCGTTGGGTTTTGGCCTCGCGTCCCCACGGCGCGCCGCAGATGGATAACTTCCGCCTCGAAGAAGATGACGTCGCGACGCCCGGTGAAGGGCAGGTGCTATTGCGTACCGTTTTTTTATCACTCGACCCTTATATGCGTGGCCGCATGAGCGATGAACCCTCTTATGCGCCGCCTGTTGAACCTGGCTGCGTTATGGTTGGCGGTACGGTTAGTCGCGTTGTCGCGTCAAACCATCCTGATTACCGACCAGACGAATGGGTGTTGAGTTACAATGGTTGGCAGGATTATGACATTTCAGATGGCGAAGGGTTGGTAAAGCTGGGTGATAATCCGCAACATCCTTCCTGGTCGCTGGGTATTTTAGGAATGCCGGGGTTTACCGCCTATATGGGGTTATTGGATATCGGCCAGCCGAAAGAGGGCGAAACGCTGGTTGTCGCCGCCGCCACCGGCCCCGTAGGCGCAACGGTTGGGCAAATTGGCAAGCTGAAGGGCTGCCGGGTCGTGGGTATTGCTGGCGGCGCGGAAAAGTGCCGTCATGCGACAGACGTTTTGGGATTTGATCTGTGCCTTGATCATCACGCTGATAATTTCCCACAACAGCTTGCGCGGGCCTGCCCGCAGGGTATCGATATCTATTATGAGAATGTCGGTGGTAAAGTCTTTGACGCCGTCTTACCGCTACTGAATACGTCGGCGCGGATTCCGCTCTGCGGTCTGGTCAGCGGCTACAATGCGACAGCGTTGCCGGACGGTCCAGACAGACTGCCTCTGCTGATGGCGACATTACTTAAAAAGCGTATTCGTCTGCAAGGTTTTATCATCAACCAGGACTATGGTCACCGGATACATGAGTTTCAGCAAGAAATGGGGCGTTGGATCAAAGAAGGGAAAATACATTACCGGGAGCAGATTACTGATGGGCTGGAAAATGCGCCAGAAGCGTTTATGGGGCTGCTGGCGGGGAAGAACTTTGGCAAAGTCGTGATACGTTTAGCGGACGATGCGTAAAGAAAAAATGGCGGCATTATGTCGCCATAAAAATGTGCAAATTTTAAAATTCCGGCTTTACTTATATTCATCATTCAGATCGCGGTGGGGCAGCTTATCTCCCTCAGCGGCCTGAACCGGTCAAAAATCTCGATACATGAAGGAATGACGGAGATAAAACGGTTGCCATAAAGAAACCTGTATTGTTGTAAAAGATGAGAATATCACGCAAGTAAATTATCACTTTTATTTATTTGGCCGTTCAGGCCTGGATTATCTTTTTTACAATTAAGTTCCGAAACTTCTTCGGGACTCGATTGCGATGTTGTTCTGCCAAGAGGTGAAGGAAGGAAAATGCCGGGTACGGAAAAAACACAACATATAAGCCTGACCACACAGGTTGAAAATCGGTTAAAGCATCAATTGTCTATTGGCGCATTAAAACCAGGCGCAAGGCTTATCACTAAAAATATCGCTCAAGAGTTAGGCGTCAGTATTACGCCGGTGCGTGAGGCTCTGTTAAGGCTGGTCTCTTCCAGTGCTTTGGCGGTGGCGCCAGCACAGGCGTTTATGGTGCCGGAGATCTCGCTGGAAAGTTTGCTGGAAATTAATACGATTCGTACTGCCCTGGAGGAGATGGCGGTGGTCGCCGCTGCGGGTAAGATTACTCCGGATCGCGAGCAGACGCTGAATGCGCTATTAGATGAATTTCAACAGGCGCTGGAAAGTGGCGTTATGGAGAAAATTCTTTTGGCCAACCGCGCATTCCGCTTTGAGATCTACCACTACGCGGATATGCCAACGCTGTATGCCATGATCGAGCAATTATGGGTACGCCTGGGGCCAAGCCTGCATTTTTTATATGATAATTTTAAACTTGATGATTATCAAAACGGCGTTAATCTGTACAGAAAATTGCTTAATGCGTTAGTGACTGGTGATAAAGAAGCCAGTCGCCACTGCTTACAGAACGTTTTGCAACAAAACGTAGCGACGATTAAAAATCAGTACTTCATGTAACCTTCATGCAACTATGACTTATCAATAGCGGGGGTTCCCCGCTATTGCCGGATATTTATTCAAATTGCCATGCCAGATTAATCCCCACGCCATAGTTACGCCCTGGCGCTGGCTCATAATATCGGCCATTAGATTCATTAACGATCACCGAACCGATATATTCTTTATCAAATAGATTATCTACCCGCCCAAAAATATCGACGGTAAGCTGACTGTAATTAAATTTATACCCTGTATTTAGTCCAACAACGGTATACGAAGGCGCTTTGGCGGTATTTTCATCATTGGCCATAATATCGCCCATATAGCGAACGTCTGTTCCGGCGTACCACCCCTCATCCGGGATAAAACCTAATGAGGCGAATCCCATATTACGGGCGATGCCGGGCATCCGGTTTCCATCACAGTTTTGCCCCTGACAAACGTTACTGCGATAGGTCGCATCCAGCCAGGTCCATGATGCTTTCACCCGCCAGTCGCCGGCGAAGCGCTGGTCCAACGAGAGTTCTGCGCCCTGGCGGCGTGTTTTACCCGCGTTTTTGTAGGTAGTGCGTCCTCCCATACTACTGGCGACAACAATTTCATCATCGGTATCGGTTTGAAATAACGCGGCGGTCAACAAGCCGTTGCCAATCCGCGTTTTACTGCCGACTTCCACCGTATCATTGGTCGACGGTTTGAGGTCAAAGTTGAACCCGCTTTGGCCGTCAGCGCGATAAGAAAGCTCATTGATAGTGGGAGTTTCAAATCCGCGACCGGCAGCAAGATAGAGATTCCAGGCGTCAGTTAACGCATATTTTAGCGATCCGGCGGGTAGCCAGTGGTGATAGCTGGCGTCGCCGCTGTCATCGCCATTGCCGGGGGCGATATAGTGATCGTTAGAATCGAACCACACGGAACTGTAGCGCACGCCAGCATCCAGCGAGAGTTTTTGCGTAAGCTGCCACTGGGTTTGCAGATAAGGATCGACATTCCACATCAGGTTACGTTCATCCCGGCGTAAATCGCCTTTATGCCCGAACTCAGGGGTGCCGTTGTTGAGACGGAAGTTATTGTAACCCTTGCGGTTTTCGCTCATATTTTCATAATTTAATCCGCCAGTGAAGGTGACCGGCACACCTAATTCTCCCCGGTGAGTCCAGCGGGAATCAATGCCCTGATAGTGACGTTGCAGTGTAATTACGCCGCCAGCCTGGGCCGGTTTTAGCTGTGCCACCAGGGGAATAGACTGGTATTGCGTGGTTTCCCGCTCTCCGGCGTAGGCCATCACGCTGATATCATCCTGCGCGCTGAGCTGACGTTCATAACGCAATCCTGCCTGAGTTTGTTTGATGGTTTTACGCGTATTGTACTGTTCAGCGCGCGGCGCCTGTTGCGGATCGGCTTTCCATTCAGATTCGGTGAGTCCGCCGGGATCGTCCGCCTTAATGTCCACACTATTAAAAATCAGCGAGAGTTTACTGACATCGTCAAGGCGCACGCCCAGTTTGGCATTAGCCAGATTTTTTCGCGCGCCGCTGTGATCGCGGTAGCCGTGGGTGGTGAAACGGGTAGTCGATACCGTGTAATCCACGTCGCCAGGCTGTGTGCCGTCACCCATCGCGCCCGTGGCTTTTAGCCCATAGCGCCAGCTTCCATAACTGCCGTAGTAGCTGCTGGCCTCAAGGGTTGGCGGCTGTCTCCCGGTTTCGGTGGTGACATTTATTACGCCGCCGGAAGCATTGCCGTATAGCGCTGAGAAGGGGCCGCGTAACACTTCAACGTCTTGTATGCTGTTAATATCAATATTCGAAATCTGGCCTTGTCCATCCGGCATGGTGGCGGGAATGCCATCAACATACAGACGAATGCCGCGCACGCCAAAGGCGGAACGCGAGCCAAATCCACGGATAGAGATTTGCAGATCCTGCGCGTAGTTCTGCCGGTTCTGCACCTGCAATCCCGGGACGCTGGTTAAAGACTCAGATAAATTGACGCGCGGCGTCGCCAGACGCATGTCTTCTCCCTCAATGACGCTAACGGCGGCAGGTGTATCCAGTTCGGATACGGTTTGCGGCGTTGCGGTGACTATCATGGTTTGTTCATTGGGCACGCTGGCGGCCTGAAGGACCGGGGAGAAGGTCAGAGGCAATAAGAGGGCGGGATAAAGTCGCTGTCTAACGGAAATAATTTTCATGAAAATGCCGGATAAATGTAAGCGTATCAACGGAAAACGTGACATTAAGGGTAGTCAATATGTAAAGTTTTGAAATTTTAATCGCACATTAAGTTAAGAAAATGTGCGGTATTTAAGAGCCATGACATTCGCAGGCGAGGAAAAGCTCCACTTTCTGATAAATAATGATTATTATTCTCAACTTATAATAAGTGCGGAACGAAGATCCCGCGCAGCGAAGTAGTGTGAAGCAGCTATACACGTTTTTATCAAAGGGAGTCGTCATGCACTTACGTCATCTTTTTTCGCCGCGCCTGCGTGGTTCTTTATTGTTAGGTTCGCTCCTCGTCGCATCCTCATTTAGCACGCTGGCGGCGGAAGACATGCTGCGTAAAGCGGTAGGCAAAGGCGCTTATGAGATGGCCTGGAGTCAGCAAGAAAACGCGCTCTGGCTGGCTACATCGCAAAGCCGTAAACTGGATAAAGGCGGCGTAGTTTATCGTCTCGACCCGGTGACGCTGGAAATCACGCAAGCGATTCATAACGATCTCAAGCCGTTCGGCGCCACCATCAATGCCGCGACCCAAACGCTGTGGTTTGGCAATACCATTAACAGCGCTGTTACCGCGATTGATGCCAAAACGGGTGATGTAAAAGGTCGTCTGGTACTTGATGCGCGCAAACGTACTGAAGAGGTTCGTCCGTTACAGCCCCGTGAGCTGGTTGCCGATGCGTCTACCAACACGATCTACATTAGCGGTGTTGGTAAAGAGAGTGCTATTTGGGTAGTGGATGGCGAAACCATCAAACTGAAAACGACGATCGAAAATACCGGCAAAATGAGTACGGGTCTGGCGCTCGACAGTAAAGCGCAACGCCTGTACACCACCAATGCGGATGGCGAATTTATCACCATCGATACCGCCAGCAATAAAATTCTCAGTCGTAAGAAGTTGCTGGATGACGGTAAAGAACACTTCTTTATTAACCTGAGTCTCGATACCGCAGGTCATCGCGCGTTTATCACCGACTCGAAGGCGACAGAGGTTCTGGTTGTCGATACCCGTAATGGCAATATTCTTGCCAAAATCGCGGCGCCTGCCTCTTTGGCCGTCCTGTTTAACCCGACACGTAACGAGGCGTATGTGACACATCGTCAGGCAGGGCAGGTCAGCGTGATCGATGCGAAGACCTATAACGTTGTTAAAACGTTCGATACGCCGACGTACCCGAATAGCCTGGCGCTATCGGCAGACGGTAAAACGCTCTACGTCAGCGTGAAGCAGAAATCGACACGTGAACAGGAAGCGACGCAGCCGGATGATGTTATTCGCATTGCTCTGTAAATAGGGTATGGAGGGGGAAACCCCTCCAGTCATCTCTTTAAACGCACCGATACGCCTCGTTACACCCCGCCGATAGCCTGATGATTCTGTGAGAATTACACTGCCTTTTTGCTGTAGTTAACTCATTATATTCACGAGGAAAATATGAAAAAGTTATTTATATGCTCAGGTTTGGGCATGATGTTTTTTATGCTTGCGGGTTGCACAACCAACTATGTAATGACGACGAAGAATGGGCAAACGATCGTAACTCAGGGTAAGCCGCAGTTAGATAAAGAGACGGGGATGACCAGTTATACCGATCAGGAAGGCAACCAGCGGGAAATTAACAGCAATGATGTGGCGCAGTTGATTAAGGCTGACTAAGCATTGGGCGCGATGGGCAACGCGCATTAAACCCGGCAGGCTTGGGGCTGCCGGGGAAGGGGAATGTTATGTCGCTGCTTCTTCTTTCAATACGACATTCTCTGTCGAATCCGCCGTTACTGGCGCAGTTCGATGGATCTCCGCCACGCGACGTCGCACGCCAAACCAGCCGGCAACCAGCAGAATGGCGATCAGCGGCAACGAGGCGATAGTGTAAGTTCCATTCGGGTAGTCAAACGCCATGAGTACCAGCACGCTTAGTAAAAACAGCAGCGTTAGCCAGGAGGTAAAAGGCGCGCCGGGCAGTTTAAAACTGACGTCTGCGGCTTTGCCTTCTTTTATCGCCTGGCGTAAACGCATCTGGCACACCATGATAAACGCCCACGACGCGATAATGCCGAGCGAGGCAAAATTAAGAACGATCTCAAACACGCGGGAGGGGACCAGGTAATTCAGGAACACGCCGACCACGTAAACCACCAGAGTCGCCAGAATACCCGCATAGGGCACATGCTGACGGCTCATTTTCGCCATGAATTTCGGCGCGGAACCCCCCATCGACATTGAACGTAAAATTCTCCCCGTACAGTAAAGCCCGGAGTTCAGGCTGGAAAGCGCGGCGGTTAACACCACGATATTCATAATACTGCCGATATAAGGCACGCCAAGTTTAGAAAAGAAGGTGACAAACGGACTTTGCCCCGCCTGGTAGGCGTTCCACGGCAGCAGCAAAACCAGCAATACGACCGATCCTACATAGAAAAGACCAATACGCCAGATCACGCTATTGATGGCTTTTGGCACCATCGTCTGTGGATCTTTGCACTCCCCAGCGGCGGTACCGACCAGTTCAATCGAAGCAAAAGCGAACACCACGCCCTGAATCAGTACCAGCGCGGGCAACAGGCCGTGCGGGAAAAAGCCGCCATTATCTGTAATCAGGTGAAAACCGGTGGCATTACCCTCAAGCGGTTGACCGGTACCGAGAAAAATCGTGCCTACCACCAGGAAGATAACAATGGCGAGTACTTTTATCAGCGCGAACCAGAACTCCATTTCGGCAAACCATTTTACGCCGATCATGTTCATGGTACCGACAATGGTTAACGCACCGAGCGCGAACACCCATTGCGGAACGTCGCCAAATGCGCCCCAGTAGTGCATATATAACGCCACTGCGGTGATATCGACGATCCCTGTCATCGCCCAGTTAATAAAGTACATCCAGCCTGCGACGTAGGCCGCTTTTTCACCCAAAAATTCACGGGCGTAGGAGACGAAACTCCCGCTGGAAGGGCGATGCAATACCAGTTCGCCCAGCGCGCGTAAAATGAAAAAAGAAAAAATGCCGCATATCAGATAGACCAGCGCCAGTGCCGGTCCGGCCATTTGCAATCGGGCGCCTGCACCTAAAAATAAACCGGTGCCAATCGCGCCGCCGATAGCAATCATCTGAACCTGACGATTCCCCATCGCTTTGTGATACCCCTCTTCATGGGCGTTCAGCCAGCGTCGTTTCGCCGCATGTTGTTCTGCGGCGTGCGTAGTCTGTGTTTTCATTACGTTACCTGTTATAGCCTGTCCTGACAGAAAAATTCCTTATGCCGCGACGGGCGCTCACCAATCGATTGCCTGCAATGGCGAATGCCGCTTTTCCCTGATTCTGTGACAGGGATAAAACCGCCGGCGGAGCATCCTACCTGCAATTGTTAAATGACGCAAAACATACGGAAAGAACAAAATGAGAATGTCGAGTTTATTTGTGTGGTCAGATGTGGTGCGGTGTGGTCACGATTCAGCCAGATAAGACGCCAGCACAAATCCGCAGTGCTTGCGTTGCGCAATAATTAACCAGCACTAATCACTGGTGGGATTTATGGTCATAGATATAACCTCGAACGGTAAACTACCTGACGATATTGCAGCAGCATAAGATAAGGCCGTTGCGCCTGTTATTCTCATTTTCTCCTGAAAATATATGCCTTTGAGCAATTTTGTTGATTGACATATCGTCATAATGAGAGAGGAGTAGGACATATAAAGCTATTGAGCAAAATTTGAAGGAGCAGGATATGCCACATACATCAGTTTCTACCTATGCCAGAGCTTTATCAGGAAATAAGCTACCTCATGTTGCTGCAGGAGATTACGAAAATAAATTATCAACAAAAATCATGAAAGGCATCTTGTATGTGCTTACAGCAGGATTAGCCTACGGATTTACAAGAGTAATTGAACATTATTGCAATGTTACGCCTAAAGTTGAGGAGTTCTGTGCCAATGCAGGGACTATCCATAATCACCTTGCAGATGCTGTACGTGATGAACAATTTATTATAGATGTCGAGCTTTCTGATGGTCGGATGTTAACATTCGAACAACTCTCGCTGATGGCTGGACGTGAGCCAATCGTCAGGATATCGGATGGCGAACATACCGTAGAGGTTAAGGGGTCCTTTGAAGATATTTGTATGAGACTGGAAGAGGGCTTTTTTGAAGCGCCAGCGTACTATCATTATGATATTGATGAAAAATATAAAACCGTCAGAGAGCGAATAGCAGAATATAATGCCTTACCTCAGGCATTAGGCGCCATTCCGAGTTTAGAACATTATATCGCTCGGGCCAGCGACATGCAGGAGGCGAAAGTGCAATGGGCGGCCGACATAAAAGATCGTTACCATAACTATTTGGACAAGTATTAAAAAGCGTTTATGTTTAGCCAGTTTTGTTAGAAATCAGACTCGCTGAGCTGGCGTTAAAAATTTTAACACGCCGCTATTTTGGCGGCGTGTCGCAAAGAGATTCTCAGAACCGATTTCCGTTTGTAGGCCAAAATCCCACGTACCTCCGGCGCTGTAGCCGGCCTGTCTTATTTTTTTCAAAAGTATCCAACGCTATTCCACGGATAGGGTATCCTGTTGCGCAGCGATATCCGCCTCAGCCTGTGTGCCGAACGCAAGCATTAATGTTAATGGAAGCCTCAGATGACCTCTTTTTTACATGCTTATTTTACGCGATTACATTGTCAGCCGTTGGGGGTTCCTACGGTTGAAGCGCTCAGAACGCTTCACTTAGCGCACAACTGCGCGATTCCTTTTGAAAATCTGGATGTGCTACTGCCTCGTGAAATACAGCTCGATGAGACGGCATTAGAGGAGAAACTGCTTTATGCCCGACGCGGTGGATACTGTTTTGAACTGAATGGCCTGTTTGAACGTGCGTTACGCGACATCGGTTTTAACGTCCGAAGCTTATTGGGGCGGGTCATTCTGTCTCATCCCGCCAGTTTACCGCCGCGCACGCACCGTTTGCTGCTGGTTGATGTTGAGGACGAGCAGTGGATCGCGGACGTGGGGTTTGGCGGCCAAACGCTAACCGCGCCGCTTCGTCTGCAGGCTGAAATTGCTCAGCAAACGCCGCATGGCGAATACCGCCTGATGCAGGAGGGGAGCACATGGATTTTACAATTCCGCCACCATGAGCACTGGCAGTCGATGTACTGTTTTGATCTGGGGGTGCAGCAGCAGAGCGATCATGTGATGGGCAATTTCTGGTCGGCTCACTGGCCGCAATCCCATTTTCGTCATCATTTGTTGATGTGCCGCCATTTGCCTGATGGCGGCAAGCTGACATTAACGAATTTCCACTTCACGCGTTACCACCAGGGACATGCCGTTGAACAGGTCAATATACCGGATGTACCGTCGTTGTATCAGTTACTTCAGCAGCAGTTTGGTCTCGGCGTAAATGATGTAAAGCACGGTTTTACCGAGGCGGAGCTGGCCGCGGTAATGGCTGCATTTGATACCCATCCGGAGGCGGGAAAATAGTTTTTTGCCGCGAGGATTTGCGGGCCTGACAAAGATTAAAAAGTAATGGCCCATTCGGCATGAAACAGAATGACCGCCTGGCCGGAGATGGTGACGTTGTCCGGCTGGTTATCGCGAATGGTGACGGTAACATCAACAGTACCCTCTTTGCCTAAAGCGCGCCCCTGATGGCCTTGAATCTGCAGCGTTTTACCGTCATGCGCCATCAGGCCATGATGGACGAGCCATGCTCCCATCGGGCCATTGGCGTTTCCCGTTACCGGATCTTCCACAATCCCTATCGCCGGGGAAAACATTCGCCCATCGGTTTCGTTTTTTCCCGGACGAATCTGGAAAGGAAAAAAGCCGTTACAGCCAATTTGCTGGCTGATTGCCGTCAGGGCTTCCAGATTCGGAGAAAGGGCATCAATATCAACGTCTGGTTTGAGCAGGATCATCACTTTTGCATGTCCTGTTGAAGCCACCTGAATTGGCGCTCCCGGCACGATATCATCTTCAGTCAGGTTCAACGCGGTGATGATGGCAGCCCGAATCTCTCCGACTAGCGGTGGTTCAAAAGAGGGCTGACCTTGTTCCAGCGTGATGCGATAGTCATTGTGTTCGGCATGAATTTCAACGCGATGACGGCCCGCTAACGAGGTTTGCCAGACGGTGGTGTTTCCCAATCCCAGTACCGTTGCCCGAACATAATGCGCGGCCACGGTGGCATGACCACAGATGGGGACTTCTACTGTCGGTGTAAAATAGCGTATGCGCACATCACTCTCTTCGCTTTTTAGCAAAAAGGCGGTTTCCGAGTGACGAAGTTCACGGGCAATCAGCTGCATCTGCGCGTCGCTTAGCGTATCCGCATGTAAGACAACGCCAGCAGAGTTGCCGCGAAAGGGTTCGCTGGTGAAGGCGTCAACATGGTAAATCTGCGGTTTCATTGATGTTCTCCTTTGACTGAAGAATCATCATAGCCTGTGCGTTGCCGAATGACGACGCCCATGTGTTTTTCTTTGCCCGGTAAGCGTACCCCCGGGCAAAGAGAATTAGCGGCGGGTACGAACAATCTGGTAGCGACGGGTGAAATACTCAAACGGCGCGCTCCAGACATGAACCAGGCGGGTAAACGGGAAGAGCAGGAAAATAGTCATTCCCAGCACCAGATGAACGCGGAAAACAAACGCCACACCGCTCAGCATTTCCGAAGACCCGCCGCGGAAGGTGACAATACTTTGCGCCCAGCCCACCAACTTCATCATTTCGCTGCCATCCGGATATTGCGCCGAAAACGGAATGGTGCTCAGGCCAAGCAGGCACTGAATCAGCAAAATGCTCATGATGATAATATCAGGTGTAGTGGATGTCGCCCGAACACGCTGATTGGTCAGACGACGCCACAGTAATCCCGCGCCGCCGATCAACGTTAATACGCCGCACACGCCGCCGAGGATCATCGCCATCTGCTGTTTTACCGCAATCGGCAGGAACCAGGCATACATCCAGTGTGGCGTCAGCATCCCGAACAGATGGCCAAAAAAGATCCCCAGAATGCCAATATGGAACAGATTCGACCATATCACCATCCCGCGCTTATCCAGCATCTGGCTGGACGACGCGCGCCAGGTATATTGTCCGTAGTCATAGCGCAGCCAACTGCCAAGGAAGAATACCGTGGCGCAAATATAGGGGTAGATGTCGTAAAAAAAGACGTTCAGGTACTGTATCATTTCGGGCCTCCCGCGCTGACGTCGACGTACTGCGGCGCCGCGTCCTGGCTAAAGCGTCGTTGATAATGGTGTAACGGTGAACTGTCACAGGTCGTGGCGTTATCTTCGATAAACTTCACCTGTTCTTCTTCCCAGACGGCATCCAGTGCCTGACGGGTATCATCCCGCGATTCCTGAATAACTTTTTTTGTGACACTGTCACTTGTAAGCGTACTGCCCGCCAGCGTCAGCAGGGCGTCAAACAGTTGATACCACGGCGCTCTTCGCTGTTTCAGACGACCGCCCAGCAGCGCCAGAATAGGGGCAATATTCTGTAATCCCTCGCGAGCTTCCGCTTCCGGCAACACGCTTAAGTACTCCAGATAGAGCGGCAGGTGATCCGGCAGTTCGCGGCAGTTGAGCTGGAGGCCCACGGTTTCATACTGGCTTAACAAATCGACCATCGCCTGGCCGCGATCGCGGGACTCCGCATGAACATGCTCGAATAACAGCAATGAAGTGGCGCGCCCTCGGTCAAACACTTCACACCATTCTGCTTGTTTATCCAGTAACGGCGCATAAAGCAGCTCGCGAGTGAAGTCGGCCAGCATTGGCGCATCGTGCTGGATAAGGGCAAGCGCTTCATCCCGACATTCCCACAACTCGTCGTCCGGATACTCCATCAACAGGCCAATCGCTTTGAGGATTTGCATTATTCCCCCTCCGCTTTATCACGTACTTCGGTGATATTGATGGCATCAATACGGCTACTGTTGAACAGGTTGAATTTGGTATCCGAGCCGTGACAACCGTCGCCAAAAGTAAAGCCGCAGCCGTTGCGCTCCGGAAAGGCGTCGCGCGCCATTTCCCGGTGGCTGGTGGGAATGACAAAACGATCTTCATAATTGGCAATTGCCAGGTAGCGATACATCTCTTCAACCTGTTGTACGCTCAGACCGACTTCATCAATGGCGCGGGTATCCGTGACGCCTTCAACCGTCTGCGAGCGCATGTAGTGGCGCATCGCCATCATCCGCTTTAGCGCCCGAATGACCGGACCGGTATCGCCCGCGCTGAGCATATTGGCCAGGTACTGAACCGGAATACGCAGCGTCTCCACCGCCGGCAGAATATTGCCATTGTGCGGCAACCCGCCCGCGTCAGCGTATGACTGGATGGGCGATAGCGGCGGTACGTACCAGACCATCGGTAGGGTACGGTATTCCGGGTGCAGCGGAAGCGCCAGCTTCCAGTCCATCGCCATTTTGTACACCGGCGACCGTTGGGCGGCGTCGATGACGTTTTGCGGGATGCCCTGTTTAAGCGCCTCTTCGATGACCGCCGGATCGTGCGGATCGAGAAACACATCGCACTGACGTTCATACAAATCTGTCTCGTGTTCGGTACTGGCCGCTTCTTCAATCCTGTCGGCGTCGTAGAGCAGAACGCCAAGATAACGGATGCGCCCGACGCAGGTTTCCGAGCAAACGGTCGGCTGACCGGATTCAATACGCGGATAGCAAAATATGCACTTCTCAGACTTGCCGCTCTTCCAGTTAAAGTAGATTTTTTTGTATGGGCAGCCGCTGATACACAAACGCCAGCCCCGGCATTTATCCTGGTCGATTAGCACGATGCCGTCTTCTTCACGCTTATAAATAGCGCCACTTGGGCAGGTGGCGACACAACTGGGGTTCAGGCAGTGTTCGCACAGGCGCGGCAGGTACATCATGAAGGTGTTTTCGAACTGACCGTACATCTCCTTTTGTATGTTGTCGAAGTTACGGTCGCGGGCGCGTTTTTCAAATTCGCCGCCGAGCAGCTCTTCCCAGTTTGGCCCCCAGATCACCTTGTCCATCCGTTTTCCGTCAATCAGTGAACGAGGACGGGCAGTGGGCTGATGCTTACTCTCCGGCGCATTATGTAAATGCTGATAATCGAAGGTAAAGGGTTCATAGTAATCATCGATTTGCGGAATCACCGGGTTGGCGAAAATTTTGCTAATTACCCCCATTTTGCCGCCCAGACGGGGCCTTATCTTGCCATTAACATCACGAACCCAACCGCCTTGCCACTCCTGCTGGTCTTCCCAGTTTTTGGGATAGCCGATACCCGGTTTAGTTTCGACGTTATTGAACCATGCGTATTCCATCCCTTCACGTCCGGTCCAGACGTTTTTACAGGTGACGGAGCAGGTGTGACAGCCAATACATTTATCGAGATTCAGTACCATCCCAACCTGTGAGCGTATTTTCATTTTTTCGCCTCCTGTACCTGATCCCGGCCCTCATCATCCAGCCAGTTAATGTTTTTCATTTTCCTGATCATGATGAATTCATCGCGATTCGAACCCACGGTTCCGTAATAGTTGAAGCCGTAAGCCAGTTGTGCATAGCCGCCGATCATATGCGTCGGTTTTGGACAGACCCGGGTCACGGAGTTATGGATCCCGCCGCGCATCCCGGTCACTTCCGAGCCCGGAATATTCATAATTCGCTCCTGGGCGTGGTACATCATGGTCATACCCGGCGGAACGCGCTGGCTGACCACCGCACGAGCGGTAAGAGCGCCATTAGCGTTGAAGGCTTCAATCCAGTCGTTATCTTCAATACCCAATTCACGGGCATCGGCTTCGCTGATCCAGACAATCGGCCCGCCGCGCGACAAGGTCAGCATCAGCAGGTTTTCGCTGTAGGTGGAGTGAATTCCCCATTTCTGGTGCGGTGTCAGGAAGTTAAGCGCTTTTTCCGGGAAACCGTTGGGCGGAATTTCTCGCATTTCGCTGACGCTGCGGGTATCAATCGGCGGACGATATGCCACCAGGCTTTCGCCAAAAGCGCGCATCCACGCATGATCCTGATAGAGTTGTTGCCGCCCCGACAACGTGCGCCACGGGATCAGTTCATGTACGTTGGTATATCCGGCGTTATAAGAGACATGCTCGCTTTCCAGCCCTGACCAGGTCGGGCTGGAGATAATTTTGCGCGGTTGCGCCTGGATATCACGAAAGCGAATTTTCTCATCTTCTTTATTGATGGCCAGATGGGTGTGCTCGCGCCCGGTCATCTCGCCCAACGCCTGCCAGGCTTTCACCGCCACCTGGCCGTTAGTTTCCGGCGCTAAGGCAAGAATCACTTCCGAGGCATCCAGCGCGGTGTCGATGCGCGGACGTCCTTTCGCCGGGCCATCGTGTTTGGTGTAATTGAGCTTACCGAGGAAATCGACTTCATCTTGCGTATTCCAGGCAATCCCCTTACCGCCGTTGCCTAATTTATCCAGCAGGGGACCCAGCGAGGTAAAACGTTCATAGGTGGCCGGATAATCGCGTTCAACCACGACGATATTGGGGGCGGTTTTTCCCGGAATAAGTTCGCACTCGCCTTTACGCCAGTCGAGAATATCAAATGGCTGCGCCAGTTCCGCCGGGGAATCATGCTGGAGCGGGTGTAACACCACATCGGTTTCCTGTCCGAGGTGTCCGACACACACCTCAGAAAAGACGCTGGCGATACCTTTGTAGATTTCCCAGTCGCTTTTGGATTCCCAGGCAGGATCGACCGCGGCGGAAAGGGGGTGGATAAACGGATGCATATCCGAGGTATTCATATCGTCTTTTTCATACCAGGTGGCGGTCGGCAAAACGATATCGGAAAACAGACAGGTACTGGACATACGGAAATCAAGCGTGACCAACAGATCGAGCTTGCCCTCAATCGCGGCGGACTGCCATTCCACCTCTTCAGGCTTAATTCCTTCGCTGGAACCCAGCGCTTCGCCCTGGATACCGCTGTCGGTGCCCAGCAGATATTTGAGCATGTACTCATGACCTTTCCCGGAGGAGCCGAGCAGGTTAGAGCGCCAGACAAATAAATTTCGCGGGTGATTATGACCACTGTCAGGCTGTTCGCAGGCAAAACGGATAGCGCCTGATTTCAACGCCTGCACGGTATAATCCGCCGCAGACAGCCCGGCTTTATCGGCGCTCGCTTTCACGCTGAGCGGGTTAAGATTAAGCTGCGGTGCCGAGGGTAGCCAGCCCATACGTTCCGCGCGCACGTTGAAATCGATCAGGTGTCCGGAAAATTTAGCCGGATCGGCCAACGGCGACAGCAACTCTTGCGCAGTCAGTTTTTCATAGCGCCACTGGCTGGCATGGTTGTAGAAAAACGAGGTACTGTTCATCTGACGCGGCGGGCGATTCCAGTCCAGCGCGAAGGCCAGCGGCAGCCAGCCGGTTTGCGGCCGCAGCTTCTCCTGGCCGACATAGTGCGCCCAGCCGCCGCCAGTTTGTCCAACACAGCCGCAGAACACCAGCATGTTAATCATCCCACGGTAATTCATATCCATGTGATACCAGTGATTCACTCCCGCGCCGAGGATGATCATCGAACGACCGTGAGTTTTATGAGCGGTCTCGGCAAATTCACGCGCAATAGTTTCGATATGTCGACGCGGCACGCCGGTAATCTGTTCGCCCCAGGCCGGCGTGTAGGCTTTTACGTCGTTATAATTATTGGCGCTATGGCAGTCATCCAGACCACGATCCAGCCCATAATTGGCCAGCACCAGATCGTAAACGCTGACGACCATCCGCTCGCTACCGTCCGCCAGAGCCAGGCGTTTCACCGGTAACTTACGTACCAGCACCGGTTCCTGCCGCACGCTGCGAAAATGTGGGTTTTCGTTACCGCCAAAATAGGGGAAGGCGACACCCGCCACATCATCATGCTGACCGAGTAAAGAGAGCGACAGTTCAGTTTCGACGCCCGCCGCCACCGCTTCCAGGTTCCATTTTCCCTTTTCGCCCCAGCGAAAACCGATAGAACCATTGGGCGCGACCAGTTCGCCCGTACTGTTGAGCGCGACGGTTTTCCATTCCGGATTATTGGCTTCTCCCAGTCCATCCACCAGATCCGACGCGCGCATCATACGCCCCGGTACATAACTGCCGTCTGCGCGCTCATCCAACAGGACCAGCATTGGCATGTCGGTATAACGGCGGCAATAGTTAAGAAAATAGTCGCTGGGATTATCGAGATGAAACTCTTTCAAAATGACGTGACCCATGGCCATCGCCAGCGCACTGTCTGTACCTTGCTTTGGCGCCAGCCACTGATCGCACAGTTTAGCGACTTCGGAATAGTCCGGGGTGATGGCGATTGTCTTGGTGCCTTTGTAGCGCACTTCGGTAAAGAAGTGGGCGTCCGGGGTACGCGTCTGCGGCACGTTAGAGCCCCAGGCAATAATGTAGGCTGAGTTATACCAGTCGGCGGACTCCGGCACGTCAGTCTGCTCGCCCCAGGTCATTGGAGACGCGGGCGGAAGATCGCAATACCAGTCATAGAAGCTCAGACAAGTACCGCCAAGCAATGACAGATAACGTGTTCCGGCGGCGTAAGAAACCATCGACATTGCTGGAATAGGTGAAAACCCCGCCACACGATCCGGGCCATAGGTTTTGATTGTCCAGACGTTAGCGGCGGCAATGAGCTGATTCAGCTCTTTCCAGTTCGAACGAATAAAGCCGCCATGTCCGCGCACCTGTTTGTAACTTTGGCATTTTTGCGGGTCGTTCATTATCGATTCCCATGCCAGCACCGGATCGCTGTGCCGGGAAAGGGCCTCGCGCCACAGTTCTATCAGCCGCTTACGCACCAGAGGGTATTTCAAACGATTGGCGCTATAGAGATACCAGGAGTAGCTGGCGCCGCGCGGGCAGCCGCGCGGTTCATGGTTTGGTAAATCGGGACGTGTGCGCGGGTAGTCGGTTTGCTGGGTTTCCCACGTCACCAGACCGTTTTTGACATAAATTTTCCAGCTACAGGAGCCCGTGCAGTTGACGCCGTGGGTTGAGCGCACGATCTTATCAAACTGCCAGCGCTGGCGATAACTGTCTTCCCAGTCGCGGTTGGTATGCATCACCTGACCATGGCCGTCGGCAAAGGTATCGCCTTTTTGTTTAAAGTAACGAAAGCGATCCAACAGTTTACTCATGACATTTCTCCTGCTTCGATAAATTTTCCGCCATCCTGTCGATTTGGCGTTAAACCATTGCCGGATGGCCGTCCTACAGGTGCGTATGTTGTTATTGTTGTTTAGGCTTACGACGCCCGTAGACCAGCCAGGTCAGCAGGACGCAAGCGATGTAAAACAGCAAAAAGATTTTCATGGCGCCCACCGGCGAGCCGGTCAATGCCAAAGAGGTGCCAAACGCTTTTGGAATAAAGAAGCCGCCCACAGCGCCAATAGCGGAGATAAACCCGAGCGCGGCGGCGGTATCCGTCACCGCTTCGCGCTGCGCCTGCTCATCGCTCCCGCCGCGCAGTTTGACGTTGTAGAGCGTGATCTGACGAAAGATCACCGCAATCATCTGGAAGGTAGAACCGCTGCCGAGACCCGCTGTCAAAAACAGGCCCATAAAAACAAGATAGAACGCGCTAAAGCTGCCTGCGCCGGATCCTGGCAGCGTGAGGAATAGCAGGGCGGTAAACAGCGCCATAAAGATAAAATTAATGAGCGTTACGCGAACGCCGCCGAATTTATCGGAGATCACGCCGCCTGCCGATCGCGCCAGCGCGCCGATAAAGGGGCCAAAGAACGCCAGTTGCAGAATGTTTACGTCGGGAAATTGCGTTTTGGCGAGCATGGCGAAACCTGCGGAAAAGCCGATGAATGACCCGAATGTCGCCAGGTACAGCAGGCTAAGCAGCCACAGGTGCAGGCGTTTTAGCACCGGCAATTGCGAGGCGACAGACGCTTTTGAACTGCCGATATCGTTCATACCAAACCAGGCGGCAAGTGTCGCGACAGCCAGTAACGGCACCCAGATCCAGGCGGCGTTAGTGAGGGCGAGCAGGGAGCCATCAGGTTGCGGTACGCCCCGGACGCCTAAAAAAGTAAATATCGGCAGAAAAATAACCAGCGGCGCAAGCAACTGCATCACACTGACGCCAAGATTTCCCAAGCCGCCGTTAATACCCAACGCGCTACCTTGTCTGGCTTTTGGAAAGAAAAAACTGATGTTGCCCATACTGGACGCGAAGTTTGCCCCCGCAAAACCGCACAACAGAGCGATGAGCATAAATACCCCGAAAGGGGTGGCGGGATTTTGCACGGCGAACCCCAGCCAGGCGCAGGGAATAATCAATATTACGGTACTTAATACGGTCCATTTACGGCCACCAAACAGTGGTACCATAAAGGAGTAGGGAACGCGTAATATTGCACCGGAAAGAGAAGGTAATGCGGTTAATAAAAAGAGTTGGTCGGTGGTAAAATTAAATCCAATTTTATTGAGGTTGACGGCAACAGCGCTAAACAACATCCAGACGCAAAATGCCAGAAGCAAACAACTTACTGAAATCCATAAGTTTCTTCTGGCGATGCCTTTCCCTTTATTCTCCCAGAAGGCTGGATTTTCGGGTCGCCAGTCACTCAAGAGATAACGGTTATAATTCTCGTTTTGTCGTGTCATTTTACCCCTCACATGCGCATATCATTTGAAAAAAACACAAAAAAGAGACAGAGCGTCACGCGCTCTTTTGAGAATTTATTGAAGTTTTTTTAGAATATTGAGTGAAAGAATAGATAAAAAACCAGGCCAGCGCGGCGCGAAGAAGAGATATGATGTTTCTTAATTGTTACTATTTGTAAATTAAAAGTGATTTTTATTAAATTATTTGTAACTTTACGCAAAGAGCTCAAGCGTAATCATCCGATCCAGATGGTATTTAAACGCGGGATCGGCCATTTCCGGAATACCCAGCACATACATACCGTCCAGCCCGCACACCAGTGCGATAAGCCGCCAGGCAATATCCGTGGCGTTAGCAGTAAACGTAAATTCTCCGGCCTGTTTGCCCTGCTCGATAATTGTGACCGTTTCCTCATGCCACATCTGCATCGTGAGGAGATAAGCATCTCTGATGTGCGGATCCCGGTCAGCCAGAATTTGCGCCTCTCGCCACAATTTTATGTAAGGCTCGAAGCCGCCGTCTTCGCTACCCAACATAGCGTGAAGCCGTGCACGCCAGGTGGCGGGCGGCGGAACTTGCCCGGCATCAAGCAGGGTACGGATCAAATGGACAAAGGCCAGCGCTTTGAGCTCGCCCGCTGAGCTAAAGTGGTGATGCACCTGTCCGGCGGCGACATCGGCTTCTGATGCGATACGTCGCACCGTCATGGCGGCAAACCCCTCTGCCAGCGCCACGCGCATCGCCGCTTGCAGGATCACTTCGCGGCGTTCATCCCGGTTAAGGTAACTCATATTTTCCCCACATTAGCCAATGCGCGCAGTGTAACAAAAAGCTGGACATTCATTCAACTTACCGTAGGATCCTGAAACTGGACAAGTGTCCAAATTTGAGTTTTTGAAGGGAGATTTATGTTTCGTCAGTGGTTAACGTTAGTCATTATTGTGCTGGTCTATATTCCTGTCGCCATTGATGCCACGGTCTTGCATGTCGCCGCCCCAACACTGAGTATGACACTGGGGGCCAGCGGCAACGAGCTGCTGTGGATCATTGATATTTATTCTTTGGTTATGGCTGGCATGGTGTTGCCGATGGGCGCGCTTGGCGATCGTATCGGTTTTAAACGCCTGCTGATGCTGGGCGGGACGCTCTTTGGCCTGGCGTCACTGGCGGCAGCGTTTTCGCATACCGCCAGTTGGCTTATTGCCACCAGGGTATTACTGGCTATTGGCGCGGCGATGATTGTACCGGCGACGCTGGCCGGGATACGCGCCACCTTTTGTGAAGAGAAGCATCGCAACATGGCGCTGGGCGTCTGGGCAGCGGTAGGTTCGGGCGGAGCGGCGTTTGGGCCGCTCATCGGCGGCATCTTATTAGAGCATTTTTACTGGGGATCGGTTTTCCTGATCAACGTGCCGATTGTGCTGGTCGTCATGGGCTTAACCGCCCGCTATGTTCCTCGCCAGGCGGGCCGTCGCGATCAACCGCTCAATCTTGGCCATGCGGTGATGCTGATTATTGCCATTTTGCTGTTGGTCTATAGCGCTAAAACCGCGCTGAAAGGGCATCTGTCGCTGTGGGTCATCTCGTTTACCCTGCTTACCGGCGCGCTGCTCCTGGGACTCTTTATCCGCACACAGCTTGCGACATCGCGTCCGATGATTGATATGCGACTATTTACCCATCGCATTATCCTGAGCGGCGTCGTGATGGCGATGACCGCGATGATCACTCTGGTGGGTTTTGAGCTGCTGATGGCGCAAGAGCTGCAGTTTGTTCACGGGCTATCGCCTTATGAGGCCGGGGTATTTATGCTGCCGGTGATGGTCGCCAGTGGATTCAGCGGGCCGATTGCGGGCGTGCTGGTCTCGCGTCTGGGACTACGGCTGGTCGCGACGGGCGGCATGGCGTTAAGCGCGCTGAGTTTTTATGGCCTGGCGATGACGGATTTCAGCACCCAACAATGGCAGGCCTGGGGGCTGATGGCGCTGCTGGGATTTAGCGCCGCCAGCGCATTGCTGGCTTCCACGTCGGCAATTATGGCCGCTGCGCCGGCAGAAAAAGCGGCGGCGGCCGGCGCGATAGAAACGATGGCTTATGAACTGGGCGCGGGACTGGGCATTGCCATTTTCGGTCTATTGTTAAGCCGTAGCTTCTCCGCGTCTATCCGTCTGCCTGCCGGGCTTGAGGCGCAAGAGATTGCCAGAGCGTCATCTTCAATGGGAGAAGCCGTGCAGTTGGCGAATAGCCTACCGCCCACGCAGGGGCAGGCAATACTGGACGCCGCCAGACATGCCTTTATCTGGTCGCATAGCGTGGCGTTAAGCAGCGCCGGGAGTATGCTTCTTTTGCTGGCGGTAGGGATGTGGTTCAGCCTGGCAAAAGCCCAACGCCGATAACATAACGCCTGGTGAGATAAGCGCTTAATGCGCTAGCTGGCAGGGGGAGTCCATTTCCTCAACCTCTTTACCGCTGAGGCGTGCGTATTGCCCCGTCAGTCGCCAGAAAGCAGGCTGGGTTTCGGTATAAATTTCCGCAGCCAGAATCAGCCGACGGCGATCAACTTCGTTCAGTTCCAGTAAGGTCCAGGGAATAAAATAGCGATCGGTATCGGTAAGCCGAAACCACAGCGGACACCCGCAGCCGGAACAGAAGTAGCGTTCGCCGCGTGAAGAGGATGAAAAGTATGGCGGTTCCGGGGAAAGGGGGTCTAGCTGTGGTTGCCCGCAGGCTTCCAGATACATGGCTATTCCACCCGACCATTTTTGACACAGCGTACAATGGCAGGCATAGACATCCAGCATTTCGACGTCAACGGTAAAATGGCTCTGTCCGCAAAGACAACGACCAGTGAACGTCTGCACGGCATACTCCTTATGACCGAGTCTACATCAAGAGAAAAAGCCAGCCCTGAAAGGACTGGCTTTGTATTCAGACTACAACAAAATTAGAACTGGTAGTTCAGACCAACAGCAACGATGTTGTCAGTAGACACTTTAGCCGCTTTGGTGAAATCGCTGTCGTCCAGCAGGTTGATTTTGTAATCAACGAAGGTGGACATGTTTTTGTTGAAGTAGTAGGTAGCACCGACATCGATGTACTCAACCAGATCCTGGTCGCCGTAAGTACCCAGGTTTTTACCTTTGGATTTCAGGTAAGCGATGGACGGACGCAGACCGAAGTCGAACTGATACTGAGCAACCGCTTCGAAGTTCTGGGTTTTATTCGCGATAAACGCATCACCCGCTGCATCTTCACCGAAGGTGGTCATGTTCAGCGTTTCGGAGTAGGTGGTCGCCAGGTAGATGTTGTTCGCATCATATTTCAGACCAGCAGCCCAGACTTCAGCGTTTTTACCCGCAGCATTCAGGTTGCTCGCTGCTTTCACCTGGTTGTTAGTACGGTCAGACTTCGCATAGGCCGCACCTACGCCAAAACCTTCGTACTCATACGTTGCGGACAGACCGAAACCGTCGCCGTTAGACTCGTATGCGCCGTCACGGTCGTTTTTGCCCTGGTACTGCGCGGCAAAGTTCAGACCTTCAACCAGGCCAAAGAAGTCAGTGTTACGGTAGGTGGCAACACCAGTAGTACGGCCAGTCATGAAGACGTCAGTCTGAGTCCAGGTATCGCCACCAAACTCTGGCAGAACGTCGGTCCATGCGCCGATGTCGTAAGCAACGCCGTAGTTACGACCGTAGTCGAAAGAACCGTAGTCAGCGAATTTCAGACCAGCAAACGCCAGACGGGTTTTGTCTTTGTCAGCGCCCTGGCTTTCAGTACGGTTGCCTTTGAATTCATATTCCCACTGGCCAAAACCGGTTAACTGATCGTTGATCTGCGTTTCGCCTTTAAAGCCCAGACGCGCGTAAGTTTTGTCACCATCACTTCCGTTATCATCAGAGAAATAATGCTGAGCGTGAACTTTACCGTACAGATCCAGTTTATTGCCGTCTTTGTTATATACCTCGGCTGCATTTACAACGCCTGCTGCCAACAGGGAAGTCACTGCCACTGCCACTAACTTAAGTTTCATTTTAATAATCCTTATAATTTTCTTAGCGTGTTTCCTCAACCATTGTTAAACGAGGCGTTTGTCAATGGCAGACTATTTTTAAATGACGGAGTGGCATAAGTTCAATAATAAGTTTCATAAGATTACAAATTATTTTAATTTGTGTGATCGAGATCTCCTTAATACATTTGAGAGTATTAATTCAAATAGGGACTGTCTAATAAGATATATTTTCGGATGGGACTATTGGGCTGTTTATGGTTTTATTTTTGGTAGTACCGACTGATTATTATATGCACTAATACAGTTGCTAGCTAGCGTTAATTATATATTCGTTAATAAAATTATATCATCAAATTAACATATTTAACGATTTTATAAAATTCATTTTTACCAGCGCATCCTGGTATGGCGCAGGAGGAGCACGTGAAAATGGAAAATCGTCAAATACACACAGGCGATAGATAAAAGCGTAGTTGTGTTGTGAAGGGTGTCAAGGTGCAGCGGGCGGATTTTATATCAACATCGGCCCGCCCGTCGCTTAGCGCCGCCGCGTTGCCAGCCAACAAAGTAGCGAACCTACGCAAACCATGACTGCGCCTTGCCAGAAGGAGAATGACAGTGGCGAGCTGAGTAACAGCGCTGCCAGAGCAGAGGACATGACGGGTGTAAAATAAGACCCTACGGCCATGATAGTCACATTGCCATGAAGTATGCCCACATTCCATGCTGCGTAGGCAAACCCCAACGTTAATGCCGCGGTAAAAAGTTTAGCAATCACCGGTAGGCTAAATATCATGGCAGGTTGCGGCGTAAGAAAATAGTGGAACCACAGCGCCACGGCGGTGAGTAACACAAAGACGGTGATACCGTTAAAACCACGCGCATATTTATTTGTGACAGTGCAGTACGTCGCCCATATAAACGCCCCAAGAAATGCCAGGAAATAACTTAGCGGACTGGTGGCGACATTGCTGATAATTTCTCCGGGATTAAGACCGTTCTCGCCCCCCAGAACCCAGCAAACGCCAGTAAGTGCAATAAGCAATCCAGGAACAATAAGCCAGTTAGTTTTTTGCCCATTAAAAAGAATGGCAAACAGAATAGTCAGGCTGGGCCATAAATAGTTAACCATGCCGACTTCGATAGCCTGATGGCGAGTGGCGGCATAACCGAGAGAAAGCGCCAGGCATATTTCATAACTGACAAACAGTACGCTGCCTGCGATGAGGTATCGCCCCGGGAAACGACGGATATCAGGTAATCCGACGGTAAAAATCAGCAGCAGGCCGCTTAATGAATAGATCATGGCTGCGCCGCCTACCGGTCCGAGACCTTCGCTGACGCCGCGAATTAACCCAACCATCGTGCTCCACAGAACGATGGCAACAAGCCCTATTAGCGTTGCTTTTTGTGATGTCATGCTTTGTGACTGTCCTGAATACCGCGCAAAATAAACTGCCACTTATAGCACTTTTTCCGAGGGCGATGCCATGCAGTGTCATTTTTTAGTACCTCCCTGGAGTTATTGCAGTTTAAAAATAGGGCTATTTAATAGCGGAACCGTTTCAATATTGATTTGACGCAAAAAAGTTATCGATTTTGCTGTTAGTTTCCTCGCGAAGTTATACACGCATCCTGGACTGAGGTTTTGCTGCAGTTCGAAGGAGGCGTGCATCCGTGGAAAAAAGAGGAAAGCAATGGACGTCAGCCGCAGACAATTTTTTAAAATCTGCGCGGGCGGTATGGCGGGAACAACGGTGGCCGCACTGGGTTTTACCCCTAAAATGGCCCTGGCTCAGGCGCGAAACTATAAGCTGTTGCGCGCAAAAGAGATCCGTAACTCCTGCACATACTGTTCCGTAGGTTGCGGGCTATTAATGTATAGCCTGGGAGATGGGGCAAAAAACGCGAAAGAAGCGATTTACCATATTGAAGGCGACCCGGATCATCCGGTAAGCCGTGGCGCGCTGTGCCCGAAAGGGGCCGGTTTGCTGGACTATGTTCACAGTGAAGATCGCCTACGCTATCCGGAATACCGCGCGCCGGGTTCCGACAAGTGGCAGCGCATTAGCTGGGATGACGCTTTCACTCGTATTGCTAAATTAATGAAAGCCGACCGCGACGCCAACTTTATTGAAAAGAACGAGCAGGGCGTCACGGTTAACCGCTGGCTCTCTACCGGAATGCTGTGCGCCTCGGCGGCCAGCAATGAAACGGGTATGCTGACGCAGAAGTTTGCGCGTTCTCTCGGTATGCTGGCGGTAGATAACCAGGCGCGCGTCTGACACGGACCAACGGTAGCAAGTCTTGCTCCAACATTTGGTCGCGGTGCGATGACCAACCACTGGGTGGATATTAAAAACGCCAACGTCGTGATGGTGATGGGCGGCAATGCCGCAGAAGCGCATCCGGTGGGTTTCCGCTGGGCGATGGAAGCGAAAAACAATAACGATGCGACGCTGATTGTCGTTGATCCACGCTTTACGCGTACGGCGTCGGTGGCGGATATCTATGCGCCAATACGTTCCGGTACAGACATTACCTTTCTGTCCGGCGTTTTGCTGTACCTGATCGAAAATAACAAAATCAACGCTGAATACGTTAAGCATTACACCAACGCCAGCCTGCTGGTGCGGGATGATTTTGCCTTTGATGACGGTCTTTTCAGCGGCTATGACGCCCAAAAGCGCCAGTACGATAAATCCTCCTGGAACTACCAGTTCGATGAAAACGGCTATGCCAAACGTGATGAAACGTTGACGCACCCACGCTGTGTGTGGAATCTGCTGAAGCAGCACGTTTCGCGCTATACGCCGGACGTTGTGGAAAACATTTGCGGTACGCCGAAAGCGGACTTCCTGAAGGTGTGTGAGGTGTTGGCCTCTACCAGCGCTCCGGATCGCACTACCACCTTCCTGTATGCGCTGGGCTGGACGCAACATACCGTCGGGGCGCAGAACATCCGTACCATGGCGATGATCCAGTTGCTGCTCGGCAATATGGGGATGGCTGGCGGCGGTGTGAACGCCTTGCGCGGCCACTCTAATATTCAGGGCTTAACGGATTTAGGACTGCTCTCCACCAGCCTGCCGGGTTACCTGACGCTACCGTCAGAAAAACAGGCCGATCTGCAAACTTATCTGGCCGCGAATACCCCCAAAGCGACGCTGGCCGATCAGGTCAACTACTGGGGTAATTATCCTAAGTTCTTCGTCAGCCTGATGAAATCTTTCTATGGCGATGCGGCGCAGAAAGAGAATGACTGGGGTTTTGCCTGGCTGCCTAAGTGGGATCAGTCCTATGACGTGATCAAATATTTCAACATGATGGATAGCGGGAAAGTCACCGGCTATTTCTGTCAGGGCTTTAACCCGGTGGCGTCCTTCCCGGACAAAAACAAAGTGGTGCAAAGCTTAAGCAAATTGAAGTATCTGGTCGTTATCGATCCGCTGGTGACTGAAACGTCAACATTCTGGCAGAACCACGGCGAATCTAACGATGTCGATCCGACAACGATTCAGACCGAAGTCTTCCGTCTGCCGTCTACCTGTTTTGCAGAAGAGGATGGCTCTATCGCTAACTCCGGTCGCTGGCTACAGTGGCACTGGAAGGGTCAGGACGCGCCGGGCGAAGCGCGTAACGACGGCGAGATTCTGGCCGGTATTTACCATCGTCTGCGTGAAATGTATCGCGCAGAAGGCGGTAAAGGCGCCGAGCCACTATTGAAGATGAGCTGGAACTACAAGCAGCCGGATGAACCGCATTCGGAAGAAGTGGCGAAAGAGAACAACGGCTATGCGCTGGAAGATCTCTATGACGCCAACGGTACACTGCTTGCCAGGAAAGGCCAGTTGTTGAGCAGTTTTGCATTACTGCGCGATGACGGTACGACATCCTCCTCCTGCTGGATTTATACCGGTAGCTGGACGGAGCAGGGCAACCAGATGTCCAGACGTGATAACGCCGACCCGTCAGGGCTTGGCAATACACTGGGTTGGGCGTGGGCGTGGCCGCTAAACCGTCGCGTATTGTATAACCGCGCTTCGGCGGATCCGCAGGGTAAACCGTGGGATCCAAAACGGATGCTGATCCAGTGGAACGGCGCGAAGTGGACAGGGAACGATATTCCGGACTTTAACAACGCGGCGCCGGGGAGCGGGACCAATCCGTTTATCATGCAGCCGGAAGGGCTGGGACGTCTGTTTGCTATTGATAAGATGGCGGAAGGACCGTTCCCTGAGCACTACGAGCCGATGGAAACGCCGCTGGGCACTAACCCGCTGCACCCGAATGTGGTCTCGAACCCGGCGGCGCGTCTGTATGAAGAAGATGCGCTGCGCATGGGTAAGAAGGAGCAGTTTCCGTACGTGGGCACGACTTACCGCCTCACAGAGCATTTCCATACCTGGACCAAACATGCGCTACTTAACGCTATCGCTCAGCCGGAACAGTTTGTGGAGATCAGTGAGACGCTGGCGGCAGCGAAAGGTATTGCTAACGGCGACTATGTGAAGGTGAGCAGTAAACGCGGGTTTATTCGCGCGGTCGCGGTGGTAACTCGTCGTCTTCGCACCCTGCATGTCAACGGTCAGCAGGTTGAAACGGTGGGGATCCCGATTCACTGGGGCTTTGAGGGTGTCGCGCGCAAAGGCTATATCGCCAATACTCTGACGCCAAATGTCGGTGATGCCAACTCGCAAACGCCGGAATACAAAGCGTTTTTAGTTAACATCGAGAAGGCGTAAGGGAGGCGAACATATGTCTATGGAAACGCAGGACATTATTAAACGGTCCGCAACAAACGCCATCACGCCGCCTCCGCAGGCGCGTGATTACAAAGCCGAAGTCGCGAAACTGATCGACGTCTCCTCCTGTGTCGGCTGTAAAGCCTGCCAGGTAGCCTGTTCTGAATGGAACGATATTCGCGATAACGTTGGTCATTGTGTCGGGGTGTACGATAACCCTGCCGATCTCAGCGCCAAGTCCTGGACGGTGATGCGCTTTACCGAAACCGAGCAGAACGGCAAGCTGGAGTGGCTGATTCGTAAAGATGGTTGTATGCACTGTGAAGATCCAGGCTGTCTTAAAGCCTGTCCATCTGCCGGGGCTATCATCCAGTACGCGAACGGGATTGTTGATTTTCAATCTGAACACTGTATCGGCTGTGGTTACTGTATCGCCGGGTGTCCGTTTAATATTCCGCGCCTCAACAAAGAGGACAACCGCGTTTATAAATGTACGCTCTGCGTCGATCGCGTCAGCGTGGGCCAGGAACCGGCCTGCGTCAAAACTTGTCCGACCGGGGCTATTCACTTCGGCACCAAAAAAGAGATGCTGGAACTGGGTGAGCAACGCGTGGAGAAGTTAAAAGCGCGTGGCTTTGAACATGCCGGTATCTACAACCCGCAGGGCATCGGCGGTACGCACGTCATGTATGTGCTGCACCATGCCAACCAGCCGGAGTTGTACCACGGCTTGCCGAAAGATCCGCAGATCGATACCTCAATCAATCTGTGGAAAGGGGCGCTAAAACCGCTGGCCGCAGCGGGCTTTATCGCCACTTTCGCCGGTCTGATTTACCACTACATCGGTATTGGCCCGAATAAAGAAACGGACGACGATGAGGAGGATTATCATGAGTAAGTCGAAAATGATTGTGCGCACGAAATTTGTCGACCGCGCCTGTCACTGGACGGTGGTGATCTGCTTCTTCCTGGTAGCGCTGTCGGGGATTTCGTTTTTCTTCCCGACGCTACAATGGCTGACGCAAACCTTTGGCACGCCGCAGATGGGACGTATTTTGCACCCGTTCTTCGGTATTGCCATTTTCATCGCTCTGATGTTTATGTTCGTGCGTTTCGTCCACCACAACATCCCGGATAAAAAAGATATTCCGTGGCTGAAAAATATTGTCGAAGTATTGAAAGGCAATGAGCATAAGGTGGCGGATGTCGGCAAATACAATGCCGGACAGAAGATGATGTTCTGGTCCATTATGAGCATGATTTTTGTGCTGCTGGTGACTGGCGTGATTATCTGGCGTCCGTATTTCGCGCAGTATTTCCCCATGCAGGTGGTGCGTTATAGCCTGTTAATTCATGCGGCGGCGGGCATTATTTTAATGCACGCGATCCTCATCCATATGTATATGGCGTTTTGGGTGAAAGGCTCGATTAAAGGCATGATCGAAGGGAAGGTCAGCCGTCGCTGGGCGAAGAAACATCATCCACGCTGGTATCGTGAAATCGAGAAGGCGGAAGCAAAAAAAGAGAGCGAAGAAGGTATTCAGTAATTCTTTCGCGATCTGATAAACAAGGCGCTATCCTGGTAGCGCCTTGTTTTCATCTGCGGCCTGTTATCAAACCTACTCAGACGACCGCAGCAAATCGTTTAACGACGGAAATCGATGACCATACGGCCACGAATTTGTCCCTGTTCCATCTCTTTAAAAATAGCGTTGATATCTTCAAGCGGGCGTAAAGCGACTTTTGGCACGACTTTTCCTTCCGCCGCGAACTGGAAGGCTTCGGTCAGATCCTGGCGTGTCCCCACCAACGAACCGACAACCTGAATGCCATCCAGCACCAGGCGAGGGATATCAAGGTTCATGGCTTCTGGCGGCAGTCCGACTGCCACCACGCGGCCTCCGGCGCGAACGGCATCTACTGCGGAATTAAACGCCGCCTTAGCGACCGCGGTAACCACCGCTGCGTGCGCGCCACCGGTTTTTTCCTGCACAATTTTAGCCGCATCTTCCGTACGTGAATTAATGGTCAGATCTGCGCCCATTTCCTCGGCCAGTTTCAGCTGTCCATCATTGACATCAATGGCGATCACTTTCGCATTGAAAACGTTTTTCGCGTACTGCAAGGCCAGATTACCCAGACCGCCCAGACCGTAGATGGCAATCCACTGGCCAGGTTTAATATGAGAAATCTTCACCGCTTTATACGTGGTAACGCCCGCGCAGGTAATACTACTTGCCGCCGCAGAGTCCAGACCTTCCGGTACTTTCACCGCATAATCCGCGACGACAATACACTCTTCGGCCATGCCGCCATCTACCGTGTAACCGGCATTTTTCACGTTGCGGCATAAGGTTTCATTGCCCGTATTGCAATACTCACAGTGTCCGCATCCTTCATAAAACCACGCGACACTCGCGCGATCGCCGGGTTTCAGCGAGGTGACACCAGGACCGACTTCCGCCACGACGCCAATGCCTTCGTGTCCCAGAATGACGCCGGTTTTGTCACCGAAATCTCCGTTTTTCACGTGTAGATCGGTATGGCATACGCCGCAGCACTCCATTTTTAGCAAAGCTTCACCGTGGCGAAGGGGACGCAGCGTTTTCTCAGTAACATCAACCTGATGATCTTGTGTGACAACAGCAGCTTTCATAACCTTCTCCTTTTATTAATAGTGAACTGCATAGCAGGTAATAGCAGGTAAGGTGCTATTACCTCTTTAGGATTAATATTTCTGATGAGTTATGCAAGGCGGCAGAAATACAATGTAATAGTTTAGCCAGGATTATCCTGATAAATCCCCGTTCAATACATAAAGGTGGCTAATATTAGTAGCTTGACAAATAAGCAGGGAAAGGAATTCAGGTGTGTCGACAGACTCGCCAAAACTAAAGAAGAAGTGATATCCGGCGGCATTCACCGCCGGGTACGTATTAAATGGAAGTCCGACGGTAGTCGCGGTATTCCGGTTTCCAGAAGTTATCGTCAATCGCCTGTTGCAGCGCTTCCGCAGAGGTTTTCACCGCTACACCTTGTTGCTGCGCCATTTTGCCTACGGCAAAAGCGATAGCGCGCGACACGACCTGGATATCTTTAAGCGCTGGCAACACTAATCCTTCGCCGTTATTGACCAGCGGAGAATGTTTCGCCAGCGTCTCACTGGCTGACATCAGCATTTCATCAGTAATGCGCGATGCGCCGGAAGCGATAACCCCCAGACCGATGCCGGGGAAAATATAGGCGTTATTACATTGTGCGATCGGATAAATCTTATCTTTCCAGATGACCGGCGAGAATGGGCTGCCGGTTGCCACCAGCGCGTTGCCTTCCGTCCAGGCGATAATGTCCTGTGGCGTGGCCTCCACGCGAGAGGTGGGATTAGAGAGCGGCATGACGATTGGGCGAGGGCAATGCTTATGCATCTCGCGGATGATCTCTTCAGTAAAGAGCCCGGTCTGGCCGGAAACCCCGATCAGAATATCCGGCTTCACGTTACGCACCACATCCAGCAGCGACAGCACGTCATTTTCGGTATCCCAGTGCTGGAGATTGTCGCATTTCTGCACCAGTTTTGCCTGGAACGGCAATAAATTAGGCATCCGGTCCGTCAACAGGCCGAAGCGATCGACCATAAAAACGTTCTGTCGAGCGGCATCTTCGCTTAAACCTTCACGCTGAGTCTGCGCGATGATCTGTTCAGCAATTCCACATCCGGCGGAACCCGCGCCGAGGAAAACGATTTTCTGCTCGCTAAGCTGACTGCCGGCAGCGCGGCTGGCGGCGATCAACGTACCGACGGTCACGGCTGCGGTGCCCTGAATATCATCGTTAAAGGAGCAAATCTCATCACGATAGCGCGTCAACAGCGGCATTGCGTTTTTCTGCGCGAAATCTTCGAACTGTAGCAGGATATCTGGCCAGCGCTGCTTAACGGCCTGAATAAACTCGTCGACAAACGCATAATACTCATCGTCGGTAATGCGCGGATGACGCCAGCCCATGTAAAGCGGATCGTTGAGTAACTGTTGATTGTTGGTGCCGACATCCAGCACAACGGGAAGGGTATAGGCCGGACTAATGCCGCCGCAGGCGGTGTATAATGACAGCTTACCGATAGGGATCCCCATCCCGCCGATGCCCTGATCGCCAAGCCCCAGAATCCGCTCGCCATCCGTCACCACAATAACTTTAATGTTGTGGTTAGGCACATTCTGCAAAATGTCGTCCATATTGTGACGGTTCGGATAAGAGATAAATACGCCGCGCGCCCGGCGATAAATCTCAGAGAAGCGCTCACAGGCCGCGCCCACGGTCGGGGTATAGATAACCGGCATCATCTCTTCAAGATGGTTTTGCACCAGTCGATAAAAGAGCGTTTCGTTGGTATCCTGGATGTTACGCAGGTAAATATGCTTATCGATTTCTGTTTTAAACCCCTGATACTGGAGCCAGGCGCGTTCGGCCTGTTCTTCAATCGACTCGACGACCTCCGGCAGCAGCCCTGACAAATTGAAGTTGCGGCGCTCTTCTACGCTAAAAGCGCTGCCTTTGTTTAACAGGGGGAATTCCAGCAATACAGGGCCAGCGTAAGGGATATAAAGGGAACGTGCTTTCTTGGTTGTAGTTTCCATGTTACTCACTCTTTTTCGAATAACTGTCCCTGGCACCGTCGTTTATCATCATATATTGCCTTCCACCAGGGAACCGACCCTGAGTATAAAGCATTGTGAGACGTTAAGGTCATTCCTATAAACAAAAACACCATTGCAGATGCAATGGTGTTTAACGTCATTTCAGGACTGTACGATTACTTTTGGCTATCGGCGCGGCGCTTTCTGCCGGTTGGGTTATTCACCACGCTGCTGGTGTCGCCTTCAGTAACAACCTTACGCTGGTTGGAAATTCTGTAATCCAGTCCAAGTATATGACGAGCTTGACGGTTCGATTTCATGTTAACTCCTCAATCCTGTTGCTAGTTTTAAGGACAAATTCGCTTACGCGAAAGAAACGTAACCCCTAAGGTTGCCGATACAGCATAGCAGGTTTTACAGAGTAGGGTGCTGCCCGCTTACCACATAGTTGATGGTCTGCTGGTAGATGTCACTGAGGATGTCATTGTCGGAAGCCTCAACCCATTTGGTCAGCTCCATTAAAATATCATCTTCAGTGACAACGCCTAACTCCGCGCGTAATCCTTGTTCAATCGCGTTGACCAGGGCCGGTTGTGCTGCTGAGGTATTTGCTGAGTGATAAGTAAACATATAATGCCTCCGTGAACATGTATTTATTTAGTACGGCTCGCAGAAAATTAATTCGTATTCAGCATGGCAAATATTTTTGCGGCTGTGGTTAAGATTAGTCCTGGAGTTATTTTAACGCAAGGCGGAACTCTAATTGTTTACCCCAGAAGAAAATATATTACGTTTGCCAATTACATATCCTCATACAAATAGTGGTCAATTAATATACATTTAAAAGGCTAGTTATTGCGATTTTTATCTTTTATTACAATGAGATAAGACAAATCTTAATTTGAATAAAAATATACATAGTGGAATACGCTTCCGGAAGAAAACGTAAGGATAAAAGGAGGGATATATTCTTTAAAGAAAGGGAGGCCTGTTGATTTAATATCCATCACTGAAAAAGCATACAACTATTTTCTATATCTGAAGTGCGGGTAATTGACAACATGCTACATCCATCGGCATGGACAACGCAGATTAGCAGCATGGTCTATACTTTATTTTTTGAGCCAACAGGAGAGCAAAAATGACAATCCATAAGAAAGGTCAGGCACACTGGGAAGGCGACATCAAACGGGGTAAAGGTACCGTATCAACAGAAAGCGGCGTGCTTAATCAACAACCGTATGGATTCAATACCCGGTTCGAAGGCGCGCAGGGGACCAACCCGGAAGAGTTAATTGGCGCCGCACATGCGGCCTGTTTCTCCATGGCACTATCACTCATGCTGGGAGAGGCTGGATTTACGCCGACATCCATTGACACCACCGCTGACGTATCGCTTGATAAGGTGGAGGCGGGCTTCGCCATTACCAAAATTGCGCTACAAAGCAAAGTCGCGGTAGCAGATATTGATGCTTCAACTTTCGATCAAATCATCCAGAAAGCAAAAGCCGGGTGCCCGGTATCGCAGGTTCTGAATGCGGAAATCACCCTCGACTACCAGCTTAACGCCTGATAACTCCGCCAGCCCGGTAACGACTCTTGTTTATCGGGCTGTTGAATATCGCTTTTTCTCCCTCTCTCATTTTCTTCACGCTATCGGGCGTTAAAAGTACACGGAGCGAATGAAAAAGTATCAGACGTCAGGAACCTCGAGAAGCGTCTTCTTACCGTGTCTTTGTTGGTATTCATTACAGGTGTTAATCATTTTCTTTGCAGCTCCTTTTAGTAAAGAAAGCATTAAATCATCATAATCAACGTAGAATCTGGTTGTTTCGGTTTCCGTTTTTATCTCCCCAATTGCTGCTATTTCAGTGGCTAATTTCAATTTTGCCGCATCGATATCTTTATTCGCTTGTTTCACTGTAGCCGATAAGCTAGTAAAGAAATTTTGCACTGCTTTTAGCCTGTTATTCAATTCTGGAATCAATTTCCCTTCAATCACGCCCGCAGCAATAGAATAGGAAATAATTAATCCAAATGGACCGGCGACTATACCTGCAGCAGCACCGGCATAAGCTTCCTTACGAATTCTATCCACCTGTGACTGGAAATAACTACTTTTTTCCGAGAAATCATTGGTTAACTGGCTATCTAATGCCAGCAGTTTTCCGGAAGCGTTGTTGAAACTTTGTGAACTTGCCAGGAGAGATTTTTGCGCTTCATTCAGTTTATTGACGCCATCATCTAATATCCTGATGAGAATATCTTTCTGGGCTGATGCTTTTTTCTCATTATATTCATCAAATAGTAAAATATACGCTGAGAGTAATTGCGTCACGACACCACACCATTCATAAACAGTTTGTGTCGCTTCAAAATACTTGTCCTGGCTGTCCATAAGCAAAACTTTAATATCACCAACTAAAACAGAAGCTGCCTGCGAGTACTCCTGTTTAAAACGGCTTAACTCTTTTATGGTTTCATCAAAGGTCTTCCAGGGGATGACCTGGTCGAGGTATTTGTTATAAAGATCTAATGCCCCATCTGCGGTTTCGATCGCGCTTTTAACTACCTCTACAGTTTGTTCTGCAAATATTCCGGTCATGATCATTTGCCTCTTTAAATATATAAATTGCAATTAAGCTATTGTTTTATAACTTATTTCTACCTATTACCTCCAGACAGCTTTTGTAGCTTAAGTTAACATTCCAGAAGCTGGAAATACTGCCAGCTTCCTGCTTATCTACGCAGGGTACGATTACTCTGCTGCATTTTCTCCAGAATACGACCAAAAGAAACTGTTTTGCTTCCTACTTTCACCATCCCATCTTCCGGTAAGTAGCTAAATTTGACGTACAGTATATTGTTGCTGGTTTTATCTTTTGGCTTCATAGCCAAAATAGCTTGCTGTAATGCTTTTAGGTCGGCGGGGATTCCCACCGCATCGGTGATATCGGTACCGGGCACAAATTTCGATACCTGATCAACAGTTTGAGTCAATATATCCTGCAGCGGAAATAATCCGGTAAAACGTTGTTTGGGTTTATATTTTGTCACTCCCATATAAATGTCAGGTAGACCTTTAATGTGGTTTTCAATACTGCGAGTTTTATTTTGCAACATAAATTCGCTAATCTCTACCGGAGAGCCGATCAATACCAGCGGTTTCACTCCTGCACCTTTTTCGGAAAAGAGATAGTTGTTATTGCTGCTTTTTACTGCTTTCTGCAACTCGCCACGATCCATGATTAAGCTGTAATATTTACCCTCTTTCACAACAGGTTTGGGTTCACGCCACATATTGATATCGCTAGCTTGTGCTAAACTGGATGCCATCATGTAACCGAAAAACGCCAATGTTACGGATAGTTTCATTAACTTTACCTTTTAATTAGCCAAAAAAAATAGCACTCGTAAAAAGTATAAAGCCGTGGTTACAACAAAACTTAAACGTCGCTCACTTCACCGATAAGCATTTATTTATCTTAATAATGTAAATTACCCTTCCAATAATGCCTGAATTATTACCCTTTGGATTCAACTGTTTGCAGTTATAGTGCTAAATAACAATAAATCTACTGGAAGTATACAGATTGTGTACGAAAGGTGTTTTTTATGATTACGGAAACCTGAAATTGTCCGACTATCTGTAAATGCTATGAAATTGTATTGTAGATCCGATTGCGCCCGGTGCTGATGACTACCGGGGCAATAGTGGTTGGTTTAGCCCTGATAGGGTTCGCCAGCGGCGTAGACGCTGAAAGCCGTTTTGGCCAGGGCTGGTGGTTGCCTCCGGAATGCTGACAGGCAATCTGTTTACGATGTTTGTTCTGCCCACCGTTTGTGTCTGGCTGGCGCGATTGCGACAGCATGTCAGAGCGAAGTTCTCTTTCATCAGCTCAACGTAGTGCATACCACGTCATTTGCTATTGTCGTGGTCTACTTTTTCGCCCTAAAATCTGCTCGCCATGTTGCTTTATTCATCAAACATCAAAATCAGTCAACGTAAATATCAATAATAGCCATATCACGGAGGGTGATCTTTATTCCTGAGAGAGGAGGGGTATTATTTTCTGCGTTCTACATTAACGGGTTAACGCGCAGATGTAGAGGTTATTTATATAATTATTGGAGCAACAACAATGAATAAATTCTCCCTTGCTACAGCAGGTATTATCGTGGCAGCGCTGGTAACCAGTGTTAGCGTGAATGCGGCAACAGATACTACTAAAACAAACGTTACGCCTAAAGGTATGAGCTGCCAGGAGTTTGTTGACCTCAATCCGCAGACGATGGCGCCAGTCGCTTTCTGGGTGCTGAATGAAGATGAAGATTTTAAAGGCGGGGACTACGTTGATTTCCAGGAAACTGAGACGACAGCAGTGCCGCTAGCCGTTGAGCTTTGTAAGAAAAACCCGCAGAGTGAATTAAGCAAAATAAAAGACGAAATCAAGAAAGAACTCTCAAAATAAGAGTAAACTGATATCAAAACCCGGCCTGTGTGTCGGGTTTTACTATTTGTGACACCGTCACAAATAACATCTTCCATTTCTTCTACCAATCACGTGGTATTGCACTATTTTCATTAGAGCCCTTTCACTATATGGAGACCTAATGAAAATTTTACCGCTGGCACTCTTTATCATTCCTTTTCTGGCCGGATGTGGCGCCAATAATACGCCGTCGCAAACGCCTATTCCCGGGGAAAAAACATCTGCCAAATTACGTACCCTGGAAACAGGCGCGGCGGCTATTCAATCCAGACCACCTGTCGATGCCATCAGTACCTACCTTGACGGGTTCCATTTTTATAGCGGTGATAAAAACGGACAGATGGAAGCGCACCATTACGTTACCGTCCTGAACGAAGATGTCATGCAGGCGGTGATTTACGACGGCAATACGAAAAACGCGCGCCTGATGGGGGTGGAGTACATTATCAGCGAACGTTTATTTAAAACGCTTCCTCCCGAGGAGAAAAAACTGTGGCACAGCCACCAGTACGAGGTGAAATCCGGTAGCCTGGTGGCGCCTGGCTTACCGCAGGTCGCTGATAAGGCGTTGATGAGTAAGATTGTTAATACCTATGGCAAGACCTGGCACACCTGGCATACCGACCGGGATAAAACCCTGCCAATGGGTATCCCTGCGCTGATGATGGGCTTTACTGGCGACGGGCAGCTTGACCCCGCGCTGCTGGCCGATCGGGATCGCCGTCTGGGAATTGATACCCAGGCCATTAAACGCGAGCGGCAGGATCTGCCTGAACATCCCGTTATCAAGGGGGCTAACGCCTGGGAGCAGGGAGAGGTTATCCAGCTACAGCGTGTTCAGGGCGCTGGCGAACACGGGCGAGGCGATACCGCGCACTTCGGTACATCTGAGCAATCCCGACAATAATTCCACGCTTTTACACGCAGATACGAAAAAGAACGCCTGTTAAGTGACAGTGTCACGTAAAGATTAGCCCCATAGTCTATGCTTGTTCTTCGGATGCTGTAGAGGTTATGGGTTAAACGGAGCGATAAATGAGTTCAAAAATTTTTTGCAAAAGCTGGGGGGCTGAATATATCGCCGCTGATGTTGTCCGCTTTCGTCTTTGGGCCACCGGTCAGCAAAAGGTTATGCTCAGGCTTGCGGGTAAAGACCAGGAAATGCAGGCGAGCGGTGACGGCTGGTTTACGCTGGACGTCTCCGGGGTGACGCCAGGTACGGAGTATAATTTTGTACTCAGCGATGGCATGGTGGTCCCCGATCCGGCTTCCCGCGCCCAAAAAACTGACGTCAACGGTCCGTCATATGTGGTTGATCCAGGCAGCTACGCGTGGCGCAACACCGGGTGGAAAGGTAGCCGTTGGGAGCAGGCCGTGGTGTACGAGATGCATACAGGCACGTTCACTCCGGAAGGCACCTTCCGCGCCGCAATAGCGAAGCTGCCTTATCTCGCTGAACTCGGCGTTACCGTTATTGAAGTGATGCCCGTTGCGCAATTTGGCGGCGAACGCGGCTGGGGCTATGACGGCGTACTGCTTTACGCGCCGCATTCAGCCTATGGGACGCCGGATGATTTCAAAGCGTTTATTGACGCCGCGCATGGGTATGGTCTTTCCGTCGTCCTGGATATTGTGCTGAACCATTTCGGCCCGGAGGGAAATTATTTACCGCTATTGGCGCCGGCGTTTTTCCACAAAGAGCGCATGACGCCGTGGGGAAATGGTATCGCCTATGATGTCGACGCCGTGCGACGCTATATCATCGAGGCGCCGTTATACTGGCTGACAGAATACCATCTCGACGGCTTACGCTTTGACGCTATCGATCAGATTGAAGACAGTAGCGCAAAGCATGTGCTGGTTGAAATCGCACAACGTATTCGGGAAGACATTACCGACAGACCCATTCATCTGACCACCGAAGATAGCCGCAATATTATTTCTCTGCATCCCCGAGATCAGGATGGCAATGCGCCGCTGTTTACCGCCGAATGGAATGACGATTTCCATAATGCCGTCCACGTTTTTGCAACCGGAGAGACCCAGGCCTACTACAACGATTTTGCTGATGCCCCGGAAAAACACCTCGCAAGAGCGCTGGCCGAAGGATTCGCTTATCAGGGAGAAATTTCACCACAAACCGGCGAACCTCGCGGCGTAAAAAGTACCGGACAAACCCCGGTCGCCTTTGTGGATTTTATTCAGAATCACGATCAAGTCGGTAACCGCGCCCAGGGCGACAGACTGATAACCCTTGCGGGAGCTGAACGAACAAAAGTATTGCTCGCCACGTTGCTGCTTTCACCGCATATTCCGCTGCTTTTTATGGGCGAAGAGTATGGCGAAAGCCGTCCTTTTCTTTTTTTTACCGATTTCCATGGGGATTTAGCCCGCGCCGTTCGTGAAGGTCGCGCAAAAGAGTTTGCCGATCATGCAGGGGAAAATGTTCCGGACCCGAATGCGCCAGAGACCTTTCAACGCTCAAAACTTAACTGGAAGCAACAGCACAGTGAAGAGGGTAAAGCGTGGCTGGCGTTTACCCGCGAACTACTGCTTTTGCGCCAGAAGCATATCGTACCGCTGTTGTCCGCTGCCCGTGAGAGCTCAGGAACGGTATTGCAAACCGCGCCCGGGTTTATTGCCGTTAGCTGGCGTTTTCCGGGAGGAACACTGTCACTGGCGCTGAATATTAGCGCCACGACGGTATTACTGCCCGATTTACCGGGTAAGACTCTCTTCGCCTGGCCGAATGAATCCACCGGGTCGCTTTCCCAACATTCTCTTATTGTCCGCTTAGCCCAGGGAGAGTCTGCATCATGATCCCAACTGCAACGTATCGCCTTCAGTTTCGCAATGGCATGACCTTCGATCGCGCTGCGGCGCTGGTGCCTTATCTTAAAAATCTGGGTATCAGCCATCTTTATGCCTCACCCATCTTTACCGCCACCAAAGCGTCAACGCATGGTTATGATGTCACCGATGCGAATGAGATTGAGCCTTCTATTGGCGGGCGCGAAGGATTTGAAAGACTGGTGGCCGAACTTAAAGCGCAAGGTCTGGGATTGATCATCGATATTGTGCCTAATCACATGGCCAGCTCGCTAGAAAACGCCTGGTGGCGCGACGTGCTTGAATATGGCAAGGAGAGCCGTTACGCGCGCCATTTCGATATTGACTGGTCGCGCCGACTGACGCTGCCTTTTTTAGGCTACACGTTTGACGCCGTGCTGGAAAACGGAGAAATTGCGATCAAGCCCGATCCCGCTACGGGTAAACCCGCGTTCGCCTATTATGATAACTATTATCCGCTTGCGCCGGCGACATGGCAGGGGCGCGAGGCCGAAATACTGGCGCTTACCGATAAAGCCGCTATTGCTGATTTGCATGAGCGCCAGCCGTGGAAATTAATGTCCTGGCGCGATGCTGCTCGCTCGCTTTCATATCGGCGTTTCTTTGAGGTCACAGGGCTGGTAGGAATGCGGGTGGAAGATAAAACCGTCTTCGACGATACACATCGGCTGATTCTGGAGCTGGTCAGAACGGGGGCGGTTGACGGTTTACGTATCGATCATATCGACGGCCTTGCCGATCCGAAAGCCTATCTTGCGCGTTTACGTCAGGAAGTGGGGCCGGCGTGCTATATCACCGTGGAAAAAATTCTCGCTAAAGGCGAGCAACTTCCTGATGACTGGCCGGTTTCCGGCACCACAGGCTATGAATTCATCGCCTCGCTGGCGGAGGTGCTGGTTGACGATGAGCAGATAGACAATCTGCGCCAGGCTTACGAGACCGTTAAAGGCGCGCCAGTGGATATGCGGGCGGAATTACGGGCGGCTAAATTGCTAATGGTCGATCGCAATTTCGAGGGGGAATTTACCCGGCTGCTCGCGCTTGCGCTGTCGATTGCCAGCGAGCTACAGATCGCACAGGAAGAGAGCGTCGTTCGGCAGGCGTTACGCGAGTTATTAATTGCCTTTCCCGTATATCGCACTTACGGCACGGCAGAAGGGCTACCGCCGACCGATATTTGCCTGTTACACCGTATTGTGGAACGGGTAAAGACGCTTGAAAATCCTCCGCAGCCAGAAGCGCTTACATTTCTGAGCCGTCTTCTTACCGGCGATGTTCCCACCTCCAGCCAGGAGGAGGCGACACAGTTTCGCGTTCGGTTCCAACAACTCACCGGTCCGCTGATGGCGAAATCGGTAGAGGATACGCTTTTCTTTCGTCAAAACATGGGACTGGCGTTAAATGAAGTCGGCGCCGAGCCCGTCACGCATCACTTCTCCATCGAACGCTTTCACCATGAGATGAAAACCCGACAGGCGCGACAGCCTGATGCGCTATCCGGTACGTCGACCCACGATACCAAGCGAGGCGAGGATGCGCGAGCACGCCTGTATACGCTTACCGAAGCGCCGGAACAGTGGAGCGAATGCCTTGTCCGCTGGCGGCAGATGAACCAGACCCATGTCAAATTTTTGAATGATGGCACTGCGCCAAAATCGGCGGATACGTGGATGTTATATCAGGCGCTGACCGGCGTCTGGCCCCCGATGCTACAACCACAGGACGAAACAGGTTTAAACGCGCTGAAAACACGCTTTGAAGCCTTTGTGGAGAAAGCGCTACGCGAAGCGAAGCTACGTACCGATTGGGTGGACAGTAATGAGGCTTACGAAACGGCAATGCTTGATTACGCCCGTTATTTACTGGCGCCGGATAATCAGACATTTTTGCAGGATTTTTATCGTTCCTTGCAGCCCTTCATCCGCGCAGGGCTGGTTAACAGCCTGACGCAGACCGTTATCAAATTAACCGCGCCGGGAGTACCTGATATCTATCAGGGGAGCGAGGCGTTGAATTTTAGCCTTGTCGATCCCGACAACCGCCGCGAACCGGATTTCGCCACGCTGGCGCAGCAGTTAGACCAACTAACGCCGGGAGTTTTCTCGTGCGAAGAGAGTTGGCTGAACGGGCAGGTGAATCAGTATGCCACCGCCGCCTTACTGCGTCTGCGTCAGCAGAATCATGAGCTCTTCCGTTTTGGCGACTATATACCGCTGCGGGCTGTTGGTCAGCGTGCCGACAAGGTCATCGCTTACGCCAGAGTCAATCATGATGATGCGCTGATTGTTGTTGCGCCCCGACTGGTGTTCGCCGAATGTGACGGCTTATTGTCACAATCGCATAGCGGTTTCTGGGCAGGAACCGACATTATTATACCCGGACAGCTTAATCAGCATCGTTATCGCAATGTGCTTACCCAGGAGAGGTTAATGCCTGGTGAACACCTGTCGTTGGCCTCACATCAGGGCGGCGTACTGGTTTTAATGAGCGACTGAGTTTATGTGTTGATGTGCCGTGACAGGACAACGTTTACCGTGGGTGGAGAAAGAGAATGACAACAAACAGGGCTTTTGAAATCAGATCAGGATACAACCATACGCTTGGCGCAAATTATGACGGCGAAGGCGTGAATTTCGCTATTTTTTCCGCCCATGCGGAACGCGTCGAGCTTTGCCTTTACGATCCGAGCGGGGAGCATGAAATCGCTCGTCTGGAGTTACCGGAATATACCGACGAAATATGGCACGGCTATGTCCCGAAGTTGCAGCCCGGCGCGCTGTATGGGTACCGCGTTTACGGTCCTTATGACCCGGAAAATGGTCATCGTTTTAACCCCAATAAGCTGCTTATTGACCCTTATGCCCGTGAGCTGGTGGGCGATATTCAGTGGAACGATGCGCATTTCGCGTATCAATTACTTCATGACGATAAAGATTTGACCTTTGATGACCAGGATAGCGCGCCATTTACGCCTAAATGCCGGGTGATTGATCCGGCTGAGGCTAACTGGGAGGATAGACAACGGCCTTCCATACCGTGGTCGAACGCCATTATTTATGAAACGCATGTAAAAGGCTTTACCCAGCTTAATTCCGCGATCCCTGAGCCTCTACGCGGTACGTTTGAGGGCATGGGGCATAAAGCCAGCGTGGATTACATTAAAAGTCTGGGGATTACCTCCGTCGAGCTTTTACCCGTTCACTGGTTCCCGGACGATCAGCATCTGCTCGATAAAGGACTGAAAAATTTCTGGGGATACAACTCGCTGGGCTTTTTTGCACCGGCGACGCGCTACTATGGTCCAAAAGGTATTCAGGGATTCCGCGATATGGTGCGCGCTTTCCATGATGCCGGCATCGAAGTGATACTGGATGTGGTCTATAACCATACGGCAGAAGGGAATGAGCTTGGTCCCACGCTGTCATTTAAAGGTATCGATAACTTCTCTTACTATCGCACCATGCCCGATCAGCATCGCTATTACATTAACGATACAGGGACAGGTAATACCGTCAATACCTCTCATCCACGGGTACTGCAAATGGTGATGGATTCGCTTCGCTATTGGGCGGAGTCAATGCATGTCGACGGCTTTCGTTTTGATTTGGGCACCATTCTTGGTCGTGAGCCGGAAGGCTTTGATCAGAGAGGCGGCTTTTTTGATGCGGTAACGCAAGACCCGGTGCTGGCAAAACTGAAACTGATTGGCGAACCCTGGGATATCGGACCGGGTGGCTATCAGGTTGGCGGTTTTCCACCAGGGTGGGGCGAATGGAATGATAAATACCGCGATACGGTGCGCGAATACTGGAAAGGTGACAACGTCACAAATGATTTCGCTGCACGCCTGCTGGGTTCCGGCGATCTCTATGATTTGCGCGGCCGTCGCCCCTGGTCAAGCGTTAACTTTATTACTGCCCATGACGGCTTCACGCTGAACGATCTGGTGTCTTATAACGACAAGCATAATGAAGCCAATGGCGAAGATAATAATGACGGGCATAATGATAACCGCTCCTGTAACTATGGCGCAGAAGGGCCAACCGACGACGAAGGCATCAATGCGATACGCGAGCAACAGAAACGTAATTTCCTGACCACCTTGCTTTTCTCGCACGGCACGCCGATGTTATTAGCGGGCGATGAGTTTGGCCGCAGTCAGATGGGCAATAACAATGGCTACTGTCAGGACAGTGAAATATCGTGGGTCCACTGGGATAATTTGCCGGAAACCGCCAATGCGCTACGGGAGTTTACCCGTCATCTGATTCAACTGCGCGCCACGCAACCGTTGCTGCGCCGGGAGAGCTGGCGTGACGGTCTGGAGATCCGCTGGTTTAACGCCGGCGGAGGGGCGCAGCAATCCGAACAATGGGATGAGGGATCGACGATAGGCGTATGTATTAGTCGACCCGATCTTCAGCCGGAAGCGGGGATCTGGCACGACGCCTTACTGCTTTTCAATCCGTTTGAAGGCAGCGTACCGTTCCGTATTCCGATGTGGGGAGAAGGCGGCTGGGTACTTGAACTGACGACTGCCGATAACGCGCAGCAGGGAATGCGGATTACCGAAGAAATGGATTTCGATCTGGCCGGGCGCAGTATCGTGTTATTCAGACGCCCCTGATAGTAAAACCGCGCTCCGGACCCAACCGGCCTTGATGGCCGGTTTTTTACTGGCGCTCAGGCGATATCATGCCGCAGAAATAACACCGGTGTCAGTTTACCGCCCGAAAAATTCATCCGCCTGTTGGTATTCCTTTGATTGTCTTCACCGATATTCGCTTCAGGCCGTCTATTGCCATTTCAAGGTAGGTACGTGGACATCCCAGATTTAAACGGATAAATCCGCTGCCCGCCGGGCCAAAGCCGCTGCCCATTGAAGGAGCAATACCCGCGACATCCGCCATTACCCATTTTAGCTGTTCGTCATCCAGTCCCAGTTTTTTACAATCCATCCATAATAAATAGGTTCCCTGCGCCGGGACAATTCTTGCCCAGGGAAGGTGCTCTGTCGCCTGTTCAACAAACCAGCGGCGGTTTTCCGCCAGGTAATCCAGTAGCGAATCCAGCCACTGTCTGCTTTCATTCCATGCGGTAGTCGCCGCCTGAACGGAGAGGGCGTTAAAGACGTCCAGCCCATGAGCGTCCAGACGAGACAGAAAACGCTGGCGAAGCGTAGGATCGGGAATGAGAAAATTAGAAATTCGCAACGACGATAAGCCAAATGTTTTGCTGGCCGCAGTGGCGGAGATGACCCGTTTATGCCAGCGCTCCCCTAAATGCAGTACCGAGGTAAAGGTTTCGCCGGGCAGCAATAGATCGGCCCATATTTCATCCGAGATGAGAGTGACATCATAAGCTTCACATAATAAAAGCAGTTGCTCCAGCTCGTTGGCCGACCAGCAACGCCCGGTTGGATTATGTGGATTACACAAAATCATCAGCGGAGGGCGCTCATGGCGAAACAGCCTTTCCAGTTGGCAAAAATCCATCTGGTAGCCATCGTCCGGCGACTCGCTAAGGGGATTCTCCAGCAGTTTTCTACCATTAAGCGTGATTATTTTGGCGAAGGAGCCATAGTATGGTCCCTGTACCACTACGCCGTCGCCTGGATGCGTCAACATTTGCACTAAGAGCGCCAACCCTGGTACGACGCCTTCCACGCTGCATACCCATTCCTGTTTTAACGTGAGCTGGTGGCGTGACGAAAACCAGTGAAGCAGGGCGTTAAAATAGGCCTCATCACGTTCACTATAGCCAAATACGCCGTGCTCGATTCGCTGATGCAATGCCGCCTGAACCTCAGGCGGGCAGGCAAAATCGAAATCAGAAACCCACATCGGCAGCAGTTTCCCTGCGCCATCGCCAAAGTGACGCTCAATAAAATCCCACTTTACCGAACCAGTATTGTTGCGATTGATAATCTGGTTAAAATCCATCTTGTTTCCTTATTATTTCGTCACTGACGTTTGCGGCGACTTTTCTGAAGCGGAGGCAGTTCTGGCAATACCAATTCCGCTAAAACCATAAATTAATGCGAAGAAGATCGCCGCATAGCACTGGATAGCCCAGGGCAGAAGATCAAGCGTGCTAACGCCCAGCGTGGTTGCCATGTAGACGCCAGCCGAGGTCCACGGCAGGAGAGGTTCGATAACGGTACCGGCATCTTCTATCGTCCGTGAAAGGTTTTTAGTATCCAGCCCCATACGACGATAGGCATCTTTAAACAGTTCGGCGGGAACTAACAATGCCAGTTTACCGTCGCTGGTCGCTCCTGTGACCAAAATTGTGGTGCCGATAGTGGCGGCAATGAGTTGACCAACGCTATGAATAATGGTCAGCAGTCGGTTAATGATGATCGTTAACGCGCCGGTTAACGTTAGCGCTCCGGCAAATGAAAAAGCGCAGAAAACTAACAGTATTGTTCCCATCATCGAGAACATTCCGCCCCGGTTTAGCAGGCGCGGAACATCGGCCACGACACCTTCTGCGCCTTGTGGGAACATGGCGATATCAAATCCATCAATGAAAGCGTCCAGTCCCTGTTTGATGCTCAGTCCCTGCATGATGACGCCGAGGAACAAGGCAAGTACGCAGGCGCTTAACATTAATGGGATGACAGGCTTCTTGCGAATTGCGCCCCACAGTACGATCACCGGCGGCAAAATAAGAACAATATTAAAATGGTATAGCGACTCCAGCGAGTGGATGATGTCCGTAACGCGCTGCGGCGTGGCCACCTCGCCCAGCATATTACTGTGTCCGGCGATAAGATAAACCACGGCGGCAAGCAGGAAACTTGGCAGGGTCGTCCAAAGTAAATGCTGAATATGCTCAAACAGAGTAGTGTCTGCGACAATCGCGGCAAAGTTAGTCGAGTCGGACAACGGTGAGATTTTGTCGCCGAAATAAGCGCCAGAAACGACGGCGCCAGCTGCTGCTGCAAGAGACACGTCCAGCCCGGCGGCAACCCCCATTAACGCAACGCCAACCGTCCCGGCGGACCCCCACGATGTACCGGTACAGACGGAGACCACGCTGGTTAAAAAGAAGGCTGCAATCAAAATATATTCCGGGCTTATGAGTTTTAGCCCCCAGTACACCATGTAGGGAATGGTGCCACTAAACATCCAGGTGCCAATCAAACCGCCCACGCAGATCAGGATCATGATAACCGGCATTGCTTTAGCCAGCTTATCCACCACTGAGTTGATGATGTCTTCCCAACAGTATCCTTGCCACCATGCAATGCCTGCGGCTACCGCCGCAGAGCACAGAAGGAGCGGTTCGATACGTAGCCCCATGATGCCGTAACCGATAATCAACAATAACAACATGGAGATGACTGGGATTAGCGCTAAACCCAATGACAGCGTTTTCTTCTTGTTTTGTGATGCACTCATAATGGAGCTCCGGTCAGTAAGGTAGCTCAAGGGTAGGGGGATACGCTTCTCACTACTGTGATCCATTACTTTCGTCCATGTAACCGATTACATGAGAAGGGTAAATTTGATAGTCATCACAGTTTTTACTGTTGACGACGCATTCATCGTGAAAAATAGGGCGCGACAGAATCGCGGATCACCAGTTCGGCATTGAAATGATTGCTGCTGGGCGGCGGCGTAATGCCCTGGTATAACTGTATCGCCAGTTGCGCGGCACAACGCGCCATTTGTTCGACCGGATAATGCATTGTTGTTAACGCCGGATAAAGATACCGGGCCAGCACCACATCATCAAAGCCGACAATAGAGAGCTGTTGCGGAAGCTGAACGCCGCGTTGATGAAGAATACGCATAATGCCAGCGGCCATCACATCGTTAAACGTGACCGCAGCCGTAAGGGGAAGCCCGCTATTGATAAGTTGATGCGCGGCCCGCTCGCCGCCTTCTTCGTTAAACGGAACGCTAATCACCCAGCGAGGGTCTGGAGAAATACCATATTCTTCCAGCGCCTGACGGTAACCATCAAGGCGTTCCTGACGATCGATAATTGGCAAGTCAGATGTCACACAGGCAATGCGCCGATGCCCGTTCGCCAGGAGATATCGGGTCGCTTCCCTGGCGGCGCTGCGATTTTCCAGCCAGATACACCGGTTGGCCATACCGGCGATATAACGATTAACAACAACCAGCGCTGGAAAGTGGGCTGCGTAGCGCAGCAGCTCTTTATCCGGTAATCGGCTGGCGTGTACAACAATAGCCTCACAGCCTTGATTAACCAGAAAATCCAGTCCCGCTTTTTCCATTTCTTCGTCGTGGCCGCCGCTACATACCATCAAGCGATACTGCTGCTTACGAGAAACATCTTCTACGCCGCGAGCAAGGCGGGCAAAAAAAGGATCGGCCAGATTGCCGGTTAACAATCCGAGCATATCGCCGCTACGTTTCGCCAGCGCGATAGCGGCGGCATTCCGGCGATAATTGAGATCGCGCATGGCTTTCTCTACACGTTCGCGCGTGACGGGTTCAACCCACGCGGTCTGGTTAATGACGCGTGATACAGTCGCGGTTGATACACCGGCCATGGATGCAACATCCTTTATTGTCGCCATGTTAAGCTCGTATTTGTTCGTTTAAAGGGTATCAAAGCCATTGATTATCATGTTATGTGGAAATCAGTGCAATCGCTGCGGCGCAGCCTGAATTTATAAACATTTTTAAAATCATCCTAAATCCTGGTAACTGCAAATTTTAGTAGCTACCTCAATGAGTTATTGACCACTGAATTTTCTACGATAACATGACTAACAATATACACATGATAAGAACCACTACACTGGGAAATCGTTGCGTGGTGGTTCGGAGATAGATGATGAGTAGTATTACAAAAAGCATACAGAATGAATATGTTTTATTGATGGAAAACGCTTTTTCTGAAAAATATAAATATGCATTTAGAAATTTAGAACTGAAAGAATTACGTAGATTCATCCTGAAAGAGCTAATTAGCTCTCCCGAGTTAGATAATCAACTTACAAACCTAATGCTGTTGCTAAATAAATTTTGGGATACTCACGCTGCGGCGCTTATAACAGAAGTGCGGGCGTCTAAAAGTTATCGATTATTACTTCCGATTCAACGGTTTGGTTATAACATATCTAATCACCTTAGATCTCTGGGAATTTATTTTGATAGCATCATAATGGTTGATCCATTACATTTTCCTTCTCTTAGCTCTCTGCATTCATTTTTGTCATTGCCACCAGATAATAGTTATGTCCGCATGCGCAGGTTGGTATTACTTGAACATGTTTCCAATCTATTTCGCGCCATCCCATTTATGACTATTGATGATGATTATCCAATTTTTCTAATCGTTCCTGAATTACTAGATTTTGATAAAGAACGCAATCATGAACAATCTGCCGCTTTTCTAAGTCAGCTCTTTTTTAAAGATAGAAAAATGGATTACGCTACTTATTTAGCGTTTCTTGAGCACTTTGGGAGAAATGAAGAAACATTCCAGAAGATCCTAATAAATAAAGAATTATTAAAAACATTGCTTAATAATTTCAATAACATCGAAAAAGAAGTCTGGGTTTACGATACAGATTTAAAGAGTTTTACAACAAGAGAGGTAGATCTTCTGGATTACGATCTGCCGTCAGCTATAGGAACCTTACTGGGTAAGGTTGAAGGTGCAATTTATGCACAGCGATCAACTCAATTATCGGCAACACTATTAGGCATTGATCCAGTTATTTATAGTAACCATATGTTTTTACATGAATGGACTACGGAGCAGTTGGTCAAGGATTATGGTAAATTAAATCCTCTTTCTTCTGAAGAGCAGGCGATTACAATGGGCCTTTCAGCCGCGGAAGTAAAATTCCTTACTGCGCTTTCCGATCTGGAATTAAAAAAGATTAGAGAAAGAGGTCAACTGGAATCCTTAAGGCATGAACTAAGAATCTCGAGGCATGACTTGCAAGGAAAAACACCAGATCAAATGCAAGATGCGGCAAATAATTTTTCAAAACATTTAATCAATGTGGTCGAAGAGTATGGAAAGTCGCATGAATCAGCCATTAAGAATTCAAAGAAAAAAAAGATCTCATCTGGATTAATTTTTGCAGGAACAGCCACGTTAGGTATAGCTTCACTTGCCATGCCGCAATTGACATTACTTTCAGCAGCAGCAACGGGAATTGGCCTGGCCTTTGGAGGTAAAAGTCTGGCAGATATTTTTAGTGAACATAAAGCACATAAAAATGAAATCCAGATATTAGAAAAAACACCCGTATCGCTTTTGTATGGGGCATATAAAAAGAAATAGTCATACTGTGTATACCGTCTGGTAGCGGAAGTCTGGCATTTGATAGTTTTTGAAGCAATTATCGTAAAGTTACTCAAACAATCACATTGTTCAGGAAGGCCTGTGAGGAAATGGTTGAGAATAGGGGGTCTTCCGCTGATTCCCCGAACTATCCACCAGTTCACGCAAACGCTGTGCTAGCTGGTCTACTGTTTTTCCCCGGTAGCTGCTTCGACTGTCAGATTTTCCAGTGTATTGTCAGTATCATAATGGACGCCGTCGAATTATCTGAGTAGTAACATGATGAAAACAAGGAAGACAGTTTTTCCGGGGGAAATATATGACAACGTCTGACAATCAATTACCCTCTGCAAAGCGCGGGGAACTAGCCACAGCTATACAGCGCGGCACTGACGAGTTAAGAACTATTGGCCATGAGGTGACGGTAACGAAAGCATTCGGGAAAAGCCGGACTCAACGCAAAATTCGTGGAGAGTAATGACAAGCACTTCACAACAGACTGGGCACCGCTCTATCTTCAAACAGGCATAGAGGGAGAGGGTTATGACAGAAGGATCAAGCTATATCTTACGCGGGAAAGCCTCCCTCCCTGGAAGAGTAAGGCGGATAATTACCTGAGTTGCAGCTTTGAAACAAGGACCTATGTGCGGGATAAAAGCAGCAGTAAGAAAGAAGCAGATTATTTCAGAGAACAGATGGATCGGGTCGTTACCAGTATCCAGACGCAATTTAATAAAATTAAATCCTCATCCTGATCTGACATAGTACTGGACTGTACGTACGATAGAAGCCGCTCATGCGGCTTTTTTATTATCTATGGAAAACCCCCAGCCAGGCTGGGGTTCTGGAAAGCTTTCAGCCTTAAGCCAGTTATTAAAACCCCTTTTGATTTGTTAAAACATCTTGCGGTCTGGCAACTGCAAAAGTTCAACAAAAAATCAAAAGGGGGTCCCAATGGGGGACGAAAAGAGCTTAGCGCACACCCGATGGAACTGTAAATATCACATAGTTTTCGCGCCCAAATACTGAAGACAAGCGTTCTATGGAGAGAAGCGTAGAGCAGTAGGCAGCATATTAAGAAAATTGTGTGAATGGAAAAACGTACGAATTCTGGAAGCAGAATGTTGTGCAGATCATATTCACATGCTTCTGGAGATCCCGCCAAAGATGAGTGTGTCGAGTTTCATGGGATATCTGAAGGGTAAAAGTAGTCTGATGCTTTACGAGCAGTTTGGGGATCTAAAATTCAAATACAGGAACAGGGAGCTCTGGTGCAGAGGGTACTATGTCGATACGGTGGGTAAGAACACGGCTACATAAGGCACCAGCTTGAAGAGGATAAAATGGGAGAGCAGTTATCGATCCCTTATCCGGGCAGCCCGTTTACGGGCCGTAAGTAACGAGGTTTGATGCAAATGTCAGATCGTATGCGCCTGTTAGGGCGCGGCTGGTAAGAGAGCCTTACAGGCGCATCAGAAAAACCTCCGGCTATGCCGGAGGATATTTATTACTGGCGCCGGTAGTCACAGGGTAGGGGAGGAATACAGCCTATGGCGTTTCAATGTCTGAAAACACTACCACATCTTGTGTCAGAGGGCCGCTGCGCGCCAGGCCGTTTCGCAAAGTTCGATTATTTTTGCAGTGTTCTGCCCTTAACAAATGGCCAGCTCGTTCACGACCTCAGCTACGCTCTTGATGCTGCGGATATTTCCGATGCCCGTGCCCAGCGCAATGTATCCTTCATCTGTATTACCTTCCAGCATGCCGATACGCAACCCGCGTAAACCTCCCATCGTCTGGGCCAGTTCTTCATTGCTTGCACCAGCTTTATCCATCGACACGAGCTTGTCAGCCAGCTTGCCAGGAAGTGAGCGGTAGTAATCTGGCAGGGTACGGAAAAGCAGCAAATCCAGGCCGTTAGCATTAATGATTTTATCCTTTACTGACTGCGGCACACGGCTTTCTTCTGTCCCAATAAACACCGAACCAGCAAAGACACCCTCTGCTCCCAGCGCATGGGCAGCACGGGCGGTACGACTATCGGTAATCCCGCCTGCAGCCATGACGGGAACACTCTTCACCGAGTCCGCAATCAGCGGCACGATCGAAAAGGTGCCAAGCGCGGTGCCAGGCAATGTGCCACCTTCATCAAAACCTGTTGCAACAATAATGTCGGCGCCGGCTTTTTCCGCTAAACGTGTATTTTCAGGTGTCGGATTAATATCGCGGTAAATAATTGCAATACCCGACGCTTTTAGTTCATTAAACAGCGAAGTGATAATAGCTCCTTCTCCGTAACCGGTATAAACAACAGCTTTTACTCCCTCTTCCTTTATTACCTGTAGGATAGGCGGAGTCCAGATGTCGTTTTCAGGGGTTGGAATAAGGTTCACCCCGAATGGTTTTTCGGTAAGTTTTTTGGTTTTACGAATTTCTTCACGCATTTTTTCTGCTGTTTCATCAGGCGTTGATACAGCAGTTTCCGCTGTTAAGCCCGCATTTGGGCCAAGCACACCCAAACCACCGGCGTTGCTTACGGCTGCAACCAGTCTTGCATCGGTAAGCCAGGACAATGGGCCTTGTATAACAGGTTTTTCGATACCCAGAATCTGGCAGATACGGTTGTACTTCATGACGTAATCTCCTTCGAACAAATTTTCAGCCAGCCTTTTAGGCGACTGTGGTAGTTAATTAATCTGAAGAAGATCTTAAGCCTCTTTATTGTTACGAAAAACCATCCAATCTTTAAAACAGAATTACTGATAAAGTAACAATAGCCAGGTCGGATATGCACGAAAGAGCGTTATCAGAGATGTGCATCCGGACCAAAAACCTCGCACAGCCAGTCGATGAATACACGAACTTTAGGTGCCAGATACCGACGATCCGGGTAAAGCAGTGAAACCGGTTTTGGCGGGGGCGGGAAATCAGTGAGGATCTCTGTCAGCTCTCCACTGGCAATAAAGGGTGCAAGCGACGGACGCAATCCGTGTAGAATCCCCAACCCCGCCAGCCCACATGAAAGAAACGCTTCTGAATTGTCTACCAGGATGCTGGAGGGTACTTTTATTGACGCAATACTGCCATCAACCGTGAATTTCCACTCCATTATCTGCAGGCTGTGATTACTGAAAAAATTTACAGCCCGGTGGGACGTCATCAGCTCATCGATAGAGTGCGGCGTGCCATGCTTCGCAAGATAAGATGGCGCAGCACAGGTCACCATGGCTGCCGTTCCCAGACGTCTGGCAACAAAACTGGAGTCATTAAGCTCACCAAGTCGGATGACGCAGTCCACACGCTCGGCAATCAAATCAATCTTGCGATCGGACGTACCAAGTACAATCTCAATATCCGGGTATCGGTTCTGAAAATCTCCAAGAGCCGGAATGATGACTGCCCGGGCGAGTGTAATAGGGACGTCAAGGCGCAGGCGACCTTTCGGCGGTTGCGTGCGGGAAAATAATCGCCGGACGTCGTCCAGCTCACTTAAGAGCGACAGGCAACGCTGGTAAAACTCTTCCCCTTCATCCGTCATACTGACCTGTCGTGTTGTACGATGCAGGAGCTTAACGCCCAGATCATGTTCCAGATTCTGAACGGCGCGGGTAACAGCAGGGCGGTGCAGTTCAAGCACCTCCGCCGCGCGGATAAAGCTCCCTTGCTCTACCACATTGACATAAATATTCATGGCTTCCAGCATATTCAGCTGCATCTGTTCTTAGTCCTCAACCATTATTTGTGTCGAAGGGGGAAGCTCCTTATAACATTCCTGTCTGCTGGAACATATCCCTTTGTGAGCTGATTGTTTTATCTGGAGTAACATACTGCTATCGATACATGACTTTTACCGGGTGGTTGAGGTAAGACATGTCATTTGTAAAATCGCTACCAATTCTTCGCAACCTTTTTGGATGTTCGGCGGCGTCGTATACAAAAACAAACAGGCCAGGCGATACGGTTACGCATGTGCAGGTCATGCCAGGCGCGACGCTAAAATACGAGCCGATTATGTTTGACCGCCGCCAGTGTAGCGAGTGTGAATGGCAGACAGTGAATAATCAAACCTCGTGAAATGAGGTTCCCATTAATTTTTTAGCCCATGTCAGCGCAGCGCAGGAAAATTGCCCGTCGTCTGGAAAAAAGCCCGTTATTAAAACGGGAACTGTCGGAAATGGCTGTTGAGTCCTACGGCGATGCCGTGTTATCTGCAGCGCGTGAAAAGAGTTTTCCGTCTGAAATGCCGTGGGCGCTCGCTGATGCGCTGCGCGACGATTTCATCCTGGACTGACACACTGACAATGACGAACCGAACACAATAGCCGGTTTTTTTATGCCTGAGCGGCGTGTGCTGCGTGAAATCGTGTGCAGGAATAGCGGGTGCAAATCAACAGAATTCGCTCAGCGTCACGGCAGGGAAGGGATCAAACTTATGGGCCAGAAGTTTTTTGACATGCACGAATCCAGCCGCCTTAACATGTCTTTTAAATGTTCTGGTGCATTTAACATAATATACATTATGCGCATTAGAATAGCAGAGGGCGAAAAGCAGCCCCCCAGCGTGAATCAGTCATACAACCAGCGACCAGACCTGGCAGACGCAATGAGCATACCTATCGTGAACTCCGGCACCTGAGGAATATCGTTTTTGCGAAACGGATTAAGCAAATGCTTTAGCGGTGGTTCTGGCGGATAGTATGTTGTGATCGAGAAATTCCCTTTATCTACATTGAATGTCGTAAAAAAATCATCCATCAATGCCAGTGCTTCATCATCTTCCAACCGTAAATCTGAATCCAAATCTGTTGACGGTGTCAGTTCTTTTTTCTTAAAGAGGTAAATTCCATCATGGCTTCTTACCAGTTCATAAATCCGCTGTTCAAGAGCATCACTTACCATATTTTATCGCTTCCTCTGGCAATACGGTTGTAATCCCTGCCTGTACGATATGCAATCTGCGACACGTCAGAGGCCAGAATAATCCATCCGACTGTTCAGCAAGGCCACCAAGTAAAATAATATCACCATCTGCAAGGCTGACTTCGGTTGTTACATCACGCTTGATAAGGGTTGGCGAGTTATTAACGCCGGTTTCAGTGGTCACAAGTTAGGTTCTGGACATCTGAACTTAGCCTTGAAAAAACCGTCAGCTGCCCGCATCACTGACCGGGCTGGAGCTGAATCCCCTTCGTGAAGGATGCTTTTATTAGTACTATTAAAGGTGCTATATTTAGTCATCAACCAGGAGGTAAATTATGGCATTTCAAATTTTAACGACTACTGCAGCAAGCATTACAGAACTGAAACGTGATCCAATGGGAACTTTCAATGCCGGAGATGGCGCTCCAGTTGCCATTCTTAACCGTAATGAACCGGCTTTCTACTGTGTGCCTCCGGCACTTTATGCTCATCTTATGGATATTCTTGAGGATGAAGAACTCGGTCGTATTATCGATGAGCGTGCGAATGAACGCGTCATTGAGGTCAACATTGATGACTTATAAGCTGGCATTTAACGAATCAGCACTAAAAGAGTGGAAAAAACTGGGTCATACCATACAGGAACAGTTTAAAAAAAAGCTAAGGGAACGGCTTGAAAACCCTCGGGTTCCGGCTTCTCAATTACATGGAAGAAAGGATCAGTACAAAATTAAGCTGCGTGGTGCAGGATACAGACTGGTGTACAGCGTCGAAGATGAAATTATCACGGTAACTGTCATTGGTGTTGGAAAGCGTGAAAATGATGCCGTCTACAAAGTGACACAACACAGAAGCTAATCACTCAGGAAATGCTCTCTTTCCCCGTCAAGCGATACGACAAACAGGCTCAGTTCTTTTATGTGACTGCACCTTGACATATGTCACGTATATGAAACTATGGCCTACGTTGTGTATGGTAGGCAGTCACACAGACGGCACGCCGGAGTCTGATTTTCAAAAACAAGTGAGGCTTGCTTTTGAAAACCTGAAAGCAACACTGACTGCAGCAGGATGCACATTCGATGACATAGTGGATGTCACCACATTCCATACCGATCCAGAGCAACAACTTAACGACGTTATGGCGGTGAAACAGAAGATATTTGCCCATCCCCCTTATCCTAACTGGACCGCTGTTGGCGTTACCTGGCTGGCCGGCTTTGATTTCGAAATAAAGGTTATTGCCCGAATCCCCTGATGCTTATTCTCGGTAAAACCGGTAGCATTATGTGTACCGGTTTTATTTTATTCATCCCTGCCCTTCATCCTGTATGATTAACATGCAATCACCAAACATATCGAACTGACATGACTGGATATCTTCTGAGGCATAGGCCTTCATGAGTAGATCAACCCCAGCAAACTGACCGGTTAACACCATATGCGTCGTTTTTGGCTGATGTAAGTTCGTTAGCAGGCAGTCAACCACTTTCAGTTGATAGCCTGGATGTATATAAAGTTCAGTCCAGCCAGAACTTGCTTTGAGGCAATTGTGCTCCCTCGAATACGCGGATTCCAGGCATCGTGTAACGGTAGTTCCTACGGCAAAAATACGTCCGCCATTTTGCTTCGCAGTATTAATGATATCCGCTGTTGCTTGCGGAACCTCGTAGTATTCTTCGTTGATAGTCACTTCCTCTACACATTTTGTTTGTATTTTTCTGTTGGACAACATTTCTGTTGATGCAACATGTAAAGTGATGAAGGATATTAACCCACCTTTATCTTTGATTTTTTGGATAAGATCCCAGGTAAAATGAATGCCGGCAGAAGGTATTTCCAAAGAACCATACTTTTTAGAAAAAACGGAACGGTAAGCATCTGGATATTTATAAAACAAGCTGGAGTCCACATACTCATCAAGACGCTCACCATGACTGGCCAAATAGCAAATTAAGGCCTCATGATTTTCCACGACGGCTCGGTACTGGCTCTCTTCGCTAAACTTTTGCTCTATCTTAATGGAAATTTCAGGGTTATCAACCAAATAGAAAACATCATTCGCGTTAAGCCTTTCTTTTAAAAGTCCGGAAATAATTACTCTATTATTTGGTAAAAATCCCTCTAAAACAATTTTAATTAACCTATTCTGTCTTGTTTTACAGATAAACATATGGTTTATTATAGTACTGTCGTTAAAACAGATTACATCACCTTCTTTGATATAATCTGTTACTTTACTAAAGTCTACCTTATGAATTTCCCCTTTACTCCGGTTGAGGACAAGCATTTTACACTTTTCCCTGTATGAATCATTGGCTATCCAATGAGGTCTGAGTGGGATAGTCATCTGATCGGTAATGCGAAAATCATATTTTTCGGTAAGCATATATTTACCCTTTGAAAAACCATTGATACGGCGATTGTTATATAGCCGTATTCTGCAGTATACGTTAGCCTTTCAAAGGGTGAAAATTAACTCGATAAATGTTGTTGTTATATTTACTTTGCTGGCTATTTAATCAATGTCAGATACCGATATTAACCTGGACGATCGGATTTGACCGCCCTTTTCTTTTGCTTATTCCGGCATTGGAGCATCGCTATCCATTGCATCGGCAAACTTTTGCATTAACCGAACAAAGACATCAAGTTCATCCTGAGGCCAGTCTTTAAAAACAACTTTGCCCATTTGCTCTCGCGCAGCGTCTATACGCTCCGTCATCGCCTTTCCTGTCCGGGAAATAACGGCCTCGCGTATACGACGATCGATGGCATTATGCTGCCGTATTATCAACCCCAGCTTCTCCAGTTTGGCGACCTGTCGGCTTACCGTCGTATAATCACGACCGGCACGTTCGGCTAACTCAACAACGCCAATCGGCCCTAAACGTTCGATACTAATAAGGATCGAAAATAGCGCACGATCGAGTTGAATCCCCGCCTCTGCAATTAATTTCTCATCATTACGAGGCCGGTTAAGCGCGCTCACCACGCGAATCAACGCACTGTGAAGCACCTTCATTTGCTCGGAAATATGTGTATCTTGCACATTTTTATTTTCTGACATAGCATGCCTCCTCTTATGTGCATAATACACATATCGGAGAGACGATGACAAGATACACCACTACAGATGTACTGATCTGCGGCGCTGGCGTTACCGGGCTTACTTTAGCCATCGAACTGGCGCGTCACGGGGTCTCATTTCGCCTGATTGAGAAAAGAACGACGCCTTTTATCGGCTCCCGCGGTAAAGGTATTCAGCCGCGAACGCAAGAAATCTTCGAGGATCTTGGAATACTCAATAAAGTGGTCGCCGCCGGCGGGCTCTATCCCCGATTACGAACCTATCGTCACGACGGAAGCTATGTAGATTCAGTTATTGCGCATCATACAAAACCGACCCACGCCGAACCCTACCATCTGCCATTGATGGTTCCACAGAACGTGACAGAAACGATTATGCGGGAGCAATTAAAAGCATGGGGACATCGGGTAGAGTTCGGCTGCGAGTTACGACATTTTGCGCAAACCCCACGCACGGTCACCGCGTATGTTGCCGGGCCGGCTGGAGAAGAGGTCATCATCGCGCATTATTTGATAGGCGCGGATGGCGGCGGAAGCTTTGTCAGAAAAAAATTAGGCGTCAGCTTCCCCGGTCATACGTTGGGAATCCATGCGCTTGTGGCTGACGCTTCACTTTCCGGTCTGAACCGGGATGTATGGCACCATTTTAACGATGGCGATATGGCGCGGATGATAACGATTTGCCCTCTCGCCGGCACGCAGCTCTTTCAAATCCAGGCGTTGTTGGCCCCGGACGACTCGCAGAATTTCTCAGCCGACGTGCTCACGGCTTTTCTTACTGAGCGAATCGGGCGGACGGATGTTCGCATCCATTCGATTCCCTGGGTATCGAAGTACCAGATGAATGCGCGCATAGCGGAACATTACCGTGTGGGTAAGGTATTTTTAGCCGGTGATGCCGCTCATGTGCATCCGCCGACGGGTGGGCAAGGGTTAAATACCAGCATCCAGGATGCCTATAACCTGGGATGGAAAATGGCAGCCTCGCTGCGGGGCGCAGGAGAAGAGCTTCTCGATAGCTATGAACAGGAACGCCGCCCGGTAGCCGAATCACTGCTCCACCTTTCTACCCGATTACTTGACTCTCAAAAACAGGGTGGCATCAAACGAGAACGCGACGTTCAACAACTTGACATCCAGTATACCGACTCCCCCTTAGCCCACACGTTGCCCGAACGTCAGCATGGGTTACAAGCGGGAGAAAGAGCGCCGGATGCTCCTCTTTTGGGTGCCGGCGGCCAATCATTACGATTATTTCAGTTACTCCAGGGTCCGGACTGGAATCTGTTGGCCTACGAAACCCACGGTAAGGTCATCGATGCGCGGCGAAATCTGCGTATTCATCACATTGGCGAGCAGGACGAGCTCATCGATACCCTGGGGCACTTCCGGGAGTCCTATCATCTGGCGCCGGGTCAATGCGTGTTGATTCGACCCGATGGCTATGTCGGCGCATTCTTTCACGGCAAACAGAGCAACGATATTGAAAATTATCTCTCTCGTTTTTCCATAGGGATTAAAGATGAATACTAATGTCTATGAGAACACCGACAGCGAAACTATCACTCCGCTCAACAAGCGGCGTATTTTGCCTGTTTTCCTGCTTGTCGGCCTTTACGCCGCCAGTACAGCGGCTGTAATGTCAGTACTGCCTTTTTATATCCGCGAGATGGGCGGTTCGCCGCTTATCATTGGAATCATCATCGCCACTGAGGCTTTTAGCCAATTTTGTGCGGCGCCCCTGATTGGCCACCTTTCCGATCGCGTTGGCCGCAAGCGAATACTGATTGTCACGCTGACTATTGCGGCGATAAGTTTACTATTACTCGCCAACGCGCAATGTATCCTGTTTATCCTGCTCGCCCGCACGCTTTTTGGCATTAGCGCCGGGAATTTGTCAGCCGCCGCAGCCTATATTGCCGATTGTACGCACGTCAGAAATCGGTGCCAGGCAATCGGTATCCTCACAGGCTGCATTGGTTTAGGCGGTATTGTCGGGGCAGGCGTTTCAGGGTGGCTATCGCGTATCAGTCTGAGCGCGCCGATCTACGCCGCCTTTATACTTGTCCTTGGGTCTGCCCTGGCCGCGATTTGGGGGTTAAAAGACCCGTCCACAACATCACGTACCGCAGATAAAATAGCGGCGTTCTCTGCCCGCGCTATTTTAAAGATGCCAGTCCTTCGCGTCTTAATCATCGTAATGCTTTGTCATTTCTTCGCCTATGGCATGTACTCTTCACAATTACCTGTTTTTCTTTCTGACACCTTCATCTGGAATGGGCTTCCCTTTGGGCCAAAAGCGTTAAGCTACCTGTTAATGGCGGACGGGGTTATTAATATTTTCGTTCAGCTATTTCTGTTAGGTTGGGTGAGCCAATATTTTTCGGAGCGAAAGCTAATTATTCTAATCTTCGCCCTTCTTTGTACTGGATTTCTCACTGCGGGTATCGCCACGACCATACCAGTGCTTATTTTTGCTATCGTTTGTATTAGTATCGCTGATGCGCTAGCCAAACCCACTTATCTTGCCGCCTTGTCCGTCCATGTATCGCCTGCCCGACAAGGTATCGTCATCGGAACGGCGCAGGCATTAATCGCAATCGCTGATTTTATATCCCCTGTATTGGGCGGATTTGTCCTGGGTTATGCCCTGTATGGTGTCTGGATCGGTATAGCTATCTCTGTCGCCATTATTGGTCTGGTGACGGCAATGATTTACCTTTCAAAAAGTTCAGTGCTAATAGCGAAACCAGAAACAGAATAATGTGACAACGTCACAAGCATTATTACTCCTTTCTTCCCTTATTTATCAAAAGTATTGTACTTATATTGAATGTTTAAGAGGTATTTATGGAAATTATGCTGGTTGGCATTTGCCCTTGTAAAGCGCGGGGAAAGCATGAAAAAAATATATCTCGTTGTTATCGTACTGTTTTTTATTTCTACAAAAGTTTATACACTACTTCATAACAACATCTTCTTTTGTCGAAACAGCCCGGAGTGTGATTTGTCTCATGTTCTCCCCGACTACCGGGAGAAGATTTCAGGCACACCGCTAAAATATACCTTGATTAGTACAGCTCCATTAGCACAGGTTGTAGTCAGACACTATGAATTATTATCGCAACACTGGTCGCCAGATGACATGGTAACCCCTGCGCAATGGCGACATAACGTTGATATTTATATCCCTGAAACGGCAAAAGAGCACCATGCTTTGGTGGTTGTAAACAACGGAATTAATTATGATAAAGGCGTACAAATCACTGGTAAACCCGGTGATTTCCCCCAGGAAACACTGGCAAGCATCGCCCGTGATACGAATACCATCGTAATATCAGTGAGTGATATACCTAACCAATATTTAACCTTTCAGGATGATAAAAAACCACTGAAAGAGGACGAGAGCGTTTCCCGAAGCTGGGCATTATTTATGGAAGCGCCGGAGCAACGTGAGTTAATGCCCTTAAATATTCCTATGGTCACTGCCCTATCGCAAGCGATGAGATTAGCAAAAAAGGAGTTAACGCAATGGAATATAAATTCCTTTATCATTACAGGTATTTCAAAGCGTGGGTGGACTACCTGGTTGTCAGCTATTGCCGATCCTGATGTTGAAGCAATTGTTCCCTTCGCCATTGATCTACTTGATATTGATGCTTCACTTGAGCATATTTATCAATCATACGGTGGAAATTGGCCCATTACATTCTACCCCTACTACCAGCAAGGCATAGATGAGAAAATAAAATCCCCCACATTTACCCAGCTAAGGCAAATAATAGATCCGTTAAGATATCTCAACACTATTTATCAACCCCGCCTTGCAATACCGAAATATATTATTAATGCAAGCGGCGATGATTTTTTCGTACCAGACAATACTCGCTTTTATTATAGCAAACTCCCTGGCGTAAAATCATTACGTATAGTGCCTAATATGAACCACTACTCAATTAACCAGTTCGCTGAAGAAAGCCTCGTTCCTTTTATTAATAGGTTTCAAAGTAAAAAAACATTACCACAGTTGATCGGCCTTATTCACCACCATCTTCTTACGGTCTATTTCTCAGAAGCGCCGGTAAAAGTCGTTCGCTGGACAGCCAACAATCCAAATGCGCGTGATTTCCGTTATGCCTGTGGCATCCGTTATCAGCCGCTTACAATAGATATTCCCGCCAACAATAAGATCAGTATTACGTTAAATGAACCGAAGACAGGTTGGGAAGCTACCTATATCGAAGCCACTTTTAATGATGGCTATGTCGCCACGAGTCAGGTTTATATTACGCCCGATGAAAAATACCCACAGACAGCACCACCTTCCGTTAACGCCACATGTCAAACGTTACCGGGGCGTGGATTAGGGGAAAACGATAGCCCCGATTGAATTTTCAAGTAATTGTCTGATTTTAAATAATTTTATCCATCACGCTTGCGATGGATAAAAATCCTCTGCGATAAATTTTTGTTATATTGATCACGTTCTAACCACAAGAGAGGTGATTTGAAAATAACCTTAAAATATTGTGGTCAGGCCGCTAGACCACAATAAGAGGATTAATCATGAAAAGAAAAACAATGGGATGGCTTATCGTTTTTCTTCTATTTATAGTTTACATGCTCAACTATATGGATCGTTCAGCATTGTCGATAACTGCCCCCTTGATCGAAAAGGAGTTAGGATTTAACGCCGCGGAGATGGGAATGATCTTCAGCGCATTTTTTATCGGATACGCCCTGTTTAATTTTATTGGTGGCTGGGCCAGCGATAAAGTTGGGCCAAAAACGGTTTTTCTCATCGCAGCGTTACTATGGTCTGTATTTTGTGGCTTAACTGGTTTAGTCACCGGATTGTGGACAATGCTTATCGTGCGCGTTCTTTTCGGTATGGCTGAAGGACCGGTCAGCGCTGCCGGAAATAAAATCATCAATAACTGGATTTCCCGAAAGGAGTCTGCCACGGCGATCGGAATTTTTAGCGCCGGTTCCCCGCTCGGCGGCGCGGTGTCCGGGCCGATAGTGGGCCTGCTGGCGTTATCCTTAGGCTGGCGCCCCGCATTTGGCATTATTTTCTTATTTGGCCTGGTCTGGGTACTACTGTGGTACTTTATCGTTAGCGATAAGCCAACAATGAGTAAACGCCTGGCGCCGGAAGAACGCATTGATTTTGAAAATCATGAGGACGTTATTTTATCTGATGATGGCCGGGCTACGCCTTCACTCGGCTATTACATGAAACAACCAATGGTATGGGCAACAACTCTGGCTTTTTTCAGCTACAACTATATTCTTTTTTTCTTCCTGACCTGGTTCCCAAGTTACCTGAACCATTCGTTACATCTCGATATTAAAGAAATTAGTATCGCCACGGTAATTCCCTGGGTCATCGGCGCCATTGGTATGGTGCTCGGCGGCGTCTGTTCTGATGTAATTTATCGGATTACCGGTAATGCTCTGCTCTCACGTCGACTTATTCTGGGCGTATGTCTGGCAGGCGCAGCGGTATGTGTTGCCGTTTCCGGTACTGTTAGCACTATTGGTAGCGCAATTACGCTCATGTCAGTTTCACTCTTCCTGCTCTATTTAACGGGCCCAATTTATTGGGCGGTTATTCAGGATGTTGTTCATAAAGATAAGGTAGGGAGCGTCGGCGGAGCCATGCATGGCCTGGCTAATATATCCGGCATTATCGGTCCGCTTGTCACCGGTTTTATCGTTCAATTTAGCGGTAAATATGACTATGCGTTCTATCTGGCTGGTGCTATCGCTATCGTTTCAAGCCTGTTGGTCTTCGTGTTTGTAAAAAGTAAAGGATTCAAAGCCAATGAAAGTCAAAGCTGTGTTCATTAATAAGCCTGGTGAAGTTGAAACCCGCTGGGTGGATTATCCCCATAAGAAAGAAAATGAAGTATTAATTAAGGTTGATGCTGCAGGCATTTGCGGATCGGATATCGGGGCTTTTCGTGGAACGAACCCACTTGTTACTTACCCAAGAATTATTGGGCATGAAGTGACCGGAATTGTTCTTCAGGAAGGTACCGGAATGCCGGACAATATTAAAAAAGGCGACCGCGTGATTGTTGACCCCTATATTTATTGTGGTCACTGCTACCCTTGCTCTGTCGGCAGAACTAACTGTTGTGAAAATTTAAACGTCATTGGCGTGCATGTCGATGGCGCAATGCAGGAGGTGGTGACTCATCCCGCACATTTAATTCATAAAATACCAGATAATGTGCCTTCTGAAATGGCGCCGCTGGCAGAACCGCTGACCATCGCTCTGCACGCGCTGCATCGGGCAAACGTTAAGGCCGGGGAATATGTTGCCATCATCGGCGCGGGGGCCATTGGTCTTATGGCGGCATTAAGCGCGCGTCATTACAAGGCAACGCCTATTCTGATTGATATTGTGGAAGAAAGGTTACGCTATGCGCAAAAGCTTGGCGTTCCCTATGTGCTGAACGCCGCTGACGATCAGGTTATCGACGCTATTAAAAATATCACCCACGGCACCATGGCGCAGGTCGTGATAGAAGCTTCCGGCGCAAATAGCGCTATTCGAAATACGCTTGATTTAGCATCGTTTGCTGGTCGTATTTCGTTTACCGGATGGCCAAAACAGGAAACGTCGCTGCCGACGAACCTGATCACCTATAAAGAACTGGATTTACGCGGCTCCCGCACCAGTGCCGGTGAATTTGATGAGGCATTACGTATGCTGTCTACGCTGGAGATTAATCCACAAGATGTTGTCAGTAAGATCGTCAATCTTGATGAGATCCCTGATGCAGTTAAAGAGCTTGATCGCTATCCGGAGCGCTACTTAAAGATTAATGCTGTTTTCCATTGAGTTACGGCGAGTTCTACCGCATGGCATGACCGCCATGCGGTGTTATTCATCGACAAACTTAGCCGCCGACAATCTTTCTCACATAGCGTAAATGTTCCAGAGATCCCTCATAGGCGCTGTCAGCATCAGACTGGCGCATCGCATCCACTATCGCTTTATGCTGTTTGTTGAGATTAAGTAAAACATTTCTGTCTCCAGACTGCTCATCAAGCCCGGCATAAGGGATATTAATCCGTTGTTCCCATAACATACGGGACATATCGAACAACACCCGGTTACGGCTGGCCTCAGAGATCGCAAGGTGAAATTCTTTATCCAGCGAGTAAAAGCCGTGGACGTTATTATCGTTAATGGCTTGATCCATACGATGATAAATCGCCTCTATTTGGTTGATGACGTCAACGTTATCGTTTTGTGCGGCTAAGCGCGCACAATGGCTATCGACCAGCTCGCGAGTAGAGAGAATTTCTTCGATGGTATAGTCGCTGGCAAGGTGTTTTTTATCTGAAACGATAACCCCATTACCGGACTGAATCACGATCCATCCGGAGATCTCCAGTACAATAAGGGCTTCTCGCAAGGAGGCGCGGCTCACGCCAAGCTGTTTTGCCAGTTCGCGTTCTGGCGGTAAAAAAGTTCCCGGGGGAAAAATATTATCATTGATCAGCTTAATGATGAGGTTGGCTATCTTCTGATAGAGCCTCTCCTGCCTGACCTCAGGTATAACCATGCGCCCTCCAATCCATATCCAGGGGATTTTGAATGGATTTAGCATACCATCCTGGCGCTGGTGATCGTGATAATTAATTACCGTGCATGATAAAGAGAAGCAACCGCCGGTAGCCTCCATTACCTTCGCCGAGACTACCGGGGAAACTAAACCGAGATGAGCTATTTATCCTTTGACGTTGATTTTCTCGAACACGGGCGCTGTCGCGTTCTTAAACTGAGAAAGAGACCAGGTTTTATAGTTGATATCATTGTAGCCGCGCACCATCATCTCACCGTGCGTTAAGTCAGACAGCGTTGTCCAGACCGTATATTCTGAGACCGGTTTGCGGGTGGCGTTGCCTTCCCCTTCACTCCCCATATAATCAACCGTAATATTTTTCGGACGATCGAAACGGCTCATAATATGCGCAAGCGTATTCATTGCATCGTGGGCGGATGTCGCTTGCGGCGCATATGTGGTGTAATAAACGCCGCGTATAAAACGGGAAACCGACGTATCGGACGATGGCAAGTCTGCAATAGCAATCCCGCTATCAGGCTGCATCACTTTTATCCCGCCCAGTGTGCCTGAAGAGCGGTCCACATTGGTTAATTGCGTATAGTTATTCAGATTTGTCAGATGCCAGGGGAATGCGGGACCATTTGTCATCACGCGAGTGGGATTGTCATAGACATGGAATTTGCCATTTTCCACTTCAACGACAATGCTTCCTCCTTTCTTGTCGTAAAACGCATAATGAAATGGCGATTTCAGATCGCCAAACCGATGCAGTTCCGGTGACCAGAATTTACCCTCTTTTATTGCCTGTTTTACCTCGCCGACAGTAGCAAAACGGGCCAGCGCCCATTCTCCCAACGAGGTGACAGGAATTGCCTGTTTATATTCACTCGCGGGCAATGGCGGCAACTGCGCATTCATGATCATGTTTTCACTAAATGACAATCCCGCGCTATTCATGCCTTCAAGTATGTCTCTGCTATCGCCATCAGTGATGGTGGAAGTAATGGCCAGTATCGGATATTTCGCCTGATAGCTCACTCCCTGACTGCCATCCGGCGTTTTTTTATCAAACTGTGTTCCCGCCGGATAATACGTTAACCATGAGGGTAAATCCTGCATATATTCCAGCGTACGTCCATGAAAAACATCGCCTTGTTTATCCTGAATAGCAAGGGTTGTGCAGGCCTGTGCAGCCAGGGCGTATGAAAACAACGCCGGAGCGATAAATAACATTGCTTTACTTTTTTTCATCATGCTCTCCTTGTTTGTAAAATGGATTGGATGAATATATTAAATTAAACCTATCAATGGTTATGCAGCACGTAATTAATTGTGATCTTATTTTACAAGCTAATAAATTTAACTGACGGGTTTAAAGGAGAGTTAAACACAGCGAACTAATATGAAACGCGTTATCCGTGTGACCATTTAAAAAAATCCCATCATGTTATAAATAAATCTTATCAACATTAAGAGATACCATCACAACGCTATATTTACTCCACATCACCAATAACATTAAATTAATTTATGTTTTTGAGTAATGTGAGTAGCACACATGTAATCGGTTGTTACGAATTAGAAACATAATTGCTACTAAAACACGTTGAGAAAGACAAGAAATGCAACATATGATGCCCACACTAACTATAGTGGTTTGGGATAAACGTTATGCAAACACAAGATACATTTTATCAAGTTATGCGTAGACACGGCGTGACAAGGCGTAGCTTCCTCAAGTTTTGCAGCCTTACCGCAACGTCTTTAGGCCTGAGCAGTTCGATGATTCCTCAGATAGCTTATGCCCTGGAGAATAAACCGCGTACGCCAGTGATATGGCTGCATGGTCTTGAATGTACCTGTTGTACCGAATCTTTCATTCGCTCTGCGCACCCGTTGGCAAAAGATGCCATTCTGTCGCTCATTTCCCTGGATTATGACGACACCATTATGGCCGCCGCAGGGCAACAAGCCGAGCAGGCGTTGGCGGATGTGATGCGCGAGTACAAAGGAAATTATATCGTTGCCGTGGAAGGTAACGCGCCGCTGAATGAAGATGGGATGTTTTGCATACTGGCTGGTGAGCCGTTCCTGGAGAAGTTAAAACGCGTCAGCGCGGATGCTAAAGCGATTATCGCCTGGGGGTCCTGCGCATCATGGGGCTGCGTGCAGGCAGCCCGTCCCAACCCAACTAAAGCCACGCCGGTTCACAAATTAATTACCGATAAACCCATTATTAAAGTGCCAGGCTGCCCACCTATACCTGAAGTGATGTCCGCCGTTATCACCTATATGCTGGCATTTGATCGCATCCCTCCCCTTGATCGTCTTGGACGACCAAAAATGTTTTATGGCCAGCGAATTCATGACAAATGTTACCGACGCGCGCATTTCGATGCCGGTCAGTTTGTGGAAGCGTGGGATGACGAAGGCGCCAGAAAAGGGTATTGCCTGTACAAGATGGGCTGTAAAGGCCCGACCACTTATAACGCCTGTTCAACCGTTCGCTGGAATGATGGCGTGTCTTTTCCTATCCAGTCAGGTCATGGATGCCTCGGATGTTCGGAAGATGGATTCTGGGATTACGGTTCTTTTTACAGCCGGGCAACGGGCATTCCGCAAACCGGCATTGAGGCTACCGCCGATAAAATCGGAATGGGCGTTGCTGGCGTCGCGGGCGCTGCCGCCATCGCTCACGCCACGGTGAGCGCCATAAAACATGCCCGCAATAAAAACAACACGTCATCAGAAAACGCTCCGGAAGAGAAAAAATAATTATGGCATATCCTTATCAGACTCAGGGTTTTACGCTGGACAATAGCGGACGGCGAATTGTGGTCGATCCGGTTACTCGCATCGAAGGGCATATGCGTTGCGAAGTGAATATCGACAGTAATAATGTCATTACTAACGCCGTGTCGACCGGCACCATGTGGCGCGGCCTGGAGGTTATCCTGAAAGGTCGCGATCCGCGAGACGCCTGGGCATTCGTTGAACGCATTTGCGGCGTCTGCACCGGTACACACGCTCTGACCTCAATCCGTGCCGTAGAAAATGCGCTGGGAATCGCGATTCCGGACAACGCAAACTGTATCCGTAATATGATGCAGGCTACGCTACACGTTCACGATCACTTGGTGCATTTTTATCATCTGCACGCGCTGGACTGGGTTGATGTGGTTGCCGCCCTGAAAGCCGACCCGCATCAGACCTCCGCCATCGCGCAAAGCCTTTCCGCATGGCCGCTATCCTCGCCGGGATATTTCCGCGATTTGCAAAATCGACTGAAGCGGTTTATCGAGTCCGGTCAACTTGGCCCTTTCCGTAATGGCTACTGGGGACATCCGGCGATGAAACTTCCGCCGGAAGCCAATTTGCTGGCGGTCGCCCACTATCTTGAAGCACTCGATTTTCAAAAAGAGATCGTAAAAATTCACACCGTTTTCGGTGGTAAAAACCCGCATCCTAACTGGCTGGTGGGCGGCGTTCCTTGCGCCATCAACCTTGACGAAACGGGCGCGGTCGGCGCAGTGAATATGGAACGCCTGAACCTTGTCAGTTCCATCATCCAAAAAGCTCGCCAGTTCTGCGAACAGGTTTATCTTCCGGACGTCTTGCTGATTGCCAGTTATTACAAAGACTGGGCAAAAATCGGCGGCGGGTTATCGAGCATGAACCTGCTGGCTTATGGCGAGTTTCCGGATAACCCTAACGATTATTCCGCCAGTAATCTTCTGCTTCCGCGTGGGGCTATCATTAACGGTCGTTTCGACGAAATTCATCCTGTCGATTTAACCGCCCCCGATGAGATTCAGGAGTTTGTTACTCACTCCTGGTATACCTATGGTAACGGCAATAACGATAAGGGCCTGCATCCTTGGGATGGTCTGACCGAACCGCAACTGGTCATGGGCGAACACTATAAAGGCACAAAAACCTTTATCGAACAGGTGGATGAGTCCGCTAAATATTCATGGATTAAATCGCCGCGCTGGAAGGGACATGCGATGGAGGTAGGTCCGCTGGCGCGTTATCTGATTGGATATCATCAAAATAAACCGGAATTTAAAGAACCCGTGGATCAACTGCTTAGTGTATTAAAGCTGCCTAAAGAAGCGCTCTTTTCTACATTAGGGCGTACTGCCGCGCGTGCGCTGGAATCCGTATGGGCAGGCAATACGCTGCAATATTTCTTCGATCGTCTGATGCGTAACCTCAAGTCCGGCGATACGGCGACGGCAAACGTCACGCTCTGGGAACCCGATACCTGGCCTACATCGACAAAAGGCGTTGGTTTCAGCGAGGCGCCGCGCGGCGCGCTGGGGCACTGGATAAAAATTGAAAATCAGAAAATCGACAGCTATCAGTGTGTGGTACCGACAACCTGGAATGCCGGGCCACGTGACGATAAAGGTCAAATTGGCGCGTACGAAGCGGCGTTAATGGGGACTAAACTCGCCGTTCCCGATCAACCATTGGAGATTTTACGTACTCTGCACAGCTTCGATCCCTGCCTGGCCTGCTCCACCCATGTTATTGATAATCATGGAGGGGAGCTGGTCAGGGTTCAGGTACGATGACGACGATTCGGAGGTCTCAATGCATCTCAAAGAAATAACCAGCCAGGGGTACTATATCTATGAAGCGCCGGTCCGTTTATGGCACTGGATCACGGCGTTATCCATTGTCGTCCTGGCTGTTACAGGATATTTCATTGGCCACCCCCTGCCATCGATTCAAGGTGAAGCGACCTTTATGTTTTGGATGGGCTGGATACGACTGATCCATTTTACCACGGCGTATATTTTTACTGTCGCGCTGCTGTTTCGTATTTACTGGGCATGTGTCGGCAATGAGTACGCCAGGGAGATGTTTCTGGTTCCGTTCTGGCGCCGCGCCTGGCGCAAAGGCGTTATCAGCGAAATCCGCTGGTATTTTTTCCTCGAAAAAGAGGCCCATCGTTACTATGGACATAATCCGGTAGCGGGACTGGCGGTAATGTTCTATTTCTGGATGTCCGTACTGATGGTGTGTAGCGGCTTTGCGCTCTATGGCGAAGGACTTGGAACAGACAGTTGGGCGTATCAATGGTTTGGCTGGATGATTCGCCTGACTGGCAACGATAGCCTCGCGCTGCATTTCTGGCACCGGCTGGGCATGTGGTTCATTATCGCCTTCGTCATTGCGCATGTTTATACCGCTATCCGCGAAGACATTATGAGCCGACAAAGCGTGATTTCCGTCATGATAAGCGGCTGGCGCTGGTTCAGGTGATAACAATGGCAGAAGTAACAATCTTAGGGCTTGGCAACCTGCTTTGGGCAGATGAAGGGTTCGGCGTCAGAGCGGCGGAAAAGCTGTTTGAACAGTATGCCGATAACGAGAAAGTTGACGTTGTTGATGGCGGTACGCAGGGGCTGGCGCTGCTGCCCTGGCTGCAACAGACCGAAAAACTGTTAATCATGGATGCTATCGATTTTGGTATGGCGCCAGGTTCGCTGGCGATGTTTCGTGATGAACAGGTTCCCGCCTATCTGACGGCGAAAAAACTCAGTTTACATCAGACCAGTTTTTCTGAAGTGCTGGCATTGCTGCAATTAACCGACGGCCAGTTATCGGAGATTGTGCTGATTGGCGTGCAGCCGGAATGTCTGGATGACTATGGCGGGAGTCTTACGCCGCAGGTAAAGGCGCAACTGATGCCTGCGGTCTGTCTCGCGCAGGAAGTGCTGGCGCAATGGGGTATCACCGCCTCTTCAGCGGCCTTGCCCACTGAAAGGCTCAATCATTACAGCCTGTGTATGGAACGCTACGAAGATGAACGGCCAGATGCGCAAAGCGCCTGCCGGGTCGGCGATATTCGGGTGCTACAGAGAGAGAAATCATAATGTGTATCGGCGTTCCTGTGCAGGTTATTTCACCCGGTCAGTGGTTCGCCAAATGCCGCGACCGACACGGCGAGCTTATCGACGTTGATATTCGGCTTGTGGCTCCCCCCTTAGCAGGCGCATGGCTGCTGACATTTGGCGGCGCAGCACGACGAGAAATGGACGAAGCGGAAGCCGCTGAGGTACTGGCGGCGCTGGACTCGCTGGAACAGGCCATGCTTACGCAAAGCGATCCGCTGACCGGTTTTGCCGATTTATTGTCTCGCACGCCTGAATTACCGGAGCATTTAAAAAAATGACTATCTCACCCCAAAATCCTGTTTGTCCACTGGCGGATAAAGGCTTTCTGGTTACCGATGCGCAAACGCTCCCGTCGTTGATTAATGCGCATCCGACTCTGCTGGTTTTGCTGCAAAGCGACCCCAACAAACATCCGGAAGTCGCCGACAGTTGGGTCATTATCCCGGAGATCCTCAAGCAATTTCCGGCGACGTCTTATACCGCGGCATTTGCGGATAGCGAACAGAGTGATCTGATCGCCCGGGAGTATCGCATTCTGAAATATCCGGCGCTGCTTTTCTTTCGCCAGCACCGTTTTGTCGGCAGTCTGGCGGGATTATATAGCTGGCAAGAATACTCTCAGCGGGTGGCCGCATTGCTGACCACACCGGGCTATCGTCAGGATATTCCCGTTATCACGCAATAGAATGAAAGGTAACACACGTGAATCATTCCAGAACTATTCCAGTCGTTAATATTGCCGGACCAGGCTCGCAGCCAGAAGAGGAAGACTTTAACTTTCTTCCTATCCCCGCCGGCATTAATCTACCACTGACGCCGGTTTTACCGGAACAGGCGTTGCCCGCTGAGCTTCGTGTTGCCAGACACATCCTGACTACGCTTATTCGCGATATGGATAACCCGGTGGCAACGCTCCCATTTCCCCTGAGCTATAAGCTGAATGCCACTGAGCAACAGAATAGCGGTTTGTTGGATCAACTGCTCGGCGAAGGTGAAATCTCCGCCCGGGTACTATTATCCGATGGAAAAGAACAGCGTATTCAGGAGACGGTTTTTACGGGTGTCTGGCGTGTGCGTGAATATAACGCTGACCAGCAACGGGTTGCCGATGAAATTATCATTGGCCCGATCCCGGAGAGCATCTGGCAGACGCATCCGCAGCCGACGATTACGCCAGAATTGCCGCCGCAACCGGCGGGACTGATGAATGGCGCCTTTATCGCGCATGAAATAGCCGAGCGCGTAAAACAGCCGGTAAAAGAGCCGCATATCATTAACTTAACGCTGTTGCCAGTAAACGATGCCGATCGCGAGTATCTGGAGCATTTTTTAGGCGAAGGCTGTAGCGCTATTTTTTCACGCGGATATGGTAAATGCCGGATTGTAAGCACGCATTTTCCCGGCGTATGGCGGGTCAATTATTTCAATGATATGAACACATTACTGCAAGATATGATTGAGATAGCAGACATTCCTGATATCGCCGTTGCAGGCATCGACGATATCGAAGATGCCTACGCGGGGCTAAAAAATACGTTGGAATGGCTGAAAGAATACCCGGTCACAGAAAATGAGCCAGTGGTGCGCATGGAGTGCAAAGTATGTTGGTGGGTTTACGACCCTGCGCTGGGCGATGACGTATGGCAAATTCCACCCGGCGTGCCCTTCAGCCAGTTACCTGATTACTGGTGCTGTCCGGTTTGCGAAACCAGTAAGTCCGGGTTTATGGTGATCGATGAAGGTAATAATTCGTGCAAAGATTGACCGTCTATTCTCACCCGCTACGGATTATCTGGCAGGAGGCGCCGATCGGTCGTTTGTTACAGGGCGCAACGCCGGTATACGCAAAAACGCTTATTTCACGTTTGTTTACGTTGTGCGCTCAGGCGCACAGCGCAGCGGCGGCTTTACTGTTGTTTCCTGAAGAGAAGCCAGATATGCAGGCCGCACAACAAGAGCTGGCGCGAGAAACGCTCCGTCGCGCGTTGACCGACTGGCTCCCCCTGTTTAGCCACCGACAGGCAACCGCTGAAGAATGGGCGTTGTTACGTCGCGGAGAGTTATCCCCGCTGGCAAGCACAATCTTTTTTGACGATGATCCTCAGACCTGGCTTGCCGCTGGCGTAAAGGGCTGGGAAGCCTGGTTTTTGCAAGAGCGTTCTGAAACCGCCCGCTGGCTGGCGACATTACAGAATATCATTACACCTACACTACCGATGGCGTCATCCCCGGACCATACGTTAATAACCCCTGGTCCCCTGGATGTCTCGCCTCTGGCTATCGAATATCCGCTACTGTCAGCCTGTTGTCTTAGCGGAAAAATGACTGCGCTACGTCTGCTGGCCCGCTGCGTTACGCTCGCCCGAAGTTTGAGCGCCCTTCCTACCCTGCGCTGGAATCGTTTTGATGATGGCGAATGGAAAATAGCAGTAGTGGAAACCGCGCGAGGATGGTTAGTTCATCAGGCCAGACTGACGACGTCAGGCAATATTCTTGATTACCGTATTATCTCGCCTACCACACGTCACGCCCAATCTGACGGCGTCATTGCTCGCGAACTGGCCACTATTCCACTCTCATTGTGGTCGCAACAGTTACAGGTAATTGATCCTTGTGTCGCCGTAAATATTGTTGAATGAAGGAGCTGGCCCATGCATGAATTAGCCCTGGCGCAAAATATTATCGAATTGCTGGAGGAGCAGGCAGTAAATCACCAGTTCAGCAAGGTAAAGCAAGTCTGGCTGGAGATTGGCGTTATGGCCTGTGTTGAGGTGCCGGCGCTGCATTTTGGCCTGGACGTCGCCGCTCGTCATACCCTTGCTGACAATGCGCGTTTCCACATTACTATCGCACCGGCGCAAGGTTGGTGTCTGTCCTGTAATCAACCCTTCACCTCTCAAACGTCCACACTCTGTTGCCCCTTTTGTCATTCAGGTAAAGTGCAGATAGATGACAGTAGCAGAATGCGCATTCGCGAGATCGAAGTCGAATAGCCAATGAATAGTCAATAAAAAAGGACGCCAGAAGCGTCCTGAAATAATAAAAGGATAAATTAACAATAATAAAGGTTAAGCAGTGACACAGTTTTGGGAAAAGGAGGGTATCCCTAAACTGTCTTAATCAGCAAGTTTTATCAAAACTCGTAGACTAAGCCGAGCGCCACGGTGTTGTCTGTATTAGGATTCGATGGGTTGCCATCTTTTAGCAGATTGATTTTGTAGTCAACATACGCGGACATATTTTTATTGAAGTAGTAATAGGAACCCACATCAATATATTTCACAAGGTCGAACGAACCCAGTCCATCAACATCATTGGCTCTGGATTGCAGGAACGCCAGTGACGGGCGTAAGCCATTATCAAATTGATATTGCCCTACCATTTCCCAGTTATCGGTTTTATGTGCAAAGCCGCCCAATGTATCACCCATATAGGTCATATCATAAGTACGGGTATAGTTTGCCGCCAGGTAAATATTATTGGCATCATACTTCACGCCGCCAGTCCAGGCTTCAGCACGGTCGCCATTGTCGTATTTATCTTGCGTCATCTGATCAAGCGTGCGTTTGGAACTGGTATAGGCTGCCCCCAGGCTCACCCCCATGCCCAAATCATATGTCGCTGATGCCCCGAAACCATCGCCATTCTGGTACGCGATACTTTTTCTGGCATTATTACTTAAAGGATCGCCTTCTTTCGACAGGCCGTCATTTTTACCCTGATACTGCAACGCAATATTCAGACCATCAACCAGACCAAAGAAATCATTATTGCGATAAGTCAGAACGCCATTCGCGCGTCCGGTCATAAAATTATCGGAAGCTTCATACGAATCATTACCAAATTCAGGCAGTACGTCAGTCCATGAACCAATGTCGTATAACACGCCATAGTTACGACCATAATCAACAGACCCCATATCGGCAAATGCCAAACCAGCAAAACCGAGACGCGTCCAGCTTTGCGGGGAACCGCTGGAGTCACCATCTTCCGGACGATTGGCGTTGACCTGATACTCCCACTGTCCAAAACCGGTTAGTTGATCGGTAATTTGAGTTTCGCCTTTAATACCCATACGGATATAAGATTGATCGCCATCCGTACTATGATTACTGGAAAAATAATGCAGGCCGTCGACCTTGCCATACAAATCCAGTTTATTGCCATCCTTGTTATAGATTTCTGCTGCGTTGGCGGCTCCAGCCATCATTACGGCTGCGGCTACCGCAGATAACACCACTACTTTTTTCATTTTATATGCCTTATTTGTCTTATTTTTGGACTTTCCGCAAAACCTGCTCGCGGAACTGTCCAGGACAATATCACTAACAATTACCGTGCGTTAAGTTTCAAAGTGTAATATTAGCTTGCTATGTATTAGTGATGTTAAAATGCAAGTTAAGCATGACTACATCAATGATATGCCCTGTTTTCTGCTGTAATAACAAGGGGGTTACCCGTAGAGAACTGGCTTACGGTCGGGGATGCCAGGGCGAGAATGGCACTGAACACTCGGCTGACATTCGGTAAGACCGAATCATAATCAAGTCAGTTGAGGCCACAGCCCTTCTTATTTTTGTGTATAATTTGTTACGTTTGCATTTATTTTTACAGTACTACTGAAATAGCACTTCTTCGCTTCGTGTATTTTTACTATGGTTAATTATCACATAGCGCAAACGGTCATTTGTGTATCACTATTCATAAGATTAACTATTTACCAGCGGTAATAAATACAAAAACAAATCAAGGGACAACAACAATACTGAAACTCTAAATGTTGATATTTTGAGTCATGCCGTTACAAACAAATACGATATTCTTAATTGCACTACTCCCTTTTCGGGGTAATTTTATAGAAGGATGTTTTTTATTGTTCGTGAGCCATGCTCCTTTAGTATAAAGGTGAACGTAACAGGAAAGATAAAGCGTCTCAAAAACAGACCATATGGGTATAACTATTATGCAAAAAACGTCACTATTGTTTTCGGCCGCCGCAATAACGTTAACTCTGATGGCGTCATCGGCATCAGCGGCAACGCCAACCGCCGCACAAAATGAAGCTACGTCGACCGTTAAACAAGAAATTACAGAAGGTATTAACCGCTACCTTTATTCAATAGATAAGGCAGACCCAACGTTAGGCAAGCAGCTCTTTTATGTTTCACCGGAAACCAGTTTTATTCATCCACGCGGTCACGAACGCGGATGGTCGCAGATCGCTGAAAATTTTTATGGCACCACTATGGGTAAAACCTTCAGCAAACGCACATTAAAACTGGACGCTCCCCCTGCTATTCATGTGTATGGCAATGCCGCCGTTGCAGAGTTCGACTGGCATTTTACCGCGGTACGCCGTGATAATGGGCAGACTCAACACACGGCAGGCCGCGAAAGCCAGGTGTGGGCGAAGATACCAAACACAGGATGGCGAATCGTTCATGTCCACTACTCCGGTCCAGCCAAAACCGGCGTTGGAGAAGGCTATTAAGCTTTGCTCTTCAGGTTATGGCGCAGATGAACATTCTGCGCCAGTTAAGACGATCTCAGGTCAGTTGATAGTGCTTATCCGGTATCCGTTTTGCCGGAATATCCCTTTCATCATTCATTTGCAGTAAATCGATTTCTATCGCATTGCATATCGCATCCAGCGGTAAATCATTATTTTCAGTACCGAACGGATCTTCCAACTCTTCCGCCAACGCATCCAGCGCGATAAACGTATAAGAAATAAGCACCGAAATAAACGGCGTCATATAGTGCAGATCAACCACCAGTGCAAATGGCAACATAATGCAGAAAAGATAAACCGTACGATGCAAAATTAACGTATAGGCAAAAGGCACCGGCGTGTTGGCGATGCGTTCACAGCCGGCCAACACTGACGACATATCATTTAAACGGTTGTTGAGGCTATGAAATAAAATATCGGAAAGCTTTCCGCTGCGGCGGCGAATCGCCAGCCACTCTCCCATCAGCAATAAGATACGATTAGCGGGCGAATGGGAAGCGACAACTTTCTGTAACGCCTCCTGGTCAAGATAGTTGCTCAAAACTTGCGTCTGAGGCTGTCGACGCAATGTCATACGTAAACAGTGGGCAAAAGCGATTTGTAACCGAACAAAATCCTCGATACCGCGTTCATCAGGTAAGGTTGTTTTCACCTCACGCAATATTGAGCGTGAAGCGATCATCAACTGCCCCCACAAATGTCGGGCTTCAACGTAACGCGCATAACAGGCATTATTGCGAAACCCCAGAAAAATGGCGATAGCGACGCCCAGTATGCTAAACGGCGCAAGGGTAAACTTAATACCCAGCATTGTGTACCAGGGCAGCATGATAATAACGGCGATAGAAAGAAGAAAGTTAAGGAGTAGTCGTGAAAAGATTTTAGATAACACGGAACCATGCCAGACAAATATCAGGCGAATCCAGTGCTGTTGTGGTCTAACGATCATGATTATCTTCAGCAGGTGAAAAAGCACTGTCATTAAACGTGATCCAGATCAAGGTTGCAAGCTTCTGGTGATACACGGATCCCCTGCCCTGTAGAACATTTTTTTGCACAGTGCTGACAGGGGTTGAAAAAAAACAATCAACTGTATGTTGTAACTAAATATGCGCTTCAGCGCATGAGATATATGACGGTCAACGGCTGCTATCAGTGGTATGAGGGTAATTTATCAGGGAAAGCGTCAGCAACGACGCGCTGCCCTACCGCTGATTCATTTGTATGACCAGCCAGTAATGGATAACGCTGACAATATACTGTTGCTGCGCTTCGCTCAGAGGTTCTCCCTGAGGTATCTGGTGCCACTTCGCCAGGCACCCGCGACAGCAGGTTGCCGTCGCATGTTGCGCGATAAATACCGGATGGCCCCGCATCGGCGTTTGCTTACCATCATTCGCCGGGTGAGCTGGCGCCAGTCGCTGGGCGATAAAATCGGCGGCGTGTTTATCAATTACCTCCGCGCCTTTATCCCAGCAATATTGTCTTTCTTTTATCCCGAGACGAAAACGCGAACGAAATGTCGATCGCGCCAGGCGGGCAAAGAGCGGTTCAAGCGCATTCATCAGTATACCGAACGTCCTAACGTTTGTGTTAATTGCTCAAGCGCGGCGATACCTGCCAGAGAGTTTCCTGCAGGATCCAGCTCCGGACTCCAGACGGCAATCGCCATTTCATGCGGCACGATGGCGACAATACCGCCGCCCACGCCGGATTTAGCGGGCAATCCCACCCGCCAGGCAAACTCTCCGGCATTCTGGTACATCCCGCTGGTCGCCATTAGCGCATTAATCTGCCGGGCCTGCATGGGGGTAACTACCGGCTCGTCGAGATGAAACGCCTCGCCCTGATTCGCCAGAAAGACAAACGTCCTCGCCAGTTCCATGCAGCTCATTTTCAACGCACAGTAGTGAAAGTAATTTTGCAACACGGTAGGCACATCATGATGAAAATTACCGAATGATTTCATCAGCCAAGCAATAGCGGCGTTACGGGCGGAATGCTCAAATTCAGAGCGCGCGACCGTAGCGTCATACGTAATATCCGATACGCCGCAAAGCGCGCGCACAACTTCCAGCATCCGCTGACGCGGCGCGCTAAGCCGCCCTTGCAACATGTCGCATACCACCAGCGCGCCCGCATTGATAAATGGATTACGCGGGATGCCTTGTTCCATCTCTAACTGAACCAACGAATTGAACGGCGAGCCGGAAGGATCTTTTCCGACGCGCTGCCAGATCTCCTCTTCCGGATAATGACGCATCGCCACCACCAGACTAAGCACTTTCGAAATAGACTGAATAGAGAAGCGTTCGTGCGCATCGCCCGCCTGATAATGCTGCCCGTCCACGGTACAAATCGCTATCCCCAGCTTTGAACCCTCGACGGACGCTAATGCCGGAATATAGTCAGCGACTTTGCCCTGGCCAATGAGGGGGCGAACGCGCTGTAAAATCGTCTCTAAAATTGCATTATCCATGGCCCTGGCCACAACATGCTCCTTGCTCGCAGGTCTGAAAAGGCCTGCGAGTATAGCAGAGGGCGCCACGCGACGTCAGGGCGATTAGACGCGGTTCTTCCAGACGGTCTGCACATTACAAAATTCGTGTAAACCAAAGTGCGAAAGCTCACGACCGAAGCCGCTTTTCTTCACCCCGCCGAATGCCACACGCGCATCGCTGGCGCTGTACCCATTAATGAATACCCCGCCGCACTCAAGACGCGCCGCCATCTCCGCGGCCAGCGTATCGTCGGCGGTAAAGATCGTCGCCGACAGGCCAAACTCACTGTCATTCGCCAGCGCGAGGGCGTGCGCCGCATCTTTTGCAACGGTAATGGCGGCAACAGGCCCAAAAAGTTCCTGACGAAATGCCGTCATGTCAGGTGTGACATCCGCCAGAACGGTCGCGGCATAATAGTTGCCCTCCCCGGCGATTTTCTCGCCGCCCAACAGTAACCGTGCACCTTCGGCGACGGAAGCCTGCACCTGTTGATGGAGTTCATCACGCAGATCAAAGCGCGCCATCGGCCCCAGGTCATTCTCTTCAACCAGAGGATCACCTATCTTTAATGCTGCGGCAGCCGCCACAAAACGATCGGTAAACGCCTGCGCAATGCCCTCTTCGACAATAAAACGTTTGGCGGCGGCGCAGACTTGTCCGGTGTTTTGATAGCGTCCTGCAACCGCGGCTTTTACCGCCAGCTCGAGATCGGCATCATTGAGTACAATAAACGGATCCGAGCCACCCAGTTCCAGTACGCACTTTTTCAGCGCCGCCCCAGCCTGAGCACCAATCGCCGCGCCGGCGCGCACGCTACCGGTCACCGTCACCGCCGCGATTCGCGGATCGTTAATCATCTGACTCACGCCCTCATTATTGGCGTTCACCCATCCATAGACGCCAGCAGGAGTACCGGCTTCCGTCAAGATTCGGGCTATCATCTGCGCGCAACCCGTGACATTGGGCGCATGTTTTAACAAGTAGCTATTCCCCGCCAACAGTATCGGCACTGCCCCGCGTAACACCTGCCATAAAGGAAAATTCCACGGCATTATCGCCAGAATGACGCCCAGCGGACGGTATTCAATCACCGCCTGCTGATTTTCTACCAGCGTAGGCTCAGGATTCAGCATTGCCGGGCCATGTTCCGCATACCAGTCGCATAACGCGGCGGATTTCGTCACTTCCGCACGCGCCTGCTTTATGGGTTTACCCATTTCACGCGTAATACATTGCGCCATCTCTTCTGCATGAGCGCGAAGCGCCTGACCAATATCACGTAATGTTTGCGCCCGTTGCGCTACCGATGTCATTTTCCACTTTTTGAAACCGCTCGCCGCCAGACTCAGCGCATGTTCAATCTCTTGCGCGTTAGCCCAGGGCATTGCCGCCAGCGTCTGGCCGGTCGCAGGATTCACGGATAACGCCTGTGTTGCAGTCATCATGGTCATGTTCTTTCTCTCGTTATCAGGGGAGTTGTACCATCATGACGCCCTTTACCCTTTCTGAAAAATGAATAATATTAACCAGACTATTCACGAATTGAGAAAACCATGGACCTGACGCAACTGGAAATGTTTAACGCTGTCGCTCTGACGGGCAGCATTACGCAGGCGGCGGCAAAAGTGCACCGCGTTCCGTCCAACCTGACCACGCGTATCCGCCAGCTTGAAGCCGACCTGGGCGTCTCTCTGTTTATTCGCGAAAACCAGCGACTCAGGCTGTCACCAGCCGGGCATAACTTTTTACGTTACAGCCAGCAGATCCTGGCGCTGGTCGATGAAGCCCGCATGGTGGTTGCCGGAGAGGAACCGCAAGGACTGTTTTCACTCGGCGCGTTAGAAAGTACTGCCGCCGTACGTATCCCCGCGCTGCTGGCGGGTTATAACCAGCGTTACCCTAAAATTCAGTTCGCGTTAACGACCGGTCCTTCCGGCGCCATGCTGGATGGCGTGCTCGAGGGAAAGCTGAACGCCGCCTTTATTGATGGCCCGCTAATGCATCCGGGGCTGGAAGGTATACCGGCTTACCAGGAAGAGATGATGATCGTCGCGCCACACGGCCATTCCGTCGTTTCGCGGGCCAGCGAGGTGAATGGTTATAACATCTATGCTTTTCGCGCCAACTGTTCTTACCGACGGCATTTCGAAAGCTGGTTTCATGCCGATGGCGCGACCCCCGGTACGATTCACGAAATGGAGTCATATCATGGAATGTTGGCGTGCGTAATTGCCGGCGCAGGTATTGCGCTGATGCCAGCAAGTATGCTCAACAGTATGCCAGGACATCATCAGGTGGAAGCCTGGCCGTTGGCGGAGAAGTGGCGCTGGCTTAACACCTGGCTAATGTGGCGGCGCGGGGCGATGACGCGTCAGCTTGAGGCCTTTATCGAGTTACTTAACGCCCAACTGGCGAGCGTCGACTGAAGACGAAACGGCCTGCGAAGTAAATGAGAAGCAGGTCACAAAATGATTGTCTTTTCGCCAGTAAACGTTTTAAGATCGCGGTCTCACCTTCTCGCAACTAACCCGAAATATTTTTATGACAATCAATCCAGTTTCCCGCAAGGTCGCGTGGCTACGGGTAGTTACGCTTGCTATTGCCGCTTTTATTTTCAATACCACAGAATTTGTGCCGGTTGGTTTGCTATCAGACATTGCTGAAAGCTTTCATATGCAAACCGCGCAGGTCGGCATCATGCTAACCATTTACGCCTGGGTAGTTGCCGTCATGTCGCTGCCTTTTATGCTTCTTACCAGTCAAATGGAGCGCCGTAAGCTACTCATTTGTCTGTTTGTTTTGTTTATTGCCAGCCATGTGCTCTCCTTTCTGGCATGGAACTTTACCGTGCTGGTCATTAGCCGTATTGGCATCGCTTTCGCCCACGCTATTTTCTGGTCGATAACCGCCTCGCTGGCGATCCGCCTGGCCCCTGCCGGGAAACGCGCTCAGGCATTAAGTCTGATAGCGACCGGCACCGCGTTGGCCATGGTGCTTGGGCTGCCGATAGGTCGCGTTGTTGGTCAGTATTTTGGCTGGCGCACCACCTTTTTTGCCATCGGCATGGGCGCATTAATTACGCTGCTATGTCTGATTAAGCTTCTACCGAAATTGCCGAGCGAGCATTCCGGCTCACTAAAAAGTTTACCTTTGCTATTCCGGCGTCCGGCGCTGATGAGCCTCTATGTACTGACCGTCGTTGTGGTGACTGCGCATTACACCGCTTATAGCTATATTGAACCGTTCGTTCAGAATGTCGCCGGGCTCAGTGCGAATTTTGCTACCGTCCTGTTACTGATCCTCGGCGGCGCCGGGATCATCGGCAGCCTCGTGTTTGGTAAACTGGGTAATCGCCATGCCTCGTCGCTCGTCAGTATCGCTATTGCCCTGCTGGTTGTCTGTCTGCTTCTGCTGCTGCCTGCGGCGGAGAGCGAAGCGCATCTGGCCATACTGAGCATTTTCTGGGGCATCGCGATTATGGTGATAGGGCTCGGTATGCAGGTGAAAGTACTGGCGCTGGCCCCGGACGCGACCGATGTCGCAATGGCGCTATTTTCAGGCATCTTTAATATTGGTATTGGCGCTGGCGCGCTGGTAGGCAATCAGGTGAGTTTGCACTGGTCAATGTCGGCCATCGGCTATATTGGCGCTATACCCGCCTGTGCCGCGCTGGTATGGGCTGTGCTCATATTCCGCAAATGGCCAGTGACGCTGGAAGAACAACCGCATTAAGACATTCGTCTGCCGGGAACAGGTTTCCGGCAGACGAAAATGCGCCTTAGTGGTACGTTTTAATAATTTCCAACACGCCGTTGATAATAAATTGCACGCCCATACACACCAGCAGGAATCCCATTAAGCGGGAGATCGCTTCAATCCCCCCTTTCCCCACCAGCCGCATAATAGCGCCAGAACTGCGTAAGCATCCCCACAGGATCACCGCCACGGCAAGAAAAATAATCGGCGGCGCGACCATAATGACCCAGTCGGGAAACTCGCCGCCATGACGCACTGTGGAAGCGGAACTGATGATCATTGCGATGGTCCCCGGTCCTGCGGTGCTTGGCATAGCCAGTGGAACAAACGCAATATTGGCCGTCGGTTCGTCTGCCAGCTCCTCCGATTTGCTTTTCGCTTCCGGCGACTCATGCGCCTTCTGCTGCGGGAAAAGCATTCTGAAGCCGATAAACGCCACGATTAACCCCCCGGCGATCCGTAGCCCTGGAATCGAAATACCGAAGGTGTTCATGACTAACTGCCCGGCATAGTACGCCACCATCATAATAGCGAAGACATAAACCGAAGCCATATAGGACTGCCGGTTGCGTTCCGCACTATTCATATTGCCCGCAAGGCCAAGAAACAGCGCCACGGTGGTTAGCGGATTGGCTAACGGGAGCAGTACGACCAGCCCCAATCCAATCGCTTTAAACAAATCCATCATAATACTATCTCTTACCCATCAGCGTTTCATGAACCGGAAGTATAAAGTGAAATTGCCCAGGCGCGCCATTTCGCCAGTGTGCGAATTAATATCCTCTACAACATATAACCTGTAATTATCAATTAGTTACAAGTTATCACAGCACAATACCCCGGACGCCTTTTAGCAAATCGTGGCATCGGCCAATTCATTTAGTTGACTTATACTTGCCTGAGCAATAGTATCTGAAGAAACTAATTACTTGCCGGGGCAACCATTTTGAAAAGCACCAGTGATCTGTTCAATGAAATCATTCCGCTGGGTCGCTTGATCTACATGGTAAATCAAAAAAAAGATCGCCTGTTAAATAACTATTTATCCCCGCTGGATATCACCGCAACACAGTTTAAAGTGCTGTGCTCGATACGCTGCGCGGGATGTATTACCCCGGTTGAACTTAAAAAAGTGCTGTCTGTCGATCTCGGCGCATTGACGCGGATGCTCGACCGCCTGCTGTGCAAAGGCTGGATCGAAAGACTGCCGAATCCTAATGACAAACGCGGCGTACTGGTGAAGCTAACGCCGGACGGCGCGGCAATTTGTGAGCAATGTCATCAACGACCAGGGCAAGACCTGCATCAGGAATTAACAAAAAACTTAACGGCGGACGAAGTGGCAACGCTTGAGTATTTGCTCAAGAAAATTCTGCCGTAGACAAAAAAGAGGTATGACGATGTCCAGACGCAACACTGACGCTATTACTATTCATAGCATTTTGGACTGGATCGAGGATAACCTGGAGTCGCCGCTCTCACTGGAAAAAGTGTCTGAGCGTTCAGGATATTCCAAATGGCACCTGCAACGGATGTTTAAAAAAGAGACCGGTCATTCATTAGGCCAATACATCCGCAGCCGTAAAATGACGGAAATCGCGCAAAAATTAAAAGAGAGCAACGAGCCCATTCTCTATCTGGCGGAACGCTATGGCTTTGAGTCACAGCAAACATTGACCCGGACGTTCAAAAACTATTTTGATGTGCCGCCACACAAATACCGGATCACCAATATGCATGGCGAATCACGGTATATGCTGCCGCTGAACCATGGCAACTACTAGTTTGTTTATGCGCCACGCGAAGAGCACCATGAAAATGCTGTTTCCCGCCCTGCCGGGTCTGTTACTTATCGCCTCCGGATATGGCATTGCAGAACAAACTTTGTTACCTGTGGCGCAAAATAGCCGCGATGTGATGCTGCTGCCCTGTGTGGGCGATCCGCCAAATGACCTTCACCCCGTGAGCGTGAACAGCGATAAGTCAGATGAATTAGGCGTGCCCTATTATAACGACCAACACCTTTAACCTCTTTGCCCCGTTTTGCGGGGCATTTTTTTAGTACCGTCTGGCTATACGAGTTCGTCGCTATTACCTCGCGGCATAGTCTGAAATTAGCGTTTGTCTTCTTAGTAACATAATGCCTCATCCCCTGACGCGCGCAGTACGGCGCACACGAAATCCAAACACATTGATATAGAGTCCAGCCATAATCAGTACTGCGCCCGCAAGTTGCATCCCGGTCAACGTTTCCCCGAGTAACACCGCGGCGCTCGCCAGCCCGACTACGGGCACCAGCAATGATAACGGCGCCACGCGCCAGGTCTCATAGCGCCCCAGTAACGTGCCCCAGATGCCGTAGCCAAGTATAGTGGCGACAAAAGCCAGATAAAGCAGCGACAATATCGTCGTCATATCGATGGTAATAAGGCTTTGCGTAATGTGCTCCGCCCCCTCCAGTAGCAGCGATGACAGCAGGAACGGCAGGATCGGGATCAGCGCGCTCCAGACCACCAGCGACATCACCGCCGGGCGCGGACTATGTTGCATAATTTTTTTATTAAAGATATTGCCGCAGGCCCAGCTAAATGCCGCCGCCAGTGTCAGCATAAATCCCGACATCGCTATATGCTGTCCGTTGAGACTGGCTTCAATCAATACCAGTACACCTATAATCGCCAGGGCGATCCCCGCTAACTGCTTACGTTGTAACCGCTCACTAAAAACAAACGCCCCCAATGCCATGGTAAAAAAGGCCTGCGCCTGTAATACCAACGACGCCAGTCCTGCGGGCATACCAAACTTTATCGCGCAAAAGAGAAAGGCGAACTGCCCAAAGCTTATCGTCAGGCCATAGCCCAGCAACAGCGTAAGCGGGACTTTAGGCCGGGCGACAAAGAAAATTGCCGGAAACGCCACCAGTAAAAATCGTAATCCTGCCAGCAATAATGGCGGCATATGGTGCAGGCCTACTTTGATGACAACAAAATTGAGCCCCCATACGACAACCACCAGTAACGCCAAAAAACCGTCTTTACGCGACATCATCGGCCCCTGTCATTATTAAAATTTTGTAAAAAGGTAAGTTATCGGAAATCAGTGCGCCATAACAGGACTTTTCTTTTTACCGTGAGCATGGCATTGAACAACACACGATGGGCAAAATCCTGCGTTATGGTATGTTAAGACTACGCTATAGCGTATAGACATCATGCTTTTGCGGGCACGGTAGATTAAAACGTCCCGATACGTAACCTCCATTTCAGGCAGGAAAAATGAATCCAGGATTGAGACGTTCGACGTTGGCTCTACTCGCCTCATCGCTGTTATTGACAATTGGACGCGGCGCCACGCTCCCCTTTATGACCATCTATCTTAACCGTCAGTACGGTTTAGGCGTGGATCTGATTGGCTACGCGCTGACCAGCGCGTTAACGATTGGCGTCATTTTTAGTCTTGGCTTTGGGATTCTGGCGGACAAGTTTGATAAAAAGCGCTACATGTTACTCGCGATTATCGCCTTCGCCTGCGGATTTATCGCCATCCCAATGGTGCATAATGTCGTACTGGTTGTCCTGCTTTTTGCGCTTATTAACTGCGCCTATTCGGTTTTTTCTACCGTCCTGAAGGCCTGGTTCGCCGATAATCTCACCGCGACAACAAAAACACGGATTTTTTCGCTCAACTATACCGTACTCAATATCGGCTGGACGGTTGGCCCGCCGCTCGGCACGCTGCTGGTGATGCAAAGCATCAATTTACCCTTCTGGCTTGCCGCTATCTGTTCCGCATTCCCGCTGGTCTTTATTCAGGTATGGGTGACACGTTCGGTTGCCGCCAGCGAGGGGAAAAATGCCGCTATCTGGTCTCCCTCCGTTCTGCTGCGCGACAAAGCATTATTGTGGTTTACGCTTTCGGCATTTCTGGCCTCCTTTGTGGGGGGCGCCTTTGCGTCCTGTATTTCACAGTACGTTATGGTCGTTGCCGATAGCGGCTTCGCGGAAAAAGTGGTAGCCGTCGTCCTGCCGGTTAATGCGGTTATTGTGGTCAGTTTGCAATACGCCGTGGGCCGTCGACTTACCGCCGTCAATATTCGACCAATGATGACGACCGGCACCGTCTTTTTTATCGCTGGGCTCATCGGATTTATTTTTTCAGGCGACAATCTGTTTTTTTGGGGGCTTTCAGCGGCAGTATTCACGATTGGCGAAATTATTTATGCCCCCGGCGAATATATGTTAATTGACAACATTGCGCCTGCCGGGATGAAAGCCAGCTATTTTTCAGCGCAATCGTTGGGCTGGCTGGGTGCGGCGGTAAACCCGCTGGCCAGCGGCGTCATCCTGACGACGCTTCCCGCCTGGTCGCTTTTCGTTGTCCTGATAATCGCCATTGTGTTCGCCTGGGCACTGATGTTAAAAGGAATGCGGATTACCCCTACGCAACAGGCTATCACCTGTTAATTATCTGCAGCCAGTCATGTGCGCTGTTTCTGGCGCACTGGGTTAACCCTATATATTGCAGGCTAATTATCTGCTGTCACTGCGATAATTCAGGAATATTCCTGGGCGCTGACGAAAATATTCTAATGCTTTACCCTTCCAGTAAAATAAATACGCAACCCAGACTTTGCTTAAGTATAAATTAGTACTATAGTCTGTACGAGGTTTTTTAAAAAAGAGGATGCACGCTAAAATAAGGAGAAACGAGATGTTAGGCAGTATTAACCTTTTTATCGTTGTATTAGGAATTATTTTATTTTCCGGATTTCTGGCCGCCTGGTTCAGTCACAAATGGGATGATTAATGAACGGAGATAATCCCTCGCAGAGCCGGCCCCTTGCTGCATCGTTGCGCAAGGGGCCGCTTTTGTCTGGATGGCAGGCAAAAAAAACCGCCGGTTCACCAGCGGTAAATGCTTGCATGGATAGATTTGTGTTTTGCTTATACGCTACCGGGCAAATTCTTGCGAGGATAACGGATCGCTAACGACTGTAGCACCGTCAATATCAATGAAGCTTAAACGATACGCAACCAGACCTGAATAAGACATTATGGGATCTTTTTGTCCCCCAGGCGCTTTTACAAGACCCATGGTATCAGGCCAGCCGCGTGCCTCGTATGGCTGACCTGGAGATTGCCGGTTAGCGCGCGTTATTTTTGCAGTCGGTTCACGCGAACAAGCGGTTCCTTCGCTTTCTTGTCCAGACTACCGTTAATGTTGATCATTTGATCCGGCTGAACTTCCCGCCCATCAAATACGGCGGAAGGAATTATCACGTTAATCTCGCCGGATTTATCACGAAATACATAGCGATCGTCGCCTTTATGATCAATAAGGTTGCCGCGCAGCGAAACGGTCGCGCCATCATGCAGGGTTTTTGCCTGTTCGATGGTCATTTTTTCTGCATCATCCGTACCGCGATAACCATCCTCAATAGCATGAGGCGGCGGCGGCGCCACGTCTTTTTTTAATCCCCCTTGATCATCCGCTAGCGCGTAAGGCATTATCAGCAAACTTAAAAATGCAGCCACCGGTAGTTTCATGCTCTCTCCTTAATAACGTCTATTTGACGTATTAAGTCTGGCCGCTATTTTTAGTTTTTACAAACATGAATTTACCCGCAGGATATTAAGCAATAAAATCAACCCATCCGGATTAATATGCAACCGATATCAGCGCCGGTGAGCACGAAAGCGTAACGGCGTAATAGTTAACTCGCCACATCGCTGAAGTCATATGCATCAACGTCTTGATAGCAATTCAGAATAATCGGCTTTATTTTTTGAGGATAATGGCCTTACGCATAATCAATGACAGTCATCGCCGCAGAAAAGTAAGCAAGTTATGCAACAGCGGGTTTGTTGGTAACTGGATAAAATAATCATTCACTGACAATGTCATAAAATAAATATGCCATACTTGAGAAGAACGAACATATTTCATTTGTCTCTGTAACGGAAAAATAAACGATGAGATTAGAACAGCACGATATTGTCACCCTTGATGAAGCCGAAACCATCGATAGCCTGACAAAAAAACTTGGTCATTTACTGGTTAACCAGAAACTCCGTCTGACCACTGCAGAATCCTGCACTGGCGGGAAACTGGCTTCAGCATTGTGCGCAGCAGAAGATACGCCCTCATTTTACGGTGTGGGTTATGTCACCTTTACTGATGAAGCCAAAGCAAAAATCTTGCGCGTACAACGCCACAGTCTTGCCGAACATACCGCCGTCAGCGAAGCGGTCGTTACTGAAATGGCACAGGGCGCTAAGGATCAGGCTGAGGTCAATATCAGCATAGCGATCAGCGGCTATGGCGGGCCGGAAGGAGGCGAAGATGGCACGCCGGCGGGCACCGTTTGGTTTGCCTGGAATATTAACAATACAACTTTTACAAGCCGACAACATTTCAACGGAGATTGTCAGGAAGTATTGGAAAAATGCGTACGCTTCGCCCTCGCTGAATTGCTTTTTCTGTTAACGAAGAAAGCATAAAAAATAATTTCATCTGACCGGTCAGAATAACTCCCGGTCAGAATAAAAAAATGCGAGCCTATGGCCCGCATCGTATGCGCAATATTTCAGAATATATTTACGAAATATCAGGAGTAAAATTAATTGCCGGATTTCCGTCCGCCACTGTGGCTATTCTGGCCACCTTTTTTACCCGCTTCAGATGCACGCTGTGGGTCGTTTTTAAAGTTCCCACCGCTATGCTGGCCGCCTTTACGACCTGCTTCTGAGGCTTTCTCTTTATCTTCTGCAAAATTACCGGAACCGCCGCGATGTTCTGCCATAATATAATCCTCATGATGATGTTGCGTTTTAAATATGATATGTCTTCTCATATCATGTGATACAGTTCTAAATCTAGTCGCCCTGTGCGCAGTGTCAAATTCATTTCTGCATTATTTACATAATGCCACTGCATGGCGGAAAATATATTTTCTGAAAACGTTAATAGCGAAGCGGTAATAAATCTTTGGCAATCAAGCCACCACAGGAAAATAAGTAGAAAAATCCGAATGCACGCCCTTGTTATATTCAGACAATTTAACCCCATAAATTTAACTGGCTGTCATCAGAAGTGCAGGATTCATTTTCAGGCGGTTGTTCGACAGTGCCGAACAACCGTATCAGCTTAGCGATCGAGCCCACGATATTGTAACATGGGGTCAATATGCGGTTCATGTCCACGCCAGGCTGAATAAAGCGTTTCTAAATCAGTACTATTCCCCCGGGAAAGGATAGCATCACGAAAACGCTGCCCGTTTTCACGCGTCAGGCCGCCCTGCTCTACAAACCATTGATAACCGTCATCCGCTAACATTTGCGTCCACAGGTAGGCGTAGTATCCCGCTGCGTAGCCGCCGCCGAAGATATGGGCAAAATAACTGCTGCGATAGCGGGGCGGCACTGCCGGTAAATCAAGATGCTCGGCGGCCAGCGCCTGCTGCTCGAACTCAGCGACAGACTGCTCTGCTACGCTCTCCTCCAGCATATGCCAGCGCATATCCAGCAATGCGGCGCCGAGCAATTCAGTCATATCGTAACCTTTATTAAATAAACTCGCCTTGCGCATTTTTTCCTGTAAATCAGCAGGCATTTTTTCACCGCTGTCGACATGACGCGCGTAGCGTTCGAACACACGCGGATGGCTCGCCCAATGCTCATTAATCTGGGAGGGAAACTCAACAAAGTCGCGGGGCGTATTGGTACCTGAAAGCGTGGCATAGCGTTGGACGGCAAACAAACCATGTAACGTATGACCAAACTCATGGAAGAGCGTAATAACGTCGTCCCAAAGCAGTAATGCAGGCTGCCCATCAACCGGTTTCTGATAGTTACAAACATTGTATATAACGGGCCGGGTTTCGTTGAGTGTGGATTGCTCGACAAAATTCCCCATCCACGCGCCGCCGCTTTTCGAGTCCCGCGCGAAGAAGTCGCCATAAAATAACGCCATGCCGACACCATCGGAATCGAAAATCTCCCACACCCGAACATCAGGGTGATACACCGGAATGTCAAAACGCTCGACGAAGGTGATGCCGAATAGCTGGTTGGCGGTCCAGAAAACCCCCTCTTGCAAGACCGTATTTAAGGCAAAATAGGGCTTCAGTTGCGCTTCATCTAACGCATATTTTTCCCGCCGTACCTGTTCGGCATAGAACATCCAGTCCCAGGCCTGAACGGTGTAGCCGCCCTGCTCACCCTCAATGACGTTCTGAATTTCCGCCTGTTCATTGAGTACACGCTGACGCGCTGGCGGCACAATGCCACGCATAAAGCTCAGTGCGGCTTGCGGCGTTTTCGCCATCTGATCGGCCATTTTCCATGCGGCATAATTGGGGAACCCCAGCAGTTTTGCCTGACAGCGACGAATCTCTACCAGACGCTGAACGATAGCGCGGGTATCGTGGGCATCTCCTTTTTCCGCCCGAGTCCATGACGCTGCGAATAAATTTTCGCGAGTCTGGCGATCGCGCAGTGTAGCAAGCGCAGGCTGTTGCGTCGTATTAAGGAGCGGAATGAACCAGCGCTCCTCCAGGCCTTTTTCACGCGCCGCTTCAGCAGCGACGGTCATTTCTTCCGGGCTTAATCCTGCCAGGCAATGCGCGTCATCGACCGCCAGCCCGCCCGCTTTACTTGCCGCAAGCAGACGCTGATTAAACTGACTCATTAAGGTCGCGGATTCAGTATTCAATACCTTCAGTCGCGCTTTATCCTCTTCGGCAAGCTGCGCGCCTGCCAACACAAAACGCTGATGGATCACATCGACCAACCGTAGCGACTCATCATCCAGCCCCAGTGAGTGACGCTGTTGCCAGACGGCATCCACGCGAGCGAATAACGCGCTATTCAGATAAATATCGTTGGAGAGCGCCGCCAGCTCGGCAGAAAAGGCCTCATCCAACCGCTGGAGTTCATCGTTAGTGTGCGCGGCCGTCATCGCGAAAAAAACGCTGGTGACGCGTGACAGAAGCGCCCCGCTTTGCTCCAGCGCCAGAAGCGTATTCGTAAAATCAGGGGCCGCCGGATGATTGACGATGGCCTCGATTTCCACGCGTTTTTGCCGCACGCCCTCATCAAAAGCAGGACGATAATGGCAATCTTTGATCCGATCAAAACGCGGTGCCTGATAAGGCAACATACTCTGGTCTAACAAAGGATTCGTCGACATTTTTCACTCCTGAAAATAGGTTGATCATAAGAGTAAGCTTCCCCCTATGCTGACCGCAACCGTGTTAACCAGGATTACCCTTTCATAAACGCCGCGTGCTATGGTAATACAACACAAAAAGCGTTGAGGAACTGTGTGATGATCGTTTTAGTAACTGGAGCAACCGCAGGGTTTGGCGAGTGCATTGCACGCCGTTTTGTTGAGAATGGACATAAAGTCATTGCCACGGGACGTCGTCATGAACGCCTGCAAGCGTTAAAAGATGAGCTTGGCGAGAACGTATTGACCGCCCAACTGGACGTGCGCAACCGCGCGGCCATCGAAGAGATGATGGCCTCTCTGCCTGCGCAGTGGCGCGATATTGATGTGCTGGTCAATAACGCCGGTCTGGCGCTGGGTCTTGAACCGGCGCATAAAGCCAGCGTAGAAGACTGGGAAACTATGATCGATACTAATAATAAAGGCTTAATTTATATGACCCGCGCCGTGCTGCCAGGAATGGTCGAACGTAATCGCGGTCATATCATTAACATCGGTTCAACCGCCGGCAGTTGGCCTTATGCTGGTGGCAATGTCTATGGCGCGACGAAAGCCTTTGTGCGCCAGTTTAGCCTGAATTTGCGCACGGATTTACACGGCACGGCGGTTCGCGTGACCGACATTGAACCGGGTCTGGTTGGCGGTACCGAGTTTTCCAGCGTCCGTTTCAAAGGCGACGATGAGAAAGCGGGTAAAACTTACGAAAATACCACCGCGCTCACGCCAGAAGACATTACCGAAGCGGTATGGTGGGTGGCCACGCTCCCCGCGCATGTGAATATTAATACCGTTGAAATGATGCCTGTTACCCAATCCTTCGCAGGGCTCAGCGTCCACCGTAGCTAAGAGGTTATACCCGGTCTGCGGGCCGGGTAATCCCTGGCAAACGTATCTGCAACCAGAAACATGATCGGTATAGACCACCACGGAAAAGTGGTAGAGTATCCGGGTCAACCGCCTAAAAAGTAAGAATGAATGACCGTCGAAACGCAGCTTAACCCTACACAGCCTGTCAACCAGCAAATTTACCGTATTCTTCGGCGTGATATCGTGCATTGTCTGATCCCGCCTGGCACGCCGCTATCAGAAAAAGAGGTCTCAACCCGTTTTAACGTTTCGCGTCAACCGGTGCGCGAGGCTTTTATAAAGCTGGCGGAAAATGGGTTGATTCAGATCCGCCCTCAGCGCGGTAGTTATGTGAATAAGATTTCGCTTTCTCAGGTACAGAATGGCTGCTTTGTTCGGCAGGCGATCGAATGCGCGGTGGTCCGCCGTGCGGCGGCGATGATCACCGACAACCAGTGCTATCAACTGGCGCAAAACCTGCACCTGCAACATATTGCCATCGAGCGCAAACAGATTGATGATTTTTTCCAGCTTGATGACGATTTCCACCAAAAGCTGGCGCAGATCGCCGATTGCCAGTTAGCGTGGGATACCATTGAAAATATCAAAGCGACAATCGACCGGGTTCGCTATATGAGTCTGGATCATGTTTCTCCGCCGGAGATGTTGTTGCGCCAGCACCATGATATTTTCTCCGCGCTGGAAAATCGTGACGGCAATGCGGTTGAGAGCGCAATGACCCAGCATTTGCAGGAAATTAGCGAATCCGTCCAGCTTATCCGTCAGGAAAACAGCGGCTGGTTTAGCGAAGACTAACCCCCTTTAACGTCGGGGTGAGACGCCTTCTCCGCTTTCTCACCCTGCACATTCCCGCCTAAAAAGCCGTGAGCTTGATCAAAAACAAAAAAAATTCGCAACGATAAGCGTATTTATATGTCGCCCGTCATGCGGGGAAACCTGCGGGCTTTGGCTGTAAGTTTGAAAGGAGAAAACACCATGATGACATACGATCGTAACCGTAACGCAATCACTACCGGTAGCCGGGTCATGATAAGCGGCACGGGTCATACCGGGATTATTAAAGCCATTGAGAGCGAAGGTCTGGATGCAGGTCAAATTCGCCGCGGCAAAACGGTGATTGTCGAAGGTTGTGAAGGTAAATTCGCGCCGGTCGAACTGATTCGTCTTGGCATGAACTGATACCACTGGCCGCTAAGAACCGCCCCGGCCTTCCCGGTAGCATAATGCTACCGGGTCTCTGTTGCGCTACTTCAACCGCTCGGCATATTTTGCCACGCTCGCTTTCGCGCCATATGTCAGTAAACTGTCATAGGCTTCTTGCACTTTTTGCGTAAACCGCGCCGCCTGCGGCAAATCGTTGCCGAAAATTTCAGCCATTCCCAGCAGCGCCTTAACACGACTTGCGCCTTCTTCACTATTTGCCACGGCGCGCTGAATAACCGGCAATAGCGGATCGCTAATGTCGATCGCCTTGCCCTGTTCATCCACGCCGCCGACGTAACGCATCCACCCCGCCACGCCCAGCGCCAGCAAATCAAAATCGCTATGATTAGCAAGATGCCAGCGAACGGAGTCCAGCATACGCTGCGGAAGTTTCTGGCTGCCATCCATTGCAATCTGCCAGGTACGATGACGCAACGCCGGATTACGGTAACGCGCAATCAACTGATCGGCATAACGCTGTAAATCTACCCCCTGGACTTTCAGCGTGGGCGCCTGCTCGCGTAACATTAACGCCTGCGCGGTCAGACGATAGTTGTCGTCAGCCATGCAGTCATTAATATGCTGATAGCCGGCAAGATACCCCAGATAAGCCAGGAAAGAATGACTGCCGTTAAGCATTCGCAGTTTCATCTCTTCAAACGGAACCACGTCGGCGACCAATGTCGCGCCCGCGTTTTCCCACTGCGGACGACCCGCCACAAACGTATCTTCTATCACCCACTGGCGAAACGGTTCACAGGCAACGCCCGCCGGATCGCGCACGCCGGTCAGTTGTTCGATTTTATCCAGCGTCTCCGGCGTGACCGCAGGGACAATCCGATCAACCATGGTTGACGGAAATGTCACGTTTTGCTCGATCCATATCGCCAGTTCCACATCCACCTCCCGGGCGTAAGCCGTCACAACCTGACGCGTCACATGCCCATTTTCCGGCATGTTATCGCAGGACATCACGGTAAATGCCGGTAAGCCTGCGGCTTTACGACGCGCTAACGCTTCGACAATAATACCCGGTGCCGTTAGCGGTTGATGAGGATTTTGCAGGTCGGCGGCAATCATGGGATGTTCCAGCAGAAGTTGGCCCGTGGCTGGCGAATGACAATACCCTTTCTCGGTAATGGTCAGAGACACAATCGCTATTTGCGGTTCGCACATCGCCGCCAGCACACGTTCCAGACCATCAACCTGGGCATGCAACGCCGCCTTGACGACGCCCACCACACGCGCCGTCCAGGCTTCCGCCGACATCTCCGCCACGGTATAGAGGTTATCCTGCTGCTTTAGATCGGCAATCTGCTGTTCGCCGCCAATAAGGTTAACCTCATAATAGCCCCAGTCGCTATGCTGCTCCGCAGCCAGAATATCTGTATAAACCCCCTGATGCGCGCGATGAAACGCGCCAAAACCGAGATGGACCATCCGCGCCGCCAGCGCCGCACGATCGTAATCAGGAAGCGTCGCCTTTGCCGATAAAAGCCTGTTTTGCATTTTATAACCTCTATATTCTGAAAGCGGAACAGTCGCAGAGTAACGCCTGCCCTGGTGCATTTGGATTTACGCTAATTAAACAAAAGTGACCGTACAGCATGGCCGAAACCGCATTAGCGTTCCGGCCATACCGTCGACACGATTTAACTCGTCTGGGTTGCGGAGTGGCGTAACTTCTCTGCCGCTGTCGCTTCCGCCGCATCCTCAGGCAAACTCAGGTCGCGATCTCTGACCTCCGGCATCAACAGCGCAGAAATCAGACCAATACACGAGTAGAGCACCAGCATAATTAAGATGGGCAGCCAGGAATCGGTCATGTTACAAAAGATTCCTGCGAGGACGGGGCCAAAACCGACCGCCACCAGCCCCCCTGCCTCTTTTGAAATCGCCATCCGGGTGAAGCGATTACGCGATCCGAAAATTTCCGCCATGGTAATGTTTTCCAGCGCAAATAATCCCAGCACGGCAAAGTTATGAATAACAATGAGCGCTGCCATAATAACGCCAGGGCTATACGTTTTATCTACCACAATAGACAGCATCGGCCAGGCGAGGATAATCGCGGAGATATTCAATATTATATACGGCAGCCGACGACCGTATTTATCGGACAACCACCCTAATAGTGGGATAGTGATAAAACCAATTACGGAACTTATCATTAACGCATCGGTTGGGATAGATTTGTTAAATAATAACGTCTGAACTAAATATCCGGCAAGGAAGGTTTGAATAAGCCCCGAATTCCCCGCTTGTCCAAAACGTAAACCGGTGGCCAGCCAGAAAGATTTGCTGGTAAACATCGCGCCCAATGTATTTTCTGACGCAGACGTTAACGCTGGCGATTTTTCGCCTTCGCTTACTTTTTCGAATACCGGACTTTCTTTCAGATTCATTCGCAGCCAGATCGCGAATATCATGACAACGACGCTCGCCAGGAAAGGAATACGCCATCCCCAGGCGATCAGTTGTTCGCGTTCAAGCGCAAAGAACATCACCGCCCAGATCGCCGTCGCGCTCAACGTACCGCAGTTGGTGCCCATCGCGACCAGCGAGGAAATGATGCCACGCTTTCCTTTCGGCGCATACTCGGCCAGCATAGTACCCGCGCCGGAAATTTCCGCCCCGGCGCCCAGCCCCTGTATAATTCGCAATGTCACCAGTAATACTGGCGCAAAAATGCCGATTTGCGCATACGTCGGCAGTACGCCAATCAGCGTGGTGCAGATCCCCATCATGGTGATGGTAATAAACAATACTTTTTTTCGTCCGATGCGGTCGCCCATTTTACCAAAAACAAAGGCGCCGATAATTCTGGCTATATAACCTGCACCATAGGTGCCCATTGCCAGAATAAGCGCCATCGCGGCAGACTGTTCCGGGAAAAATATCTCATGGAAGACCAGAGCCGCGCCTAGTGAATATAACTGAAAATCCATAAATTCAAGCGCGGTGCCTAACCAGCCAGATACGGCAGCGCGCACTAAATCCTGAGTCGATCGTTCATGCTTTATTTGTGTCATATAGGCAATCTCTAAGAGGTAAGATGCGTACCACTTACTCGCAATTATTTATATTATTTCGCAAACGTGAGTAAGACTTTGCAGCATTGACGCTGGTCTTTCTCGAAAAGCTCAATCGCGTCGGTGACATGTTGATAATCAAATGTATGCGTTATCAGCTTATCCGGATCAATAAGCCCTTTATTCAGCCAGTCAATCACGACCGGGAATTTATTGGCATTAAGACGCGATGAATAAATAGCCAGCTCTTTTCCGGTAATACCCTGCTGTACAATCTCACACGGGTCGCTGGAAAATCCCATCAGGACAATGCGTGCCGCAGGCGATGCAAGTGTAATCGCCTCTTGCAGGATAGCGGGATGACAGGCGGCATCGACAATCAAGGTCGGCTTTAGCGCCTTCTGCTGTAGAAATTCCGCCAGTGAATGTTGACCATTATTGAGGGTCCAGTCAGCGCCGCTCTGCTTCGCCATCGCTAAACGCTCTTCAATGCGATCAACGACTATGACCGTTTTAACCTGATAAACCCCCTTCAGCGCCTGTACGGTCGTCAGTCCCATCGGGCCAGCGCCATAGATAAGCGCCACGTCCTGCTCGGTTGGATTCACCTGCCCCGTCACATTTGCCGCAATGGTAAACGGCTCAACCATGACGGCATGATGATCTGCGATGTTGTCCGGTATGCGATGAGCATTACGGGCCGGCGCCACCGCATACTCGCTGAAACCGCCGTCACGATGCACGCCCAGCACCACCAGCGAGGTACACACATTGGGTTTACCGACTGAACAAGGGTAACAATGCCCGCAACTGATCACCGGATCGACGGATACCCGTTCTCCTATCCGGTCGTGATTGACGTTGTCGCCTACCGCGTCGATGACACCGAAAAATTCATGGCCTATGACACGGGGATATTTTGCAAAGGGATTATGTCCCCGATAAATATGACTGTCGGAACCGCAGATACCCGCCAGTTTCACTTTAATACGAACTTCACCCGGCGCAGGCTGAGGAAGCGCGCGCGTTTCGATAGTTAATGTATTCGGTTTTTCGATTACGATGCTTTTCATTTTTCGCTCCTTACCAGTTCCACAGTGTGCCGTCTTCCAGGCGGGCCACCGGCAAATAGGCTGGATCGTACGGATATTTCGCCGCCAGTTTTTCATCAAACTCAATGCCCAGTCCTGGCTTGTCGCCCGGATGCATATAGCCGCCCTCGAACGTCCAGTTATGCGGGAAAACCTCCAGCATTTGTTCGGAGTAGCCCATAAACTCCTGCACACCAAAGTTAGGCACCCACAGGTCGAAATGTAATGCCGCGGCCATACAAACCGGCGACAGATCGGACGGCCCATGCGAACCGGTACGCACCTGGTAGAGCGAGGCAAAATCGGCAATGCGGCGCATCCCGGTAATACCACCGGCATGGGTAAGCGTGGTGCGGATATAGTCAATCAATTGCTCTTCAATGAGCTGTTTGCAATCCCAGATACTGTTAAAGACTTCGCCTACCGCAATCGGCGTGACCGTATGCTGGCGGATGAGGCGGAAGCACGCCTGATTTTCAGCCGGCGTCGGGTCTTCCATCCAGAACAAACGATAGTCTTCAATACATTTGCCAAAGCGGGCAGCCTCAATAGGCGTCAACCGGTGATGCATATCGTGCAGAAGATGTTCATTAAAACCGAACGTATTACGCACGGCGTCAAACAGCTTTGGCGTAAAATCGAGATACTTTTCCGTTGACCACAACTGTTCTTCCGGCCACTGGCCTTTTGTCGCGGGCTCATAGGCCAGCCCCTTGCCTTTCGCCATGCCGTAGGTGGTTTTCATCCCCGGAACGCCGCACTGCACGCGGATTGCTTTGAACCCTTGCTCTTTATGACGCGCGTAGTCTTCCAGCACATCGTCGATGGTGTGGCCTGTGGTATGGCAATACACCATGACGCCTTCACGCGAAGCGCCGCCGAGTAACTGATACAACGGCATATTGGCGGCTTTGGCTTTAATATCCCATAGCGCCATATCAACCGCGGAAATGGCGGACATGGTGACAGGGCCACGGCGCCAGTACGCGCCTTTGTAGAAGAACTGCCAGATATCTTCGATGCGGCGAGCATCCCGCCCGATGAGCTGTGGGCACAGGTGATCGGTAAGGTACGAGGCCACCGGGAGCTCGCGTCCGTTCAGGGTGGCATCCCCCAGACCGGTGATCCCGTCTTCCGTGGTTATCTTTAAGGTGACGAAGTTACGCCCTGGACACGTAACAAAAACTTCAGCCCCTACAATCTTCATTTTTATTCCTTACATCGCATTATGGGATGCAGGAAATTTACCCAACTGATCTACTACCATACAAGTATATTGATGTAAAAAGCGCTGCCAGATCACAAAATGTTCTGGTCGCGCGGCAATGTTACGTACGTCCCCATCCGACGACGATAATCAGCATTCCACACAGCGCGATCAGCGCGCCGCACCAGTCATAAACCGTGAGCCGGACGCCATCGACAACACGTAACCACAGGAGCGCAGTACAGACATATACCCCACCGTAAGCCGCATAAACCCGCCCACTCGCCGCCGGATGCAAGGTCAAAAGCCAGACGAATAACGCAAGTGACGCGGCGGCGGGCAGAAGCCACCACACGCTGGCGCCGCGCTTAAGCCATAGCCAGGGAAGAAAACATCCAATGATTTCACAGAGGGCGGTGACAAAGAAAAGCAGAGTCGTCTTTAGCATGAGATTCATTTGGTTACGAAATGATAAGTGATAATACAACAGAATATCGTTACGGTTATCCGGCCATTCTTGTGTATATGCCAGGCATAAGGATTGGTGTAGAATTTACAGGTGGTTTACCGCTTTTTCCCCTCTAATGAAAGGATGTTGTGATGAACAATACGCTGAGCAAACGCCTGTGCCTGACGGCAATGCTTACGTTGGCGGCCGTTGTATATACTACTTCCGCATTCGCTGAAACCAGTAAACTGGTGATTGAATCGGGAGATAGCGCACAAAGTCGTCAGGAAGCGGCGATGGAAAAGGAACAATGGAACGACACTCGCAGTCTGCGCCAGAAAGTGAATACCCGCGCAGAAAAAGAGTGGGACAAAGCCGATGCCGCCTTTGATAACCGCGATAAATGCGAGCAAAGCGCCAACATCAACGCCTATTGGGAACCCAATACGCTGCGGTGTCTGGATCGTCGTACAGGTCGCGTTATTACGCCCTGATGCAGGATAACTAAAAGGAAGTGTAAGGATACAGTATGACAAGTGACTACAAGGTCAGACTGCGCCCGCTTGAGCGTGAAGATTTACGATTTGTCCACCAGCTTGATAATAATGCCAGCGTTATGCGTTACTGGTTTGAAGAGCCGTATGAGGCTTTTGTCGAACTGTCGGATCTCTACGACAAACACATCCACGACCAAAGCGAACGGCGCTTTGTCGTCGAATGCGATGGTGAAAACGCTGGGCTGGTAGAACTGGTGGAAATTAACCATGTGCATCGGCGGGCGGAATTTCAGATTATTATTTCGCCGGAGTACCAGGGAAAAGGCCTGGCGTCACGCGCGGCCAAACTGGCGATGGATTACGGATTTACCGTACTCAATCTCTATAAATTGTATTTGATCGTCGATAAAGAGAATGAAAAAGCGATTCACATCTACCGTAAACTCGGGTTTAGAGTAGAAGGCGAGCTGATTCATGAGTTCTTCATTAACGGCGAATACCGTAACACCATCCGCATGTGTATCTTCCAGCAGCAGTATCTGGATGAACATAAAACGTCCGGTTCTACGCTCCTGAAACCCACCGCGCAGTAAACGTGGCGCAGTAGTCACGGAGAGTCGCACCGCGCCCGGTTTAGTAGTAATCGATACGATTTTTAATGGTGTAATGGTGGGACACTGCCGGCTTAACGCTCTCATCGACGATAACAAGCCGGCAGTCAACAGGGTTCGCGTACGCATCATATTCGCAGCTCTGTGTGACATTGCCAACCTGTCGATCATCCACCCGGCTGACTGCCGTATAGTCCAGCTTTTTACGCGGGTCCGCGGAGGGTTTTGCCGTCACAGAGAGCGTATTCTGCGAGTTTATGGTTGTCTTACCTAGCGGATAACCTTCGCTATCATAGCGGTACTCGACTTTCATCTCTTTGCCCGTCGCCGATACCACAAAACCGTTGTCGTCCGTTTCCCAGGTCACGCCCGCCGAAGGCAACGCCGCCAGCTGGCACTTCCCCTGTAACTGCACCTTTTTTTCCAGCGTCTGAGCATCCCGGTAATAATTGGCATCCAGCACGAGCGCCAGCCCCGTATTATTCTCCAGATCGTGTAACTCAAGCGTATCAAAACAGCCTTCCTGTGAAAGCGTACCGGTGACCTGCTTCGCCACTTCGCCATTCTCACTCATCAACGTCTGGCTGAAATCCTTTACCGGACCACGTAATGGATCAAAATCAAATTCGTTCGAAAAACTGGCCATTTCCGGCGTAAAAGACTCAAGGGATTTCGGGTTATCACAACCTGCCAGTATCATGCACAATAACGTCAGTAAAAGGGGTTTCTTCACGCGTGTCACCAGGATGAAAAGATATTTATCATCATATTAGCAAATACAGTTATTTACACGAAAAATGCTAAGCTTAGAACATCGTCATTAATCACAGGAGTTCATGATGAAAATCGCAACTGCAATAGCCGCTCTGGCGTTAGTTAGCGCCCCCTCGCTGGTGATGGCGGCACCGGGATCGTGCGAGAGAGTAAAAAGCGATATTGAACAACGTATCATCAATAACGGCGTGCCGGCGGATAATTTTACGCTCACTATCGTTCCTAACGACCAGGCCGATCAGCCGGACTCACAGGTGGTGGGCCATTGCGCGAACGACACGCATAAAATTCTTTATACCCGCACCAGCAGCGGCAATGCGCCAGCCAATACCTCTCCCGCTCAGGACGGTTCATCCGCCGAACCGCAATAACCTCCTCCTGCCCTCCGGGTCCGGAGGGTAACGCTCTTTGACATGGATTAATAATCCTTACTCCCAAAGGGGTAAACTCATTACATCATTAGCATGTTAATAATTTCGTTATAGTTATCAATATATAGCGAAATAATAACGACAATGGAGTGAGTGATGCCCGGAGAAAAGCAACAAACAGGCGTTAGCCGCAGGACGTTAGTGAAATCAGCGGCGCTTGGCTCACTGGCGCTGGCTGCCGGAGGCGTATCTTTACCGTTTGGGATGCGTACCGCGGCCGCGGCCGCGGCAGTGCAGCAGACCATGCGCAACGAAGAAGATAAAATCGTCTGGGGCGCCTGTTCGGTCAACTGCGGCAGTCGCTGCGCCCTGCGTCTGCATGTAAAAGATAATGAAGTCTGGTGGGTTGAAACTGATAATACTGGCGACGATGTCTACGGCAATCATCAGGTTCGTGCCTGTCTGCGGGGCCGTTCAATCCGTCGGCGCATTAACCATCCGGATCGCCTTAACTATCCCATGAAACGCGTTGGCCGCCGCGGCGAAGGCAAATTTGAACGCATTAGCTGGCAGGAAGCACTGGACACCATTAGCGCCAGCCTGAAAAAGACCGTAGAGACCTACGGCAATGAAGCCGTTTATATCCACTATTCATCCGGCATCGTAGGCGGCAACATAACCCGCTCGTCGCCTGCCGCCTCGCCGGTGAAGCGTTTGATGAACTGCTACGGCGGTTCGTTGAATCAATACGGCTCATACAGTACCGCACAAATTTCTTGCGCCATGCCCTACACCTATGGCTCCAACGACGGCAACAGCACGTCTGATATCGAAAACAGTAAACTGGTGGTCATGTTCGGCAATAATCCGGCTGAAACACGCATGAGCGGCGGCGGCATTACCTGGTTTCTGGAGCAAGCGCGTGAACGCTCAAATGCGCGCATGATCGTGATAGATCCGCGCTATACCGATACCGCTGCCGGACGTGAAGACGAGTGGATACCGATTCGCCCCGGCACCGACGCCGCGCTGGTGGCGGGAATTGCCTGGGTATTGATTAACGAAAATCTCGTTGACCAGCCTTTTCTCGACAACTATTGCATCGGCTACGATGAAAAGACCCTTCCGGCTGACGCGCCCCCCAATGGCCATTATAAGGCTTATATTTTGGGCCAGGGGGATGACGGTATCGCCAAAACGCCGCAGTGGGCATCACATATTACCGGCATCCCCGCCGATCGGATTATCAAACTGGCGCGCGAGATAGGCAGCGTCAAGCCGGCCTACATCTGTCAGGGTTGGGGGCCGCAGCGTCAGGCGAACGGCGAACAAACCGCTCGCGCCATCGCCATGTTACCGATTCTGACCGGCAACGTCGGCATTCATGGCGGTAATAGCGGCGCACGCGAATCCACTTACACCATTACCATTGAACGTTTGCCGGTCCTGGAGAATCCCGTTAAAACCGCCATCTCCTGCTTTAGCTGGACGGACGCCATTGCGCGCGGCCCGGAAATGACCGCCCTGCGCGACGGCGTACGCGGCAAAGATAAACTGGATGTTCCGATCAAATTTCTATGGAACTACGCTGGCAACACCCTGATTAATCAGCATTCGGATATTAATAAAACCCATGAAATTCTTCAGGATGAAGCGAAATGCGAAATGATTGTGGTCATCGACAATTTTATGACCTCTTCCGCGAAGTACGCCGATATTTTACTGCCGGATCTCATGACCGTCGAACAGGAAGATATCATCCCCAATGATTACGCCGGCAATATGGGATATCTGATTTTTATCCAACCGGCGACGACGCCTAAGTTCGAGCGCAAGCCCATCTACTGGGTACTCAGCGAAATCGCCAGACGCCTCGGCGACGATGTGTATCAGCGGTTTACCGAAGGCCGAACACAGGCGCAATGGCTGCAATATCTGTACGCCAAAATGCAGGCAAGAGATCCGGCATTGCCCGCGTATGACGAGCTGAAAAAAATGGGCATCTATAAACGTAAAGATCCCAACGGCCATTTTGTCGCCTATAAAAAATTTCGTGAAGATCCGCAGGCCAATCCGTTAAAAACGCCGTCCGGCAAAATCGAAATCTACTCGAGCAAACTCGCTCACATCGCCAGTACCTGGGAGCTGGCGGAAGGCGACGTGATAAGCCCACTGCCGATTTATACCCCTACTTTTGAAGGATGGGACGATCCGAAACGGAACACCTTCCCGCTACAGCTGTTTGGCTTTCACTATAAATCCCGTACCCATTCAAGCTACGGCAATATTGATGTTCTGCAGGCCGCCTGTCGCCAGGAGGTGTGGATAAATCCGCTCGATGCGCAAAAACGCGGTATCGCGAATGGCGATAAGGTTCGCGTCTTTAACGATCGTGGAGAGGTGCGTCTACCCGCCAAAGTCACGCCGCGTATTCTGCCCGGCGTCAGCGCGATGGGTCAGGGCGCATGGCATAATGCGGATATGGCTGGCGATAAAATTGACCACGGCGCCTGCATCAATACGCTCACGACGCTGCGTCCTTCCCCCCTGGCAAAAGGGAATCCTCAACATACAAATCTGGTGGAAATCGAAAAAATCTAAGCCGCCTGCTCCGGGACGTTTTTACGCGCCCGGGGCTCCCCGTTTTGCGAACACAACAACATTTAAAACTCTTTTTTGGATGAGCATAGTGAGCTGTTATGAAAATCACCAACCCTGAGGCATTAATGGCGGCCAGTATCAGCCGACGAAGCCTGGTGAAAACCTCCGCTATCGGTAGCCTTGCGCTTGCCAGTAGCGCTTTCACCCTTCCGTTCTCCCGCATCGCCCACGCCGCAGCAGACCTCGCATCTGGCAATGTGGCAGAAAAAGCGGTCTGGAGTTCATGTACCGTTAACTGCGGCAGCCGCTGTCTGCTACGCCTGCACGTAAAAGATGACACCGTATATTGGGTTGAATCAGATACCACGGGCAACGATGAATATGGCAACCATCAGGTACGCGCCTGCCTGCGCGGTCGTTCCATTCGTCGCCGGATGAACCACCCCGATCGCCTGAAATATCCGATGAAACGCGTTGGTAAACGTGGAGAAGGCAAATTCGAACGTATCAGTTGGGATGAAGCGTTGGATACCATCGGCGATAACCTGAAACGTATCCTCAAGGACTACGGCAACGAAGCGGTACATGTGCTTTACGGTACCGGCGTGGACGGCGGCAATATCACCAATTCTAACGTACCGTATCGCCTGATGAACGCCTGCGGCGGCTATCTCAGCCGTTACGGTAGCTACAGCACCGCCCAAATCAGCGCGGCCATGAGCTATATGTTCGGCGGCAACGACGGCAACAGTCCGGATGATATCGCCAATACAAAACTGGTGGTGATGTTTGGCAATAACCCCGCGGAAACACGTATGAGCGGCGGCGGCGTGACATACTATGTCGAACAGGCGCGCGAACGCTCCAACGCCCGGATGATCGTCATTGACCCGCGTTATAACGACACTGCCGCCGGCCGCGAAGACGAGTGGCTGCCGATTCGCCCAGGTACCGATGGCGCGCTGGCGGCGGCAATCAGCTGGGTGCTGATTACCGAAGATCTTATTGATAAACCGTTTCTGGATAAATACTGCATCGGCTACGACGAAACCACTCTGCCCGCCTCGGCCCCGCGTAACGCGCACTATAAAGCCTATATTTTGGGTCAGGGCGAAGACGGTATTGCTAAAACGCCGCAATGGGCCGCGCAGATTACCAGTATTCCGGCGGAAAAAATCATTCAACTGGCGCGGGAAATCGGCTCGGCGAAACCGGCTTACATTTGCCAGGGCTGGGGACCGCAACGCCACTCTAACGGGGAGCAGACCGCACGCGCAATCGCCATGTTGTCTGTACTCACCGGTAACGTCGGCATAAATGGCGGTAATTCCGGCGTACGCGAAGGCACCTGGGATCTGGGCGTCGAATGGTTTTCTATGCTGGAGAACCCGGTAAAAACCCAGATTTCGGTCTTTACCTGGACCGACGCTATCGATCATGGCGCGGAAATGACCGCCACACGCGACGGCGTGCGGGGAAAAGACAAGCTCGACGTGCCGATCAAATTTTTGTGGTGCTACGCCAGTAATACGCTGATCAATCAGCATGGCGATATCGCCCACACCCACGAGGTGCTTCAGGACGACAGTAAATGTGAAATGATCGTCGGCATCGAGCACTTTATGACCGCGTCGGCAAAATATTGCGACATTCTGCTGCCTGATTTAATGCCGACCGAGCAGGAAGATCTGATTTCCCACGAATCCGCAGGCAATATGGGCTATGTCATTCTTGGTCAGCCCGCCACCTCGCCGAAATTTGAAAGAAAGCCCATTTACTGGACGCTCAGTGAAGTGGCTAAACGGCTTGGTCCGGACGTATACCAGACCTTCACAGAAGGCCGCACGCAGCATGAGTGGGTCAAATACCTGCACGCAAAAACCAAAGCGCGTAACCCGGAAATGCCGGATTACGAAGAGATGAAACAGACAGGGATTTTCAAGAAAAAATGCCCGGAGGAGCACTACGTCGCTTTCCGCGCCTTCCGCGAAGACCCTGCCGCCAACCCACTGAAAACGCCGTCCGGTAAAATCGAAATCTATTCCGAGCGTCTGGCAACCCTCGCCAACACGTGGGAGCTGAAGAAAGATGAGATTATCCATCCTTTACCCGCCTATACGCCAGGCTTTGACGGTTGGGACGATCCGCTTCGTCAGCGCTACCCGCTACAGCTAACCGGCTTCCACTATAAAGCGCGTACCCACTCCAGCTACGGCAATATCGACGTCCTGCAACAGGCATGTCCGCAGGAGATCTGGATCAACCCGATTGATGCGCAAGCGCGCGGCATTCAGCACGGCGACACCGTGCGGGTCTTTAACCAGAACGGACAGATGCTCATTCCGGCAAAAGTCACGCCGCGCATATTGCCTGGCGTCACCGCTATCGGCCAGGGCGCCTGGTTAAATGCCGACATGTTTGGCGACAAAGTCGATCGCGGCGGCTCCATTAACATTCTGACGTCGCACCGGCCTTCCCCACTGGCGAAAGGTAATCCGTCACACAGTAATCTTGTTCAGGTTGAAAAGGCGTAAGGAGTAACCCATGACAACCCAGTATGGATTTTTTATTGATTCCAGCCGTTGCACCGGTTGCAAAACCTGCGAACTGGCCTGCAAGGA